>DASYDT010000090.1:0-8233 GCA_036499425.1 Candidatus Udaeobacter sp. | reverse complement strand
ATCCTGCGCGAGATATTCGCCGAGAAGCCGAACGACCCCGTCATCGCTAAGTGTTATTAAAAAGAAGCATCGGCACTCCTCGTCGGTGAAGTATTGGGAAATCATTGCGGACAATCTCAGCAAAGCCGGATTTAGTTGGGGCTGTGTTTCGGCCCTTGATTCTGAGGGACGAACGATCTGGATTACTGACGCGCACCGCGGCGACGGAAACCGCTTCGTTGTGCGTGCCGATGAAAAGCTGACTGCGGTTGTGGAACTGGAAAGGGCGATTGACAAGTTCGCGGTGGATTTAATCTCGTAAATCATTTTGTCATTGCCGCGTGGAGCGCAAAGAGACAGAATCCGCCGCCGTAATGAACTGGCGAACTGCACTCGCAATATTCGCGACGCTATCTGCGTCAATCGCGCTGGCCGACGACTTCAAAACGATTAACGGCAAAGAATACAAAAACGTCACGGTGAGCCGCGTTGAGCCTGATGGCATTATCGTGAAAACAAAATCGGGAATCTCGAAAGTCTATTTCAGTGAACTGCCGAAAGAGGTTCAGGAACGCTTCAATTACAATCCTGAGAAGTCCGCCGCATACTCGGCAGAGCAAAACGCGGCACTCCAGCAAGCCCGAAAGCAGGAAGAACAGGGGCAAGCCCAAAAGCAGCAACAAGAGGCAATCGTGCGCGCTGAGAATGAACGTGTTGCCAAAGTGGAGGCTGCGATTGCGAAAATGGAGAAGTCTTCATTGGGATGACTGGCGAACAATGCATACGTGCGTGGGGGCAGCCGGAAAAAGTAAACACGACCGACACGGCGCGAGGACATCACTCGCAATGGGTTTATCCGGGTGGCCGGTATGTTTATTTCGAAAACGGCATTCTAACCGCGATTCAGCGTTAGTCTCAGCAAAGCTGGTTGGAGTTGGGCTGCGTATCAGCAGTGGATTGTCACGGACGCGCATCGCGGCGACGGAATGCGTTTCGTTGTGCGTGCAGATGAAAAGCTGACCGCGTTTTAGAGCTTCAGTGAAGGAATTTCCGAATTCCTTCCTCTAATTCTAGTGCGGTCTTACCTAGTTTGAGCAGAACTGCGACCTTCGTCACGACGCTCCACAAGCGGTCGCCAAACGGAGACGCGGAAGCCTGTTTAGCTGTCGCTGTATTTGTCGCCACAGTGCCAACGACGGCGTTGAGCGATTGCTCTAAACCAGCCGCTCCTGTGATTTCAAAATCGTCAATCGCCTCAATGACGAGATACAAACAATCGAGCAGATAGCGAACAAGATCAGACGGCAGGTCAGATTTGAGAATTTCCTCGTATAACGCCCAGGCAGAGTCGCGGATGTCCGTTAAGCCTTCCGAAGCGACATCTTTCTCGGGCATTCGCTTGTCTAGCTCGTTAGCACAAAAGCGAATGTTAATCAGCATTGAATCAGACAAACGGTTGCTGAATTGGCCGAATGTCGCGGTGAATTGAATCGCCCGGAAGGCGGCGGAAAGATCGTTACGCCACCCAAGGAAAAGATCGACGTCGAGATCGGGAAATCTCTCGACATACGTTGTGATAATCGAAGGTAGGGTAAAAACCTTGCCAATCTTGCTCATCAAAATCAAGTCATCGATGTTTTCAGAAAGACTTAAAACGTTACGCCAGCCTACGAGCATGGTGTTGCGTGCAAGCTCCTTCTGTTTTGACCGCGTAAGAATGGTGTGAAGTCTTTGGGCGGGATTGCTCATGTTTTAAGTCGCAACGCCCCCGAGAGATTAAACTGAATCAATTTGCTTGGTTCAGATTGCCTCACTCACTTGTCCTTAATGCCGAACAAATATCCGACGATAGCGCCCAAAATGCCCATCGCTGCGGTGAGAGAAGCCGCATCTTTGAGCGCGAGCAATGCCGCAAAAGTCCCAACCAAAACGATTCCGACGGCTCTGAGATTAAATGGACCGAAGCCGCGCTGCATCCGCCAAAAAACACCAACCAACGCTAGCAGCCCCAACGCCGCAATAAACCAAATGGTATAGTCGTTCATACTGGGAACGGGTTTTAAACGGGAAGCGCGGTGTGTGCGAGTAAAAACTTCACCACTCTTTGCGCTCGTGCGTTTCGATCACGTTGCCAGCATCATCGTAAACGCGGATCACAGCGTCATGTGAGCGGCTGCGATGCTCCGCGTATCCGATTGCGTTCGCGACGGCATTCGGCTCGCCATACCACAGCCGACCGAATGGCAGCGCATCGGAAATGAGATCGACGCCGCGATGATCTTTGCGTGGTCTGACTTCGTAAACATGCGTCGGTTGCATCGTTAATGGTTAGGCGTTGCGGGTTTGAAGGCAATCAAGCGCATGAAGAAACTTCGGCTTCGGAATGTTGAACACCGAGTCAGGAATCGCGTTAAGTCGGCGCTTAGCGTCGGCGACGGCAGCGATTGACAGTGGCGTGAAATACTCGTCTGCCTCCGTCTGCTTCGTGAGGTGCATCTGGTAGCTGTCGCCGCCAATATCGCGTAGAAGGACCGTTTTGCGTTCGCCGGTCTCAACGTCAATGAGGGTGCCGGTTGGTTCGGCAGCGTCAGCAATCTGAAGGTAACGAACTACAACGTGTGATAGCAGGCGGACTAAGAGGTGATAGCGCGGCTGGTGCGATGGCGCCAAACGCTCGCACGTAGCTGCAAAGGCGTATGCGCCGCCAACCTCGCCAAGAACGAAAGTCGCAGCCCACGGTAAGTATGCGAAGTCGTCCATGCGCTCGACGATGGCACGAGGGTCGTTCTCCGAATCGATGAAACTCCAAAGAGAAGGAAATTCCGGGCCGTCGCTGAGCTTGATGGCTTGACGAATGACGTGCGCGGAAAAAGCGGATTTGTTGGATAGACTATGGTGCCGAAAAGTCAGAGCTCGCGCCACACGCGAGTCTCTGGCTGTAGCGGCCCGTGCGAGAAGAGGACTTCCCCACCAGAACTCACGAAAGTCCACCTTCTGGATCTCGCCGATTAGAGCCAAGGTCTCGCGCTCGTTCATGGAAGACGGCTTGCAAGGTCTAACGAAACCAAGTTAGGCGTTTGATCGAGCTAGGAGTTCCGCCAAAAGGAAATCGATATTTCGCGTCACCCAATCGCCTTCATATAAATTGATGGGCCTTTTAGCGTCGGCAGGGCTTAGGGTGTATGATATATCAATCCGCTGTTTGAATGCGCTAGACCATAGATAACAGTGTCGAACATCAATGCGATGTTCCTTGCACGCTTTCGCAATGGCGGCAAAGACATCCCGGCCGATTCCTTCTAAGTCCCAATTGTTCACAGGGCCGTGCTGCATGAGATGGTGTTCCACTCCATCCTTGCGTGCCCAAGCTATAACAGTCTTCCATCGCGGCTCGCGGCTAGTGTGCTTGTTGGATGGATAAGGCAACCTGTCTTCGGGCTGAAAGTCGAACCAGCGCCGCTCAAAGATACGCTCCAGAGCCGCCGCCTTGGTGAGGCCGCCGCGAACCTCGTCGAGCACCGCAAAAAGCATCACGATGCACTGCCAACGAGGGGAATAAACCTGAATGCTGCCGATATTGTGCATACGCTACACGCCAAAACGCATAATTGTGCCGAATGATTCGGCATTTGGAAAGCGGAATCATAAACAGCAGCCGACTTCGTAAACGCGCGTGTCAGAAACGTCGATGACATACTGACCGGATCATTTGCCTGCGGCAATCAAAAACGATTCTAGCCGCGATCTTGTAAGGCGGTCAGGATTCTGCGAGCGATTCTGGACGCTATGGCATTACGCGGGTTTGTTTCACGGTGGCGATGTTGCGCCGGGCGGTGTCGCTGATGGTGCTGGCGATTGGTGCAGTTGCAGTGAATGTATCACTGTATCCAAACGCCAAGCGTAGAACACTAGAGCGATTGTCAGGGCCGCTAATACGAGGGTTAAGCGTTTGATCCAACGCGAGTCAGTTTCCAAACTTTTGAGAGCATCCCTGTGCATGTGAAGTGTGCGGACTGTAAGATATGGGACGGTGTGTTGAAGATATAACTCTGGATTAGCTTTGATGTGGTCGGGCGTGCCGGAAGCGCGTTTTTCACAAAATCCTTCCGCCGCGATAGTCGCCATGTCGCTCATCCTTTTATCTCGCTCGCCAACGCTCATGCTCATGGCGGCATTCAATCACAAAGCACCGTGCGCAGTAAAGCGTGCAGGAATCGTTGATGGCGCAGGCGACGGATCATTTACGATCCGCCAATCATCGACGATTCTAGCGCGATCCTGTGAAGCGGGCGCGCCAGCGGCGTGAATTAGCATCGTCGATGCGTTGCGTTGAGAGCGCGTTGACCCGACTATAGGACGATAGAATGAAAAGCACAGACAAAACACTAGATGCAACAATCGGAATACTGACAGGTGATGAAGCGCGCGCGATTATCCGCGCGGCGTTAGGGTTGCGACGGAGCGTGCCGATTAACAAAGCAAAAAACGATGTGATTCGCGCTCTACAAGACGGCCAGCGTTGCGGCATTACGAAAAGATCAATCGCGGCAACGAGACGGACGGACACAAAAAGGTCGCTCATCCTTCAGGCCACCCGCGCGGAGGTTGGCAAGCTGGGCCGGCCGATCAACGAAGCCGACTTCCGCTCCGCCGCTGGCAGGAAGGCGATCCAGACAATGCGTAGGAAAGCGAGTAATGCCTACCTGTCTCGACTAGGGAAAAAAGCGGCGGCTACGAAGCGTCGCAAGCGCAAAAAGTAGTAAGATGTTTTATCCACCGTTTTATCCACCGGTGGGAAAATTTCGGCATATCGTGAGAGCAGATCGGATGAAGCGATTTTGGCGCTTTACCTAGCGTTGAGCACGTCAGAGTAATTAGCGATAATTTGAGAAAATCACCTGATCATCGGTGTAAACGAGACGCTCTACCACTGAGCTAACCGCCCGATTTCGGGAAAGTGATAAGTGATGAGTGAATGGTGATGAGTCAAGCGACGCTCTGTTCGCGCTCGAGCACGAATGATCTGGATTGTGACGCGCACCGAGGGGACCTAGACAGGTGAACGCTAGCGCCGGTACACGTTCTGGTATCTCGATGGTTGGACTCCGCTGAGCGTGAACTCTTGTGAAATCAGTGCGCACAATTTCGAAAGGCCAGTCGCGCGTTTAGCATTGTCGAGAGCGCGTGCAAACAGACGATCGTTGCGAAATGCCTGGTTATGATTGAGGCTTAGAGTATCCGTTGTTGCAATGGCTTTTATCGCAAGATTGTTTTTAATAGTCATCAGTCTAGCGAGCGTTTTGCCTAACACGTTTTACGGTGAGGAGCCGCCAAAGCGAGCGAAAGGGAAGACGGCAAATACAGCTCAGTCGCAAGAAAAGGCTGTCCATCTCATTGTAAGATCTCGGGCGGACATAAAACAGACATTTACTTACGCTCCGTATCCGGTCGTACCCAGTGAACTTGAAGGTTATGCGGGCTCCCAAGTAGGCGGCACAGGCACTTATCGCCTTAGTGTGGATGCTCAGGGTACGGTCACTCAGGTCACCGTCTTGAAAGGATTTGCGGTTACAGCAGTTTATGATGAGCGATTCTCAAACCTGAACGGGAATTCTGTTCCCGCCTTGGATGGGGTCATGCGTCAGGCGCTTATGCGGTGGCGAGCCAAACCCGGGCCGCAGCGTGTCGTGGATATTTATTGGAGTTTTGGAACACAGCCATGGGTGAACTACGGGAAGCCAAATGCGGCGAAGTAGTCGCCCCGTAATCTCTAGAACCGTGGTTAGAGTTTCGGCTGGATCTCAGCGTCGATTCTGACAGACGAACAATCTTGATGGGTGACACACATCTCGACCGAAATCGCCTCGTCGTGCGCCGTGAGGAAAAGCTGACTATGGTCGTGGAACTCTATGTCACGGCGCTTGCTTGCAGCGATTGTGCTTGACGAGCAGGCAAGACTTTTTCGAAACTCCACCTCGTTAAATCCAGTCTGAATCTGGGGGAGGCCTTTGCCCCGCTAGGTTCTTCGCCTTTTTCAGACTCCGTAATCCCATTCAATTTAGCGGGGAAAGAGAGGAAGAATCATGCATCTGTTGCCCCATTCAAAACCAAGAACTCTGCCACGTTTCGTCATTATCGTGCTTGCCTGCTTCGGGCTTTCACCACAAATTCGCGCAGTCGGTCCGGCGCCGGATGGGTGCTATCCCAATTACACGACAGCCGAAGGCTGCGATGCGCTTAATTCTCTTACCGCCGGCGCAGGAAATACAGGACTGGGTTGGCGTTCACTATCTTTGGACAGCACCGGCAGCTACAACACTGGTGTTGGCGGTGGAGCACTGGCTCTCAACAACGGAAATTCTAACACGGCAGTGGGCGCAGCCGCGCTTTTGCTTAACACCACCGGCGCATCCAACGTGGCCATTGGAACTGACGCACTCGTCTATAACGACACCGCAGTTCAAAACAATGGCATTGGAGGATTCTCGCTCTTTAGCAACACGACAGGTAGCGGCAACAACGCCATTGGATTTCAGGCACTATTTAATAACACCACCGGCGACGGCAACATCGCAGTCGGCGACAACGCAGGCAGCAATCTGACCACAGGGAGTGACAACATCGATATCGGCAGTGGCGGTCTCGCTGGCGAGTCAAACACAATCCGAATTGGCGATCCGGCAATTCACGCCGGGATATTTCTGGCCGGGATTACTGCCATGAGCCCCGCGGCACCCAACCAGGCAGTGCTGGTTAATCCCGCAACGGGCCAACTTGGCAGTGCCGATATCGGCAGCTTTCCAGCTGGACCTCCCGGGCCTCCTGGACCAGAAGGCTCCCCTGGGCCGCAAGGCCCACAAGGACCCCCTGGTCCGACCGGCCCTCAGGGTCCCGCAGGTCCTCAGGGCCCAGCGGGACCGCAAGGCCCGCAGGGACCACAAGGCCCGCCGGGAGTTGGAGTGGTTATTACTGTTCCCGAAAACACCGCCGTAGGCGATCAGGCGCTCATTTCGAATACGGGAGCATTCAATACGGCTACGGGCTTTCGGGCGCTCTTTTCCAATACCACGGCCCAGCACAATACCGCCAATGGCGCTGAGGCGATGCGAAGCAATGTGACCGGCAATTTTGACGATGCTTTCGGCGGTTTCGCGTTATGGAGCGACATCGACGGATTTGGCAACAACGCTTTCGGTGATTCGGCGTTGTTTGAAAATGTTCATAGCTCCGAGAACACTGCCATCGGCGATCTGGCGCTGGAGAACAATGACTCGGATGGACTCGGTCATGGCAACAACAACGTGGCAGTTGGGGCCGGGGCGTTGGTCGCCAATGTTGACGGCAGTGAGAACACAGCCGTGGGTAAAGGGGCAGGACCAGATGTGGTCGCTGGCTTCAATAACACTTACATCGGCGACTTCGTTGGTTCCGTCGACGAGTCCGGCAACCCACTTCCCGACGAAAGCAGTACGATCCGCATCGGCGACCTCTCGAACGGGAACGGGGCCGGGTCCTTAGAGTGCTACATCGGTGGTATCTTCAATAATAACCAGCCTATTGGCGGCACCGTTGTTGCAGTTACTATAGACCTCTCTAACGATCACCTTGGGTATGATCCCGGCCCGAACGGCAACGTACCTGTGCTGAGACGTGGCGTACCTGCGCCTCGTGGCCTACAGCAACCTGCCGCGCGCCCCGGCCGTCAACGCCAAGCCGTAACGTCCTCTGTCCGCTTCAAGGACCCTATCAAGCCGATGGCGCGGGCAAGCGAATCAATCTTCGCTCTTAAACCGGTCACCTTTCGTTACAAAAAGGAGATAGATCCGCGAGGCACGTCGCAGTTTGGGCTGGTCGCTGAGGATGGTGAGAAAGTGAATCCCGACCTGGTCGCGCGCGACAATGAAGGAAAGCCTTACAGCGTACGGTACGAGAAGGTGAGCGCGATGTTGCTGAATGAGTTCGTCAAAGAGCACCGCAAAGTCGAGCAGTTGGAGAAGCAAGTTGAAGCGCTTACCGCGGGCCTGCAGAAAGTGAGCGCACAGCTTGAACTGAGCAAATCGGCACCGCGAACGGTGTGCCTGCCCGCCGGAGCTTCACGCGAAGCTGGGAACAATCAATAAGGCCTAGGCACGCTGATTCGTGAGAGAAAGGCCGCTCGCGTTCTTTCGCTAAATCTATTGCTTCGGCAACTCCCGGCGGGATTGCCCGACAAAGATTTGGCGGGGGCGGGTGATTTTTTGCTCCGGGTCGGTAA
>DASYDT010000089.1:0-7470 GCA_036499425.1 Candidatus Udaeobacter sp. | reverse complement strand
TATCGCGCCGACACCTTCCTTGAAATCGAGATCGTTGACGACTTCCAACACGTTCGCGGCAAGAAACCGCTTCTCAATCCTGATTTGGTGTGCATTTACATTCTACTAGGCGACAAGGAACAGGATGATGAGTTTTACATTTTTAGCATCCACCATCTGCAGCAGCATACGTTCGAGGTTTACAAAGGCGGCAAGCGCCCGAAGAACCCTGCTTCAACGCACTGTGCCGTCTGGCCTCGGCATCTTCAATCGTTTCGCGACAACTGGCAGTTGATTCAACGAACATTCGACAAACAGCGCAACGAAATCGAATCACATGCACGTTTACGAAATCCGCCCGCGCAAAGATAAACGCGGTGTCGATCTGATTTCCGATGCGCTGCCATTCGGTCGGCTGTGGTATGGCGAGCCAAATGCCGTCGCGAATGCAATCGGATACGCGGAGCACCGCAGTCGATCACATCAAGCTGTGATTCGGGTTTACGATGCCGCTGGCAGCGTGATTGAAGTGCACGAGCGCAAGGGCGATTCCAAAGAGTTGTGAAAACGACGTAACGCCTGCGACGTAACCAGACATTCCCAGCAAGCACAAAAAGCCGCCACGCGGTGAAACTTGACGGCTGATTGTCAAATACGGTTACTTCACTGATTGTTGAGAACGGTTGGCGGTGCAGCTCTGCTCACTTCAAGCTGAGCGCTCACTTTTTGAAGGCCCGCAGTAAGTTCTTCCATTTGTTTGTGCTGCCGCACGGCATTCGCTTCCAATTCCTGAACTTTGCGGTGCTCCTTGAGGAACTCGTTGAGCAGCATCGCATTCACCGCGTCATAACGAACGGTATAGACTTTTCCTTCGGCATCACGCGCCACCAGATCGGGGTTTACCTTTTCCACTTGCTCAGCCACAAGGCCAAACTGCGGGGCGCCTTTCGGGTCAATGCTCTTTTTGTAGCGGAAGGTCACCGGCTTCAGAGCGAGAATCGCTTGGCTGGCCTTGTCCATCGGTTTGATCTCCGCCTTGAATCGCTCCGAGGAAGGCGCCACGCCAAGTTGACCGTTGGCATTAACTACAACTGTGTCGCCTCCTACAGCGGTGCCGCTAATGCCCGCGATAAATGTTGCGCTCTGCACTGTTGGGTCGCCGATGCGGATAGTGTTGGACTCAGCAGCAACCCCTTGATCGCCGATGTCAATATTGTTACTGCCCGAGGTTAGATTGGCCCCGGCGAAATAGCCGACTGCGAGATTGTTGTCCCCGCTTGTGAGGCTTTGGAATGACCAAAAACCAACGGCCGTGTTGTTGTTGCCGGTACTGCTGAAGAGTGCTCTACGACCATCGGCCGTGTTAAAGCTGCCACTCGTGTTACTGAAGAGCGTCGCATTACCAGTGCCCGTATTGGATTCCCCGGTTAGGTTGGCTTGAAGCACTTCGGTACCAACGGCGCAGTTGCGGATGCCGGTGGTGTTGCTCTGAAGGTTTTGATGACCAATGGCCGTTGAGCTCGCCGATGGTGTTGCTGAAAAGCGCTTTAAACCCAAGGGCCGTGTTGTCGCCGCCGGTTGTGTTGTTTAAAAGGGCGGTCGATCCAACGGCTGTGTCCTCGGTGCCGGTGGTATTGAGTAAAAGCGCTCCAGTGCCAACGGCCGTATTGTTGTCTGCGGTGTTGAGAACGAGCGTCCCCGCGCCGACACCAGTGTTGAAGTTGTTTGTGCTGTTCGCGAAGAGCGAATACCAACCAAATCCTGTGTTCCCCGCGCCGGTCGTGAGACTCAAAAGGGCGTTTTGCCCTTCTGCAGTGTTGAACCCCGGATAGCCTCCGTCCGGCGGTGGGCTTACGGCCTGCGCTGTTGGCGAAAGCGCAAAGCATCCAAGCAGGATAGTGACGACAAGTGGCGGAGTTGTTTGTTTGAAGTGAGTCAGCAGAATCATGGTTCTTCTTTCTTTCCCCCGGTAAAGGTGACCGTGTCGCTGCAACTCTGAAAACGAGGAGAAGCCACCGAGGACGGGCTTCTTTACCCTCACCTCGGATTCAGATCTGGAACTGCGCGGAGTCTTGAAAAAAACTGACCCGCTCGTCAAGTACAATCGCTGCAGCACACGCTCCGAATTAGACTTCCGCGAACGCAGTCACTTTTTGCTCACCCGCAAACAAACCGTTTTCGGTCGAGATGCGTGTCACCAATCCAGAATTGCTCGTTTGCGAAAATCGATGCTGACACGCCGACCAAACCCCAACCAAGTTTCCAGAGATACGGTGATTATTTCGCCGAATTTGGTTTCCCGTAGTTCACCCATGGTTGTGTTCCAAAACTCCAATAGATATCGACGACGCGCAGCGGGCCGGGTTTGGCTCGCCACCGCATAAGCGCCTGACGCATGACCCCATCCAAGGCGGGAACAGAATTCCCTTTCAGGTTAGAAAATCGCTCATCATAAACTGCTGTAACTGCAAATCCTTTCAAGACGGTGACCTGAGTGACCGTACCTTGAGCATCCACAATAAGGCGATAAGTGCCTGCGCCGCCTACTTGGGAGCCCGCATAACCTTCAAGTTCACTCGGTACGACTGGATACGGAGCGTAAGTAAATGTCTGTTTTATGTCCGCCCGAGATCTTACAACGATGTAGACAGCCTTTGCTGTGGAATGACCCGCGTTCGCCGACGTCCCCTTCGTTTGCTTTGGTGGCTCCGCACCGTAAAACGTGCCAAGCAAAATGGTAGTTAGACCGATGACTATGAAAAACAATCGTGTGATAAAAACCATTGCAGCACCGGTGGCTCTGAGTGTCAATCACGACCAGACGTTTTGGAACGATCGCTTGACTCATCACCATCCAATCATCACTTATCACTTCCCGCATTTGGGCGGTTAGCTCAGTGGTAGAGCGTCTCGTTTACACCGATGGCCGGCCAGTTTTCTCAAATTATCCCGACGCGCTCTGACATGCTCAACGCTAGGTAAATCAGCCATCGTGCTCAATCTCACTTGACGCTGAAATATGCTAAAATTTTTCCACGAGTGGATAAAACAGTGGATAAAGCTAGAGCGCCTCACATGATTGAAACGACGCTCTGCCGATCCGTCTTTTGCGAAGCGGATAAAGTGGACAACGGCCCTGCCCGCTTCACAAGATCGCGCTAGAATTGCTTTTGAGCGCCAGATGGGCAAAATGATTCGCCCTGATGTCATCGACGCGCCCTGCACACGTTTACGAAGTCCGGCCCCGCAAAGATCATCGCGGGGTCGATCTCATTTCCGATGTGCTTCCGTTTGGTCGCGTGTGGTATGAAAACGTCCCGGATGTTGTCGGCTACGCGCAACATTGCAGTCGATCACATGATGCCGTGATTCGCGTTTACGATGCAGCAGGCAACGTGATTGAGACGCATGAGCGCAAGGGCGATTTTAGAGAGTGGTGATTCTCGATGGTAGGTAACAGTGAAACAATCGGTGCACAACAAGACGCTTGGGCTAGAATTGGCCTTCTTCTCGGGCTTCTACAGCATGCCGAACAGGCCATTAACGCGAGCCTTAAACTTAGTATCTTCGCAAACGACCCATTTGGCGAGGAGCACAAAGGTAACCTGCTGGACCGGCTTGCCAATCTCACAGAGTTTGAGCGCACGCGAACTTTAGGACAGTTGCATAGTGCACTGCGCGGACAAACAGACGTAGGTCCCGAGGCGGAGGCATTTTTCGCGGGATTTGTTCAGGACCGTAACAGGTTTATACATGAGCTTTTTACCGAAAACGGATTCAACCTAAACAATCCACACGATGTGGGCCGGATTAGGGAGTTTGTCGATTCGCTGGGGGAAAGAACAATAAGAATACTGATAATGTTTCACGGATTTCTCGACATGTGGGCCGAAGAACACGGACTTCGCAGCGATGACGACGACGCGATGAAGCCGGAAACTGTTCGGAAAGCAGTGCAGCAGTTCAAAGATGACTACAGGCGACTTGCGTCCAAAGTCATCGCCCAAGACGAGGAGAAGCGCGGGTGACCGCTTGCCGATTCCACAAACGCAGTTGTCGCGCTCTGCGGCCACAACCCAAAATTGTCGGCCCTCGTGACCCACGCTTGAGATACAGCCGCAACGCCAACCGGCTTCGCTCAGTCTATCGGCGATTACTTCACGGTCTTTCATCACTACTGCGCGGGATTTCGATCTGCGCATTGCAACCAGGGCAGCTCACTGCCATTCCCGCCCCCTTTCGTTCAACGGTAAGATGCTGACCGCATTGCGGGCAGTTGAAACGAATGTCCCCCGCCGCGCTAAAATCGACGGGCTTGATTACGTTCGCCGACAGTTTGCCTTCGGCGACATATCTCACCAGCATTGTCCAAATTACTGGATTATGCACCAAGTAGATTTGCCGCTTTGCCTTCTTCCCAGTGGTAACTTCAATTCCATCCGGCAACAGATCAACCGACACAATGTCCTTGATGCTAGCAGCCCTGCTCTCCATCGAACCAGTGAAAACCAGCCTTTTCGTTGTTAGCGTCAACATCCCTGAATCGATCTGCTCCATACCTTGAACCGATCTTGATTTGCCGCTGCCGATATAGATCCCCTTCACCCGTGCTCCAACACCACCGTAGACTCTCGTCGCTCTTGCTTCGATTAGCTTTGACGGCTCATGCAATAAAGCTACCTCATCCGCTCCCAAGACAAGCGGAATGTTGTCGGGTGTTGAAAGTTTTCCAGTCGTGAGAAGTTTATCGAAAAACTCTTTCGCCTCTGCGTTCAACTGGTTCGCCTTCGCCTGTGATAAAGGTCTTGGATTGACGGTGGCACGAATCGTTTCCCAGAAGTTCATCGGTCGGGCGCATTCTGCTCGTTGGTGCTCCACACGACAATGACAAAATGATATTTCCAACTCCCATGCAATCAACGATCCACGTATACGAAGTCCGGCGTCTCGTGGCTACAATCGACCGCCGGCTCACAACCGGCGGGACTAAGACTTCTCTGAATTGCTTTCGCGAGCCCATCATAGGCCGCCTTTGCGTAAATCTTCGTCTGAGAAGAGGCACGAAACTATCCCAATGATTCCGCACATCGCGAGCGCTACTAAAGCAGCATGGCCAAGCCTGACGCCTATCCATTGACCGCTAACAAAGAAAAGGAAACCACCTCCGGCGAGAATGAATTTTAGTCTTGCCATGGTATCTGGATTTAATTACGACTGTTCAAAAGCGCGCAGCGCGTTCACCGAGAACAACATCACGAATCGCACGCCAAGTTGCGATCACGCCGCAGACATTGCACGTGGCGAAGATTCTTCACGCGCCGATTTTGCCGCTTTTGCACTCCACAACGCAATGACAAAATGCTCCCCGGCCCGCGCTCAGGATCGCGCTACAACCGTTTTTGATTGCCGAATGGCCGGGTGATCGGCAATCTTTAGAGTTGGCGTTTTTACAGACGCTTACGAAAGCTCCATCTTCATCTCTTCCCTTCACCTCAGACTTGCCTCATGCCAGATCCTCAACAAAACGATCAACTGGTGCAACGCCTCGAAGGTATTCGCCAAATTCTTATGGCCCACTACTCCGCCGGAATGCTCTTACCGAATGCATCGAAAGGGACTGAGCGTGAAACACTACTGCGGGAATTTCTGTTTAAAGTATTTCCGCCTCCCTTTCGATTTGGCAGTGGTGCTATCATTGATCAGTACGGACTCATTTCCGGGCAACTGGACATCGTTGCGGAGTTTCCATTTTTTCCAAGCTTCCCCACTCCGGGCGCTTCGGAGCGTCTTTACTTAGCGGAATCAGTATCATTTGTCGCTGAGGTCAAATCCGACTTAGCCGCGCAATGGCCCCAGGTTGAGAATACTGCTGAAGCTTTGTTGCCTCTGCGCCGCAAATGGCTCGGCCATCTTCGCTTTCATCACGAAGAGGGGTTGGAGATCGCTAATGCCTCTGTTTCGCGAATACCTTTTGTCGCGATCGGCTTCCGGGGGTATCAGTCCGTTGACGCGCTGGAAAGCAGACTTCGCGAGACCGAAGAGACAAAGCGCCCGGATTCTGTCTTGGTGCTGGAGTCGGGCGCTTATGTTGGCTTACTCAGTGATGTGCGGGGAAGTGGTGTCATGGGATTGTTCCAATTCTGCGTTGAAGCAGCACACTTCGCAACAAATGTGCTAACCGCACATCCTGACTTCCGCGGCTACGGGCTCCAGCCAAGTGGGTAGCCGTCTCGATGAGCAACTTACTAGACGTTTACGAAGTCCGCCCGCGCAAAGATCATCGCGGCGTCGATCTGATCTCCGATGTCCTGCCACTCGTTCGGCTGGGTAACACATGATTGTTTGTTTAGATCAGTGTGCAATTTCGGAGCTCGCTAAAGTTTCGGCGGATAGTGATCCACTGTACGAATTAAAACACGCGCTTTTGAAGGCGGCTGAAGGGTCGCAGGTGATCTGTCCCGTAGCGAAAGAAACGCTAGCTGAAACGACAGGCATAGCTTCGCGAGAACAACGGAGATCCATCTATGATCTTCACTGCAGATTGTCTGGCGCTCGACTTGGCGGACCAATCTGGTCATTCAAAGACATGTGGAAAATGATCAATGAGGAAACAGTTGCTCTGGCGCGATCTGAGCCCTCTCCATCGGCTTTTGAACGTATCCGATGGCACAGCATCGATGACGACCAGCTTGCCGAGAAAACTTGGAGCACGATCACCTCTGGTAAGAAGCGCATGATCGAGCGGGTGAAGGCTCACACATTATCGCCGGCACACGGCAAGCCGGTGTTCGAAAGATCGCCCAAAGGCGCTGTGTTGGCGGTCGAGCACGCAAGCCATGTCTTTCGACAGATAACCCGACTTCTTGCAGGTGAACCGTTGCAGGAGTCGGATCACATGGGTTACACGCTAGCGCTACATCTCAAAGAGTAGCACATTTCTCGGCCGCAACTGGAAAAACTCCTCGAGGACATTCGACACCACCGCTGGGAAGCGATTCCAGTGATTTTTAGTCACACTCAGATCACTGCGCGGCTCGAAGGAGATTTCCGCCGAGACAAGATGCCGCGAAAGTACAACGTTAACGATGAGTTCGACGTGTCGAGAATCGCGGTCGGTCTCTCATCTGCCGACTTAATCATAACTGACGCTGCGATGGCTCAGCTATGTCGCTCGGCTAAGATAGGAGATTGGCCAAGAACTAAGGTTTTCGCGATCCGCGAAGCTACCGAAGTTGTTGAATCTCTGCGTGAATCGTTGTCGCGGCGACAGTGACGCGCAGCTTTGCGGATCACTTATGCGCGTCAGCAATCCAAATCGTTCGCCCGTGCGCATCAATAGCTGAGATGCAACCCCAACTAAATCCGGCTTTGCTGAGATTGTCCGCAATGATTTCCCAATACTTCACCGACGAGGAGTGCCGATGCTTCTTTTTAATAACACTTAGCGATGACGGGGTCGTTCGGCTTCTCGGCGAATATCTCGCGCAGGAT
>DASYDT010000088.1:0-34372 GCA_036499425.1 Candidatus Udaeobacter sp. | reverse complement strand
GTTGGACCTGACAGCCGTCCCTTATCTGACGCTGTGGTCCGACGGCGGGCCATTTTTATGCGTCGAGCCGTGCTGGGGATTAACGGATCATCATGAGCAACGCGCTTTCGAGGACAAGAAAGGCATTCAAACCATTCCGCCCCGTGGCGAATTGCGCGCCTCGTTTAGCATGACTCCGCAACTTGCCTCTTGCGATTAGGGATGCGTTCGCGGAGAGATGAACGCCGAGTAGTCGCAAAATTTGTACATAAAAAACCGCACTGCGGGATCGAACCAACAGTGCGGTTCCCTGTTAGCTGCACCTCCTAGAGACCAGTCGGGGGGCCGGGGGGGGGCGTTGATCCTAGGAAGATTGACTTTGGGATTATAAAAAACCGCGCCGGGGGATCGAACCGACAGTGCGGTTTCTTGACCTTGTCAGTTGCCTCTGCCGTGCTGGGTGGGACCGTGCTGGGTGGGACCGTGCTGGGTGGGAGTGTTGAAGGTGACGCCGCCCTTAGCGTCTTTTTTGGGCTTGAGGTCTTGGACTTTGATCGCTTTTTTTGTTTTATTCCTTTTTTGCATGATTAGGTTTCTTTTGTTGGGTTGTTTGGTGTTTGTATTGTGTCAGCAGCACCGAAGAGCAATTGATGCCCGCCTGTAACGTCCTGTTTGGGAATCAGGTCATCCAGACGAATCACTTTATCTCTTTTGCGCTTTGGCCTTTGATTTCCTGATTCTCCGGCGGGCGCATTTTCTTTATTCTTCGGAGCACTCACGTTGTGCTGTTCTTGTTACCAGTATTCGTGCCAAGTCCTGAAGGGCTTGGGAATATTGGATGGGCGTTTCCGCACTTATCGTTCATCAACAAGCGTTTACGCAGAGACTTGTCCTACATAAACTGATAATTGTGGGGTAACTAACCCTGAGCACGTGGATCGGTTTCAGGCCGCTATTGGCTGCTTTTTAAGCCGCAGTGCTTCACTTTTTGACCGTTCCGCGGAGATAACGGGCCAGCGTGGAACGAGAAATACCAAGCAATTTTGCAGCCTGCCGCTGGCTTCGATTGGCTTGGTCATAGACGAAGCGGGCGTGCCTTTTGATGGCGCCGTCCAACGAGAGATCGGTGTGCGTCTCGGGCTCTTTGTGGTTGTCGGCGGGCATAGCAGCCATTTGGACGTCGCCCCTTCCCGCAGAATGTGATTCCAGATCCGGAGGAAAAACGACATGTTCGGGCAGAATCACCGATCCGTTGCAAAACAACGTCATGGTGCGCATCGTGTGGCTCAACTCGCGCAGGTTTCCAGGCCACTGGTGATTAAGCAATTTTTCCATGGCCTCGGGATGAATAGCCGCAATATTTTTGCCTTCTTTTAACGCTGCGACTTTCAATTCCGTCGCAATCAATGCCGGCAACTCCTCAAGCCGCTCGCGGAGCGGAGGAATGAGCAGGGTCAAGCCGTTCAATCTCTGATAAAGGTCCTCGCGAAATTTTCCTAATCGCACCCGCTCGCGCAGGGAGCAGTTTGATGCGCAGATGATTCGCGCATTGGAAGTGAGCATTCTTTCGGAACCAAGCCGCTCAAATTCACCGTATTCGAGCACGCGCAAGATTTTCACCTGGGCGAGGGGACTCATCTCCGAGATTTCGTCCAGGAATATCGTGCCGCCATTAGCAAGCTCGAATTTTCCTTTAATACTTTGCTGTGCGCCCGTGAACGCCCCGCGCTCGTGACCAAACAACTGACTTTCGAGAAGTGTATCGCTAATTGCCGAGGCGTTAAAAGCGATGAACGAGCGGCCGGCTCGCGTTGATGAATTGTGGATTGCGTGAGCGAGCAGGGTTTTGCCTGTACCAGTTTCACCCAGGAGCACCACGGGTACGTCCGATTTGGCGGCAAGCGCTGCCAACTGCAAACAACGCGCCATGGCGGCGTTGCTGGTCGTCAGGTCTTCGAGTCTTAGTCTGGATTTCAGTTCTCGCACCGAAACTTATTGCTTCATGCTCTCTCGTAGCTGGCGAATGGGTTCAAATGCATATTCGATCATCGTCCGGCCACCAACGATGATGTGCGCATCTCCCCGCATACCGACACGCAGCGGGAGAACTTTTCCTGCGCGCGAGGAGATGTCATCGCGGTCCAGTGATCCCAAGGCAGTGAAGTGCGATGCGTCGCCGGTAGTGACAGCCGACGGGCTAATCCAATCGAGTTTTCCCGTTACTGTGCCATAACGCTGAGACGGGTAGGCTTCGAAAAAATAGCGAATCCGTTGGGCCACAGCAAGCTTCGGGAGGCCGGCTTCGTTTAAGGTTAGTCGCGCTCGTGGTTTTGCATTCTTCCGCGCAAGTTGGCAAAGCACCTGACCCTGCTGTACAACACTGCCCACTGTGCGCTGGTCCATGGAAATGACCACGCCCTCATAGGGACTCCGAACTGTCAGTAAATTTTCGTCGGCGTTTGCCAGGTCGGTTTTTAACGCTCCGATCCGCATCTTTAATTTTTCAATTTCGGACTGCTGCTCGGCTCGTTGGTTGAGATGCTCCGCTTCCATTCGCTCACGGTCGAGATTCACCTGCTGCACAGTTCTTTGGGCGACGCTCAAATCTTTTTCCGAACCGGCCAAATCGAGCTTCAGTTTTACGAGGTCAATTTCCGATTCGCCGCCGAGCTTTGTTAATTTCTCCATGCGCGTGACCAGGTCGCGGCTCGTCGTAGCATGGTTCTCACGAAATTTTACTTCGCTTTTTGCCTGCTCAATCTCTGCGCTTTTGATCCCAAGTTGCGCGGCATAGGCGTTGTCATATCTGCCGAGACTTTCTTCCTTGCTGTGGAGGTCCTCCGTGAGCGTCCGGAACTGAGTATCCAGATCGCGAATCGCATCAGAACGTAACACAAATAACTCTTGTCCGGCTTTTACAGGTTGACCTTCGTCCACCCCAACGTTGCTAATGATAGCTCGCACGGTTGATTGGACCGGATCGGCTCCGGTCGCAGGGACCAGGACGAATGGACAGCGTACCGTCTCTGGCAATCGCATCACAATTGCGATCAGCAGCGCGAATAGAAAGGCCCCCAACAATATCCAGGCCGTCGATCGGATGATCCAGGGTGGCGGCTCCTGTGGCAACATTTCGGATTCCACATCCAGCGAGCCGCGTTGAGTTAATTGTGAGCTCATGGAGAACTTGATTTAGATCCCCAGTTGCTGGCTTGAAAGATAATAGTACAGGCCACGCTGTGCCATCAGATCATCGTGGGTGCCGACCTCGGCGACGCTTCCCTGTTCGAGCACCACGATAGAATGCGCTTCGCGAATCGTGCTTAAGCGATGCGCGATCACAATCGTGGTGCGGCCAGCCATTAATCGACCGAGATTTTCCTGGATCGCGCGCTCCGATTCTGTGTCGAGAGCGCTGGTTGCCTCGTCGAAAATCAGCACCGGCGGATTATTATAGATCGCTCGAGCGATCGCAATGCGCTGCTTCTGGCCACCCGATAGCGAAAGGCCCGATTCGCCAATCTTTGTCTCATAACCAAGGGGAAGACGCATGACGAAATCGTGTGCCGCTGCAGCTTGTGCGGCGGCAAGCACTCGATCGAGGTCCGGCTCCGGGTCCCCAAAGGAAATATTGCGCGCGATCGTATCGCTAAACATGTGGTTGTCCTGCAACACCATCCCAACGTGCCGGCGGACGTCACGATAATTCAAAGTCTTTAGATCGATGTTGTCGAAAAAGATGGCCCCTTCTGTTGGTTCCAACAGACCCGCGATTAATTTGATGAGGGTTGTTTTCCCGCAGCCGCTGCGACCCACGAATGCCACCATCCGCCCAGGGGCCAGGTCCAACGTAATATTTTTCAATATGTCAGGCGATTCTGGGCCACCGTATTTGAAATTGACCCCGCGGAGTTCAATTCTGCCTTCGAGACTATGGACCGGGATGAGCCGGGAACGATCGTGCCCTTGCTCAGGTTCTTGTTCGAAAATGTCGTTAAGCCGGTTCAGTAGGACAGCCGCCTGTTGCATCGTGTCCCAAATGCCGAGCGCGCGCAGAATGCCGGCATACGCCATCGCAGTGAGCGAACTGAATGCAACGAAGCCGCCGACGCTCAAATTCCCGTGAATCACCTGGATCGCTCCAACCCATAGGAAAATCGCAGTTGAGAGCAGGCCGACAGTTTGAAGCACGCTGTCCCAGGACATCACGATGAAAGTTGTCTTAAAAAGCTTTTGCGCGACCGAGAGGAACTCGTTCAGCATCGCGTCGCGAAACGTGCTTTCAGCAGACGCGGCTTTAACCGCTTCAATGCCTTTGATGGCATCGATTTGATGCGAGCTGTATTTGCCCTGGCTTTCTTCCACGCCATGATACAGCGGGCGTAACACCTTTGTCGAAAAAATCATTAACCCCACATAAATCGGGGTCGTCGCCAAAAACGCCAGCGTAAGCAGTGGGCTGTACATCGCCATCAAAACTAGTGCGCCTACAAGAAAAACTCCTGCTAGCACCGCAGAGACTCCCTGCTGCACGGCAAATTGCCGAACCTGCCTTGCGCCTTCGAGCCGGCGTTGAATGTCACCAGTCCGGCGACTCGTGAAATAACTCATCGGCAGGGAGAGAAGCTTCCGGCTCAGGAAATCGAGAATTGCCGTATCGAGGCGCACGGCCGCAAACGCCAGCAAGTACTCCTGGGCGAGCGTGGAGAGTTGCACGAACACAAGCGCGGCCACCATGCCAAGCAGGATCATCTTTAGCAGGCCGAGGTCGTTCTCTACGATGACCTTGTCGACGACCATTTGCGTGAACACCGGGAAGAGCAGTTGAAGAAAACTGACTGCAATTGCCAGACCGAATACTTGGAGGAAGATGACCTTAAAGCGCGAAAGAAACGGAAGGACCCAAGCCAGGCTTCGTTTAGCCTCGGGAGCTTGTTCGAATGCCGGCGTGTAATCGAACAACGCCGCGTAACCGGTCCATTTTGCTTCGAATTCGCGTCGGGGAAGTTTTCGCAGCCCGCGCGCGGGATCAGCCACGCGAACAAACTGCTGGTCGACGTCGTAGAGAACGATCCAATGATTGCCTTCCCAATGGACGATGGCCGGCAGCGGCATGAGCGGGAGATTGCGAAGCGAGATTTTCAAGGCGCGCGCGGCCAGCCCAAGTTCGGTCGCGGCGCGAGAAATCGCCTTGAGACTGGTTCCGTCGGTTGCCGTGTGACAGAGCTGACGAATTCGCGGCAGACTGACCTTGCGTCCGAAATATCGGCAAATCATTCCCAGACAAGCCGCGCCGCAGTCCATCTCGTCGATTTGCAGGACATGATCGATTTTGCGGATGCGCTTGCCGCGTTTACGGAACAAGCCACGCTCGTCTGCAAACGGTTCTTCTTTCCCTTCGGGCTCGCTGACTGGCTGCTCACCATCCAACTTCACTTTGTCATGCACCTGGGTTTCCGCAGGGAGCAGTTCTGTTGTGAAATCAAGCGGGACGCGCGATTCTGTTTTTGCCTGGTAAACGGCAAGTCGCTCGGTCAAGAGTTTATCAAATTCGGGAAAACGTCGGCGCAAGTCGCGAACCGCCGTGGCCTCTAACGACAGCAATTCACAGTCGCTGAAGGCTTGTACCGATGCGGCCCGCGGGGAGCCATTCAAGATCGACAATTCGCCAAAGAAATCCCCCTCACGATAAAACGCCAGATTACGCTCCTTTCCGTCCACTCCGCTGAACGCGCGCGCTCTTCCTTTCTGCAAAATGTAAAGAGGGCCGGCATCGTCCCCTTCGCGAATGATCAGCTTTCCTTTTTGAAACGACGCGGGCTTGAGCCTGTCGATCATGCTGCGCAACACAGCAGTCGGCAACCGGCCGAAATTGCTGAACTGATAAAGAAAACTTTGTAGAGCCCGATTTCGGCCGGTTGTCTCAACAAATTGTTTTAACTCCGGTACGCGACCGACCAGCTCGAGAAAATCATCGCGATCGATCCGTAAAACATCTACTCCGGTGCTGCAGCGCACGGTTGCATTTCGAGTTCCACCCTCGGCTAAGGCGGCTTCTCCGAAGGAGTCGCCCGGCTTTAGCACTCCCAGCGGGATTTCTTCACCACCAGGCTTGATTTTGAGAGCGCGCGCGCGTCCCCGTGTCAGAACGTAAAATGAGTCGGCCGGATCGTCCTGTTTTACGATCACATCCCCGAATTCATAATGTTCTTCTTCAAGCAACGGCTCAATCGCGCCGAAATGTTCATCGGAAACAAAGCGAAACACCGATGAGCGCCGCAGAATTTCGCTGTCCTTTACTTTCATTCTGCTGCGGAAGTTGAAACGCCACCCAGCCGTCGCTGCGTATATTTGCCGGTAAGCTCGGCGAAATGTCGACCGAGGAGCCTTTGATCGATCCGCGATCTTACGCTTGGGTCGTCGGGTTGGGGCTCAATTTTCTTAAGGATGCGCCGCAGCTCAAATCCATCGCCATGAGCAAGAGGTTGAAGCACCTCCCCGGCCGAAACGCTTAGGAACCTGTGCTGTGCATCGAGGGGAAGATCTTCCAAAATAAAGTCTATGCGCCGATAAGGATAGCGTCCCTCGGCGGCCACTTCTTCCATTGACATCCCGTCCTCGCGCACGCAAAACAGCGCTTCCCGGGCGGCATCGAGCGATTCCACCTCGATCATTTCGGTTTCGAATCTCGTTAAGGGTAGCCGCAAAGCTAGCAATTCGCGTTGACGTGCTTCAGGGACAAGCAGTGTGTCGCAATGTTTCCGGTATGCCGCTTCAATCGCGAGCATCTCATCTAACCATTTCGAATCACGGCTCAGTTGCTCCAGCCAACTTTGCAGTTGCGCCGACTTAATCGCGTTGCGATGGAGAAATTTCTGCTTTTCGGCCACAATAGCATCTGGCGGTAGCTCCTTTCCAGCACAGCGTGCCGCCAGACGCATGATTAGATCACTAGTCACTCGGTCCAATTCTCCGGACAAAATCAATTCCGCAAGGAAGCACTGACGTAGCTCAGCCTCTGCAGCATAATATTCTATTTCGTCGGGGATAAGTTCCTCGTGAAGGGTGCTGGCGTAGTATTCACGGGTAAGGTAGTCGGCGAAGTCATCAAGCGTGAGGCCTCGATTTGCCAGCCATGCTTCAGTTTCCTCGGCAGTGATCAAATCGTATTCGTAACGAAAAGCTTCTGCCGCACTCGAAATTGCGGACTGATCTGCCTCCAAGTCCAACTCATCCGCCCGGCTTTCCGCTGCGACTTGGTGGAGAAATTCTTTCCATTTTACGTATAACTCGCCCCTGAAAATGGCCGCATCGATTGCATCGCGCGCGGTATATTCCTGTTCTCCGCATGCACACACTACCAGATCAAGGCCTGAGGTGGACTCGGTCAGCTCCATTAAAAGCCCAAATTTCTACAGCATTTTGAAAGAAAGTCGAGCCTATCATTAAGCTATCGGCAGTAGCCATTTGACCCGGCAAGCGTGCGAACGCACGGTTCGTCCATCCCATGCCCACCGCTTCCCTTGAGACTCTGCTCGCGAAATCGATTGATTATGCGGGAATGTTCCCGCCTTGCAGCCTTGCACTCGAGCCAGCCTTGCAGAACCACGTGCAATATGTGCGATCGCCCGAAGTGTGGATGCTCAATACATTCGTCCTTCCGATTGAACAATTTGATGCGGCGAAACAACTCCTTTCGCTGTTTGATCCTGCGCATCCGCTGCGTGTTGCAGCACTCGGACCGAAAACCGTGGATGCAAATGCCTTTCTTGACGCGCTCGAAGACGCGGACGTGGCGATTCGTTCGTTCTCGAGATACGACGTCGATCTCGTTTCAGTCAGTCACCTCGAGATGGTTTTGCCGCGTGCTGTCGATCTTGCATTGCTAAAAGAGGCGGGATCGATTGTCGGTGATTTGCCAGTTTTTTGGGAAGCGCCACCTGACAGAGCAGAGCAAATCGCCGCGTTGCTGGCGGAACACAATTCGAATGAGGACGTGGCAACCTTTGGTTACAAATTGCGCACCGGTGGAGTGACAGCGGATGCGTTTCCAACTTCGACGCAAATCGCCCGCGCGCTCGTGATTCCAGCTACGCATCAGCTTCCGATCAAGTTTACGGCAGGGCTGCATCATCCCATCCGGCAGTTTCGCGACGAAGTGAAAACAAAGATGCACGGATTTCTTAATGTGCTGGGAGCTGCGGTCCTTGCAGCGGAGCATCGGTGGGATGCAAAACAAGCCGCCACGATGCTGGAAGATGAAAACGCAGCTTCGTTTTCATTTGGCGAAGATTTTTTCGCGTGGCGCGAATGGAAGATCGACGTCGAGCGGCTCCGATATCGCCGAAGCTTCGTCGCGTCGTTCGGCAGTTGCAGCTTCGACGAGCCGCGCGAGGATCTGCGCGCTCTCGGATTTCTTTGATTACCACGAAGGACACGAAGAACACGAAGTTCTTTGGAGATGATTCTGAATTTTCTTCGTGGCCTTCGCGTGCTTCGTGGGTAAATCAATTTGATGAGTTCGCCTTTGCGTAGTTTCATCGACGTTCCAGTCGATTCGCATTTTCCCATCCAAAATCTTCCCTTTGGTGTCTTTCAACCGAAACAGGGCAAACCGCGCGCGGGAGTCGCCATCGGCAATCTGATTGCCGATCTTTCCGTGTTGGAACAGCTGGATCATTTTCGGTCACCGGAATTTCAGGACCAAAAAGTCTTTTCGGAAGATTCACTAAACAAGTTTCTCGCACTGGGTCGCGCGGCATGGCGAAAGACACGCGAGATTCTGCAACGTCTTCTCTCTGCCGAAACGCCCACGCTGCGCGACGACGCGCGGCTGCGCGAAAAAGTTTTTCACGCGCGAAAAGATGTGGTGATGAAATTGCCGGCGCGGATTGACAATTACACCGATTTCTATTCCTCGTATCATCACGCGCACAATGTCGGCACGATGTTGCGCGGACCGGAGAACGCGCTGATGCCGAACTGGAAGTGGTTGCCCGTGGCCTATCACGGACGCGCCAGTTCAATTGTTGTCAGCGGGGTGGACGTGCGCAGACCACAAGGGCAAATCAAGCCGCCTGACGCCTCGGCGCCGATCTTCAGTCCGACGAAAAGCCTCGATTATGAATTGGAAATGGCATTCCTGATCGGGCCCCGCAATTCGCTTGGCGAACCGGTTCCGATCAATCGCGCCGTCGATCACGTCTTCGGTCTCGTCTTGATGAACGATTGGAGTGCGCGCGACATTCAAGCATGGGAGTACCAGCCGCTCGGGCCGTTTTTGGCGAAAAACTTTTGCACCAGTATTTCGCCTTGGGTTGTGACGCTCGAAGCCCTTGAGCCATTCAGAAAACCGCTGCCTCAGCAGGATCCCGAACCGCTCCCGTATCTGCGTTGGGAAAACGATTTCACATTGGACATTCGGCTTGAAGCGCAGTTGCAAACTTCATCGATGAAAGCGCCGCACGTCATTACTCGGACGAATTTTCAAAATCTTTACTGGAGCATCGCGCAACAACTCGCCCATCACACTGTGAACGGCTGTAATCTTCAAGCCGGCGATTTGCTGGCGAGCGGCACGATCAGTGGTGCGACCGACGAGTCGCGCGGTTGCATGTTGGAATTGACTTGGCGCGGCGCCAACGCGCTTAACCTGCCGAACGGCGAAACGCGTAAGTGGCTCGAAGATGGCGATACTCTCGCCATCACCGGTTGGGCCCAAGGCGACGGCTATCGAATTGGTTTCGGCGAAGTAAGCGGACACATTCTACCGGTCGTGTAGGCAGGGGTATCGCACTGCGATGTGAGGACGGCGCGGTTCGCCGCCCCCTATTTTTTACGCTTCAATAGCGCACGCGAACCAGAACTAATCCGTCGGCAGGAGCGGCAAGACGCGACGGAGTCGCGTGACCGGAGTCCAGCCGCGCAATGAGATCCTCGACACGCATTTTGCCAAGCGCGCATTTCACTAGCGCGCCAACGAGCAAGCGAACCATCTTGTAGAGAAAACCGTCGCCATCGAATTCGATTGTCACGCAAGGGCCCTTTTGCCGCACGCGCACAGAGTTGATCGTACGGAGGGTGCTCTTCTCGAGTCTTCCGCGATTGGCGGCGAAACCTGCGAAATCATGCGTGCCGACGAAATGTTTGGCTGCTCTTTTCAGAACTTTGAGATCTAGTGAGCGCGCGATATGCCAGGCGCGACGGTACTCGAATGGAGGTAAAACATGAGCCGACCAGATTCTGTAGCGATACACTTTTCCTCTTGCCGAAAGACGCGAGTGGAACTTCTTCGATACATGGCGGCAGCGAAGCACGCGTATCGCCGGAGGCAGTAACGCATTGAGCGCTTCTATCCAACGCGCAGGTGCTAAAGCTTTGTTAACATCGACGTGTGCGCATTGCGCGAGAGCGTGGACGCCTGCGTCCGTTCGTCCGGCCCCGTGAACGCGCGCGGGCGTTCCCGTGATACGGCCAAACGCGCGTTCCAGATGATCCTGAATAGTGTTGCCGTGAGATTGGCTCTGCCAGCCGGCGAATGGCGTGCCGTCATACGCGATAATCAATTTCAGTCGTCGCGCTTGGTAGGGACGCCGCACTATCCCGGATGCTTTCGGGAGTCGGCGCAGCGCGCCCAACCTACCCTTGCTCGCCACGAGAAAACGATCCCGAACCATCTTGTATGCTGTGTGTCGCGTGTTGCCGCCGGTCCAGATAGCTTTGCAAAATCATTTGAGCAGCTACTTGATCAACGTAACCCCGGGTGTGTCGCGTTTTCTTGCCTGCATCGCGGAGTGCACGGTGTGCTGCAGCGGTGGTCAGCCGCTCATCCCAGGGAACGACCGGGCATGGCAGAATCTCGCGCAGCTTTTCCACAAACTGAAGGACTTCGGTCGCAGCCGCGCCGATCTGACCATCCATCCGCCGGGGAATGCCGGTGACGACATGATCAACTTTCTTTTCGCGGACGATTTCCGCGATGCGGGATAGCGCTCGCTCGTTCGCTGGAATCGTCTCCAGCGGATGCGCAAGCAACTGTAACTCATCAGAGATTGCCGCGCCGATACGCGCCCTGCCAAAATCAAGGGCCAGGATTCGATTCATCGCAGCTCACATCATTGCAGTTCCGGCGGAATTTTGCCGATGAGGTCCCTGATCCTTTCGGCTTCGTGTCGGTGACAAATCAAAAGTGCATCTGGTGTACGCACGATGATGAGATCATGGACTCCGAGCAGCGCTATGGTTGTGCCGTCTTCTTCGAAAACGATGTTGTTGCTGGAATCGAGCGCGGTAATGCTGCGGTTCGCGGCGTTACCCTGTTTGTCCTTGTCAAAGTAGTTCGCCACTGCTCGCCAGCTCCCGATGTCGTCCCAGTCGAAGCTGGCCTCTACCACAAAGACGCGATCCGCCTTTTCCATAATCGCGTAATCGAATGAGATGCGCGGCAGCTTGCTGAAGCGCTCACGCAAGGCCTTCTCGAAATTTTCCGGCGCTCGAAGTTGAGAAATGAAATCAGCCAGCTCCGGCGCGTGACGGTTGAATTCGCGGAGCACTGTGGGCACTGACCAAACGAACATCCCCGCGTTCCATCGGAAATTCTCTTTTCGCAAAAACGATTCGGCCAAATCGAGATTGGGTTTTTCGCGAAAGCGCAGCACCAGATGAATCCCACCTTGCTCCGGGCGCTTACGCAGACGGACCGGCTTACCTTGTTCGATGTAACCGAATCCGGGACATGCCCAGCTTGGTTTGATGCCGATGGTTACAAGCCCGCTTGTCTCCTCGGCTGCCTCGGCAGCCAGGGCCAGCGTTTCCTGAAAAGCTGTCCGGTTCGCAATCACATGATCGGCGGGGAGAACGGCCATGATGGCGGCGTGATCGCGGGATGCCACCCAACCCGTGCCTAGCGCAACGGCAGCGGCAGTGTCGCGTTTGGCCGGTTCGGCTACGATGTTCTCCTTCGGAAAATTCCCGAGCAATTTACGAACTGCGTTCTCCTGTTCGGTATTTGTCAGGATCAGAGTGCGCTCGGGCGGGACAAAGCCTTCGAGGCGCGCCAAAGTTTCTTCGAGTAGAGTTTTGTCGGCGACGAGGCGCAGAAGTTGTTTGGGACGCGCCCGTCTGCTTAAGGGCCAAAAACGTTCGCCGCTTCCGCCGGCAAGGATGAGCGCGTAGATCGAATTAGGCGTCACGATCTCGAACATTTGGCAACGGATTCACACAGATGAAACACGGATCACAAAAAAGTTTTGGCCTCTGGTATCTGTGAAAATCTGTGTTCATCTGTGGCTAAAGGAAATTTCCGTTTCGTTTTTCGAACGAGCCGTGTAATGGTAGGCGATGTCTTTCCCCATATCCATTTCAAAAACTTCCGAACAGCTTCCGCTTGATCCGCTCCTCGTCGTGACCCGCACCGCAATCGGCCTTGGCTTGGGAATTCTGATGGCAGACAAGATCAAGCCGTCCCTGCGGCAGGCAGCGGCAATAGCGCTCGTCGCAATCGGCGCATTAGCCGCAGCGCCGTGGCTTGTAAAAATCACAGTCGGCCAGATCAATCGGTCGGAGTGGGGCACCCGGGCCCGTCTGCGTTCCATTCGCGGCGATTCCGGCTATAGCTCTGATAACGACATCTACTAGCCGACCTGTAACCGGAATCGGTGATTCCGGCCTGAGTTGCGTTGGCTACCGGCATGCCGGCTACAGAAACCCTTCGGCAACCGAATCCGCCAGGGCTTTGCCTTTCCGAGTCAAAACGAAATTGCCGTTCGATTTTTGAAGTAGCCCCAGGGCAATAAATTCGTTTGTTTGTTGCGCGAAACGTTTCAAATCCGAAGCGCGAATTCCGTCACGTGTTCGCAGCGACAGGGCGATTCGCTCGGTGCGTTTCATTTCGTGCGTTAGGCTTTCGCTCGAGGCGCACGGTGATTGACCGAAAAGAGCGCGCTCGATATAGCTGCGGTAATCACAGACGTTCTGCCAACGCCGCATACCGACAGTCGAAACCGCACTCGGACCAATGCCCAGATAATCTTTGCCTAGCCAATAAGCGCTGTTATGCACTGACCAAAAGCCGGGCCGCGCATAGTTTGAGATTTCGTAATGTTCGTATCCGGCGTCCTCCAGGATCGACATCGCCATCTCGAAAAACTCACCGTCCATGTCTGGGTCCTGATGAAATTCGCCTCGCGCGTAGCGCAGAAAAAATTCCGTGTCCTCCTCGTAAGTCAGGCAATAGGCGGAGATATGCTCAGGCTGGAGTGCGATGGTTTTCTCCAGCGTCAATCGCCACTGCTCAATCGTCTGGCCTGGCAAACTGAACATCAGATCGACGTTGATGTTCGAGTATCCGGCTGCGCGCAGAAGATAAAACGACTGCTCGGCTTGCTGCGCGCTGTGTTCCCGGCCTAAGAGCTTCAGCAGCTTCTCGTCCCAAGACTGAACACCGAGACTGATTCGAGTTACTCCCAGCTTGCGAAGCAGCGCTGCCTTGCGCGCTGACACGCTGCCCGGATTCGCTTCTATCGTCCACTCCTCAACAGATGAGAGATCGAGTCGTTGGCGGAAGCCTTCGAGCAGAAATTCCAATTGCACAGTCGTCAGCGCTGTCGGCGTGCCGCCACCGAAATAGATGCTGATAGGGACGCCGCGCTGCGGCGTCCGGTCGGCGCAGCGCGCCGGCCCTACCATTCTGGCATCTTCCAGTTCACACAAAATCGCTTCACAAAATCGCCAAGTCTGCGAACGGTCGAGCAAATCTTTGTAAAAAGCGCAGTATGGGCAGATACGCGCGCAGAAAGGAATGTGAACGTACAGATGGCGGATCATATTATCTGTAGCGGCAGGCGTGTCGCCTGCAGTGGCGCGCGGTCCCCCAGCCGACACGGCTGACACTACAGAGTCGAATTTGTGATTCGGGCTGTTACTCATAAAATCCGTTTGCCACTGTGAAGCGATCTGTAGCTCTCATTCTGTTTTGCGCCGTTACCTGCTCCGTGCTGGCGCAAACGTCCCAGCCTGCGCCAACGCCTTCAATCGTGTATGCGGTGCATAATCCCGCCTCAATCAAAGATTACAAGACGAACCCGCGCGTCGTGCATGAGATGGTGAATCGGCTCGTCATTGCCGCAACGGGCCAGTCTGACGTGACGAAGGCATGGGCGTCGCTCGTCTCTCCCACCGACCGGATTGGGATCAAAATCTCCGCGGCGGGCGGCGAATTGTTCACCACGCATCATGATGTGGTGAATGCGATTGTGGACGGCCTCGTGGCTGCAGGACATCCTCGCAGCACTATCATTGTTTGGGACCGCTCGCTCGGTGGAATCAAAGACGCCGGTTATCGCGCGGGAATTGATGGTTACCAGCTACAAACAATCACGCCGCACGACGGCTATGACGCGAAAGCGGTCCTTACCGCGCCTTTGCTGGGGCAACTGATTTGGGGCGATTTGGATTACCTTGGTGACGCACGCAAGATGCTCTCTGACATTGATAGCTCCAGCAACGTTAGTCATTTTTCTAAGATCCTTTCGAGCGAAGTTAGCAAAATCATCAACGTCCCAGTGATGAGTATCAGTGAAACGAACGGAATCGCCGGTTGCATTTACAACATGACCATTCCGAACATCGATAACTGGCGGCGTTTTGCGCAAGGGTCGAGTCTTGGCGAAGATAGCCTTGCAGAAATTTATGCTAACCCGCTGATCGCAAAGAAGGTCGTCTTCAATTTGATGGACGGCCTCATCGCCGAATATGCGGGCGGGCCGCAGTCGCAGCCGAACTATGCCATGCATAATGCCACGTTGTACGCGAGCAGGGACCCGGTTGCTCTGGACGTCATCGCATTGAAGCGGTTGGAAGAATGGCGCGAACGGGCGAGTCTGCCTAAGATGGGCCGCCTCGCCGCCTACATCGATTTTGCCAGCCAGCTCGGCCTCGGCAACTCAGCGCTCAATCGAATCGAGGTCCGAAATATTGAAAAATGATTTTCTTCCGTACCAGTTTTATCTGCCGGTGTCCCTGACACACTCCCCAGGAGATCATTCGCTCGTTACTTAAATGATGGAGACATTTTCCCCGAGAATATGTGTCCGGCGCTAGGCGATTGCGCCTCTTCCCTTTGTAGAGGGGAGAGGATTGAGGTGAGGGGATTATGGACAAGCTTGATTGCACCGGAGAACCCTCACCCTACCCTCTCCCTTGAGAAGGGAGAGGCGACACCCGCTAACGTTTACTTTCCATGAGCACGCGATCGCAGTTGGAGACAACAATTCTGCGCTCGGTCTCGCGTTCATTTTACCTTTCGATTCGATTTTTGCCGGCACAATTGCGCGAACCGATTGCGCTGGCGTATCTGCTCGCGCGGACAACCGACACGGTCGCCGACACCACCGGAATTTCCAGGAGCGTGCGAATTGAAACCCTGAACATGCTCTCGGATGGAATTCAGGGAAAAGCTTCGCGCGAGGTTGTTGTCGATCTGATCGCCTCATTTGTCCCGCTACAGGAAAACGAGAGCGAACGACAGTTGCTTGAATCGTTGCCCGATTGCCTTGCATGGCTCGAGCGAATCGAGCAGGCGGATCGCACTGACATTCGCGTCGCGCTGGAGAAAATCACGCGTGGCCAGATGCTCGATCTGCAGCGCTTCGACAATTCGCAAGAAATTCAGGCGCTCAGCGCGGCCGCCGATCTCGACGAATACACCTATCTCGTTGCCGGTTGTGTCGGTGAATTCTGGACGCGGCTGTGTTTCCGGCATGTTCGGAACTTCGCGAGTCTGAGCGAGGACGAGATGCTGGCCCTCGGCAAACGCTATGGAATGGCGCTTCAATTGATCAACGTGCTGCGCGACGCTGGCTCCGATCTTCGCACGGGCAGATGCTATTTCCCCGAATATGAATTGAGTGCGGCGCATCTGACCGCATCACAAATCTTTTCCGAACCGGAGCGCTTTCATCCGATCTATCGGACCTGGCTCGATAAAGCAAAGACCGGGCTCGCGTGCGGGATGCAATATTCGCACGCAATCGAAAATCGCCGAGTGCGCGCTGCCACAGTCTTGCCCGCGCTAATCGGCGCGCGGACGCTTGTGCTTTTAGATGCGGCTGGCCCCTTGGCATTGCAGCGCACTGTGAAAGTTCCCCGCGGCGAAGTGCGCCAGATGATTTTGTCGCTGGCAATCACTTGCGCATCGCGCAGAACGATCGACGCAATATTCGAACGGACAATGCTGTAGCCGAAAAACAATCAGACGATCGGCGCTCATAGAGCGCCGCTACAGAAAATAATTTCGCTGTCGCTCGGTAATTGGGCGCTCGAGTCGCTCCAGTACCTGGAGCATGTCTTCCCAGACTTTGCGTTTTTCCGAAGGGGCTTGGTTCCGGAGCAGGTAAGCGGGGTGGTAGGTGATCATGAGCGGGGTGCCGTTATAAGCGTGCCAACGGCCACGCAATTCTCGCATCGTGCCTCGCATTCCAAGTAGGCCTTCTACCGCGACTGCACCGAGCGCGACCAACACTTTTGGCTGAATAATCCCGATCTGCTCCACCAGATACGGCCGGCAGGTCTGCATCTCCGTCGCCGTGGGCGCGCGATTTCCGAAACTACCCGGCGGCGTGTCCGGCCGGCACTTAAGGATGTTCGCGATGTAAACATCTTCGCGGGCGAAGTTCATCGCCTTGAGAATTTTCGTTAGCAACTGTCCGGCGCGTCCGACGAACGGTTCGCCTTGCTGGTCCTCGTCCACACCGGGTGCTTCGCCGATGAACATCAGGTCCGCGTCCGGATTTCCTACGCCGAAAACTGTTTGCGTGCGCGAACAGGCGAGATGCGCGCATTTCGTGCAAACGCGGACACATTCGCGGATTGGCTCAAGTAATTCTGCCTTGTTCGGCGCCGACTGTACCCGTCGCCTTGCGGGCGACGCGCCCGCTTCCCACAGGGAAGCGGCTACAGGAGGAGTGGCTTGCAATCGGGTCAGTGCCGTTCTCGATGCGCGTGGCGCGTGGTCGCTTGACTCTCGAATCTTTTCCAGCGCTGCGATAACGAGATCGAGAGCTGGCTCTGTCATTTCCAGCGATCATCCAAAATTTTGCCTCCGTATGCAATCTCTTTGATGATGCAACGATGAGCGCGCAGTTAAGCGATTACGATTACAACCTGCCACGGGAATTAATTGCGCAGCGCCCGCTCGCGCGCCGCGAAGATTCGCGGATGATGGTGCTGCATCGCGCCGGGCAGACAATCGAACATCGCCGATTCGGTGAGCTAAAAACGTTTCTACAGCCGGGCGACCTGCTGGTCTTGAACGACACGCGCGTGCTCCCAGCGCGCAGATTCTCTGACGATGGCGTGATTGAATTTTTATTTCTCGAACACCTAGGTCCGGCATATTGGAAATGCTTGGTGAAGCCGGGGCGCAAGATGCGCGTTGGTGCGACGGCAAAGATCGACAGTGTCATGTTGCGGGTCGAGACGATTACGCCAGATGGTGAGCGGATCGTCGCATTGGATGAAGATGTCGATCTTTATGCCGGCGGTTCCATGCCGTTGCCGCCGTATATCGGGCGCCCGAGCGATGAGAACGACGCGGCGCGCTACCAGACTGTTTTTGCGCATGAGGCGGGTGCCGTTGCAGCGCCGACGGCCGGCCTTCATTTCACCCGGGAAATCTTGCGTGAAATTCCGCATACATTCGTGACGCTGCATGTGGGCTCGGGGACATTTTTGCCGGTGCGCTCGGAAAAGATCGCCGAGCATCGCATGCATGCGGAGCGCTTCTCTATTTCGCCAGAAGCCGCAGACAAGATCAATGAAGCGCACCGAATTATCGCTGTTGGAACGACCACAGTGCGCACGCTTGAATCGGCAAGACGCAAAGGCGAAAAAGTTCCAGCGCAACAGGGAGCGAGCAACCTTTTCATTTATCCGCCTTATCATTTCCGAGCAGTCGATGTTCTGCTGACAAATTTTCATCTGCCGCGATCGACTTTGTTGATGTTGGTCAGCGCGTTTGCCGGCCGCGAATTTCTGCTGCGCGCGTACGAGGAAGGGATTCGCGAACGCTATCGCTTCTACAGCTACGGCGATTGCATGCTGATTTTGTAGAAAATCAACCACATTGCCATGAATCGTTAGAATTCCGAAATCGGGATGACCCGCGTCGCGATGGCTTCGGCGTGGCATGCGAATGACCAGTGAAGATGAGCCCATATCTAATCTGCTTTCTTTTTAATTTGTGTTTATTCGTGTTCATTCGTGGTTAAAAGCACCTCATGCCCGACAAACCCAGAGGCGAACTCGTGATTCAAACGATTGCCATGCCCAAGGACACAAATCCGAACGGCGACATTTTTGGTGGATGGCTGACTTCGCAAATGGACCTTGGCAGCGGAATTCTCGGGGCCAAAACCGCGCAAGCGCGAGTCGTCACGGTGGCGATGGAAGGGATGTCGTTTCTTCAACCCGTGCGAGTAGGGGACACCGTCAGATGCCACGCGCGCGTGGAGAAAATCGGCCGGACTTCAATGACCATTCCGGTGGAGGTTTGGGTAACGCGTTACATGACCGGTGAAGAGCTTCGCGTTACACACGGTGTGTTTACTCTGGTCGCCGTCGATGAATCTGGGAAACCGATTCCGGTAAAGAGAGACTAACCACGAATGGACACGAATTAACACAATGGGAAAAAATTGTGCCCGCGAATTACGCGAATTGGCGCGTATGATTTGGCAGGGATTTCGCGCTGCGGTCCGGATGCCGCGGCGCGCCGTCCCTATCAGTGGTTGCTTTGCGTGAATCCGTCTGATTCGCAGGCGCAACCTTTATCCTTATTCGTGTCTATTCGTGTCCATTCGTGGTTATGATTCGGTTTGCTTATCTCTTCGAACGGTTCCCGTCGTTCGGCCAAACGTTTTGCTACCGGGAAGTCGCTGAGCTTGCACGGCAGGGCGTTACGCCGCCGATTTTTTCGATTCGTAATCCAAGAGACGAGCCGCTGCAGGACTGGGACGCGCGCATCGTCAAACGCGTGCATTATCTGCCCGAGGAAAAGGAATTGTTGGACGACGTTCGGCGGGCGTCCAAAAAGGGGAAGCTCACCCCAGAAATCGCCGCGGTGCTGGATGAATGGGGGCACCGCACGGATTTTCTTCGACTCTATCAGGCTGTTTACGTCGGATTGCGCCTCCAGGAAATGGGCATTGGCCATGTTCACGCGCATTTCATGGGTATGGCAACGCGCACGGCTTTCTGGGTCCACAAATTTTTCCCCGTAACCTTTAGCTTCACCGCGCACGCCAACGACATTTTTGCACCGCGGAACTTTGAGATTGGGCTCGATAAGCTTGTCGATACAGCGCGCGTGATCGTGACTGTAAGCGATTATGCGAAGAAGTTTTTGCAAGAACGCTTTCCCGAACGCGCCGATCGCATCCGTCGCATTTACAATGGCCTGAATCTCGCCGAATTCGGACGCGCGGATTTTTCTTCCGCTCCACCGTTGATTCTTACGGTTGGCCGTTTGATTGCGAAAAAAGGTTTTGCCGATTTGATTCGCGCCTGCGGATTAATTGCGGAGCGCGGAAGTTCGTTTCGATGCGAGATCATCGGCCAAGGCCCGCTCGAAAATGAATTACGCTGGCAAATTGAGCGGCTGAATCTACAAAACCGCGTCGAATTGTCCGGCGCAAAGCCGCAAAGCGAAGTCCGGCAGCGTCTCGCCGCCGCTAACGTTTTCGTGCTGCCAAGCGTCATCGATCCCGACGGCGGCATGGACAATCTGCCGACCGTGATCATGGAAGCAATGGCGACGGGGTTACCCGTTGTCTCGACGAAGATCGGCGGGATTCCAGAAATGGTTATTGAAAATGAAACCGGTCTTGCACTGCAACCGGGCGATGCAGTTGCGCTTGCGGATGCGATCGAAAAGGTGATTAGCAATCTTTCGTTGGCGCAAAAACTTGGCCAAGCTGGATATGAGCGCGCGCAAAAGCTGTTTTCAATCGACAAAAATGTGTGCGAATTGTGCACGCTGATTTGTAGCGGCGCTCAGTGAGCGCCGTAAAGTTGTAGCCACGGGCCTGTGGCCCGTCGGGTTTATTCCAAAGAGGACCGCCCACAGGGCGGTGGCTACAGTAATTCGCGGACGCAATTGATCGCGTGCAGGTAAACGTGATGCGGTCCGCCGCGCATCAGTTCTTCGCTCATCAGGCTCACTGGATCGTTTTTTCCTGCGGGCATTAATTGTGGAACACGTTTTTCACCAGCTTTCCCGCGTGAAATTTCCAGAAGATCACCGCACTTCGCATGGGTAATGAGGAATTCTATATCGCCCGCCGTGACCGCGACTTCGTGAATCGGTTGGCCATCGCGCTGGTGCATTTCGATATCGATCTTGCGACCCGAGGAGCCAACGAATTGAAGCTTGTTCTCCCCAACTGTTTTTTCAGAGCGCCAATTCAATTGCGCCGCGAGCCAGCCAACAAACAGAAGTGCGGTCGATCGGAATCCGGACGCGTGATCAATTCGTACTTTTTTGATTTTAGCGAAATGATGATGCGAAGCGGGATGATCGAAGAATTGCGCGAGCGCGAAACGAACCTTGTCCAGCCGCGTCCAATTCAGGTCGCAAAGGACGATGCGCTGTTTTGCCTCGGCTTGTGCGGATTCCACGAGACGCATTTGTGCCTGAAAATCGTGCCAGGGCCTGCTGTCGTAGATAACTCGATCTACCCAAGTCCAAAGTTGCGCATCCATCGGCTCATGGAATTCCTGCTGCCACCAAAGGTACAACGGCAAATCTGAATCCAGGTTTGAGAGAACAATGTTCGGTAACTGAGTAGTGCACCCGCCGTTGAGACAGAATGAAATCTGCTCAGAGCAAATTTGTTTGCCGCCGGCACCGCTGACGTGGCAGTGCGCGCTGATCCAGGCGTCAACCCCATCCTCTTCTGCGTTGCAATCAGCTTCGATGACGATCGCGCGACACGCGTGGTTCTCAGTAATTCTCGCCATCAGTTGCGTATTGTTGTTCAGTGAGCCCGGCTCTTCGCTGTAAACGGCAAGGTTCATAAGCGAAGCGCGGGTCGCTGCGCCTTCGCTTTCCCGCCAGAGTTTTTTTAGCTCGTGATCAATTTTGCCAACTTCGACCGGTACTCCGAGCGAATATGTTTCAGTTACGGCAGGCATAGCTCACAGTCTCCTCCACGCCCGGCCGTCGCGGGCGAGCAGATCATCTGCCGCCTCCGGTCCCCACGATCCCGCTGGATGAAAAAATAACTCGGGCACATCCTTTTTCGCATGCCAGGCTTCCTCGATCGGATCGATGAAAGCCCAAGCTTGCTCGACCTCATCGCGGCGGGCAAAGAGCGTAGCGTCACCGCTCATCGCGTCGAGCAACAAGCGCTCGTACGCTTCCGGGCTGGCTTTTCCGAAAGACGTTCCATAATGGAAATCCATTTTCACCGGCTCGATGTGAAAGCTCGTGCCGGGGACCTTTGCATGAATCCGCAACGCGATTCCCTCATCGGGTTGAATCCGAATAACGAGCACATTGAGGTCATGCAAATCTTTGTTAAACAGCACCGCAGGCGCTTTCTTGAAATGAATGGAAATTTCGGTGGCCGATTTAGGAAGCCTTTTCCCGACGCGCATATAAATCGGCACGTCGGCCCATCGCCAGTTGTCGATGAACAAACGCAGGGCGACGAAAGTCTCGGTTTGCGAATCGGGGTTGACGTTTTCTTCCTGGCGATAACCGGCCACTGGGTCGCCATGAATAGCGCCTTTGGTGTATTGCCCGCGCACAACATTGACCGCAATGTCATTGCGCGACCAGCGACGCAGCGATCGAACGACTTTGACCTTTTCGTCGCGAATACTGTCGGCACTCAGGTCCGTAGGCGGTTCCATGGCCGTAAGGCAAAGCAGCTGGAGCAAGTGGTTCTGCACCATGTCGCGCAAGGCGCCTGCGCCTTCGTAATAGCCGGCGCGAGTCCCGACGCCCAGGGTTTCCGCTGCTGTGATCTGCACATGATCGATGTAATGCGTGTTCCATAGCGGCGAGAAAATCGCGTTCGCAAATCGGAGAACGAGGATGTTCTGCGCCGTTTCCTTGCCGAGAAAATGGTCGATCCGGTAGGTTTGCTCTTCGGTAAAGGAATTGTGGATCACCCGATTTAGCTCGCGTGCCGAGGCGAGATCGGTCCCGAACGGTTTTTCGACAATTACCCGAACCCAGCTTCCTTTGCACGTCCCGTTCAAGCCCGCGGCTTTCAAGTGCTTGAGAATCGGTTCAAACTGGTCTGGAGCGGCTGCAAAATAGAAAAGGCGATTGCCACGCGTGCCGTGGTCTTTGTCGATTTCATCGAGGCGTTTGGCCAACCGCTTGTAACCAGACTCGTCGCCGAACTCGCTCTGATGATAAAAAATCGATTGCGCGAACGTCTTCCAGATTTCATCGCGCACAGCCTGGCGGGAAAACTTACGCGTGGTTTCTTCGAGATCGCGCCGGAATTCCTCGTCACTTTTCTTGCGGCGCGCGAAACCGACAATCGCCACAGCGGGCGGCAGGTCGCCATCGGCCGCAACGTTATAGAGCGCAGGGACAAGCTTGCGATGGGTAAGATCGCCCGTAGCGCCGAAGATCACAATGCTACACGGCTGTGGCACGGCGCGCGTGGCTAATCCTTCACGGAGCGGGTTTGGTTCCGGTTGATCAGCGGCTCGATTCATGAGCATCCAAAGATTACGCAGATTGACGCCGATTTTAAACGGAATCTTCTCACCCGATTACGTGCGCGCATCGCCATGGCCATCCGTTTGATCCTCGCACGCAAACCGCTCTTCGCTTTAGTCTAATCGGCATGCCGTCAACGCGCTTGGAAGCTTTCAGTGATGCTGTGTTCGCGATCATCATCACCATCATGGTGCTGGATCTCAAAGTACCGCACGGCGTTCAGGTCGTAGCATTGCGCCCACTGCTGCCGATTTTCCTGAGTTATGTGCTCAGCTTCGCGTTCCTCGGAATTTATTGGAACAATCATCATCACATGTTGCATACGGTGAAACAGATCACCGGCGTAAATCTCTGGGCGAATCTGCACCTGCTGTTTTGGCTGTCGCTGATTCCGTTTACGACAGGCTGGATGGGCGAAAACAACTTCGCCGCCATGCCAGTCGCCGCTTATGGCGTAGTTCTGTTGCTGGCAGCGATCGCGTACTGGGTGCTCGAGCGATCGCTCATTGCTACTGAAGGTCCCGATTCGCAGCTTGCTCGTGCAGTCGGCAGTCACATCAAGGAATATGTTTCGCTCGCCCTCTGCGCAGTAGCAGTCGCGATCGCACTCTGGCTGCCACTGATCGCGTGCGGATGTTACGTCTTCGTCGCTCTCATGTGGCTTGTCCCAGATTCGCGAATCGAGAAAAGAACGTCCGCTCGTACAACTGCAAAGCGCGACTAGCGCCGTTGCCTTACAATCATGCCACAACCGTTTTGCGCAGTAATTTTCGATCTCGATGGCGTACTGGCCGACTCCGAGCCATGGTGGAACGAGATCGATGCGCAGTTGTTGCGCGAATACGGCGTGACGTATCGCGGCGAATATCACCGTGAAGTGCTCGGCGTGAGCTACCGGCTCGCGGTCGAGTTTTACAAAAAAGCATTAGGGATCTCCGCGCCTACTGAGGAATTGATACGGCGGCGGGGCGAGATTGCGACGAAGTTTTTCGCCAATCGTGTTGATCTTTTTCCTTCAACGAGAGCGGTGCTCGAAGAATTACGCCAAATGAATCTGCACCTCGCCGTCGCGACGAGTTCCGTGGGCGCATCGGCGCGACCATTCTTAGATCGACATCAGCTGACTGCATTCTTCGACGTCATTGTCACGGGCGACGAAATCGAACGGGGCAAACCGGCGCCCGATATCTACCTGCGCGCGGCGACGAAACTTGGCATTCCTGCAGATGCATGCCTTGTCATCGAGGACGCGCTTTCTGGGATCGCGGCAGCCAAGGCCGCTGGAATGCATGTAGTCGCAATCCCAGACGCACGCTTCGTCGATGCGCACGAGTACGAGAAGGAAGCCGATTATGTGCTGGGAAGTCTTTCGGGAATCCCGCTACTCGTCCGCAGCGTTAACGGTAGATCTCTTCGAGTCGATGAGTGAGCGCGCGTGCTTCGGGCCAACCGGCCTCGACAAAGATATCGAGGACCTCGAGGAGAGCGGTCAGAGCAGGTGGCTCGCTACCGTTTTGCACCTGTAGGATATCCCGATGATCAGCAAGAACCCGCTGCACTATCTTGACTACTTCTGGAACTGCCAACGATTCAAATTGGAATCCTGCGGTAGAGCTTGTCCGTATGGACTCCGCAGCAAGCAAGAAAACTTCTTCTGGGCTGCAAGGCAGTAAATAGTGGAGCGTTTGAACGACCTCGTATGCGGTATGTGGGTGCGGTTCTTTCGCCAATATCTTGAGCAACGGAGCCGCTTCTCGCCAAAACCGCTCAGTTTGCGCCGGAGTTAATTGCTCCTCGTTCTTCTTCTGTTTGTCAGCAAATGCGCCGCTACCGAAATAGAGCTCGGAGGCAATGCCATCCACAATGTGTGCCAGTTGTTCGATCGTAGCCTGGGTCTGTTTTACCTCAGGTGAATCGTCGTTGTTGCCCATCTGCTTCAATTCGAGCCAGCGCCGCCGAGTTGATTGCAGTCTGGAGTGAGCCGTACTCAGCAGATCCAGCAGAAACGTCCACGTGCGTGCACGTAAAGCGTCGATCTTCTCGTCGGTTTTTTCAGGATCGCCTGCCGTCATCCATCCTCCAGCCCGGCACACGTGGAGTTGCGGAAGGATACGTTTTGTTGCGCGTGGCTCTCCGCACCCCGCGATCAGATCCGTCACGTATTTCTCACAATCGGGCCGTCCGGTGCGGAGAAATTGGAAAACGAAATTATGAGCAAGCGTTTCATGGATACTGTGATCGGCTGGCGCTTGCTCACGAACGCGGCTCTCTATCTCATGAAGTCGTTGCGCAACTTTGTCGGCGTCAAGGTTCCAAAGCCAATCCATTGAGTGGGCAACAGCGTCCAGAACGGTGAAGTGCGGCTCGTCAGCGACAAACGCATCGGTCAGTTCCCACATTGAATCAGGGGCGCTCTTAGCCAGCACGGGCAAGACGCTTGCAAGGTTAAAGCGTACCGCAGCTGAACCGTCGCGAGACAGCGCGCGAATAGCAGCAGCTACTTCTTCATCAGCACCACCGAGATTCGCCAATAACCGTGGCAATCCTGTCGCGGCATCGATTCGCGGCGACGGCCAGCCCCAGGCAGAGCAACTGTCATGTTTACTGTCCGGTTGATCCGGCGCTGGAACGGCATCGTGCGATGCGTTGAGAAGAATTCGCCGGATAGTTTGCCAACGCTCATCGCTTTGCGGCCAGTCTGCATGACGCGCAATTTTCGCGCAGGCACCGACGAGGTAGCCCCAAAGTTCCTGGGACATTTCCGGGAAAGACCTATGATATTGCGCAGCTACTTTTTCGGATTCAGCGATAACGGACCATTCACGTTCAATGTCGCCTAGGCTGAAGGACGCCGCCGTTTCTGCAAATGGTTTCAGAGCTTCGCGCAGCCGAAACATCTCGGCGTTGGTAGGATCGTTCAGGTTTACGCCGCGCCTTTCGATCAGTTCTTCATCCGTATACGTGTGCGACGTAATTTCGGTCCGGTGTCGCGTCGCAGCGCCTTGCAGTTCACCTGCGGTATTTCGCGCCACCCACAAATCGCGCGTTTCCGACAACACGATATTCTCCTGCTGCAGCCCAGCGAGCAGGCGATTTTGTGAATGAATTACCCACGGTGCAGGTTTTCCGTCTTCCCAACTATCCGAGCGGCGCGCTCGTATGTTGATTGGCAGCGGAAAAACCAACTGTTCAAGCCGCTCGCGTTTGGTTTGGTCGCCAACTCTATGAAGCGCCCGAAGCAACGCGGCCGCTGCATAAGCATAATCCGGGTGATAAAGACACACCGGCTCGGTGAGCAACGGCTCAAGTCGGTAGCCAAGTGACTGCGGATGTTCGGCTCCAATTTCCATTAACAGCGCCCACACCAATGATGTGCGATTTCGACGTGCCACAGCATCTAAGGCCGCTTCGATCCGAGCGACGTCGTTGTCACCAGCCCATCCGCGCAGAAGGATCTCAAAGTGCGAAAGAATACGATTTTCTTCATAGGCGAAGTCACGACCCCAAATGTGCGAGTAGTCTTGTGGCAATTCGCATTCCACATCGCGAAACTTCACGCGCGCCAAAGTTTCCAACTCGCCTCGTCGGCGCTCTCCCCGTCGACGGACAACCGCGTTCCAAGCAAGGCACGCAATCTCTGTCATGAGTGTCGCGTTGTCGCCGCGTCGTTGCGCGTAGTATTCAGCGAGCGAATAATGGATGCTGTTCCACTGATCGCTCGTTTGGATACTCATTGGAAGAATAGCAGTACCGAATTGCTCCCATTGACCTGGTGGGGGTTCCGCCTCGAACGCGGTTTCAAACAGACGGAGAACAATCTCGTCACCCTCAGCTCCCAAGAACTTAATGGCGTGTGCGAGATCGAACAGGTCATCGTGCGGAAACTGCGCGAGCCGCTGGGATGTCATGAGTTCTTGCAGGGCTGCTGCGGATTCACGCGGACAGGTCGCGTACGTTTTGCAGATCGTATCGATCGCGACATTTGCTGAGTACCGCCAGCCCTGCGAGACCGCTTTGCTGACATGAGCGCGCAGTAGCGCGCGGGCAGCTACGTTCAACAATTTTTGATTATCGATTTGCACCGACGGCATCGAGACGAGCTAAGATATGAGTGACGGGCGCTTCGAGAAACGGCTTCGAAACAATCAGGACGCTCACCCCCTCTACGAATTCGCACCACGCCGGAGCGCCCGCAAGGATCAATTCGGCAGGGGTATCCTGTAAACCGGACGCAAGATGTCGCAGCGCCTTTTGCGGCGGATCAGCGCTATCTGTCGAAGCCGCGATGGCTTCGAGCAACGGCTGCAGATCATCCACTCGTTCCACGCGCCGCGCCGCTATCATTGGTCCTAAGATTCGCGACAGGCCGTGCAACGTTGCTGTCCCTTCGAGATCGAGCGCGGTTGTCCAAAAGTCTTTGCGTGTTTGATCTGCGTCCCAGATTTCTTCCAATGCAAAGACAAAGCTTTGACGGTAAAAGATGGGCAACAACGTCTCCTGTCGTACGAAATTGCAAAAACGATCAGGAACGGTGGGAACATAGGCACGTGCGATGGCATAGTCGTGGAGCAGGTGGTGCGAAAATCGAATTGTTTCGGCGCCCACCTTGTCGTCGTGCAGCAGAGACGGACTTTTCAAAATGCCACGACTACGAAGATCATTGAGCGCTCTTAATCCACTGGCATCAAAGGAAACCTCCTGTGCCGCAACAACCATCGTCCGCTGTTCAACCATTCGTCGACAAATCGCGCCGATTGCGGCAACACGTGCTTCTGCGCCATCGCCTTCAACGCGGTTTTCCCAGAATTTTCGCAGGAGTAATGCCGGACTGTTCCAATCAGCGACTCGCGCTGGAGCTACGCCCGCAGCCAGCAGTTCTGTGGCGAGTCGCAAGTAGAAAGGCGACTTGTGCAGCGACCCTGATTTTGGATTCGCGCGCGCGCTATCTAAGAATGGAACTATTTCTGGGCGTCGTTGGCCCAGTTCGTCCAGCTGATCATCCGTTACACCCCGCAAGTAAAAATGCGATACGCCGCTGAAATCCGGCGACTCGTGATCGACAACACCGGTTCCGGGAAAAACTCCGCGCAGTTCGCGACTATGCTTTAAATCAAATTCGCGAACGCTCGCGGCCACTTTCCAGTTCAAATTCGCCATTACGATGTCGCGTAGCAGCGCGCGAATTTCACGTTGTGCTGTTGGGTCACGCACGGAATCCAATGCATCGGTTAGAAGAACTCCGGTCGTAGCCGCCGGCCAGTTTTCCAACACCTCGACCAGCGAGTGATCCAGACCAAGCAAATTGCCGCCACTGACGGTGCACGCAATTTCCTCTGCAAGGAGAAGCACGACCGGCATTCCATTTTTTCGAAGCTCGTTGGCAGTGTCATGCACGAGACCGCTTTTTCCGCATCCAGGGTCGCCCGTGAGCAACAAGTCGGTGTTACGGGCGGCCGCGAGGAAACTGGTCAATTCGTCCGTGCGATCAATGTGAACGTGGTCTATGTCTCCGGGCCCAAACGGCAGTGATGTGTGTTCGTTGAGGAGTTTTAGGTTTCGTTCGGTCAGCTGACGTAATCGCTCAATGTCATGCGCATAATCGGGCGGTAGCGCCAGCGCGATTCCGGCAGCAGCCAGTTCGCGCCGCAACGATGCGGGCGTGACGGTAAGTCCGTTGCGGTCATTACGCTCGAAAATTTTCTCGAGCGCGGACCACGCCGTGGGAGCCTGGGAAGCGTTGGACACGACATGAGCTCGGAGTTCTCGTTCAGCGATTCGCTCGCTCCGCAATCCAGCGCCAAAATCATAAAGCTCAACGTGGACGAGCCGGAGGAGTTCGCGGAGTTCTTCTTCGCTTGGGCTGCTTCCGACCTGCTCCATCCATGCGGCCCTTAGCAAGTCACAGAAAGTTTCAAAGACACGCTTTTGGTTAGAGCCGCGACCGTCAATGAACCGAGACATCGGCGAATCGGAGGCTTCTGCACGATGGGCATCGAGAACGGCTGGCAAGTGTGTCGTTGCTCCAGCACCGGCAGATGATGGAATTGCCCAAACCAAGCGCGACTCAGAGCGTGCGTGTTGGGGGAGCTTTAGAAATTGGGTCACGAATGATTTGATCGTCTCCACTAATACAGAGCTCAAACTTGTAATCGGAATTCCGTTGGATCGGTATTTTGCCGAAACAAAAGCTCCTGCGTCATTGCCGCCGCGCAAAACAACAACGACATCATCGACTGCGTCGGGTGATTGTAGGGTGACGGAGGTAATCTCGTCACCGCCGATTCCGTTCCAGAGGCTCGATTTTGAACCACAGAGCATCGTCGATGCAATTGATGCGGCGATTCGCGATTCGTAGCTTACCCCGATTGCGGTAGCTCTGCCGCCAAAGCGGCGAGTCGCCGTCGCTGTTTTTGGGCCCTGAGTTGCAACTTGCACCCAGGAATATACAGCCGTTGCCTACAACGCGCTAAGTACGGTCCGCCGTTCGCTATGACGGTAACGGAAATCTGCGAGTTAGGTCGCGCACTTTTTCGCGGACGCGATTCAATGCGGCTTCGTCGGTGCGATTCGTTAGGGCTTCGGCCATTAAATCGGCGATCTCGAGCATTTCTTCTTCTTTCATTCCACGGGTTGTGACCGCGGGTGTGCCGACGCGAATGCCGCCGGGTTTGAAGATTGGGTAGGTGTCGAACGGGATGCCGTTTTTGTTTACCGTGATTCCGGCGCGGTCGAGAACTTCCTGCGCTTCTTTGCCGTTAATTTCCTTCGGGCGAAGATCGACCAGCATCAAATGATTGTCGGTGCCGCCGGAAACGATGCGGTAACCGTGTTTGGCCAGGCCCGCGGCCAGCGCTTTCGCGTTGAGCACGACCTGCCGCTGGTATTCACGGAATTGCGGCTGGAGCGCTTCATGAAAACAAACCGCTTTGGCTGCAATCACGTGCATGAGCGGTCCGCCCTGGACACCCGGGAAAACCGTCGCGTCAATCGGCTTCGCGAATTGCTCCTCGCACATGACAATGCCGCCACGCGGCCCGCGCAAACTTTTGTGCGTGGTGGTCGTGATAAATTGCGCGTGCGGAATCGGACTGGGATGCTGACCACCGGCAACAAGCCCAGCGATGTGCGCCATGTCGATGAACAAAAGCGCGCCGACCGAGTCCGCGATTTGGCGCAGCCGCGGGAAATCGATGATGCGCGGATAAGCTGACGCGCCGGCGGTGATCATGAGCGGGCGGACCTCTTCCGCTTGCTTTTGCAACGCGTCGTAATCGATCTGCTCGGTCTTCTCGCTCACGCCATATTGCGAGACGGTATAAAATTTGCCGGAAAAATTCGCGGGGTGACCGTGTGTGAGATGGCCGCCGTGCGCGAGATTCATGGCCAGAATCTTGTCGCCCGGTTTTAGCACAGAAAAATACACCGCCATGTTTGCTTGCGCGCCGCTGTGGGGTTGCACGTTCACGTGCTCGCAGCCGAAAAGTCGCTTTGCACGATCAATCGCCAGTTGTTCGGCGGTATCAACGTTTTCGCATCCGCCGTACCAGCGTCTTCGCGGATAACCTTCGGCATACTTGTTCGTGAGCACGCTGCCTTGCGCTTCCATCACGGCGCGGCTGGTGAAATTTTCGGAAGCAATGAGCTCGATGTTTTCGCGCTGCCGTTTTTCCTCCGCCATGATCGCGTCGTAAATTTCTGGATCCGTACGGCGCAATGCTTCGCCATAAATGCGAGACGACGATGTCATTTTTTCAGATTCCACGTCTCGAGAAATATCACTGCCCACGTAAACACCGCCAGTGCTAGCTGCACCTGGCGGGACCAGCGCGCCCTGCTCGACAAATGCGAGCACGCTCGGTAGGGCATTCTTGATGATGTGTGCGCAATCCTCATACACTTCGCGGCCGAGACCAATCGGGTCCGGCACGTCGCGCCACACCGTTGTGCCCGGCTCTTCAAATTCGCGCAGCAGAAATGTTTTGTCGGCGCTTTGGGGAAACTGTGTTTGGATCATTTCGACGTGACCACCGGTCATGGCGAAAATGTGCGTGGCGCGATCGACCAGGGATGAACTGATAGGCTGGCTGCGCTGGCCGCTGATATCCACGCCTTCGTCTTCGCAAACTTGCACCGCGTAAAGACTCGGCGGCTGGCCGCGCACGGCATGCACGCCAGCCGAAACAACTTCGATGTCTTTACGGTTCCCAAGCAATCGACGAAAAAGCCCTTCCGCGATTGGGCTGCGACAAATATTACCGGTACAAACAAAGAGTACGCTTTTCACGTTTCGCAGGGCGCGACCGAGCGCCATTTCAACCTAGAATTGAACGTGCTCAAGTCAATTTGAAGCCGGGCACACTTCGGCGCGCCTCCTTCGATTTCGCTCAGGATAAACTTAGGTCGCGCCGTACCATTTATTACCCGCGTGGTAGTTGCACGTGCGCGCGCGCGCCAAACTTATACCAAAGATAAAGGACTAAAATTGCTCCGAGAATGGAAACGATTATGCCACCGGGATGAAATCGGCCTCCGGCGCTTGGCGGATAAAAAAGATGGGTGACGGCGCCGCCGATAATTGAGCCGATAATGCCCAGCACAATTGTCCACGTGAGCGCGAGATGCATATGCATCACTGATTTTGCGACGTATCCCGCGATTAAGCCGACAATGATATACCAGATAAGATGAAACATAATTTTCTCCTTTTGACTTCTGCGATTTCGAAGATCAATCGCAGTTATATCAGATTCGGTCGTTCGAAGCCATCGAAAATTCCAGCCGGATAAATGGAGCTTCTCGGCATTGCGAATTGCCGCTATTCTGATGAGTATTCCGTCGTTTTTCGCAAATGACCATCGATACACTGCGTCAGGTGCCATTGTTCGAATCGCTCGATAACGAGGCGGCCGGCGAATTGTGTCATCTGCTTGAGAGCCTCGACCGCAAGGCCGGCACATTTCTGTTTCGCGCGGGTGACGAGGGCGACGCAATGTATGTAATCGAGCGCGGAAAGGTCCGGATTTGCGTGCGCACAACCCAGGGACACGAGATCACGCTGACGGAGCTGGGCCGTGGAGATTTTTTTGGCGAGATGGCGTTGCTCGATGGAAAGCGGCGGTCGGCTGATGCGGTCATTGCCGAGGACGCGCGGCTGGCGGTGCTCTCGCGAGAGCATTTTCTCTCTTTTGTGCGAAGCAGTCCAAACGTCGCGCTGGAGCTGCTGAGCGCTCTTGCCAACCGGCTCCGGCATACCGATGAGCTTTTACGTCACAGCGCCACGCGCAATGTCAATGTGGAGGAAGCGGCGCACTTGACCCTTGCCGATCGCGCGGCGGACTTTATCGCCGGATTCGGCGGCAGTTGGAAATTCATTATCGCTGCGGTGCTCTTTTTTAACGCGTGGGTCTTGACAAACACCTTGCTGCTCACAAACAGCGGCTTCGATCCGTACCCCTACCTGCTGCTTAGTACTTTCATTAACATGCTGACAGTGCTGCAAGCCCCGGTCATTTTGATGTCGCAGAATCGGCAGAGCCATAAAGACCGACTGCGCGCCGAAATCGATTATCAAATAAATTTAAAGAACGAGCTCGCATTGAACGAAATTATCGAACGCTTAAAAGCTCTCGAGCGCGATTATCTGCGGCTGCAATCGGATAAACGACCCGACTGAGGCGCCCGCCTGACTTGTCATGTCGAGCGCAGTCGCCTGCCAAGCCGTAGCTTTATGCGAAGGTTCGGAGACATCTCTAAATCTTTTCCCGAAACAGCCAGAGATTGACTCGTTCGTCTCCCGACTCTCTCGCCGCTACCCTGGCGGCGCGACCGTCCATGTCGCTCGGCCCGCTCGCTCGATTCCTCGGCGGAGCCCGTCCTGAGCGAAGTCGAAGGGCTCGGAATGACAAAATGGATTGAGCGTTTCGTCATTCTTATGACGTCTCTGCAAGTTTGCCGCACGCGTTGGCTTGATTATGTTGGGACTTTCTTATGAAAAAGTTGGCCACTTTTATGTTTTTGGTTCCGACGGTGACGCTTGTTTTCTTCGGCTGCGCAAATCAAGGTCAAGACCCCGAGCAAGCATCGCGCGAGGCGCAGCAACGACACGAAGCTGAGCGACAACAGGCGGATTTTCGCAAGAACCTCCCACCAGTAAGCAATCCCAGCCAGGTCCGGTGAAACGGACAAAGTCCGTCAATGACGAACCACGAATGCCGCATGAAGAATGAAGCTGGAATGTTCCAATGACGAAGCGCTAAGTGTTTTCCTTTGTCATTCTGGTTTCGCCTGCCGCGCCGTAGCCGCGCGAAGGCGGTTCATTCCTTCGTCATTAAACATTCGACATTCGTCATTGGCGTTCTGCTGAGGGCCGTGTTTACAGTGCGCAATGCGTTCGCGATGGAAGCGAATCCGGTACCGTCTGGAGTGGCTAGGCCTGGTCCTTGCCACAAAATTAATCCCATTGTTCTCGCGAAGGGCCTGTTATCATCTTGCCAGGACAGCTGGTGCGCTGCTTAGCTTTTTTGATCAGCCTCGATATCGCATCGCACTGAGTAATCTGGAGGTCGCGTTCGGCGACCGATTCTCTCCTGGTGAGCGACAAAAAATTGTGCGCGAATCATTTCAACATTTTGCGCGAACCATGGTCGATCTGCTGTGGAGCTCTCGTCTGACCCAGCACAATTTCTCTCGCTATATCGAATGGCAAAATTTGGAGGAACCGGCGCACAACGCGGGGCCGAAGCGAAGCTTTATTATCGCGTGCTACCACTACAGCAACTTCGAATGGCTGAGTCTGGCCGGTGGTTTTCTCGAGCTGAAAGGCACGATTATCTCGCAGGAATTTAAGAATTCGTTGCTTGATCCAATTTTTAAGAAATTGCGCGAGCAATCCGGCCACGCGTTGGTTCCACGCGAGCGCGGGATTATTCGGCTTTACAAAGTGCTTCGGCAAAAAGGGCGCACCGCGCTGCTGGTCGATCTCACCGTGCCGCCGGCTCAGGGCGCGGTGGCGATTGATTGTTTCGGACTAAAAACAAGCGTGACTTCCGCGCACGCCTGGCTGCACGAGCAAACCGGCGCCCCGATCATCCCCGCGCACTGCGAACCCCTGCCTCATGGACGTTACCGGATCATTTTTCATCCGAAGATCGAACGCACCGCTGCGATGACTCATGAACAGATTGCCCAAGCCTGTTGGGATTCATTCGAACCTTACGTGCGAAAAAATCCAGCCCCGTGGCTTTGGATGTACAAGCATTGGCGCTACAGCCCCGCAAAGCCGAACCGGCCATATCCGTCTTACGCGAATTTTTCCCGACGGTTCGAAGACCTGCTTCAACACGATGAGTTGTAACCGCCTCGCTGTGTGGAGGCACTCTTGGCTAGCATCACTTCCGGGCACGGCGACACAGCGCCGCGGCTACAACACGCTCCAACGTGAGAGCGTCGATACTGTCGAAGAACCGAAATGGTAAAGGCGTTTGCTGTGGCGAACGCCTTTATAAATTCACCTTGGTGCTCGCCGCGGCGAAGCTGATCTATCTCGCAACTTTACGGCTTGTTTGCGACCACTTGCGCCGCAGGTTTGTTCATCTCAAGGTGGGCGCTCACTTTCTGGATTTGCGCGGCCTGCTCTCTGAGCTGGGCTGTGAGAGT
>DASYDT010000087.1:0-6413 GCA_036499425.1 Candidatus Udaeobacter sp. | reverse complement strand
GAGAACATTTCCGTTTAGTCTTCTTGCGTGACTGCTGTGGCCGTTTATTCCGCCGCTGCGCGTGGCGCGTTTGCTGCCTGGCGTGCACGAACGATTCGTCTGTCCTTTGCGAGGCGAATCTCCAACGAGAATTCTTGTGAATGCTTCGAGAAAAAACTCGTGCTGTGTGGCGACGTAATATGGTTTTTTCTTCAGGAAACCAGCGACGGGCGGAGCGATGGGAAGAAAGCCGATCGGCGTTTCAACTTGCCGGCCGTGCGCCGCTTCATATAGAGAACGCAGGGCTTCTCCAACTTCTGCGACACACTTGGCGCTTTTGCGCAATTCTGAGTCGTCGGCCTCTGGAAACCGGACTTCGTCGATTTCTGCGAGCGTACTCGGGAGCGTGAGCAGAGTTGCCAGAACCTCTTCAAAGGATTCTGAAAGATGAATGGCAGTTTGTTTCATGCGACCTTCCTGTAGTTGCGAAACTGCGAGGCTCGCGGCTTGTTTGCTGAAACTACTCGCGTTGCAGTTTTCTGTGTTGATTCTGAACGAAAACGGGAAACGACTGCCGAGCCCGGCATTTTAGGCGACCGTTTCGTCTTTCCGATCACGCGGAGCATGTCGCGCTTTGCGACCTTTAAGTCTTCGGCATGGGATGCGGGATTGACGATGACTTGGTGCAACTTCCAGATCAGCTCAGAGAATGACGGCGTTCGATTTGGTCTTCTGAATGCGAGCAAATCGACACGAAGAGCGAGTGGAGCTGGTGGATTGGCGAGCAATGCGATCATACAATTTTTCAGATCATCGTTACTGTCATGGCGCCATCTTAGGGCGTGTCGGCTCGGAAACTAAGATTCATATTCGATTAGACCGTTAGGTTTTCGTTATGTATTGTATTCCGCGTGGAGTGGTTGAATTTTGATTATTTGCACTAATTCTGGACGGTCGCCGCCACGAGTTGAAGATTTCGGTTCGGCGAGTTCTTCGATCACAATCTTGAGCTCAGCTGCGCTGATTGGCTTCGCCAGGCATGCTTGGACGCCGTTTGCGAATACAATGCCCGCCGCTTGATACGCGTCACTCGATGTAACCACGATGATAGGAAGTTCGGGACGACACGTTTGAATCGCGCTTAGTAGCGTTATTCCGTGGGAACCATCGTCAAAATCGATGACGACGAGATCGAACTCGGTGCCGCGCGAACACATCAACTGAATCGCATCGTTAATGTTCCGCGCGACGAGAATAATGGCGCCACCATCGTACAGCCCTTCGCCAAGCAAACTTTGAAAATTGCTGTCGCGCGTGAGCAGAAGAACAAGTCGAAGTTTCATTTTGTAGTATTCTCCTTCTTGGTTATGCGACCGCGCCGCGACTCACGCGAAGCTCCGCGCGGTATTGAGTCGGCGACTGACCAAAGATTCTTTGAAACGTGCGGTTAAATTGCGTGAGCGATTGGAAGCCGACATCGTAAGCAACTTCACTGATGCGCAAATTCGGATTCACCAGTCGCGCTTTGGCGTCTTCCAGACGGACGCGTGCGACATAATCGGTAAACTTCAGTCCGGTCGCTTTTCGGAAGATCTTGCAAAAATGGAACATGCTGGCACCGGCGGCCTTCGCGACTGCACCTAACGAAAGAGCCTCGCTTTTATTTTGCGCGATGAACTGACGCGCGCGTGCGATGATCGGCGGGTCGGCATTTTCCTGCTCGAGCACGATTTGATTGCTTGGCGTGGAGAGCTGTTTTGCGAAGAAGTTCAGCAATTGCACCGTCGCTTCATATTTAGATGGCGCGACTCGCGGCGTCTTCTGCCAGAGATCCAGCGCCTTTCTTTGCGTTGCAGTGTTCTTGCCGAAAAGCCGACGAAAACTTTTCCTGAATGTGGCCATTCTCGGAGTGCGGGTGAAGACCTGACCCGTGCAGAGAAAACCAATCACCCGTTGGCCGAGGCGGACCGGCACGGTCGTTTCCGTTAATCCGAAGGCGCATTGAAGCGAGCGCGTGTCTTCGCCGAGATTGAGGGAACAGCGCTCCTGCGTTTGCAGGCAAAGCGTGCACGAGTCTTTGCGGGCGATAAATGCGCAAAAGCCGTTTTCGTTTTTCTTGCCCTGAAACGGCAGACCGAAAAATTCCACGGGCCGCAGCGCCAGTGGCAATCCGGTCGCCTCGCTGAAGGTACGCTCATATTGGCGGTAGATTTTCGAGCGCGTCAATGCTTCGAGCAGTTTCTTGTCGCTGTTTCCATCAATTTCTTTCGGAAACGCGGTCGTTTGCATGCGTGAAGACTGCGGTTCCGCGACGCTGCAAACAATTAGGGCAATCCATAAATCGCTCTCGGGAGCGACTCGTATTCGCAGTAAGGAAAATCCCGTACTGTTACGCGGCCTTTACTCGCTTTGCCGCACGAGCAGAACGGAACATCGCGCGTAGCGCGAAACGCGATCGATCGTGTGGCCCAATTCGATTCCGGCCAGCGGATCCGATTCGTTCACCCCGAGCACAATCATCTCAATGTTGTTCTCTTCCGCCGCCGCCAAAATCTCCTGAAACGGCACGCCCGTGCGCACCAGGATACGGATCGAAAGATCGTAGTCGCCTCGGCTACTTTCGGTAAATGTGGTTAGGCTGCGCTTCGCGGAAGCGACGAGGCCGGAAATATTCCGATCACTTTCCGCTGTGTGCGGTATGACATGCAGCAAGGTGATGCGCGATGCTTTTCCCGCCAAGCTCAGCGCTTGAGCAAAGGCCCTTTTCGATGAGATTGAGAAGTTGATCGGCACAAGAATGCGCTGTGGGGAAATCTCTCGAGCGGTTTTTGTTTTCTGCTTTTTCGATTCAGCCACGATATCCATTTTGTGCAGCTGCGAGTTTTTGTCTGGGCAATAATTGTCAGTTGGTCCGCATTTCTTGCGCAAAGGTGAGATGCGTCTAAGTCAAATCACCTGACTTGCATGGTTGGAAGACTATCGTGTAAATTGTTGGTCGCAGATTTCAGGATCTTCTGAAAACCTGCTGTTTCGATGAAACGCCGAGGACGCGCGAAGCCGACCAAACATTTGGCACGTCGCGCCTCGCCATCGGCGGTCCCGCCCTCAGCGCCGCATTTGCCCGATGTACAGAAGCTCCTGCAACAATCGCAAATCTTCGACATCACTCAGGATGCGATTTTTCTCTGGCGCGCACCAGGCGGCATCGAGTTTTGGAATAAGGGTGCGGCCGAACTTTACGGCTACACAGAAGATGAAGCGTGCGGTCGCTTCTCACATGAGTTGTTGCGGACGCAAGCGCCGGTCCCGTGGCCCGAAATCGAAAACCAATTGCGCAAGCAGGGCTCATGGCATGGAGAAATACGACAGTGCACGCATGACAAGCGTGAAATCGTTGTCTCCGCGCGTTTCCAACGCGTGCCGCAATCGGGTAAAGGAATGCTCATTCTCGAAAGCACTCGCGACATCACGGAGACGAAGCGAAGTCAGGAACGGCTCGAACGGCAGTTGCGGGAGCAGGCGGTTGGCGCGCGATTCAGTCTTGATGCGTTACGGGCGACGAACATTCAGACTATCTGCGATGATGCCGCTCATTTGCTCGTGCGGGAGCTTAAGACCGATTTCAGTTCGATTTTTGAATGCTCGAGTCATGGTGAATCGCTTTTGCTTCGCTCCGGCGCCGGTTGGCGTTGTGGTTATGTCGGCATCGCTCAGTTGGAAGCGGGCGAAGCGACGGCGAGCGGTCGCGCATTAGAGCTGAACCAGCCGATTGTCATCGCGGACGCGGGCAAAGACCTGCGGCTGCGTCTTCCGCCATTCATGAAGGAACATGGTGTGGTGGGCAGCATGGCAGTAGTCATTGAGGGGCGCGGCCGCGCCTTCGGGGCATTGGGCGTGCAAACGATGCAGCCGCGCGTTTTCAACGCAGATGACATTCATTTTCTCGAATCGATTGGTAATATTCTCGCGACGGCGATCTCGCGGATACAATTCGAGCAACAGTTGAAGGAAATTGCCGGGCGTCTGCGTGGCATCGTGGAAACCGCCGTCGATGGAATTATCACGATTGATGAGAGTGGCGTCGTCGAGACAATGAATCCGGCGGCGGAGAAAATTTTCGAATACAGCGCCGACGAGGTTGTCGGCAAAAACATTTCGATGCTGATGCCGGAACCCTACCGTTCCGAGCATGACGGATATCTTGAACACTACCATCGCACAGGGGAGCGCCGGATCATCGGAATAGGTCGCGAAGTAAGAGGTCAGCGGAAAGATGGAAGCGAATTTCCCATGGATGTCGCGGTGAGCGTAACAAATCTCGGAAATCGGCGCATTTTTACAGGCCTCGTGCGCGATATCTCCGCCCGCAAGAAATTGGAGCAGGAGATTCTTGAAATTAGCGACCGCGAGCAACGTCGGATCGGCAGCGATCTACACGACGATCTTTGCCAGCGTCTTGCCGGCATTCGCTTTTCCTTCGACGCGCTAAAGAAAACTTTGCCCCACACGCCAGAAGGCATTAGCGAAAGGATCGAGAAAATTGCGGACGATGTGAGCGACGCGATTGATCGCACGCGGATGCTGGCGCGGGGAATGGCGCCGGTCGCCCTGGAGAAAAACGGACTCGCTTCTGCGCTGCAAGAGTTGGTCGGCAGCATCACTACGTTATTCAAGACGAAGTGCGTCTTTCGCAGCAAAGGGACGATCGAAGTCAGGGATCCGATTGCGGCAACGCACCTGTATCGAATCGCACAGGAGGCAGTCAACAATGCAGTCAAGCACGGGCGGCCCAGGCGGATCGTTGTTTCGCTTGAAAAAGTCGCGGACAAAAAACTGCTGACGATTGACGACGACGGCGTCGGATTCGCTCCGCAGGATGCGCAGCGCACTGCGGAAGGAATGGGCCTGCGGACAATTGCGTATCGCGCCGGAATGATCGCCGCTAATGTGCAGGTTCAATCCGCGATCGGGCGCGGCACAAAAATCATCTGCTCGTTCTCATCCGATTTGTGAAGAAGAAAAGCGCCACCTCATCGCCCGCACAAAAGAAGAGTCGCATCTTGATTATCGACGACCATGTCATGGTCCGCGAGGGCGTGGCCGAGATTATCAAACACGAGCCGGATCTCGATGTTTGCGGCACCGCGACAAGCGCGCACGAAGGGATCGAGGCGGTGCGAAAATTGAAACCGGATTTGATTCTTGTCGATATCACACTGCCTGGGAAAAACGGCATCGAATTTATCAAAGATGTGCGCGCGATGAATCCCGATCTGCGCATTCTCGTTATGTCAATGCACGACGAATCGTTATATGCCGATCGCGTTCTCCGCGCAGGTGGGCGCGGCTACATTCGCAAGCAGGAGGGCGGCGAAAAATTAATTGAGGCTTTGCGGCGGGTGGTGCGAGGGGAAATCGCGGTGAGCGAGAAAATGACCGGTAAGTTACTGGAGAAATTCTCAGGCCGGAAGACGATCGATTCGCCCCTTGAAGGATTAAGCGATCGCGAGCTCGAAGTGTTTCAACTTATCGGCAAGGGCAAGACGATGAAGGAGATTGGTGACGAGTTGCACATCAGTCCCAAAACTGTCGAAGTCCATCGCTCACACATCCGTGAGAAACTAAAAATCACGAGCGCGGCGGAATTGATCGCCTACGCCGCGCGCTGGAGTGAGACGCAGGCGTGAGGATCATTCCGCTGCGTCCGGAAGCTCCGGGGTATCGGGTTCCTGCTCCATGAATGGCGAAAGTTCAGTGACGCGAGAGTTTTCTCGTACACGTGGAGCGCGAGCATCTTCGTGCGACCGGCCTGCAATCTTTTCATCAATTATTTTCAGATCATGGTTACTGTGATCGCGTCATCTTAGGGCGTGCGGCCTCGGATACTAAGATTCATATTCGATTAGACCGTTAGGTTTTCGTTATGTATTGTTTCCATTGTGGAATGGTTAAATTTTCATCATCTGCGCTATTTCTGGACCGTCGCCAGAAAGGGAGGCGTACGAAAAGCGGCCGACGAACTTCACGTATCGCAGCCTTCGATCAGCGCTCAGCTCAGGCTTTTGGAAGACTCGCTCGGCGAAAAGCTTTTTAAGCGCAGCGGCCGCAATCTCGTACTCACTGAAATGGGCGACTTGGTGCTCACGTACGCAGACGAAATCTTTTCGGCGGGACGTGAATTGATGAGCGCAGTGAAACAGCGTCCCGGCGGGCGTTTGCTCCGACTAAATGTCGGAATGACGGATTCGATTTCCAAGCTGATGGGTTTTGAATTCCTCAAACCTGCGCTCAGCTTTTCCGAACCGGTCCATGTCGTTTGTCGGATGGCGGCGATCGAGGTTTTGGTCAATCAATTGCAGGCGCACCGACTCGACATCGTACTCGCTGATGAGCCAGCCTCGAGCAGCCTGAAAGCAAAGACTTTTAATCATCGG
>DASYDT010000086.1:0-26135 GCA_036499425.1 Candidatus Udaeobacter sp. | reverse complement strand
CGTCTGTCCGCAAATGCCAGACCGACATCCCCGTTGCGGGAGTCAACGTCCAATGTCGAACGTCCAACGCCCAACGCCCAACTATCTGCCTTCGACGTTGAGCGTTGGGCGTTGAGCGTTGGGCGTTTTCTTAAAATTCTTTCCACAATTTCACCAAGCTGACTGACCTGATCGAGCCCGATGAACGCATTCACCTCCGGCATTTGCTGGCGTAGTTCTTTCGCGAAGCGTTGTGACATGCAGCCGCTCACGATCAGTTTTTGATCCGCCCGTCGGTTTAAGCCACGCTGCTGATGCGCTTCCAGAATCGCTTCGATGGACTCTTCTTTTGCTGAATCAATGAAGGCGCACGTGTTGATCACCAGGACATCGGCGTCCTCCGGTTGCGATGTAATTTCCATCCCGCGCTGTAACACGCTTCCCAGCATGATCTCTGCATCGACTAGATTTTTGGCGCAACCGAGGCTGATTATGCCGACCTTCGGTTTGCCAGCGACACGATTCGCTTTTGTTTTCATCTCAGCATTCGATATTCGACGTTGGACGTTGGACGTTTCCTTAGAACTCTTCCGACTACTCTCAGTTCACCGTTACGTCTTCGTCGCCTTCTTCCAGCGCTTGGCCGTTTTTCGTGATCTTAACGGCGTCAGGATCGAGAACTCGGATCGAGACATGCTTGCCGCGAAATTCAACCGGGCCGTCAGTCGGCGACACCCAACGTTCGAACGCGGGATTCTCATTCTTGTCACCCACAGTCACTCTCACATAGGTTCTTTTAAGTGGGCGAATCGCGACCCGATTCTGGTCGCTTGATTCTGCGGAGGATGTATTCGGCGTCTCTTCTGCCCTGGCGAGGTCTTCCCGGGTCACAGGCTTGGCGCGACGCACCTCGGGTTCACTCGGCATTACGCCAGCCGCCGCCACCGGATTCGGTGCGTTCGTTGACGTCCCGACAGATGTCGGGATTGCCGCGACCGATGGAGCAACGGCAACATTGCCTTGCGAAGCTTGAGTCGGTGCAGGCGAAACAGGCAGTGCGCTTGGCGATATCTGCGCGGTCGGCTGCGCTTTCCCCGGTGCGAGCCGCTGCACATTGAGAACCAATTTCATTAGCAAAAAGCCGAACACCAACACCACAATCCCGACGATGAGTGGCATCGGCGAAACGCGGTCGCCGCGGCCGCTGGTAACAGGACGCCGCGGAACGACTGGCGCACTAACTGGCTTCTCAGGGCGATTCTCTTGGAGGTATGAGTAGCCATCCACCGTCACGCGCTCCGAATCTTCGAACGCATCCAGATATGGCGTGACATCGACATCCAGAAATTTCCCGTAGATGAGCAGGAATCCTTTTGCGTACGCCAGACTCGGAAATTGCGAAAAATCATCAGCCTCAATCTCCGCAAGCCGGGCGGGACGAATCTTCGTCATCCGCGCTGCTTCATCGAGCGTGAGATTTCTTGCTCGCCTTGCTTCCTGAAATTTTTTACCGAGCCCTTCTATCGTCATGAACGCGAAAAATGCCGGCTAAACGGCAGCATCGAGATCCACCAGAATCTCGCGTGGCTTGGCGCCTTCGCCGGGACCCAAAATACCGCGCTGCTCCAGAATATCAACGATGCGCGCGGCGCGCGTGTAACCAAGCCGGAGACGGCGCTGAAGCAATGAAGTCGAGGCGCGTTTTTCCTGGCGGATAATCTCGAGACATTTTTCGACCAGTTCCTCATCTTCCTCGGTGACGTCATCGGTCGCAGCGCTGGCAGCTTCTAGTTTTTCGTGCATCGATTGATCGAATGCGGGCGGGCTTTGCGCTGAAACAAATTCAACGACGCGATGAATTTCCTGGTCCGTGACCAACACACCTTGCGCGCGAATTAGGCGCGATGTGCTCGGCGGCAGATAAAGCATGTCGCCCTGGCCGAGCAAACGGTCGGCGCCGTTCTCATCAAGAATTACGCGACTGTCGATTTTCGAGGCGACCTGAAACGCGATTCGGCTCGGAATGTTCGCTTTGATCACGCCTGTGATCACGTCCGCGCGTGGCGTTTGTGTCGCGACGATTATATGAATGCCGGCCGCGCGCGCCATTTGCGTAATGCGCGCGATCGCGCTTTCGACATCGGCCGGCGCCGTCTGCATTAAGTCCGCCAGCTCGTCGATGATCACCACAATGTAGGGCATTCTGTCCGGAATTTTCAATTCGTCGTCGCGCGGCACCTTGATTTCTCCGGACTCTTCCGGAACATCGACATCTTTCTTTTTTGCCGGGCGCACATTGAAGCTGATGATATTGCGCACACCGACACGTGCGAAAATTTTGTAGCGCTTCTCCATTTCGTCGATCAATGCGCGCAAAACCAGCAGCACCTTTTTCGGGTCAGTGATGACCGGATAACGTAGATGCGGCAGGTTCGTGTAGACCTGCAGCTCAACCACCTTCGGATCAATCATGATGAGCTGGAGTTCTTGCGGCGTGAAGCGGAAGAGTATGCTCGCGATCATCGAGTTGATGCAGACGCTCTTCCCGCTGCCAGTCGTGCCGGCGACAAGCAGATGCGGCATTTGTGCCAAATCCGCGATGATCGTCTTGCCATAAACATCCTTGCCGAGCGCCAGCGGAATTTTCGCGTGCGCTTTCGCGTCTTCCCAATCGGGCGATTGCAACATCTCGCGCAGTTTCACGGTAACTTTTCGACTATTCGCCAGCTCGATGCCGACCGTGTCTTTTCCAGGGATCGGCGCAAGAATGTTGATCCGCTCCGCGCGTGTTGCTCGAGCAAGATCGCGCTCGAGGCTCACGATCTTATCGACGCGCACACCTTTCGCGGGATACACTTCATAGCGCGTGATCGTAGGGCCTTTGGTAATATCGCCGGGCGCCACTGCAATCCCGAACTGTCCTAGTGTATCAATCAGGATTTGCCGCACTTCTTCCAGTTCGGAGGGATCGGTGGCCGCGCGGCCTTCCAAACTGTGCTCATCAAGCAGATCCAATCCTGGCAACACGTAATCTTCCCAGCTCGAGGTAGCGCTGGTCACGTCGGAATCCGCTTTTGCCTTGGCTTCGCTGGCGCGCAATTCGGCAAGAGACGGTTTCCGGCCAAGCGGCGTCCTGTGCTCGCTCGGCAACGCGGTTGTATCAACGACCTTTGGCGCCGGCCGGCTTTCGAGTTCCTCCAGCGAAATGGTCGCCCCGACCGATTCAGGAACAGGCATGCCTTTCTTCCGCAACGCTTTTTCATACATGCGCCGCTCCTTCGCCAGTTGCTTCTCCCTGATCTCCAGTTTTTCTTTGAGATTGGCTCTGCGCAGCCTCCGGCGCAATTGCCACTCGCGCAGTGTTGCCCCGAGCCGCCGCGTGGCGCTGACTGTCTCGCGAATGAGATAAATTGGGCGCAGTCCTGTGACCAAAATTAGCGTGGTTACATAAATTCCCATCAGGAGAACCAGCGAGCCGACAGGGCCAAGCGCGGTGCGAAGCAGACCACGGTGTTCATCGGCCAAGCGATATCCGATCAACCCGCCAGGCCCTTGAATGTCCACAGGCACCTTCAACCCGAGCAAGTGACTTATGTCCCACGACTGGTCGAGGCACGCACCAGAAACGATGAACAAAACGATCCATGGAATTCGGGGCGCCACACGCAACCGCGGGTGAAATAATTTCGCCACGCCGAAACCGAGTAGAACTGCTGCCAACAGCAGCGAAGCAAAAACGCCAATGGATTGATAGCAAATCCCCGCCACAACTGCACCGACAGGCCCGATGAAATTCTGCGCAGGATGATTGGCGGGCGAAACGCGGCTAAACCAGATCCAGGACGGTATGTCTTTTGGCGTGTAGGAGATCAGCGCAAGAAACAGCAGCGTGCCAATAAAGAGTAGAACGAGAGCGAAGACTTCGTTCCAGGCGCTGTTTCTGTCCGTGCGGGCCACCGCGTCTGATAGTAACCTCAAGGCCACGTCTTTCAATCACTCTTGTAAAGGCGCTCCCCCTTACTCTTACATTTCCTCTTGCTCGTAATCCAAATAGTGCCGGCGCGCCCGGCGGTCGCGCCCTACCGCCCCGCTTTCATCCTTGCGCGCCACACCAGAGACTGATAACTGTGGCGGCGCATTATGGCTCGCTTCCTCCGCCAAGGCGTCATCGGCATTGCGCTTGGCATGCTGCTTTTTTGCATATCCTGCGAAAAACATCCGGTCGGCCAGATGCCAGACGTCCAGCGTGAACAGCCTGATCCAGCAAAAGTTTGGTCACACGCGACAGAGAAAAATTCTGACGAACCTTCGGCTTCCGCCAGTCCGGCCGAAGGTGTTCCCCACGAAGCTCGCTAGCCAAAGGAGATCACATGGCTAAACACAAATATGTAACTTCGCCACCCAACCTCACTGGCATGCCGCCAGGGGTGCCGTACATCATCGGCAACGAAGCGGCCGAGCGTTTTTCCTACTACGGGATGAAGTCGGTGCTGACCGTTTTCATGGCGCATTACATCTTGAACCAGTCGGGTGTGCTGGCGCCGATGAAAGAAAACGAAGCGTACATGTACACGCATTACTTCGTCTTCGGCGTGTACTTCCTTCCGATCTTTGGCGCGATCCTCGCCGACGGTTTGTTCGGCAAATATCGGACCATCCTTTCGCTCTCAATCGTTTACTGTTTCGGTAATCTCACCCTCGCCTGCATGGCGACCTCGTGGGGAATTGGAATTGGCCAGCGAACAATGCTCGCAATTGGGCTGCTTCTAATTTGTCTCGGCGCAGGCGGCATCAAGCCGTGTGTGTCGGCGAATGTGGGCGACCAGTTCGGCGAAACGAACAAGCATCTCCTCTCGAAAATGTTTGGCTGGTTCTATTTCTCCATTAACGCCGGCTCGTTTATTTCCTCGATCCTTTGCCCGTGGCTTTTGGCAAATCCGAAGTACGGCCCTGGTTGGGCGTTTGGAATTCCGGGCATCGCCATGTTGATCGCCACTTTGTTCTTCTGGGGTGGTCGCAAGAAAATGGTGCATGTCCCGCCCGGAGGCCTTGGCTATTTGAAAGAAACGTTCAGTAAGGAAGGAATCATCACGCTCGCCCGAATCGCGATGGTTTACGTTTTCATTTTAGTTTTTTGGGCGCTCTGGGGAATGAGCAACGGCGCCGAATGGACTTTGCAAGCCGAGAAAATGAACCTGCATTGGCTTGGCATGGATTTGATCGCGGCCCAGGTGCAAACTGCCAACCCAATTCTTATCCTGATCTTTATTCCCCTTGTTAACTATGTAATCTATCCGCTAATTAACGCCGTCTTCCCGCTCACGCCGCTGCGGAAAATCGGCATCGGTCTCTTCATCACCGCGCTGTCTTTTGTCGTTATCGTTATGATTCAGAGCTGGATCGATGCCGGACTGAAACCGAGCATCAACTGGCAATTGCTGGCTTACGTGATCCTGACACTGGGCGAAGCGATGGTGTCGATCACAGGCTTGGAATTTTCCTACACCCAAGCGCCAAACACGATGAAGAGTTCGGTGATGGCGCTGTGGCTTCTTACCGTCGCATCCGGCGAACTCTTTGTCGGTCTGGTCAACAAATGGATCTTGGCCGCAGGCGGAGGGCACAAGCTCAGCGACTACCAGTACTTTACATTCTTCACCTGGTTGATGTTTGGGGCCGCTGTCGTCTTCGTGATCGTCGCCTGCTTCTACAAGGGGCGCACTTATCTGCAAATTCAGCAGCTCACGCCTGACGAAATCGCCACAGAGCCGATTCTTCACGGCGGCACGCCGAGTTGAGACTTGTTCCTGTTATTGTTGTCGATCTGCAAGAAGGCACGGAGAAAAATTGTTGCCTGAAGTTTGCTGAATCCGGGCGCAACGTCCCCGGCATCTCATTCTCGATGCACGTGAACCAGGGCGTTTTCAGCATGAAGCTTTTTATACGTGTTTTGAGCGGCGCGTTCGCGCTGGCGACAATTGCTGCGACTCGGCCACACGCGGAGTCGCAGCCAAATCCTCACAAGATCCTTGCCGAAGTCAGCAAGATCGTTTCCTCGAATGGAATCGATGAAGCTAAAGCGGTGGAGATTGGTGGAATCCGCCAATGGATTACCGTGCGTGGACGCGATCGTCATCACCCAATTCTCCTCGTGCTTCACGGCGGCCCGGCTGCACCCGATCTGCCGAACCGTTATCTTTTTGAGAGTCCTTGGACCGACTACTTCACCGTTGTCGAGTGGGATCAGCGCGGCAGCGGCAAGACCTATGAGTTGAACGATCCGGAAAAAGTCGCGCCGACGATGCATACAGAACGCATGGTGCAGGACACAGAAGAGCTCGTCGCCTATCTGCGCACAACGTACGGCAAAAAGAAAATTTTCGCGCTTGGCCATTCCTGGGGCACGATTCTCGGACTCAACCTGGCGGCACGCAGACCTGACTGGCTCTACGCTTACATCGGCGTCGGCCAGGTCATCAACATGCGCGAGGCCGAGCGAATCTGCTACGACTGGGTGCTGAACACCGCGCGAAACGCCGGTGACGCTCAGGCGGTGAAGGAACTCGAAGCCATCGCGCCTTACCCGGAGCCAAATGGCGCGTTGCCGCTCGAAAAGATCAACGTCGAGCGAAAATGGTCGGTACACTACGGCGGGCTTACTTACGGTCGCGACAGCTATGACTTTTGGGAGAACGCTGAGAAAATTTCGCCCGACTACTCCGAAGCCGACTTTAAGGCAATCGACGCCGGCAGCGCCTTCTCGTTCCCAAAGCTTCTGCCAGAAATGGCGGCTATCGATTTCACAAAGCTGACGCGCCTCGGCTGTCCAGTCCTCATCTTCGCCGGCCGTCACGACTACACCACGCCCTCTGAGCCAGTGCAGCGATGGTTCGAAGGGCTTGAGGCGCCCAGCAAGCGATGGGTTTGGTTTGAGAACTCCGCTCACATGATTTGGGCCGAGGAACCCGGGCGCGTGCTGGTGAGCTTGGTGAAGTTCGCTCTCCCGTTCGCGGCAGCCTCCGCGAGCGCCAATGAATAAAGTTAAATCGATCTTCATCGGCTCGGATCGACTACGCCACGGCTGGCGATTTCTGATTTTCGTCGCGGCAATTGTCCTTGTAGGTCAATTCCTGGAACAACCAGCGATCGGGTTTCTCGAGGCGGAACTGGATGTCGATCGAAGCGCGTTGAGCGCGCTGTCAATTATTCTTAGTGACGGTTTCGATTTGATTGCGGTTCTGATCGTGACCGGCGTCTTTGCACTTTGCGAACGCCGTCGCATCGACAGTTACGGCCTGCCGATCAATGAAGCATTCGGCGGACTTTTTTGGAATGGAGTAGTTGCTGCGCTTGTCGTCGTTGCTTTTGTTGCAGCAGGCATGCTCGTCACCGGCGGGATGCGCATTCACGGGCTCGCGTTGCGGGGCACTGATCTTATCTCGTCGCCGATCTTGTGGTTGGTCGCGATGTTACTTGTCGGCGTCACCGAGGAATATTTTTTCCGCGGTTACGCGTTGCAGTCACTCTGGCGTGGCACCGGTTTCTGGCCCGCGGCGCTGATCACCACCGCGCTGTTTGCCGGCCTCCATCTGGTGAAACCACACGAAAATGCCATCGATATCGGAATGATTTTCGCCCTCGGCCTCATCATCTGCATCAGCGTTCGTATCACAGGATCGCTTTGGTGGGCGGTCGGCTGGCATGCCGCTTTTGATTTTGGCCAGCTCTTCATCATCGGAACGCGCAATGGCGGCCGCCTGCCGCAGGGACGTTTGTTCGATGTCACATTCCCTGGGCCCGCGTGGATAACCGGCGGCGAACTTGGGACCGAAGCCAGCTATTTTATGATTCCAGCTGTGTTAGGAACCCTTATCTACATAACCTGGTTTTTGCGTCGGAGATCACCAGCCTCACAAAGCGCCTAACGAATCAATCAGTAGTAACTAAATTATTTAGCGCGCCGCTTTTTGGCAGGCTTACGTTTGTGTGATGCAGCAGGAGCTAGCTTTTTTCCATCCGACATTTGCACCAGTTCGTCGAGATTAAATGTCCGACGCCGCTTGGTTCCCACTTCCCGAAATTCGACCTGATACCAGCCGCTCATTCGGTCCACGCGATATCGCTTTCGCCCAATGCGCACCGGTTCGTGCGCGATCATGCGATGGATGATTTTTTCATATTTGGAGCGTGACCAACGTCGCAGCCGGCGGCGTCCCCAATCAATGGCACGCCCCACATCATCATAAGTTTCGGGGCGCTTTTCGAAGTCGAGAAGTGAGCGCGCATCTCCGGCGAAAATCGCGGCGATGTGCTCCAGCGTGCTGGAGTCGCTAATCCGCCGGGTTCGTCGGCGAAATGGCATCAAGATTTCTGTCGCAATTGCACGCAAACTCAGCGTTCGACCATCGCGCAATTTCCAAAGCGGCGCATTGATATCCGAGGTGAATGGATTTTGGCCTAACGACTCGGCCGTTACGCGCCAACCTCGGCGCGAAGAATGTTTCCGCAGACGAAACGGCGTCATCCGAGGAATTCCATATCGGGTCAACCGCCGCAGGCGAAAATCTTCCCAACGCAGAACCGTCTGTACCGCACCCGCGATGAAAGCGCACGTTGCCAGCATTAACGCGGGGTCAGGCGTGAAGTCAGCCGTCACTTCGACTCGGGTCCTGCGCGGACGAACGCCGACGGCGCTGCTCTGCCGGTTCGAGGCCAGCAAAATCAAGGGCGCTGGCAAAATGTGCGCGAGCAGATACGCAAGCTTGTTCGCATCGCGCAGTTTTGATTTCCGTGCAGTCGGAAATGAAAAATTGTAGTGCGTGCTAAAACCCTGGAGGCAACATCGACAGCCGTTTCGTTTGGCCCAGTGGTCCAGCTCCATTCGTAAATAGCGGATTTGCTCCCAGAGTAAGCGTGTCGCGCGATAACAACAGCCGGGCTCAAGCTCAACAATTGGTGTCGCGACTTCGATCACTCCCGTGTCGAAGTAAATCGCGCCGCCAGCGGGCAATTGAAACGATTTGCCCGTCCGCGGAATCATTCGCCGGCGCACCAGACGGCTGGGATCGCCAAACACTTTCTCTGGACGCCGTCTGCGTCCATTGACCAAAAGATTGAACTCGGCTTCCAGGCCGATCACGGCACGCGGTGGTGTTGCGACAAGCACGCGTTCGCGATAAAAGCGCCCCCGTTCTGTTCCGAGATTCTTCATTTGCGTTACGGGAGCTCAAAGCGCCTCGCTGCATTCGCGCGGAGTCAAGCTCACAAAACCTAAATCGATATGGAGATGGTCGTCGGTTTGCCCTGGTTGCGGGCCGCATGACTGAATAAACGCAGCCGGGCTGAGCGAGGCCGCGATCGCTCCAAACTTTTGAATCGATTTCGCATCATTGAGGAATGAGTCGCCAATCCGGTATATGTCCGCGGCTGTTCCCCAGGCATGAATGCTTTTCGCGCCGCTGATCTGATGCGCGGGCGACCGATAGCCGCCATTCGCGCTGATGAAAACCGGCGCGTCAACTTCGCGGCGAAAATCTTCCAAAAATCTCGCCAATAAAACTATTGCGCACGGCACGTAATGGGGAAACTGACTCAGAAGCAGCCGCGCCTCTCGGCAATCAACAAGCATCAATTCCGCGAGCGTGAAGTGCGGCGCCAGCCGGATCTCGTGCGCGTCCTGCCAGCTGCGGATTTCATAGAAGAACCGCGGGAGTCTATGAATATTGCCGTGGAGATCTGTCTCCGCTTCGCCCGGCCGCAGCAGCACGCGGTAATCTTGAGGCAAATCAAAACCGTCAACCGCGTGCAACAGCTCAGCCTTCATTCGGCTTTGGCTCCGCCCCCTACGATCAATCGATAAATCGCCTCGGAAATCGCTGCGACTGTTTCGCGCCGCCCGTTTCCTTCCGAATCAAATTCGGTCAAGATGACGGCGATGTACGGTTCGCGCTCGGGCAAGTACACAATGCCCATGTCATGGCATGCAGTGGAGATTTCTCCGGTCTTATGCGCCACTGCCGCATGGGCGGGAAGGCGCGCAGGAAGCATCGAATTAAATCGTTGTTCTAGCAGAATGCGGATCGCTTGCTCCTTGCTTTCGTTACGGAGAAAATCGCCGCGCACCGCGGACAACAAGCTTACTAATCCATCGGCGGTCACTTCATTGTTTATTCCTCTCTCATGTGCCGCGTAGTCCTCAACACCTCGCCGCAGTTCCACCCCATCGATTTCCGCATCGCGCAAAACTTCTCTCGCATATTCCACGCCGATAAAATCGAGCAGCAAATTTGTCGCAAGATTGCTGCTCGCGGCGATCATTCCTTCGGCAAGCGTGGAAATTTTCGCCGTCCGTCCGACCAACTGGTACAGCTCAGGCATCGCGTCCGAATCGGGGTTCAGGCGAAAAGGAGATCCGTCTGCGGCGCTGACGAAGCGATTTCGCACGTGTAGCGAATCATCTAAATGAAATCGGTCTTCGTCTGCCGCGCGAAAAACCGCCAGGAGCACCGCAACTTTGATGGTGCTCGCAGCATGGAACCGCCGGTCGCCGCGCAGAGAAAATCTCAAACCGCTCTCGAGATCGTGCACCGCTATTGCGATCGCGCGCGCCTTGCTTCCGGCGCTCAATCTTTCCACTTCCTCTTTGAACGTGCTGGAAAGATCGACATGTAACATCGCAGTGCTCTTTACATACCCGGTGAGAAGTCGCAAATTCGCCGATGCCAAATCTGGCTACGTGGATACGAGCGAAAGATTCAAAATCGTTTCGCCCGATTTTCCGCAAGCATCCCGAGATCAAAGTCTGGAATGGGAGAAGCCGAAATGTTCGCCTGGACCAAATGGATGGCCTCCTGCTCACAGGCGGTTCCGATATTGCCCCGGAATTTTTGCGGCAGAAAGTTCTCGATCCTTCCGTGCTGGACAAACGGATCGACCCGGAACGCGACCGCTGGGAATTTGCGGCTGTGCAAGCAGCGCTCGCGCGCGGGCTGCCGATCTTCGCCATTTGTAAGGGCTTTCAGGTATTCAATGTCGCCCTTGGCGGCACGTTGAAGCTCGATATCAAAGGCCACAATTTGCCGGAGCAACGCGATCGCGACATTCAACCACTGCGCCACTCAAGCCGCGCATCACATCGCTTTTCAAAAGTGAACAGCGCACATCACCAGGCGATCGAACGGCTCGGAGACAATTTGGAAGTTGAAGCGTGGTCCGCGCACGATGGAATCGTCGAGCAAATACATCTGCAAAAATATCCGTTCGCTCGCGCAGTGCAGTATCACCCCGAGCGCAGCCGCATTTACGACTCGCTCTTCGAGGATTTCTTCGCGCGATTGGAATCGTCCAAGCGTTAAGCGTTACAAAGCATGTGACGAGGCCGCGAGCGCGCTTCGTCATTCGGACTTCGCCTGTCACGCCGTAGCCTCCGACGAAGGCGGATCATTCCTCCCCACAACGACTTCCAACTTAATTTCCTGGAACGCGAGCTGATCATGAATGAGTCCGAACAACTCGAGTGCGCGTGTATCGGGCATGTGCACGCAACGCAACTCAATGCGCGCCGGCTTGCCGGCCAGTTCCGGATGCGCCTCCGCGATTTCGCCGTCGAGCAAAAATGAAGCGTAGGCGTTGAACCGCTCCTGCAAAGCCAGCAGTTGTTCATCCGAGCCGTCCCACTCGTTAGGCTCATTCATCACGAGGACGACTTCGTTCGTCTTAGTATCGTGCGCGATCACATCGATCACACCGACAGGACTTTTGATTTTTGAGGTTTGACCTTTGATGTCCATTGAGACGATTCGACGTTGGACGTTCGGCGTTCGATGTTTAAGGCACAAGAAAAAGGTAGCGGCGATTGACCTCAATCGCCTTCGAGCGACCTTCAGGTTGCGATGGCAAAGGCAAAACATGCAGGTCAATTGACGCTGCTCGGGCGAAGCGAAACAAAACTGCCGGCGTCGCCCTCTGAGGCGCGCCTTGAGACGTTTCCAAATCCAGCGCCCCGCCGCAATTATTGGATCCATTTTGAAACGGATGATTTCACTTCCGTTTGTCCGATCACAGACCAACCCGATTTTGCCCGGATCGATATCGATTACGTGCCAGATCGTCTCTGCATCGAAAGTAAATCGCTGAAATTCTATCTGGCATCCTATCGCAACGAGCGCGCGTTTAACGAAGCCGTCACCAACCGCATTCTGGATGATTTCGTCAAAGCCTGCGCGCCGCGCGAGGCCATCGTGACCGCGCAATTCTCCGCGCGCGGCGGAATTGCGCTCACGGTCCGCACCGAGCATCCGGACAAGGAACCGGGCCGCGACAACCAATGAAATTGGTAGGGCGCGACCGCCGGGCGCGCCGACGAATTAATCCCAGGCTTTCGTTCAATCTTAGTCATCAAAGATGAAACGCGCAGTCGTCCTCTTGAGCGGCGGAATTGATTCGGCCACCACGCTGGCAATCGCAACGGCGCAAGGCTACGAGGCCCACGCGCTCTCATTCGATTACGGCCAGCGACACCAAATCGAAACCGAAGCCGCGCGCCGCGTCGCCGACACGTTAGGCGCAAAAGAACATCGCGTCGCAAAAATCGACATGCGCATTTTCGGCGGATCGGCACTCACCGACGATCTCGACGTTCCGAAAAAGCGTTCGCAAACAGAAATCTCGAAAGGTATTCCGATCACCTATGTTCCGGCGCGAAACACTATCTTTCTCGCTTACGCGCTCGCCTGGGCGGAAGTGATTCAGGCCAGCGACATTTTTCTCGGTGTAAATGCGATTGATTACAGCGGCTATCCCGATTGTCGCCCGGAATTTATCGAAGCATTTGAGAATTTGGCCAACCGCGCAACCAAAGCCGGCACCGAAGGCAGACGCTTCCAAATTCACACGCCGCTGATCAAATTTTCCAAAGCCGAAATTATCCGAAAAGCAGTCGACCTCGGTGCCGATCTTTCTCTCACTCACAGCTGTTACGATCCCTCGCCGGAAGGTCTCGCCTGCGGCGAATGCGATTCCTGTCTCCTGCGGCTCAAAGGCTTTCGCGAGGCTGGAATAAAAGATCCGATTCGTTACGCCAAGAAATGAAACGCCTGTTCAGAATTTTCGAACTGTCAAAAAGCGAACAGCGCGTCGTTCTGATCGTGATGTTCGTCTTAGTCGCGGTGGCGTTCGTCGGATACGAACGGCGCGTTCATCAGCGTCCGATTCAACCGACCTCGACAACAGAAGCGAAACCGTCTCCAAGTCCGCTTGAAGTCGAGGATGAACATTAGACTGCAGATATTAAGACCGTGATGACACGTTCAGCATCCATCGCGCGGCACCTAGCGGGAATGTTGGCCCATAATCCAGATTGCTGAGATGCCTGGTAGCGTACACATGAAATTCTGCAAGAAACGATCCGGCGAAGGCGCAAAAGAGTATCAGATGAGCAATTGGATCGTAAACTCAGCCGAATTTCACCGATTCTCCTTGGAACATTCGTCGCCTTAGTCGCAGCGGGGATTACCGGCAAGCGATGGCCGGTCTTTCTTGTTCTGCTGCTGCTATGGATCGGTATCGGAGTTATTGCGACGACTGCCGAAAATCGGCACAGGTAATATAAATACTGCGGAAGCATTCAGATGGGTTGCTCTCTAACATTTGGCATTCAATCCTCGCTCAAGCCGGGAATTCGGCCGTAGCCGACAAAGGCCGCACTGATTTTCGCGTCGCCGCTTTTGGGTGGTGGCGGCAATTTGAAATCAAAAACGCTGACGCCCCAGCGTTGTTTTCCATCGTAAGTGCGACCGTCGCTTGATCCGACCATGACGCGCTTGTTCGTTCGTTTTTCGCGACCGAGATAAATCATCGTGTGCGTAATTGGCGGGTCGCGATCGATGTTGTAGGTGCCACGCCAAAACAGCAGGTCGCCCGGCTTAAGCGCGTCGAGCTCGAATGAATCCTCTTTGCGACTCAAGACGGCGTTGAATTTTCCCGCCTTGCGCACCCAGACGTATTGCTGGCTGGAATCGCGCGGCACATCGGGAAATCCGTTTTGCTGAAGGACGTAATAAATAAAACCTGAGCAATCCATGCCGCCGTTTTTTGGATCGGAAGAGCCATAGGTGTAACCGAGATTCTGTTTTGTCAGTGTCAGCCCCGCGTCGATAAGTTGGCGCACTTTCGGCGGATAACTGTCGTACTCCGCTATTTCATCCGGTGAAAGACTTACGTTGGGCCAACCCTTCTTTCCTGCGGCGGGACGCTCCGGAGGCGAAGGCGTCGGCTTTTCTGCCGGACTCGGAGATGTTGTTTCTGTCGCAGCCGGAGATTCGGTTGGTGCGGGCGTCGGAAATGCTTTCTTGCGCTTTGATTTGCTTTTGATCGGACTTGGAGATGGAGTCGGCGAAGCCTTCTTTTGTCTTGGCGAAGGTGTAGGTGACGGAGTTGGCTTGGCTTTCCTCTTGTAATGCTTGCGACTCGGAGTCGGCGTCGGCGCAGGTACGAAAGCCTTTTTGATTTTCGTGCCTAACGATTCCTCGGTTGCGTCCGCGGCGCAGAGCGAACCGGATAACATCGCAACCATCAAAAGCCATTTCATCCCGCTGTCATTCCGAGCGAAGTCGAGGAATCTCAGATTGTTATTCTACTCTTCGAGCGTCTAGAGATGTCTCGACTCTGCTCGACATGACATTACGCGAGTTCCTCCAGGATTGCTTTATTGAGACGAATCCCGCCTTCGAAATTTTCGAGCGGAAAATTCTCATTGGGCGAATGAGCGCGACAATCCGGCAACGCGAGTCCCATCAGCAGTGTTTCAACGCCAAGGATGCCGCGGAACTGGGAGACAATCGGGATGCTACCGCCTTCGCGGATGAGCGCGACGTCGCGATCGAAAGCTTTGCGCAACGCATGCTGTGCCGCTTCACCGACCGGCGAGTGCGGATCGGTGAGATACCACGGACCGCTGTGCCCCGTGGCAATTTCCATCGTCACGCCTTTCGGAAGATTCTTGCGTAAATGTTCCTTCGCCAGTTTTAGGATTTCATCGCCTTCCTGTTCCGGAACGAGACGGAAGGTCAGCTTCGCCATGGCATGACTGGCAATGACAGTCTTTGTCCCCTTCCCCTGATAGCCGCCGCCGATCCCATTGATTTCCGCCGTGGGCCGTGCCCAAATACGCTCCATCGAATTGTAACCGGCTTCGCCGAAAAGTTCGGGCGCGCCAGTCTCATCGCGAATCAGTTTGTCGCCATCGACTGGAAGTTTGCGCCACGCCTCGCGTTCCCAATCTTCGAGTGGCTTGACCCGATCGTAGAATCCAGCGATGGCCACATGGCCTTCGTGATCGTGAAGCGTGGCGAGCAATTGCGCGAGCGCGGTGATCGGATTCGCAACGGCGCCGCCAAAAACACCGGAATGCAAATCCATTTTCGGACCAGTCACTTTGATTTCGAGAGCGGTCACTCCGCGCAAACCATAACTCAACGTCGGCACCCCGCGCGCGATCATCCCGGTGTCTGACACCACTCCGACGTCACACTTCAATGCATCGCGATTTTGATTCAGAAACGGGCCCAGATTCCCGCTGCCGATTTCTTCTTCGCCTTCAATCACCAGATGGAGATTCACAGGCAAATCGCGATGCTGCTCCATCGTTTCCTGAATCCCGAGAATGTGCGCAAGAATCTGGCCCTTATTGTCCGTAGCGCCGCGAGCAAAAACGTAACCGTTTTTCAAAACAGGCTCGAACGGCGGCGAGTCCCACAGCTCCAGCGGGTCGGGCGGCTGCACATCGTAATGCCCGTAGATCAGAACCGTCCGGCGTCCGCGCTGATGTTTGTTGCGCGCCCAGACGATCGGATGCCCCTTCGTTGGAACGAGCTGCGTCGTCAGCCCGATGCTTGTGAGTTTATTTACGAGCCAATCCGCGCATTCCTCCAGCTTCTCCTTGTACTGATCATCGGTCGAAACGCTGGCGAAACGGAGGAAGGAATAGAACTCTTCGAGGTAATTGTCGCGCATGGCTGCAAGAGTAAACCCGGGTTGCGGCAAACGTCCAACGCTCAACGCACCAGAAAGCAATTGTAGGACGGGCGCATCGCCTGCCCGGTCCGAACCTGGCAAGCGGAGCGCTTGCCCTACAAAACAACACTCACGCGTTTGCGCGCTTGGAACGTGCGATAGATGTCCGCACGAAATATAAGATCGACGCGAGCGCGAGCACGATCGCGGTCACTGCAAATTCGCGAGCCGTGGCGTGCGCGAGAATCCAGATAATCGCGAGAATCGCCAGCGCGGGCACAATTTTCATTCCGGGGAAATTGAAAGGTTCTCCGTCCGAGCGCACATCGCGTTGCACCAAGATCCAGCAGGCGGCGCAGCAAAGCAGATACATCAACAACACGGCGACATTCGAAAGCACTGCCAGTTGTTCGAACGTGCCGCTGAGTGACAACGCAAAGGCCAGCGTCGCATACGTAATGATCGCGACGTCGGGCGATCGATAGCGGGGGTGAACGTGCGCGAAAAATTGCGGCAACGCGCCGTCTCGGCCGAAAGCAAAAATCATCCGTGGTGAACTCAGGATGTCGCTCGTTACAAATCCAAATGCCGAGATGCTGGCTCCGGCCAAGAGAATCGTCCGGCCCAAGTTATCGAGAAATTTCGCTGCCGATTCGGCAAGTGGCGCGTCGGGATAATTGGCGAGATCGCCGCCGAGCGTGCCCTGCGCTACGAGTTGGATCATGAGGTAGATGATCGTCGTGACGACAAGCGCCAGATATGCGGAGCGCGGAACGGTTCGCGCCGGATTCTTCACTTCGCCGCTCGGAATCAACGCCACCTCGATTCCGACAAAGGCGAAAATTAAGAGAATGACGGCATCGCCTAACGACTTGCTGCCGGGCCAACTGCTCCAGGCAAGATTCGGCGGATGAATGAAAAATATTCCGACGCCTACGAACAGCAACAGCGGCAGAAGCTTTGCGATTGTGATGACGGTCACCGCACCCGCACCCTGGCGCACGCCGCGGATGTTGATCAACACGAGCGACGCGTAAACGGCGAACATCACGACGATGCGCATCATCGGAGCGCCGAGGGACGGAACCACTAGCGCAACCGAGTTTGCCAACACGTTCACGACGCCGGCAACTGCTCCGATCGCAGTTAAAAAATAAAGCACGCCGGCGAGGAATCCGACGTAACGACCGAACGCGACTTCAACATAAGCGTACAAGCCGCCCGTCAATGACACCCTGCTGCCGGCAATCGCGAAACAAGTAACGAACAGGACCATCGCAATCGCACAACAAACAAATGCGAGCGGCGCAGCCGAGCCTAATCCTTTCGCAACCGTCGCTGGGATCACGAAGATTCCCGCACCGATTGTCGAGCTGACAATATTCGCGGTGAGAGCTGGAACCCCAATGCCGCGGACCAACTGATGATCGATGCGCTCTTCTTGCTGTATCCACGCTGGCGGCTCATTTGCCATGGGCGCATCCTGAGTGATGGAGTTGTCCAAAGCAAGAATGCGGGTTAACCTTCTCGCGCCGGGGGAGTACTTTTCAGAATGGCAGGGAATCGTAGCGTGGGATGTGCGGAGAGACGCCTCTCCCCGGTTGGGCGGAAGGTGAGGGTCACGTTTAAGTCGCCGGTAACCTTTTCGAACTCCTCATCTTCATCTTCTCCCCTTGCCAAGCGGAGAGGCGGGAAGACGGCGCATCATTTTGAGCGACCTTGCAGGGAAACACAATATCCTGTGGCCACGCCCATCCGGAACCCCTTCAAATTGTGTGATTTTCCGCTTGTCACCCCGGCAAGGCTGCTGTATTGACGCTGCCGAGGCCCGGGGTGTGGCCCAAAATGCATTTACAATCACTCGAGCTACTCGGCTTCAAATCATTCGCCGACAAAACGATCTTCAATTTCCACGAAGGAGTTACCGCTGTCGTCGGACCGAACGGTTGTGGAAAATCCAACGTCCTCGACGCCGTTCGCTGGGCGCTCGGCGAGCAATCTGCCAAGTCGCTCCGCGGCGACGAAATGGCGGACGTGATCTTTAACGGCGCCGAGACCCGCAAGCCCGTCGGTGTTGCCGAGGTATCACTCACGTTCACCGATTGTGCCGAAGAACTGGGGATCGAATGGCACGATGTACGCGCTACACGTCGTGTGTATCGCGATGGCAACTCCGAATACCTCCTGAACAAAACGCCCTGCCGTCTTCGTGATATTCAAAATCTCTTCGCCGACACCGGCATCGCACGGTCCGCTTACTCCATGATGGAGCAGGGCAAAATCGACATGATTCTGAGCTCGCGTCCGGAAGATCGGCGCGCAGTATTCGAGGAAGCAGCCGGCATTACCAAATACAAGACGCAAAAACGCGAGGCACTGCGAAAGCTCGAAGCGACCGAGGCAAACCTCCTGCGCATTGGTGACGTTATTAAAGAGGTGAAACGTCAAATTGGTTCATTGCAGCGACAAGCAGGCAAAGCGCGGCGATACCAGGCGCTTCACGCGGATCTTCGCGTGCTGGAAACTCATCAGGCCCACAAACAACTTGATTCGCTCGAGAGCGAGCTCGCCGCTTGCCGCGAAGAAATCGAGCGTCTGACCGAATCCGAGCACGCAGCGCGCGGGAAGATCGACAACAGCGAAAATGCGCTAACCGAAGAACGCCGCGCGCTCGACAAGATAGACATCGAGATCGCCGACTCACGAACAGAGGTGCAGCGACTGGAAAGCGAAATCGCGGCGCACCGCAGCCGCATTGAATTCAATCGGCAGCGTGCGGAAGAATTCGCCGAGTTGGTCGAACGCGCGCGGCGCGACATCGCCGACGCGGAAAAAAAACGCAATCAACACGCCGCTGAAGTCGAGCAAACCAATAACGCGATCGCAGAAATGGAGCGGCACTTGGAAGAAAAAGAAGCCGAGCTGACCGAGCTCGCCAGCTCGGCCGGACAAATCCAGAAAAATCGAGCCGAGGGCGGGATGCAGTTGCAGGAGTTGCAACTCGCGCTGACCAAATCCGAAAGCCGCGTGGCGACGCTCGAGGAGGAACGCGCCGGAACCAAAACGCGCCGGGAATTGACACGCGCTCAAAGTGAACAGCTCGCCAACCAGATTCGAACGCTAACCGCAGCGAGCGAAAAACTCGCCAGGCACATTGCCGTCTCAGGCAAAACGAGCCGACGCGACGCGATCGATGTCGAGGCGAGCTTGCGGGAAAAAGAAAGAGTGCTCTCCGAAGCGGAACAGGATCTTGCTGCAGTTGAGCGGACGCTGACGGAGAAACGATCGCGTCTGGACGTTTTGCGTCAGCTCAATGAAGAGGGCGAAGGGTTGGCTGAAGGTTCGCAAGCTGTCCTCAAAGGTCTGGACGATCCATACAAATTTCGTGAGGTGATTGCCGGTTCCCTCGTCGCGCAGCTCGATGTCGATCAGAAGTTCGTTCCGGCGATCGAAGCTGCGCTGGGGCGAAATCTCCATGCTGTCATTTTAAAAGACCCGGGCGTTGTTTCCGAAATCATCGCGCGACTGAGAAAAAAGAAGCTCGGCCAAGCTGCACTGCTCATTCCGCAGTTGACCGGCTCCGCGCAACAAGCAGCGCGGCAAAGTCTGCCGGAGGGCGCGCTCGCGTGGGCCACCGACAAACTCACTGCGCCCTCGTCGCTCGAACCACTCGTCGGGCAGTTGCTCGGCAACGTCGCCATTTTCTCGGATTTACAACAAGCGCTCGAGTGCAAGAAGCGCGAGCCTACGCTGGCGATGGCCACGCTCGCCGGCGAATTTATTTCTCCAGAAGGAATCGTCTTTGGTGGCAGTAGCGAAGTGCGCGCGCCGTCATTGCTGGAGCGCAAGGCGCAAATTGCCGATCTCACGAAAGAAGAAACCACGGTGGTTAAAAAGCTCGAATCGATTTGCACGAGACGCGACGAAGCGAAAGAGGCGCTCGAAATCGCTTCGCGGCTCCAGCGTGAATTGGCCGAGACCGAACGAAAGATCGACAATTTGCGATCGGACAAAAATGCGCTCGAGCACCAGGTGGGCGCAGCTGACGAACGGGTCGCGCACTTGGAGCGCGAACTGCAAACGATGCGGGATCAACTTGCAAAAGAGCAGGCCGACCTGAGCGCGTTCGACGCCGCACAGAAACAGACCACAGCGCGCGAAGAAGAATTGACCGAAAAAATGAATCAACTGCGGTTGGCCATCGCGACGGAGCGCCAGCGTCATGAAAATTTCATCGCACAACACGAATCAATGCGCGCGAGAGAGGCCGAGTTGGTGGAGCTGATCGCGGTTCGAAAAACCGATATAGCGATGTACGAAACGAAATTGGCTGCACAAGCTGAGGAGTCCCGTGAATCGGAAAGCCTAATTAAGAGTCGGACGGCGCGGCGCGAGCAAGCAGAAGCGAACGCCGTGAAAATCGTCGAGCAACGCGCTAAACGACTCTCCACGATTTCCCACAGCGAAATCGAATTGCGACGTTTGCGAGATTCATTGGGCGAATTGCAGGACCGCCGCGCTCAGCGACAAGTGCGCGAATCGCAATTGCAAATGAAGATCGACAATCTCGCCGAGCATATTTCGCGCAGCTACCAGATTGATCTTCGCTCGTTTGTAGTGGATCAGCCCGCGTTCGAGAAAGTTTTGCGCGCGCAAGCGAAACGTAGCGCGGGCTTCCAGCCCGCGGAGGATCGGCAGCCGCCTACGCCCGAAGGCTACGGCGCGCCTCGGGATGCCGATGCCACGAACCTTGCGGACGCAGACCTCCAAAAACTCATCACCGATCTCCGCACGCAGCTCGACAACATGGGTCCGGTAAATCTCGATGCTGTTCATGAGTACGATGAGCTGGAAGAGCGATACAAATTTCTCGAAGCGCAAAATAACGATCTGACAAACTCGCGTCGCGAGTTGCTCGATGTGATTGCGCAGATCAACTCCACCACCAGAAAGTTGTTTGGCGAAACCTTTGCCCAGGTGCGAATCAATTTCCGGGAAATGTTCACGGAACTTTTCGGCGGCGGGCGCGCGGACTTGTCGTTGCTGGATGAGAACGACCCGCTGAACTGCGGAATCGAAATCACCGCCAAGCCTCCCGGCAAACAGCCGCAAAGCGTCTCGCTGCTGAGCGGAGGCGAACGCTCCATGGTGGCAGTGGCGTTGTTATTCGCGATCTACATGGTGCGCCCGAGCCCGTTCTGCATTCTCGACGAAGTGGATGCGGCGATGGACGAAGGCAACATCAACCGTTTTATCCGCGTGCTGGAGCGCTTCGTAGAGCAGAGCCAGTTCATTATCATCACACACAACAAACGCACCATTGCCAAAGCCGATGTTCTTTATGGCGTGACAATGGAGGAGCGCGGCGTGAGCAAGCTGGTTGGAATGAAGCTGACTCCGCCACAACAAGTCTCCACGGACTTGTCGTCGAACGGAGGCGAACAAACCTCCAGACAACAGCGCCTCGCGCTCGCGATGCGATAGCTCTTTCTGGGGGGCGCGCAGGCTGCCAGCCTGCAGTCGTCAGCAGCTTGCCGACGACATTTTTCCCGAAGCGAAATTAAATTGCAACCAGGGCTTTCGGCAGGCTGCCGAAAAGAACAGGCTGGCAGCCTGTGCTCCTCACAACAGGGAAACCTGCGCCACAAAAAACTTTTGCGCGCCATCGTCGATTTTGGGTAAAGTTGCTCGATGCTTCAGACGGCGCAGCGCACCGTAAAATCGAAAAAGAAAAAGGGCGCGCCGCCCCATGACCGCTTTCTCGAAGCGTTTCGGTGGATGCTTCTGACGCGGACGCTGGAAGAAAAGCTCGTGAGCCTCTATCGCGGCGGATTGATTACGGGCGGAGTCTATATTGGCAAAGGCCAGGAGGCAGTCAGTGTCGCGTGCGGCTTATTTTTGCAGAAGGGCGATATTTTCGCGCCGTTGATTCGCGACCAGGCAGGGCGATCGGCCTTTGGCGAACCGCTGATCGACGTCATGCGCACGTACCTCGGCTCGCGCCTCGGCCCGATGCGCGGGCGCGACGGCAACATTCATCGAGGTCATCCGCGCAAGAACGAACTCGCGATGATCAGTCATCTCGGCGCGATGATTTCGGTAACGGTAGGCGCGTTGTTGGCGAAACGATTTAAGGGCGAGAAAAACTTTGTCGGCCTTGCCTGCATCGGAGAAGGCGGGATGCAGACCGGTGCGTTTCACGAAGGAATGAACATTGCCGCCGTGGAACAAGTGCCGCTCGTGGTCGTCGCGACAAATAACCATTACGCTTACTCCACTTCAAATGATCGGGAGTTTGCGTGCCACGATTTGGTTGATCGCGCGATCGGTTATGGCTTTGAAGGCTACAGTCTCGACGGAACAGATCTTGGCGCGTGTCTGGACGTGATAGGTAGCGCAGTAAAGCGTGCGCGCGCAGGTCGTCCCCCGCAGTTGGTCGTCGCTTCCGTGCTGCGCCTGTCCGGTCATGGCGAGCACGACGATGCAAGCTACGTGACGGAGGAGATCAAGCAGCAGCCGTTCGCGCGCGATTGCCTAAAGGTGGCCGAGCAGACAATCATCGACCTTAACCTTTTGGACGCGGACACGCTGGCCGAATGGCGCAAAGATGCGGTCGCGCAGGTGGAAGCGGCGATTGCCGCCGCGCAAAAAGAGCCCGCGCCCGAGGGCGACAAAGAGGATTGGTGCGCGTTATCCAGTCGCGATCTAGTCGATCACGCGGAATGAAATTCGAAATCCGAATCTCGAAATCCGAAACAAGTCCAAATGCCGAAATTCACAATTCAAAACAGAGAGAGCGCGTTTCGAACATTCGGACTTTGGATTTCGTGCTTGTTTCGGGATTCGGATTTCGGATTTCGGATTTCTAACTCCTAATGGCTATTACGTATCTCGAAGCAATTCGCGAAGCGCAGGCGAAATTGTTGCGCGATGACGAGCGCGTTTTCATTTATGGGCAGGACGTCGGCGGCACGTTCGGCGGCGCATTTAAAGCAACAAAAGGTCTCGCGAAAGAATTTCCCGGGCGGGTAATGAACGCGCCGATTAGCGAAGATGCGATCGTGGGCACCGCGATCGGCGCCGCGATTCAGGGAATGCGGCCGATCGTCGAAATGCAGTTTGCGGATTTCTCCAGTACTGCACTTAACCAAATCTTAAACCACGCTGGCACGCATTACTGGCGAACAGGCGTGCCGGTGCCGATCACCGTGCGTTTGCCGTCCGGTGGAACAAAAGGCAGCGGGCCGTTTCACAGTCAATCGATGGAATCGATTTACGCGCATTATCCCGGACTGATTGTGATGACGCCAGCGACGGTGGAAGATGCTTACACGATGTTAATAGAAGCTGTGGCGATCGATGATCCGGTCATCTACTGCGAACACAAATATCTCTATTACCATCTCAAAGCCGACAAATTGCCGGAGAAAGGTTTGCCGACCGGTCGCGCGAGGATTGTGCGAGAGGGACGCGATCTCACCATCGTGAGCTACAGCGCGATGATGCAGGAATCGCTCGCAGCGGCAGACGAGCTCGCGCGTGAAGGTCTCGAAATTGAAGTTGTCGATCTGCGCACGGTTAAACCGCTCGACACCGATACTGTGCTGGCATCCGTCGCGCGTACGGGGCGTTTGCTCTGCGTCGGTGAGTCATTTCCCTGGGGCGGCGCGACGGCAGAAGTGATCGCACGAGTTACGAGCCAGGGATTTCATCTGCTCGATGCAGCGCCACAACGTCTCAATGCGAAAGATACTCCGATTCCGTACCACCCAAACCTTTGGAGCACGCATCGTCCGAATGCGAAAAATATTGTCGCGAAGGCGCGACAACTGCTTCGAGAATAGAATCTATGCCGCAAGTTCCGATTATCATGCCGCAGTTGGGCGAATCGATCGCTGAAGCGACGATCGTCGATATCAAGGTAAAACCGGGTGACGAGGTCGTGGACGATCAGGAAATTATCGATGTCGAAACGAACAAAGCGGTGATGGGCGTGACTACGCCGTGTAAAGGCAAAATTGACAAGCTCACTGTGCAATTGAAGGAGACCTACCCAGTTGGCGCAGTGCTTGGTTATATAGAAGCAAGCGAACAAGACGCTGCGCGATTTGCGAAACACGCGCCACCTCCTCCGCAGCGCGAGGTCGCTGAGGAAATTCCGGCACGCGCTGATCAGGAAGTTGTTCCCGCACGCGAGAAAAAAATTACTGCTCGAGACGGCGAAGGCGCACCTGTTGGCGATCTACCTGTTCCTGCAATCACAAAAGGCGCCACCTTCATGTCGCCGCGCGTGCGCGCACGCATGGCCGAATTGCAATTAACGACGGCCGACTTGGCCGGAATCATGGGCACTGGCGCAGGTAATCGCGTCACTATTAAGGATCTCGAAAATTTCGTTCACAAGATCGAGAAGCAAACAGCGCACGAAGCTTCCGCTATTCGCACGGGCGTGGCCGACGCCATGCGGCGGAGTTGGACCCGCCCTCTTTCGACCATCGGGTCGTCCGTAAATCTCGATGCCGTGTTGCAAGACCGGCAATCGCGTGACCCAAAGCCTGGCCCCGGTCTTTACGTTTTGCGCGCGCTCGCCCTCGCGCTCGCGGAAAACCCGGGCGCAGCGGCGAAACTGATCGGCAACCGTGTAGTGCAATCAAACTCAATTGACGTCGGCATCGCGGTTGAAGCGGAAGACGGAATCATGGTGCCGGTGATTCGTACCGCAGAGAAGACTTCGCTTGCCGATCTCACCACCAAATACAAGGAACTCGTCGAACTCGCGCGACAACGGCGAATTTCCCCGGACATGCAAGCCGGCGGCATTGCTACCGTTTCGAATTTCGGAACCTTTGGAATGGAATGGGGCACGCCCATCCCACTGCCCGATCAGACATTGTTGCTCGGTCTCGGCGTGGGAAAGAAAGTTCCCTCGTGGGATGAAGAGAAAAAGCAATTTGTTCCCAGGACCAAAGCGCAAATCACATTGAGTTTCGATCATCGCAGCATCGACGGCGGCGGCGCCAGTCGTTTGCTCAAACGCGTGATCGAGTTGCTGGAAGATCCGAAAAAGTTGTAGAGGGTTTGGCTACTGCTTTCAGGATGTCCCATCGCTACATGCCAAACCGGCGACGAAGATATTTCGCAATGTGTCCGGTATCGCGAGCATCAGTAAACTCAATCATTCCGTTCTCGGTCGGAGAAGTCACCGTGCCGACGCTGATCACATCAGCCGCAGCAACACAAATCAGCAGACGACCTTTAAATTGGCGCGTGAGCTCCGCATATCGCTTTTTATCCTTTTCGTTCAGAACAATCGTAACGCCTCTTTCATCTCGATTAGGGATTAACTGACGGACAGACGTTATCGTCAGCAACGGCTTTCGCTGATCGAAAGTAAAGTTCGGTGCATCTTCGTGGCCCGCCCTGGGAGCAATTTGAACAGGCGCGAAATATTGCAGGATTGGAGCGCTCGAATCGCTGGGCTTGAGATCTCCGAGCGTCGCAGCGAGAGCTGAGAAAAATATGATAAGCGCGACGAGTGACCCTTTCACGATTGGATAAAATCGAACCAAATTCTCACAGTTCAACATTCTTACGTAATTATGTAAGCCTGTGCTCGGCGTATCTCGAAAAAATCGCTGCGAGAAGGCTCAGCGCGATGATTAAAGCGCAGGCGATGGCGGCGGCGCGTCCCCAGACCAGCCAATTTGGCCGATAGGCAAGCGTGAGTCGCCCATGAGTGCCCGCCGGGATTTCCACCACTGGAAATAATCCGCGATAGGAAGTGACGGCGAGCTTTTGATCGCCCAGGCGCGCCCGATATCCGCGAAAATACGGCCGCGAAAAAGTCAGCAACGCAGACCGATCGCCATTCGGCACATCAACATCAACTTCCACTCGGTTTCGCGAATCATCGATCTGCGAAATCGTTGCAGGCGCAAACTGCTCGTTAGGCCGTGAATCAATTGAATTCACTGAGCGCGCTCGCGCGAATGCCGCGCCGCGCCGATGAAAGACGCGTCCTTCGTCTGTTGAAACGATCTGTTCCCATTCCGAGCTCGGCTGGGGCGTGATATCTAATTCTCGTGCAACAACAATTCCATCCACGCCTAATAGAGCCAGCTCGCCGTCCTTGCCTGCCTGGGAAT
>DASYDT010000085.1:0-61012 GCA_036499425.1 Candidatus Udaeobacter sp. | reverse complement strand
CCTGTCTCCTGGATGATGACCGGACGTCCTGCCGCGAGATAACAGGCGCTTCGGTCGCTGAACCAGCCGGTGTTGAGTCGGACGTACTGGTCCTTGGCCACCGTGAACTCGCCTTTGGAACGCTGGATGTAATCGCGATAGAGCCAGTACTCGACGCTTATTTGCAGTGGACAGCGCAGGCGCCAGCCGTTTTCCTCAAATTTTCTGCGGGTCGTGGCGGGGTCGATGTTTGTCGCCAGCTCAAATGTTTCACCTGCTTTTTTTGGCGCGGCGCTGAACCGAAGAAATTCGCGCGACTTGCTCCAAAGGTATTTCTGGCCACGCCACGAAATATCTTTCAACCCACTCGTGGACCAATTTGCCACTGACGTAAAAACTGCGGCACCCGAAGGAGATCGCTTTGTTTTCCATAGATCGGTCACCACCGGCTGACGAGTCGGGAGCCATTTGAATCCATGCGTCGGCACCGGAAAGCTTTTCGTCCCGACGTTTTCGCCGAATGTAAAAAGCGCGCGGTGCCGTCGGAGATATTCAATTGTCGATTTTACTCCCTTGTCGATCTTGATTTGCTCGACGCCAGGGTCGCTCTCGACATAAAGAATTCGATCGGACACAAGTAAATCGTCATTGAATTCCTGAGTGCCACAAACGTTCAGGATCGCATCGGCGTCGCGATAAAGTTGCCGAATTTTCTTTAATGACAGACCGGCAGTTGGATTGCCTGGCAAATAGCGCGCGCAAAACGACCATCGATTTTTGAAATCAAACTCGCCCGCTAAACTGCCAAGAACTTTCGCTGCGTAATCGAACTCATCCGTTACTTCGAAAGTTTCCGGATTGTACGGAAGCCGCGCCGAGTCTTCAATGTAGTAAACGTCATGCCCGAGGCGCTGCAGTCCCACGATGTAATGAATGTGCTGCCAGATCACGCCTGCGATGGGCATCGAACCCATGAAACCCATCACGACGATGCGCTTGCGTTTCATTCGGAAGAAAACGCCGAACGCCGAACGTCCAACCCCCAACATCGAACGAAGAAAATTCCGCGTTGAGCGTTGGGCGTTGGGCGTTGGATGTTAGGTCGAATCACGCTTGGAACTTTCTCACTACAACCGCCGGATTTCCTGCGACGACGGAGTTTGGTTCAACGCTTCTAGTGACCACAGAGCCTGCGGCTACAACCGAGTTTTCACCAATTGTGACTCCTTTTAAGATCACTGCATTCATTCCGATCCAGACGTTGTCCGCAATTTTCACAGGGGCGGTTTTCAGTTTGGGGCGAGCCGGGCGGTTTTTGAAATAGGGCGCGAGAGCTTGCGCATCGATCAAGCGTTGCGCAGGCTCAAGCGGATGAAAGTCGGAGTCGGCGATCCCAACATTCCATGAAACGAGACAATGCGATCCGATCTCGATTTTTTCCTCCGCCATGATCAGCGCGCCATTGAGCAGAGTGAAATCGCCGATGGTGCAATGGCCATTCTCGCCGATCGCGAATGAGCAGCCCGCGTAACATGAAACGTGCTTGCCGATAATTACGGCGTGCGGTTTTTTGCTCCGAAGCTTTCGGAAGATTTGCGCGGTCTCGCAATAAAATCCTTCGCCAAACTTAACGTTGTCCGGAATTGGCTCTGGCCACCAATCGCCTTCGACGCGTCGATCTTGCCTCACGTTGCTCATATTCTCATTGGCGTGTCACTCTGAGCGAAGCGAAGAATCTCAGGTTAGTTTCTTTTCGCAAACTACAGTGATAAATCAGAGATGTTTCGCTTCGCTCAACATGACAGGAGGAGGTGGTCAAGTCGGGAATTTTCCTGATGCATAAAGTTTCGCGTAAACACCACCGCGCGCGATCAGTTCCGGGCCAGGGCCTTGTTCTATGATCCGTCCGTGATCAAGCACAATGATTTGATCCAGGTTGTGAATCGTCGCCAGGCGATGTGTTGCGATCAATGTTGTCCGGCCGCTCATCAATTCCTTGATCGTCTCCATAATCGCGGATTCGGTGGCCGGATCGAGCGCAGAAGTTGGTTCATCAAGCAACAGAATGGGCGCATTTTTCAGAAATGCTCGCGCGATCCCAATGCGCTGCCGTTGACCAACGCTCAGATGTCCGCCTCTCTCGCCGACGAGGCTGTCGTACCCCTGCGGCATCTCGCGGATAAACTCGTCGGCCTGCGCCCGACGCGCCGCTTGGATAATTTCTTCTTCGGTCGCATTGGGCCGACCATAGGCAATATTTTCGCGAGCCGTGGTCGAGAACAGCAACGTGTCCTGAAGCACGATCGCGATCTGCGCGCGCAAAGTTTTCTTTGTGATCTGGCGAATATCGCGACCATCAAGTGTGATTGTGCCTGTTGTAGGATCGTAAAAACGCGGAACGAGACTGAGCAGTGTGCTCTTGCCGGCTCCGGTGCCGCCCGCCAAACCAACGATTTGATTTGGTTCGATGTGCAGATCGATATCTCTCAACACATATCGATCTGCGGCGTAGCCGAAGCTTACAGCTTGAAATCCGATCGCGCCTTGGGCGGATGAAATGGCAATCGCGCCGGGAGAATCAACAACGTCATCCTGCCGGTCCAGGATTTCGAAGCAGCGTTTCGCGCCTGCGGTGGCGCCTTCCATCGCCCATGCTGTGTAGGTGAGGGACTCCAACGGTTGATAAAGCATTAGCAGATACGCGCTGAAAACCAGAAGCGAGCCGAGTGTGAGCGTACCTGCGAGAACATGCAGTGTACCGATATAATACATCACCGCCGTGCCTACTACCATCAGCGTGCTGATCACGAGGGCGCTGTTCACGTTGGTCAAAGTGAGCCGCAAATTGGCTTGTAAACTCTGGCGGGCTTGCTGTTGAAATTGCCGCACTTCAAACTCCTCGCGCCCGAACGCGTGCACCATCCGAATCGAGCTCAGGCCTTCCTGCGCCTGCGCGAGAACAGCGCTCTCATGTTCTTGAATGGATGTCGATTCACGGCGAATCCGATGCGCGAAGAGATAAATGGCGCCGACAACCAATGGAACAATCCCAAGCGAGACTAGCGTAAGCTGCCAGTCCAATCGCAGCATGATGATGAAAGTTCCGATCAATGTGAGGATCGATCCAAAGATGTTGGTGAATCCTTTGTTGTAGATTGTCTGAATCGATTGCGAGTCGTACGCCACGCGAAAACTGGAATCGCTCGAGCGCCGCGCGTCGTGGTATTTCAGCGAGAGCGATTGCAGATACGAGTACAAATCGGTGCGCAACTTAAGCAATGCTTGCAGCCCAATTTTCACGAACAGATAATTTGTGATCCAATTGATAATTCCCCAAAGAAACTGGATACCGATCAGCGCCAGACAGAGCAGGAGAACCCACGCGCGCCAGTCGGGCCGTATCGTTGGCCCTGCGCGCAGAAAATCGTCAACGATAATCTTGAATGGCCACGGCTTGAGCAGGTTCAGGCCTATGCCAACGAGCGCCAGGCACAATCCGAAGATCGTTTGCCACAGAAATGGCCGATAGTAGCGAAGAACGCGTCGGTAGATGGACATTTTAGAATTTGAGATTGCGGATTTTATTTTTTGGACTGAACTAGGGCGAATTCATTCGAGATTGAATCGAGAGATTCCTCGACTTCGCTCGGAATGACAACATGCATCATCTCATTCAAGTGTGGTTTCAGTTGGTTGAGCAATGGGGCTATCTCGGAATCATTCTGCTCATGGCGATGGAGAGTTCGATTTTCCCAGTGCCCAGCGAAATCGTCATTCCGCCAGCCGCATTCCTTGCTACAGAAGGAAAACTGAACATGTACGGGGTTATCGCGGCAGGTACATTCGGCTCTTGGCTTGGCGCAGCAATAACCTATTGGGTTGCATGGTGGCTTGGACGTGTCTTCATCGCTCGGTGGGGACGTTATTTTTTTATCAGCGAGCGAAAACTCGAGCGGGCTGAAAATTGGCTGCACCGCTACGAAGCGGGAGGCATTTTCTTTGCGCGATTGTTGCCAGTTATTCGTCATCTCATTTCTATCCCAGCCGGAATTATACGGATGAACTTTGTCACATTCAGCGTCATGACGTTGGCTGGATCGGTGACTTGGTGCTCAGTACTTGCTTGGTTCGGCCAGAAAGTGCTGACGCGACCAATGATCGAGTCCAAGGATGCGACGGCTTTGATTAAAGCCGTCAAGGACAGCGGTAATTTCCACACCATCGTGATCGCATGCATCGCGGTCACTTGTCTGTATCTGGTGGTTGTGACTTTGACGGGCAAAAAGCGAAACGGCTGACGTATTCGCCATCTGAATTAGGCGGATACTTTCGTCATTCGGATTTGTTTCGACATTCGAAATTCGTGCTTCGGATTTGCGACCTGACTTCTCGGCCATCATGGAGCGCTGTTGTGAAGAGGCAGGCCGTGGGAGGCTCAGAGCGAGAACTTTTGTGTTTGAAAATTGAACAAAAGTGTCGCTCAGCGGTCAGTTCTAAAGTGAACAAGGTATGAATAAGTGCATGGGACTTATGGATGAGATATTCACAGTTCGGAATGGCATGGGAACTGCCTCCGGAAAAAACGGACACGAAATGAAACGAAATCGGCAAATTCTAAAACGACGCGCAAGGTTTTCCCTGGGTGATCTGATCCTGGCGGTCAGTTCGTGCACGGACAGCAACCGGGAGACGGTGGCCGCGGTGGCGGATCTTCTTGCCAGCGGCCAGGTGCGCTTGCACGACAACGGCCGCTTCCGGCGCGCCCGCGTTTGCTAGCCTGGCGGCGATAACGGCTTTTCAACAGTCGCTCCGGTGAATTGTCGCCGGAGCGATTTTTTTTCGGCTCTCATTAACACCTCGCTTCAGCGAGGCGGGTCAACGCAGATCCGGGCGAAACCGCTTCAGTGGTTTTATCGTCGTGTGATCTTCTGAAAAACCGCTAAAGCGGTTGAGAAGGCTCTTCGCGCCGTACCACCGCGCTAAAGCACGGTGTTAACGAAAGGAAAATGCTCGTGCGTGCTGTAGCGTCCGCTGTCTCAGCGGACTTCGTGTTGTGGCACCGAGAGCCACTGCGCTGAGGAACAGCGCACCTTACAGCGTTCGATTCACCAAACACGGAGCAGATCGCATTAACAAAAGCCTTTTCGCTTAAGCCGCTCCCTTTTATGTTTCGAGCGTGATTGACCGTTATTCCCGGCCGGAGATGAGCAAAATCTGGTCGGACAAACGCAAGTTCCAGATTTGGCTGGAGATCGAAGTGCTCGCTTGCGAGGCGATGGCTGAGCTGTGCCAGATTCCGAAAGAGGACGCTGCGGAAATTCGGAAGCGAGCGCGTTTTTCGATTCCCGAAATCCTGGAGATCGAAAAGCGAACGAACCACGACGTCATCGCTTTTCTTGAGAACGTGGCTGAGTCCGTCGGCCCGGCAGCGCGCTGGATTCATCAGGGGCTGACTTCGTCAGATATTTTGGACACGACTCTCGCCGTCCAACTGAACGAGTCGTGCCAGATTCTGCTCGGCGATCTCGAATCGCTGCGAACGGCGATCGGCGAACAGGCGCGCCGCTTCAAAATGACGCCGATGATCGGACGCAGTCACGGCGTGCACGCGGAGCCAATCACATTCGGGCTGAAGCTGGCGCTCATGTATGACGAATTCGGGCGCGCCCAGGAGCGGCTCACACAAACGCGTGAGCGCATCCGCGTCGGCAAAATAAGCGGCGCGGTTGGCACGCACGCGCACATCGATCCTAAAATTGAGCGCGCGATTTGCGAAAAGCTCGGATTGAAACCAGCAACACTCTCAACGCAGATTGTCCAGCGTGATCGCCACGCAGAATTTGTGACTACGCTCGCTGTGATCGCGTCGAGCATCGATCGTTGGGCGACAGAATTTCGTCATCTCCAGCGCACCGAAGTTCTTGAGGTGGAAGAATTCTTCGGCGAAGGCCAGAAAGGCAGTTCCGCGATGCCGCACAAGCGCAATCCAATCACAAGCGAACGTTTGAGCGGCTTAGCGCGCGTCATTCGAGGCAACGCGGTTGTTGCGCTGGAGAACGTGGCTCTCTGGCACGAGCGCGACATCAGTCACTCGAGCGCGGAGCGAATCATTCTGCCCGACTCATGCATCCTGCTCGACTACATGCTGGGGAAATTGCGAGATGTCGTAGAGAAATTGGAGGTCTATCCCGAGCACATGGCGGAAAATCTCGCGTTGACCAAAGGCCTCTATTTCAGCCAGTCGATTTTGCTCGCGCTCACGCGCGCAGGCGCGGACCGGAAGAGCGCGTATGAGGCGGTGCAACGCGCGGCGATGAAAACATGGAAAGGCGACGGGACATTTGCCGAAAACGCAAAACGCGAACCGGAGGTCACGGCGAAACTTTCACCCGAGGAAATCGATCGTCTCTGCTCACTCGACGTTCATTTCAAACAGGTCGATGCCACATTCAAAGTGCTTGGGTTGGATTAGTGCCAAGAGCCGCGTGGAGGATCTGAGCCGAGAAGTCGTCGTAATCCGCTAATCCGCGGTCGGCTCAAACCGAAGCTTAGCCGCCATGCTAGTTCACGCGACCAGAATTCGCGAGTTGCTCATTGATTTCGGATTTGCCGTCAAAAAATACGGCTGTCTCCTTGCCCCGGAACTCGATTCTCAATGTGTTGTAAGGAAGGAGGCCGTTCGGTTCGAAATACACTGTGAATTGGGCTTCGTGCGTTTTCCCAGAATCATCTTTCCATTGGATCGCGAAATAATTGCCTTCACCGATCATTCCAAGGCTCTCGCGCATTGAATGTCCCTTCAAAATCACAGGGACACTCACCTCGCCGCCCTTATAGGTGATTCGAACGTCTGAAATGTCGTGACCACTCTTGTTTTCGACGATTAGCTTTGCACCAGCTGCAATCACCAACGAAAGCCAAGCTGCACCAATCGCGATGAGCACCGCGCCGAGCTTAACAAGTCGCGCCCGATTCGTTCTCACAAGTGCCCGGTGCTCTTGAATACGATTCGACGAAAGTCTGTGTCGCGTATTTCGCGGGTCATGCGGGACCGAGTCGAGATAAAACTGCTCATTCGTATCGCAGCGCTTCGATTGGATCGAGATTGGCGGCGCGGTAGGCGGGATAGAGACCGAAGCCGATGCCGATAGCGGAGCAGACAAGCACGCCGGCAAGCGCCCAGCCGTACGGGAAAATTAGATCCATTTTGAGCCACGCCGCCAGGAGATCGCCCACGATGATTCCGAGGATGATTCCCAGAATACCGCCGGCCTCGGAAATAAAAACGGCCTCGGTTAGGAATTGCCGCAGAATGTCGCGGCTACGAGCGCCGATCGACTTGCGGACGCCGATTTCTTTTGTGCGTTCGGTCACGCTCACCAGCATGATATTCATGATGCCGATTCCGGCCGCGACGAGGGCGATCAGACTGATGACGAATGCGCCCACTCGCACATATCCGGCCACGCTAACAAACGCGCTCTTGAGCGAGTCGTTGCTGTAAATCTCGAAATCGTTCGGCTGGTCTGGACGCAAGCCGCGCGCGATACGCATGGCGCCGATGCCGCGATCGAGCGTGCGATTATAAGTATCTGTCGTGAACGCTTGCGTCGCGATGTTCACGGTGCGTTTCGCTTCGCCGTAATCCTCGAAGAAGCGCGTAATCGGCATGAGCACAAAGTCGTCCTGGCTTTGGCCGAAGGCGGTCCCTTTTTCTGCGAGCACACCGACGATCGTGTAAACGTGCCCGCTGACGCGAACGACTTTGCCGATCGGCGTTTCGTGTGGAAACAATCTTTTCTCGATTATCTTTCCAACGACGACCACGCGTCGGGAAAGATCGACATCTTCATCGGTCAAGTTGCGACCGTAACCCAGCGTGTATGCATTCGCGGTGAGAAAACTTCGATTGGTCCCAACAAGGAGAAGACTCGGCGTTGTCTTCACACCGTTATAAACCGCCTGGCCTTTGACTTCGTATCCGAAACTTTTGAGGCAAATCTCGCGCGCCTCGCCTTCCATCAATCGGTAATAATGCAGCGCTTCCTTATAGCTAATGTTGTGCCGGTTGCGAAATTTCTCCTGCGCGTCGCCGTTCACGCTCACGTTGGCTGGATATTTGCCGAACTGAAAGATGTTGGAACCGAGAAAGCTGATGCCGTTCTCAATCGAGTATTGCAAAGCGCCGATCGCGGTCATGACCGAAATTACCGAGAACACGCCGATGGTGATGCCCAGCATTGTCAGCACCGACCGCAGTTTGTTCGCCCCGAGCGACGACCACGCCATTTTTATGATTTCGCTGAATAGCATTTCTTATTTCACCACAGAGGTCACGGAAAACACGGAGCTACAAAGAAACTTCGTCGGGCGGGCCGAGAACTTTGCGTCGAACGCCATGCGTCAGCATGCGTTCATTGAAATTAATCAGAAGTTCAACCTTGAGGCCGCTTAACCTCAGATAGCTGAGTAACTGCGCGTCATGGATAGCTGCGAGTTGATCCACCGACTTTATTTCCACGAGAATCTTGTCGGCGACGATCAGATCAGCGCGATAGCCACAATCAAGTTTTACTCCTTTGTAACTGAGCCGAAGCGGCTTTTGGCATTCGAACGGCACGTTGTGTAATCTCAGTTCGAGGCAGAGGCAAATCTCGCACGCCGATTCAAGCAGCCCCGGCCCGAGCGCGCGGTGGACCTCGATCGCACCGCCAATCACCAGCTCAGTAAGTTGATTAATCTCCTTCATGACCTCTGTGCTCTCCGTGAACTCTGTGGTTAAAGTCGCTTTATTCATACCGTAAGGCTGTGACTGGATCGAGACGCGACGCTGTCCAGGCCGGCGCGAATCCCGAGAACAAGCCGGTCAATATTGAAACGATCATGCTTAGGAACACCAGGCCGACCGAGAAATGGATCGGAAAAGAGGGGAAAGCTTTGCCGATGCCAAAGCACATTAGATAAGCAAACGCGAGCCCGATAAACCCGCCGAGAAGACAAAGCGCCGTCGATTCAATCAGGAATTGCAGCAGGATCGTTCGCCGCCTCGCGCCGAGCGCTTTGCGCGTTCCGATTTCCTTCGTGCGCTCTTTCACACTAACGAATGTGATGTTCATGATGCCGATCGCTCCGACGAAAAGCGCCAGACCGGTGATAAACAGCCCGGCAATCGCAATTGAGTTTTTCACTGGATCAAGCGTGCTTTTGAAGGCCTGTTGCTCGTTGATCGAGAAATCGTCCTGTTTCTCCGGTGGCAATCCGCGCACACGCCGCATCAAACCAGTGAGCTCGTCCTTGGCTTCGGCGAGCTTGGTCTTGTCTTTCACTTTGACGCGCACGTCAGAATCGCTCTTGGACGAAAAATATTTGTTAAACGCTCCCAGCGGCATCGCCACCATCGAGTCCCAGCTGAACAAACCGAGAAACGTGCCTTGTCGCGTGTTTACGCCAACGACTTTGAAGAGTTGCCCATTAATCAGCACCGATTTGTCGATCGGGCTTTCGGAAGGAAAAAGCGCGTCTGCCACGTCAAAGCCGATCACGACAACATTGGCGCCGCCGCGCGATTCCAGCTCGCTAAAGAATCGCCCGGATGTACAGTCGATTGTCGAGGTGATGATGAAATCCGACGTGGTCCCAAGAACGAAGACATTGTTCACCTGGTTGCCGCCATACTTAATCGATCGCATCAAATTCGATGTCGGCACCGCAATAATGAGGTTCGAATTCGGGGTCGCCGCGATCATCCGGTTCAACGTTTCCGCGTATTCGGTTCTGATCTTTTTTCGATCGCGGTAATTCCACCAGTCGTCCACCGGCTTCCACGGCCATTGCGTAACGTAGAGAACGTCGTCGCCGAGCACGGCCATGCTTTTATCGAAGCCTATCGATATGCCATTCACGGCGGTACCCATCAACGTCACGGCGATAATGCCGATGATAACTCCGAGCGCTGTGAGCGTTGAGCGTGTCAGGTTCGAGCGCATTTGAGCGGCCGCGATTTTCCAGCTCTCGCTCAGCTCGTAGAGAAAACGTTTCATGTCGATGTCATTTCGGCAATCGGCAGGTCGAGCTCTGGAATAAATCCGGCGTGATCCATCTCAATGAGTCCATCGCGCAAATGCACGGTGCGCCGTGCGTGCGCTGCGATGTCTCGTTCATGTGTCACGAGGATAATTGTGTTGCCGTGCTGATATAAATCCTCGAGCAAGGCCATGATTTCTTCGCCGGTTTTGGAATCGAGATTACCGGTCGGTTCGTCAGCCAGAATAATCGACGGCCCGTTTACGAGGGCGCGCGCGATGGCGACGCGCTGGCGTTGACCGCCAGAGAGTTCGTTCGGTTTATGATGAATGCGATCGCCCAGACCGACATCTGTCAGCACTTGAGTCGCGCGTTCCACGCGACGTTCAGGCTCGATGCCGGCATAAATGAGCGGCAGCTCGACGTTACGTAACGATGTCGATCTCGGGAGAAGGTTGAATGTTTGAAACACGAAACCGATCTCGCGATTGCGCACGGCCGCCAGCTCGTCGTCATCCATTTCGGCAACGTTCTTGGCGTTGAACTCATAGCGCCCGGAAGTCGGCGTATCGAGACAACCGAGCATGTTCATCAGCGTGGATTTACCGCTGCCGCTTGGCCCCATGATGGCGATGTATTCGTTGCGGTGAATCTTCAGGGTGACGCCGCGCAGCGCATGAACGACTTCCTCGCCCATCACGTAGTCTTTGGTGATGTTCTCAATGTCGATTACGATCGGCCCCAGCGGGCGGATGTTGTTAGTGACGAGTGACAAGTGAGGAGTGACGAGTTATTCGCGCGCGGCGAGTTTTCGCCGGAGCACATTCAGCATGGGGCGAAGTTCTGAAATCAATTCGAACGCAACGTCAGCGTTGTCAGCCCGAGCAAATCTGAGTTCAATGCTCAGAATCAGCTGAGTGTCGAGCTCCGCGAGAGAGCCTTCAGCATGCGAGATAAACTGAATAAATTCACCTGTCGTGTGCCGAGCCTGGCCTTCGGCAATATTTGAGGGAACTGAAACCGCGGCACGACGCATTTGAGCAACCAGGCCGAATTTTTCCTCTGACGGAAAATTATTTGTGAGTTGATAAACGAGTTTTGCCAGCGCAATCCCTTTCTGCCAAACAACAAGATCTTTGTAACTGCGAGTGGTGTTCGTATCCATGGTGAGCGTTCTATCTGAACTCTCGTCACTCGTCACCTGTCACTCGTCACTTCATTCCTTCTTTGTCGAGCGTTACCTTGGCGCCGTCTTTCAATTTCCGGCTGATTACGCTGTAACTTCCCGAGATAACTTCGTCGCCGGGCTGAATGCCGTTTTTAATTTCGGTGTAAGTGTCGTCGGAAATTCCAGTCGTGACTTTCACCACCTGCGCATTGTTTCCTTTTTTGAGGAACACGACCTTGGACACTTTTTCGCGCTCTTCTTTTTGTGCCGCTTTCTCGGCGCGTTCATTGACGAACTCCGCACTGTTATCGCTCTTATCGCGCTGCGCGATCGTCTGTTTTTTCTTTTCGATTTCTTCCGGACTCAGATTGCTCTCACCTGTGCGAATGGTCACGGCCTGCATCGGCACGGCCACGACTTCTTTCACTTCGTTCGTGTGGATTTCCGCGGTGCAACTCAGCGCGGGCTTTAACGTCACGTCGGTGTCTTCGATTCGAATTTTTACTTCAAAGTTGGTGACCTCTTCCTGTGTGCCCGTGCCGGTAGTCTTTCCGGTGTTAGCGATCCGATAAACAGTGCCGTGAAATTTACGATCGCCGTAGGCATCGATTTTTATTTCGGCCTTATCGCCCACCTTCACATTGACGACGTCGTTCTCGTTGACATCGACGCGCGCTTCCATGTGGCTGAGGTCAGCGACGCGCATCACTTCCGTGCCCTCAAATTGTCCCGTGGCCACAAGGCGTTCGCCCAGTTTGCTGTTGAGAACTGTTACCGTGCCATCGATGGGCGAATAGATGGTCGTCTTCGACAATTGATCGCGCGCCTGACTCGAGCCAGCCTCCGCCCGCTCGATTTCATGCAGCGAGCTTTCATAAGTGTTCTTGGCGACGTCGTTCGCTGCTTCAGCGGCATTGTATTCCTGCTCTGAAATCAGTTTTTTACTGAACAAATCTTCCGCTCGCTTGAAATCATGCTCGCTCTTCAACATTGTCGCTTTTTGTTGAAGATTGGTAGCTTTCGCAGAGCTGATCGCTGCCTCTTGTTGTTCGACCTGGGCTTTGTACGAATCAGGCCGAATCCGCACGAGTAAATCCCCTTTCTTCACCGCCTTTCCATCTTCTACGGGCAGCTCGATGATTTCGCCTGCGACCTCCGGAGAAATTTTTACCTCTGTTTCCGGCTGAACTTTTCCCGTCGCGGAAACCGTTTGCACGATGGTTTTACGAATCGCCTTTTCCGTCGTAACAGGAATCGGCTTCTCGCGCTTGCTCCAGATTATGGACGCAACGATGCAAAGCACGATCAGCCCGATCGACACGAAAATGATTTGCCTTTTCCGCCGGGCACGACGCTGTTTCGCGGTCAGCGGCGCGGGTACAGGTGTGCTTACGCTTTGGTGCATTTTAGGACCGGTTCTCGGGGGGAAACATCAGAGTTAGTTGGTTGTTGGACTCTTGTAAACGAAATCCCGTTCATGATAACGTTGGGATGCAGGGAGAAGGGGCTTTGGATTCAGCTAATTGCCACTTCCTTCGTTGAGCTTGTCCGCCGATCCGACCGATTGATACCGTAGCGAGCCGCAATTTGCTCAATGGCCCATCCTGCGTGCTCTGCGATCAAAGGCTCCGGGTCCGCTGCCGCGCGTTTGAGTGCCGGAAGGTCGGATACGTCCCCTGCATTGCCCAGGGCGACGCATACATTGCGAAGAAAGCCGCGGCGCTTGATTCGTTTGATCGGCGAGTTTTTGAAAACCTGGCGGAACTCCGCGTCGGTCAGTTCTAAGTATTCCCGTAATGACATGCCAGTCGTCGATTCGCGTGCCGAGAAAGCTGTTTCGTGAGAAATTTGAGCGAACCGGTTCCAAGGACAAACATCCAAACAATCGTCGCATCCGAAAATTCGATCCCCGATAAGCGGTCGAAAGTCCAGCGGGATGGAACCCTTCAGCTCGATTGTGAAGTAGGAAATACACCGACGTGCGTCGAGTCGGTGAGGAGCGGTAATTGCTCCGGTCGGGCACGCTTTGATGCAGCGCTCACACGTTCCGCAGCGATCTCCTACGGGTTGATCGGCGGGCAATTCGAGTGTCGTCAAAATCTCCGCGAGAAAGAACCACGTCCCGAGCTGCTCATCAATGAGCATGGTGTTTTTGCCGTGCCAGCCAATGCCGGCTTGGGCTGCGTGGTCGCGTTCCAAAATTGGACCGGTATCCACGTAGCATTTTTGCCGTCCGCCAAAGTCGCTTAGAAACTGGTCGATCTTGTCGAGCTTCGCTGCGATTACATCGTGATAGTCATCGCCCCACGCATAGCGCGCGATCCGTCCTGTAGCGGCGGTCTGCCTGCCACGTCGGAGCGTTGCGAAGGCGGTCGACCGCCGACTTTTATTTCCTTGAAAATAATTGAGAGCCAGAACAACGATTGACTTTGCGTCGGGCAAAACTTTCTGGGGATCACAACGCTTCTCTTCGCCGCGCTGCATATAACTCATTTCGCCGTGTGCGTCGTGGTCCAACCATTCGCGGAATTCAGTCGCGTGCGCCGGCGGATCGCAAGCAGCTACGCGACAGGAATCGAAACCAATCTGTCGCGCAAAGGAAACGAGCTGCGCCTTCAATTCGATTTTCGAAATCTGCGTCGTCATCTTGTGGGGGTGATCGGCTTGTCCGCCATAGGCTTGGCGAAGGCGGATGATCCCGCCCACCGTTTGCGGTCGAGCTTCCTAAGCTTGCTCAAAATTGCCACGGCAACTTCTTCGTCCGTGAGCACGGAAGTATCGATACGGATATTCCCAATTTTGGCATAAAGTGGCAGCCGCAACTGCAGCAATTGCGTGAACGTCTCTCGTGGATTCTCGCCTTGCAGCAAAGGCCGAGTCCCCGCTCGCGAAGCGCGCCCGAAGAGCGTTTCTTCGTTGCCGTCGAGCCACACCACTACGCCGAGCCGTTTCAAGAAATCGAGATTCTTTTCGCGTAACAGGGTTCCACCACCCGTGACGATGATCGTCTGTTTAGCCGGGGCGAGTTCACGAAGCGCTTGAGTCTCCGCTTCGCGAAAGCCTTGCTCGCCATATTTGGAAAAGATTTCGGGGATCGAGATTCCGAATTTCGAGGCAACGATCTCATCGGTATCGACCAGGGCGAGCTTCGTTCGCCGCTGAAGACAACGTCCGACGCACGACTTGCCCGCGCCCATCATCCCGATGAGGACGATCGATTTTCCGGATTGATTCACAGGCCAATATCTCATTAACACCCGGCTTGAGCCAAATAGTCATCAAGGTACTTGGCGTTTCACCGAAACGCCCTACAATCTGCTCATGCCGAAATCTTCGCCTGTTGTCGCCATCGTCATGGGGAGTAAATCGGACTGGGAAACGATGCGGCACGCCGTGCAAACACTCGATGATCTTGGTGTGCGGAACGAAGCGCGGGTACTGTCCGCTCATCGCACCCCGGATGCGACTGCAGATTTTGCGCGCAAGGCGGCAGATCGAGGCTTGCGAGTCATCATCGCCGGCGCGGGTGGCGCGGCGCATTTGGCCGGAGTCATTGCTGCTCACACGTGGCTGCCCGTTCTCGGCGTTCCGATTCAATCGAAGCTCCACGGACTCGACTCGCTTTTATCGACAGCGCAAATGCCCGGTGGGATTCCAGTCGGCACACTGGCGATTGGCGAAGCCGGTGCAAAAAACGCGGCGCTCCTCGCGGCGGCGATTCTCGCCACATCTGACCAAAAGATTCGCGACAACCTCGAAACATTTCGCAGGAAACAAAGCGAGAGCGTGCTGGCGCAGCGCCTGCCAACTTCAACGCGGTCATCCTGAGCGGAACGAAGGATCTCACCTGCGAAGCTTGTGTCACGCTACTTAACCAGCGTGATCTTTTCCGCATATGGGAGGTTCCTCGCTTTGCTCGGAATGACATCTGTAAATTATCTGGCCAAATGCAAACTCGTCTTCTCGGAACGAAAACCATAGCTGGACGGAAGAAAGCGGTCGCACGTGCAGTGGACCTGTTGCGCAAAAGCGAAGTCGTCGCATTGCCGACAGAAACCGTTTACGGACTCGCTGCTGACGCGCTGAACCCGATTGCTGTCGCGAAAATCTTTGAAGCAAAGGAGCGTCCGCGCTTTGATCCGCTTATCGTTCATCTCCCGAGCCGTGAGTGGATGGAGAAAATTGTCGATGTTTCGGGAGAAGATCGGCGACTGATTTTAAAGCTAGCCGACAAGTTTTGGCCCGGCCCGTTCACAATGGTTTTGCCGAAACGCGAAATCGTTCCTGAAATTGTGACGGCAGGTCTCGATACAGTCGCAGTGCGAATTAGCGCGCATCCAGTTTTCGCCGAGATTGTGCGTAAATTGGATCAGCCGCTGGCTGCGCCAAGCGCGAATCGATTCGGCCGTGTTAGTCCAACGACCGCACAGCATGTTTTGGATGAGCTTGACGGACGAATATCGCTCATCATCGACGGAGGGCCAACGGAGCATGGAATTGAATCGACCATAGTCAATGTGTGCGAAGACAGCATCGGCGTCCTACGTCGTGGCCTGATCACCGCAGAGCAGTTATCCGAATTTGCTAAAATCGATCTCGTCACTCCGGCAAGAAAAATCTCGGCGCCAGGGCAATTCCCCTCGCATTACTCGCCAAAGACGCCGTTGCGGTTGATCGACAATGCCTACTTATTTTCGCCGGAAAAGAATCAGCGAGTGGGATTACTGGCCTGGCACCCGCGGCGGACTGGAGACCGCCGCTCCTTGAAATTTGCCGCCATTCGCCTACTCAGCGAAAAACAGGACCTGCGCGAGGCCGCGGCAAATTTGTTTTACTATCTTCGCGAGCTCGATGGGCTCAGTCTCGATCTTATTGTTGCGGAACGAGTTCCCTCTCGTGGACTCGGCGCGGCGATCCTTGATCGGCTCGAGCGTGCGTCGCACGACCAGCCTGTCGCGCTAAGCATGCCTGAATAAATCCTTTGAAGAGCGGATGCGGTTTGTTCGGTTTGCTTTGGAATTCGGGGTGATACTGGCAGCCAATAAAATACGGGTGATCGCGCAGCTCAATCAGTTCGGCGAGCGTGCCGTCAGGTGATGTCCCTGAAATCACAAAGCCTTTTGCGCACATTCGGTCGCGATATTTCATGTTGAACTCGTATCGGTGCCGGTGTCGTTCCGTCACCTCAGTGCCGCCGTAGAGTTCTTCAGCCAACGTGCCTTTAACAATTTGTGTTGGCCACGTGCCTAGTCGCATGCTTGCGCCTTTCTTACGAACGCCACGCTGCTCCTCCAGCAGCGAGATCACAGGTTCCGGAGTGTCCTTGTCGAACTCGGTGCTATTTGCGTCTTTGATTTCACAGACGTTTCTGGCGAATTCGATTGTGGCTACCTGCATACCAAGACAAAGACCGAGATACGGGAGCTTGTCCTCGCGCGCATAACGCGCAGCGTTGAGTTTTCCTTCAATACCGCGAACCCCAAATCCGCCGGGAACCAAGACGCCGGCTACGTCTTCGAGTTGGCCATCGACGCCGTCCTCCAAAGATTCGGCATCGATAAGTTTTAGATCGATTCCACAGTCTTCGCTGGCAGCGGCGTGAGTGAGCGATTCGTAGATACTCTTATAAGCATCACGGACATCCATGTATTTCCCGATGACGGCGATCTTGACGCGCCGTTTTGGACTAACGACGCGTTCAACAAATTTTCGCCAGTCTGCCAGATCGGGTTCAGGAGTTTGGAGATGAAGAAGATCGCAGACCAATTGGTCCAGTCCCTCTGCGTGCAAGGTCAGGGGTACTTCGTAGATTGTGTGTTCAACGTCGCGCTCCTCGATAACCGCGTTCTCGGAAACGCTGCAAAACATCGACAACTTGCGGCGCACGTCGCGGTCGAGCGGTTTTTCGGTGCGGCAAATTAACACCTGCGGCTGCAAGCCGATCTCGCGCAGCTTCGCCACGCTTTGCTGGGTCGGCTTTGTTTTTAATTCGTGCGCCGCCTTGATGTACGGAACCAGCGTGACGTGCATGTTCAGCACGTTCTGCGGGCCGACTTCGAGAATGAATTGCCGGATCGCTTCGAGAAATGGAAGCCCTTCGATGTCTCCGGTGGTACCGCCAATCTCCGTGATCACAACGTCGTATTTGCTTTCATCGGAAAGTTCGCGGATGCGAGCTTTGATCACATCGGTGACGTGCGGAATTACCTGCACAGTTTTGCCGAGGTAATCACCGCGTCGCTCCTTTAGAATCACGGTCTCGTAAACCTGTCCGCTTGTCAGGTTATTGTGTCGAGTGAGGACGCAATTGGTGAAGCGCTCGTAGTGGCCAAGATCCAAATCAGTCTCCGCGCCGTCGTTGAGCACATAAACTTCGCCGTGCTGGAACGGGTTCATTGTCCCGGGATCAACATTCAGATACGGATCAAATTTTTGCAGAACGACCCGCAGACGACGCGCTTCGAGCAGCGTGCCAAGCGAGGCTGCGGTCAAGCCTTTGCCTAGCGAACTGACGACGCCACCAGTGACGAAAATGTACTTCATCGGGGCCGTGTCCTCCCTCTTGCACGAGCGAGCTTTCGCTCCAGCGCTTCTGCGTCAGCCGGCGTATCTACGCCCGGGGAACCATGTTTGGTAAGGAGCACATGAACACTTACACCATTTTCCAAAGCGCGCAATTGTTCCAGCGATTCAGCGCGTTCCAGCGGACCCGGTTTCCACTTCACAAACTGCAATAGCGCGTCGCGCCGGAAGCCGTAGATGCCTTGATGACGAAGATATTTTATCTTCGAAGGATTGCGGGGAAAGGGGATCGCAGCGCGAGAAAAATAGAGTGCGCGGCGGCTTGCATCGACAATAACTTTCACCTGGTGCGGAGAAAACGCTTCGCCGGGATATTCAAACGGATGTGCGGCAGTCGCGATGTCGACATTGCGATGCGAACGGAGTTTTTCGACGATCCTGTCGATTAGAGACGGGTCGATCAATGGTTCATCACCCTGGATGTTTATGACGAACGCGAACTCTTTGGCGTTGCGCGCCACTTCGGCCACCCGATCGGTCCCGCTTTGGTGTTTTGGCGAAGTCAAGGCGACTTCTGCTCCCCAATCGAAAGCGACCTTTGCGATGCGCATGTCGTCGGTAGCGATGATTACTGAGTCTAGGTTTTTCGCTTGCCGGCATCGTTCCCAGACACGCTGCAGAAGCGTCTTGCCAACAATTAGATGCAGCGGTTTGCCCGGAAAACGTGTAGAAGCCCAGCGAACTGGAATGATGCCCACGGCCTTATTCATTGTGTGTGATTCCGAGCCGCGAAGGCGGAAAGGGATCTCACGTTTGCCGATGAATCCCGCGAGTGGTTCTTTGTGTGCCATGAGCGAGTGGGTTTGGTCTCTCGCTCTGCTCGGGATGACGCTGCAATCATCACGTTAAGTTCAAGATAATCTCCGCGGTTGCGGGCAAGTCGTTGGCAATCCAATCAGCCTTGCTGTTGGTAATGTCGTGTTGAAAGCCGGTTTGAACACGGATTGTGCGCACGCCAGCGTTGCGACCGCACTCGACATCGATCTCTTTGTCGCCAATGAAAAATGAGCGGGAAAGATCAATCCCCTGTTCTCGCTGGGCCTGCAAGATCATGCCTGGCGCAGGCTTGCGGCAACTCGAATTCTGGCCCGGAACATCGGGGCAGAAATAAGTCGCATCGATCAAATTACTGCCCAGTTGCCGTAGAACCTCCCCTTCGACGGCGCGATATTGTTCGACTGTAATCAACCCGCGGCCGATGCCGCTCTGATTTGTAATGATAATCAGTTTGAAACCACGTGATTTCAAACGTCGCAACGCTTCAGCCACGCCTGGAAAAATCCTTACGCGTTTCGGGTCGGAGCAGTAGCTGCAATCCTCCATGATGGTGTCGTCGCGATCGACAAAGATGGCAGGCGACAGCGCATCAGTCATGTTCGCTGTCCTCTCGGAAACTGGCGATAAGTTCGTCTCGTGTGACGGTCGCTGTGCCAAGTTTGCTGACTACAACTGCGCTCCCGTGATTTGCGATTTCGGCCGCTTCAATCGGAGTTGCTCCGCAGACGAGTCCGAGGGTAAAGAGCCCAATAGCCGTGTCGCCGGCGCCAGACACATCGAAAACCTGCCGTGCCTTCGTTGGAATGTAATGCGGTGCTTCGTTCTGCTGAAAGAGCATCATCCCGTGTTCGCCGAGCGTGACGAGAACATATTTTGTTTCCCATTTCTTAAGAAGCGCTTCACCGGCCCGTTTCAGATCCGCATCTTTCGCCGGAGCCTCGTCTGGTTCTCGCCAGGGAACGCCTGAGCCGAGGAAGGCTTCGGCCCGATTTGGTTTGACCACCGTGACCCCGCGCCAATCAACAGAATGCCGCGGATTGGGATCAGCTGCGACAATCTTACCGGCCGCCCGCGCGTCGCGCGCAATTTGGGAAACCAGATCAGTCGTTAAAAAGCCCTTGCCATAATCTTCGAATACAATTGCATCGGTTTTCTGGATAATGTTTTGGATCGCGGCGACTATTTTCGCGATCTGCTCGGGCGACGGGCTAACAAATTTTTCGCGATCGACACGAACCACTTGCTGATGGAGTGCGATAATGCGGGTTTTGACAATCGTGCTGAAAGTTTCATCCTCGACGGCGTTGGATGTATCAATGTTCTGCGCAGTTAATAACTCCAGGAGTTGCTGGCCGCTACGATCTTTGCCGAGCATTCCGATGACAGCGACGCGCTCGACAAACTCGCGCAGATTGCGGGCAACATTGGCTGCTCCTCCTGGGTAAAACGATTCGCCCGTTACTTCGACCACCGGCACAGGCGCTTCCGGCGAGATGCGGCCGACCTTTCCCCAGACAAATTCGTCCAACATCAGATCGCCGATTACCGTGATCCGCGTGGAAGGCGCGCGATCGAGGATCTGCTCTAGTCGGCTTAGATCCATGGGAAAAGAAGACGGCAATACCGCCAAGGCCAAAAACTGGTTCGATTAAAGGGAGTCAAAATGTTTGTGCAGCGATTTGTGTAGGGCAACGGTTCCGGTTAAGGTTCGCTCCATTAAATCGCGAATACGAAGCCGAAATCAACAGTCGAAACTGCTAATGATTCCGTTTACCAGACATGTGAAGTTAAGTTTAGGTGTGCTCTTTGGGCTTGCACTCTGCGCAAATGGCGCGCAAGCCCCACAGCACATCGATGTTAAACAATTCTCCACGACTGTGGAAGATGTTGTGGTGCCGTTGCCGAATGAAATTTTCGGGGCGCTGAACAAGCTAGGCCCGGTCAACTGGAAGGAACATGTCCGCAGCGATAAGGGACCTAACTTTACCGAACGCCCACGCATCGCTCTTTTGCTTGGAACGGTGATCGCGGATGGTTTCATCGCTGTGCAGGCGGAAGACGCACCGGCTGTAAAAGATATTGGCCAGCGAGTCCTGACCCTGGCAAAAGGGATCGGCGTAGGAAATTCAATCACGCCACACGCGAAGGCGATCATCGATGCCGCAGACAAGCGTAAGTGGGAAAACGTGCGCCAGGAACTGGATCGCACCCAGAACAGCGTGCAGCAGGCGATGAACGAGGTCCACGATGAAAAATTGTCGCAGCTTGTCAGTCTGGGCGGATGGTTGCGTGGCACCGAAGTGTTGACGTCGGTGGTGACGGAGCATTTTTCCGCCGATGGCGCGGAGCTGCTGCACCAGCCCGACCTGCTTTCCTATTTTCAGGGAAGGCTCCAGGCAATGCCGGAGTTTGATCTTCCAATTATTCATCAAATTCAAGACGCTCTGGGCGAGGTGAAACCGTTAATTGACGTCGGTAATCGGCGCATCCCTGCCGAATCGGTAAAGAAGGTCAATGAGATCACGACGCGGCTCGGCCATGGCATCGTAATGAAAGACTAAGGAATTTCGATGAACTTGTTGGCAAAAGTTCTTTTCCGCTATAGCTCTCCGCTGCTGGCCCTCGTAGCATTGCAGCCTGCGATTTTCGCGACTGTGGATGACGCGCAGTCATTTGCTCTCCAAGCGGCAGAACCTTACGTGAAACAAGGCTTTCAGGTGCGTGAGGATTACTGGGGAGGCGATCTTGGTGCTGGAGAGAAAAAGGCCGTGCGGCAACAATTGTTTAAAGGAAACGAATATTGGTTCTGGTTGGGAACGGAAGTCGATCGGGCAAAGGTTTCCGTTCACGTTTACGATTCGGACGGAAAACTGGCGGAAGAATCAGACGGATGGCAGAAAGGACACTTCGCGGCTGCGCACGTGATACCAAAAACTACCGGCAGCTATTTTATCATAGTTAGTGTTGAGGAATCACCAGAGGAACGCACGCACTGGGCGCTGGTGTATGGCTTCCGGTAAAGTTACATTCGTGGCATCGGCATCGTGCCGATGGACCATTGGCTCTAGGCCAATGCCACGATTATGACCGAAACTCGCACCTTGCAGTTTGAGAGCCCACGCGCTTTGCAATCGCTCTACGCGAACGACATTAAACTCTTGAAAAACCTCGAAGACTCCCTGGGCGTGAAAGTGACCACGCGCGAGGGCTGGGTGAGATTGGAGGGGGACTCAAACCATGTCGATAAAGCGCAGCAGGTGTTCGAACAACTTGAGAAAGCGCGTCAGCAAGGCGTGGACATTCACAAGCACGAATTTAATTACGCCCTTAAGGCCGTGAGCGAAGACCACGATGCAAATCTCGGCGATATTGTTTCGACAAAAATCACAACGTCATTGCGCAAGCCACCGATTGTAGCGCGCAGCGCAAATCAGCGCGCGTACGTTGAGGCAATTCAAAAGCACGACGTCGTTTTTGGAATCGGACCCGCGGGCACGGGCAAGACTTATCTCGCCGTCGCAATGGCGGTGGCTGCGCTCAAAAAGGAGCAAGTGGGTCGCATTATCTTAGCGAGACCTGCCGTGGAAGCCGGCGAAGCGCTGGGATTTCTCCCGGGCGACCTCGAACAAAAGATTACGCCGTATCTGCGTCCGCTTTACGATGCGTTGCGTGACATGCTGGAGCCGGAGGAGATGGAACGCGCCATTGCGCGACAGACCATTGAAGTCGCTCCGCTGGCATATATGCGCGGACGCACCTTGAACAATTCTTTTGTCATTCTCGATGAGGCCCAAAATAGTACGACCGAGCAGATGTTCATGTTGCTGACACGAATCGGTTTGAATTCCAAATGCGTGGTGACCGGCGACGTTACACAGATCGATTTACCGGCGAACAAGCGCTCCGGCGTTGTCGAGGCATTGCAAGCATTGAAAGCGGTGCCCGGGATTGCGACTGTATATTTTACCGAGCGCGACGTTGTGCGGCATGAACTGGTGCGCGCCATCATCGGCGCATACCAGCAGCACCGCTCGCCCGCGCCCGCATCGCGAAAATAAAGAACAATATGTTCGATTTTCTGAAACGCGGGAGACTTATCAGACGCGGCCTTGCCTCGCGGAAGATGCGCCGCCGTCGCTCGCGCAGCGAACTGATACGCAACTTGGAAAACTCGCCGTATATCAAGGTGCTGATCTTTGCGATGTTCGCCGGTGGTCTCGCATTTCTCGTCTTTAGTGGCAAACAAGCGGAGCCGACAAAGAACTTTGTTATTGCGTTGCTCGTCCTGGCTACCGCGATCACCCAGCTTTGGATTAACCAGCCAAAGAGTTTTGCCCAAAACTCGCGAATTCTTCTCGTTTTGAGCGTTATTCTTGTGCAGCTGGCCGTCACCAAACTGTTGCTGGTCATTTGTAACAGCGGCAATTATCAATTCCTAAAGCCGGAAATGGCCGGATTGATCACTCCCTACGCGTTTGCGCCGCTCGTGTTAAGCGTGTTACTCGGACGGCAGCACGGACTTTATGCCGCGTTTTTCGTGAGCCTATGGGGCAGCATGTTGTTCGGTCCAATTGACGCACCTCTTTTAATAACCAGTCTGATCAGCGGATTCACCGCAGTCTCTCTTACGTTGCAGGTGCGACGGCGCAGCAAATTGATCCGCGCCGGTTTATATGTCGGGCTCGCCATCTGGTTGTTGTCGCTTACGTTTGGGTTGATCGGACCGATCAATTGGTTTTACCCAACGGCAAATGACTGGGGCATGGTCGGGTTGCAAACCGCGCTGGCCATCGGCAATGGCATCGTTACGGCAACAATCGCTGGCGGCGCGGTGCCGATGTTAGAGAATCTGTTTGGAATCACAACCGACATTTCGTGGCTGGAAGCATCTGATCTGAATCATCCGTTGTTGCGGCGCATGACCATCGAAGCGCCGGGCACTTATCATCATAGCCTGGTCGTGGCCAATCTGGCCGAAGCCGCGGCGGAAGCCATCGGCGCAAACGCGACGCTTTGCCGCGTTTGCTCTTACTTTCATGACGTCGGCAAGCTGGTGAAACCGGAATACTTCACCGAGAACATGAGCTTCGAACGCAATCCGCACGATGATCTCGCGCCGACGATGAGCGCGTTGATCATCATCGCGCATGTGAAGGAAGGCGTGGATCTCGCGCTTCAGCATCACTTAAACCGGCGGATCATCGATATTATTCAGGAACATCACGGCACATCGCTGGTCCGTTATTTTTATCAACGCGCGCTCCAGCAGCATGAAGACGCGCGCGCGGGCGGCAAAATTATGAAGCTGCGCGAGGACGATATTCCAGAGGTGAAAGAAGAAAGTTTTCGCTACAGCGGACCGAAGCCACAGACGAAAGAAAGCGCGATCGTCAGTTTGGCCGACACTGTCGAAAGCGCCTCGCGCAGCCTGGAGAAACCAACGCCGCAGAAAATCGAGACGCTCGTGAACGAACTCATCGACGAGCGCATCAGCGACCGGCAATTGGACGACTGCGATCTAACGTTGGGCGAACTGAAAGTCATCGCCGACCGTTTCCGATTCACGCTGTTATCGATGTTGCACACCCGGATCGCTTATCCCAAAGCAGGACACAAACCGGCAGCGCCACGCGGCGAAGCTTTGCGTCCAGACGTGATGGCTGCCACGCGGAAACCCGAAACCGCCCCGCCCGTCTCAGCCGCGTAGGGTAGGGCGCGTCACTCCGTGCGCGCCGACTGCTGCTAAACGGAGAAATGGTTCGGCCTTTCGATCGGTTCAAGACCGAACGACGACGGAATCGACAATCTCATCAACGACAGCCCGTTTCGCTGGATCTTGCGCCGCGCGAATTAACATCCAAATCTAAAGCAAACGTCCGTCAAGGAGAGTGGAAATACAGCGCGTATAAGCCTCGGGCCCGTACGGGCGAGACAGATCGTGAGCAAAACTGACTTCTGCCCAATCTCGGCCATCACGCTTGATCATCGCATGCTTCAGCCAATCAAAGTGGTGATACTTCTTCTTCAATCGAGCATATGACTTGATCTTGTCGTCGAGGAATCTTTCAAAATTTGGCGTCTTCACAATGTGCTTGCCATATGTGACCAAGACGGAGAATCGCTTATCCGCCGGTTGAAGCGAGGTCAGTTCCACATAATTGGGATTTGCTTTCCGCGGATTGCCTTCGGAAAAGTCACTTGGAACTTCAAGCAACAGCCTGCCGTCCAAAAGCCTAACTGTTTTCGCAACGGCTGATTCTGTTACCGCAATGATAAGTATTAGTGCGAATAGGGCGCGAGACGATGTCACGGCTATCACCCCATCATAATTCCGGTGGGCGAGCACGCGGTTCGCGGTCTTTTGAAGTGGCCGTGCTGGGGACAGTAACGAAGGGGCCTCCTTCCATCGGCGTCACTTTTGTGAAAGCGATATCGGGCATTTCGCTCGGCAATCCTTCGAGAGGGAAATCTTTTCGCAACGGAAAGAACGGATAGCCATCCCACATCAGGATTCGTCGCAGATCGGGGTGACCGGTGAATTTGATTCCCATCATGTCGTAAATCTCGCGCTCGTGCCAGTTTGCAGTCGGCCAGAGGTCCGAAATGGTATCCACTGCGCCAACATCCTCCGAAACTCTTAATCTCAAGCGCAGATGAACGCCATGCGGCATCGAGTAAAGGTGATAAACAATTTCGAAGCGTGGCTCTTCACCCCGTGAGATACAACCGTCACCCTGTCTAAGAGTTGATTGTGCTGTTATCTCACGGGGTGAACCGAAATTGTCGATGCTGGTGATGTCGATCAAGTAATCGAACGAAAGTTCGTCGTGGCAAAACTTCGCGATCTCGCGGAGATCGTTCGCGGCAATCGTGAAAGTGGTCTCGCCGCGAAACTCAGTCTTGTGTTGGATTTTTGCCTCGAATGCTTTGCTCAACGACTCGAGTGCTTCCTGGCTGGTCATCTGCTAGGCGGTTGTAGGGCAGGCGCTCCGCCTGCCGGGGGCGTGACAGAAGGCAAGCGATGCGCCTGCCCTACAGTTCCAGATTGCAGCGCCTTCAATCATTCGAACGCTTCCTCGAATTTTTCGGCCAGTTGCGGCTTCTGGTTCCTGAACGAATGCTCCCCGGAAATTTTCTCCTGCAATTTCATCAAGCCCGCGAGCAACGCTTCCGGGCGCGGCGGGCAGCCAGAGATGTAAACGTCCACTGGGATAAGCTGGTCGATTCCCTGCAGAGTGGCGTAGGAGCGATACATGCCGCCTGTGGAAGCACATGCGCCCATGGCGATTACCCATTTGGGTTCCGGCATTTGCTCGTAAATTCTTTTCACCGCCAGCGCCATCTTGTAGGTGACAGTGCCGGCCACGATCATCACGTCGCATTGCCGTGGCGAAAAGCGCATTACCTCCGCGCCGAATCTGGCGATGTCGAAGCGCGACGCAGCCGTGGCCATCAATTCGATCGCGCAACAGGCCAACCCCATCGGCATCGGCCAAAGCGAATTCTTGCGCACCCAATTAAGCGCGGCATCGAAGCGGGTGAAAATTACGTTACCTTCAATTTTCGAATCATACGCTGTCGAGTGAGTTTCGCGCATTAGCGAACGGTAAGATCACGCCCAGTCCCTGCAAGAGAAAACGAGCCACGGATTGACACGGATGAATGGAGCGAATGGGATGAGCGACATAGAAGGTAAAGCTGCGATGGGTAGCAGCGAGTGAAGTGGGAACGGAACGAGTTTCAAACACGGATTACGAAAAAGACACACAAACGCCGCAATATGAATCTGTGTAAATCTGTGTCCATCTGTGGCTAAATTCATGATTCGCTCCAGTACACGAACGCCATGACGGAGTTAACACGCACTGATCTCGATGCCCTTGAGCAGTTGTTGCCGCGTTTGAGAGATTACGGAAATGAATGACTGACGCGCCGGGTTTATTGGCCATTAACTTCGGGGTCATCCCGAATCCCGAATGCTTTCGGGACGAGGGACCTCACAGTCGTAGTGCGGATATTCTAGTAATGAGCGTGATCAACCAGCCTGGGTGAGGTCCCTCGCTCCGCTCGGGATGACACGCATATATTAGTTGTACAGCTTAGCCATTAATCACGCGGTGACTCTTAAAATTCGCGACGCGAAATTGAGCGACGCACCAGCGCTTGCGGCGTTGATGTGTGAGCTCGGCTACGAAACAACGAGCGCCGAAATACGACAACGGTTGAAATCCATCTTAAGTGATAAGGGCTTGCGCACATTTGTGGCCGAGATCAACGATCAAGTTTGTGGGATGATTGGTACGCTGACGCACGCCAGCCACGAACATAACGATCTTTCCGGAAAAATTGTCGCGCTGGTCGTTTCGAAGAAACAGAAGCGCAGCGGTATCGGCCGCGCGCTTATTGCCGCAGCGGAGCAAGATTTTGCGAAGCGAAAAGTTATGCGAGTGAGTCTAACAACCAGATTCACGCGTGAGCAGGCGCATCAGTTCTACGAGGCACTTGGTTATTCCAAAACGGGCTTCCGTTTTGGGAAAAATCTCCGGATGTAGTTTCGAGTTCCGCGCCTTTAGGCGGCAACTGGGATGTTTGCTTTCGTGGCCGCGTAAACGCGGAACTCCAAGCGCGGCGAAGTAATACCCTAGGAAATCCAGATCGTTTTCGCATTTGTGAATTCGCGAATGCCGGCGGCGCCGAGCTCGCGGCCGAAGCCGGAACGTTTTACGCCCCCGAAAGGCAGACGCGGGTCGGAGGCGACCATTGCGTTGATGAACACCATTCCACTATCCAGCTCGGACGTGAAAAGTTTCTGCTCCTCGCGATCACTGGTCCATGCACTTGCGCCGAGGCCGAATGTGGTGTCGTTCGCCAGTTTGATCGCGTCATCTGCATTGCGGACGCGGAAAATGGATGCGACGGGCCCGAACACTTCTTCACGATATGCGGGAGATTCTTTCGGCACATCGACGAGAACAGTCGGCTCGTAGAAAAATCCCGGGCCATGAATGCGATTTCCGCCGGTCAGTAATTTTGCGCCCGCGGCGATCGATTTCTGCACTTGATCGTGCACGCCTTGCAGGATTTGTTCCGTCGCGAGTGGACCGATTTCAGTCGCATCGTCCATGGGGTTGCCGAGTTTGAGAGCGCGCATGCGTGCGACGAACTGGTTAAGAAATTCATCATAAATTTGGTCGGCAATTATGAATCGCTTCGCTGCAATGCACGATTGTCCAGTGTTGACGGTGCGCGCTTTGACCGCGGTGCTCAGTGCATTCTCGAAGTCTGTGCTTGGCATCACGATGAACGCATCGCTGCCGCCGAGCTCAAGCACGCTTTTCTTGATCTCGCGCGCGGCCATGCTTGCTACTGCGCTCCCGGCTTTTTCGCTGCCCGTCAGCGTCACGGCTTTCACGCGCGCGTCGAGAATTACATTTTTCACTTGCTCCGGCTCTATGAGGAGCGTCTGGAAAACGCCGTCCTGGAATCCGGCTCGGCAAAAGATTTGCTCAATGGCCAGCGCGCACTGGGGAACATTGGATGCATGCTTCAGCAACCCGACGTTGCCCGCTAGTAGCGCTGGCGCTGCGAATCGAAATACCTGCCAGAAAGGAAAATTCCACGGCATGATGGCCAGCACGGGTCCGAGCGGTTGATACTGCACGTAACTTTCAGCGGCATCGGTTTGCGTCGGTTCATCCTCCAAGAATCGCTCGCCGTTCTCGGCGTAAAACCGGCAGCCGCGCGCGCACTTCTCGATTTCTTCCACGGAAGCGCGAAACAATTTCCCCATCTCAAGCGTGACGATCTCAGCGAACTTTTCCTTTTCCTGGAACAGCAACTCTGCCACAGCTTCCAAAAGCACGGACCGGTCGGTGAACGTGGTTCGACGATACTTTCTGAATGCCGTTTCAGCGTTCGTTAGCCGTTTCTCGATTTCCGCGTCATCAAAAGGAGTAAACTCTTTCAGCTTTTCGCCTGTCGCGGGATTAATCGACGCGATTGCCATATATGAATGTAGCGCAAGCTTCCCCGCTTGCGACCAAACCTCACGCAAGCGAGGACGCTCGCGCTACTCTAGATTCGCAATCCTTTTGGAATCAGAACGCGATCGAGCAAATCGAAAAACCATTGCACCAACAGAGCCAGCAGAGCGGCTGGGATTGCGCCTTCCAAGATCGTCACGTGATCGTTTAGGTTGAGACCGCTTAGGATCGGCTCGCCCAGGCCTCCGGCTCCGATCAACGCCGCCAGCGTGGCAGTGCCGATATTGATGACAGCACTGGTTTTGATTCCGGAGAGAATCGACCGCGACGCCATCGGGAGATAGATTTCCCAGAGTCGCTTCATTGGGCTGAGTCCTAATGCAATGGCGGATTCGCGCAATGATCGCGGGATGTCCTGCAAACCGCTCGCTGTGTTGCGCACGATTGGCAGCAAACCGTAAAGGAAAAGCGCGGTGATCGCGGTGCGGACGCTAATTCCAAAAAAGGGAAGAGGCACAAGTAAGGCCAGCAACGCGAGCGATGGGATTGTTTGCACAATGCTAGCAAAACCAAGAATGGCGTGGCCAATCGGTCCGCCGCGGCTGGCAACGATGCCGAGCGGAACGCCGAAGATCACCGAAAGCAGCAGAGAAAATCCCGCCAATTGAAGATGGCGGAGCGTCCAGCGCGCGAGCTTGTGCGGAAATGATTCGCCAACGTCATCCTTCGATCCTGCGCCGGGTTCAAAATATAAATTTGCGGCTGTCGTGTAATTTCTTGTACGCTCCGCTTCCGCGTTGAGCTGAATCATGCGCTTTTCATCCAGCGTTCCTTCCAGGCGACGCAATGCAGCAATCGCGTCCGCGCGCGTGGACAATCGAAACAAAAAGACCGCCTCATACTTCGGAAAGAATTGAAGATCGTCTTCGAGAACGACGAGATCGTTTTGTTCTATCTTTGCATCCGTCGAGTAGGCGTCTTTAATGTCAATCGAGCCGTTAGCGAGCGCACTGTAACCGAGCGCGTGGTCGATGCCGACGACGTTCTGCTGGGGAAGAGCGTAACGCTCGCGCAATGGTTGCCAGCCGTCCTCTCGATCCAGAAATTCGTGGGTGAGGCCGATCTTAAGCTCGGGATGTTTTTGCAAATCGCCGATCGTGCGGACACCGAGCCGTTGCGCTTCGCTGTGTCGCATCACCAGCGCATAAGTGTTGTTGAACCCGAGCGGCTCCGTCATTCCCACGCCAGATTTTGCGAGCGAGTCGCGAATTTCGTCGCGCGACAACGAGCGATCGCTCTTTAGAATCTCCTGCACAATTGTCCCGGTGTATTCCGGGTAAATATCGATTTGGCCGCCGCGCAGCGCTTGCCAGAGAATGATCGTGCCGCCCATGCCCTGGCGATGTTCCACTGGAATTCCGGCGTCGCTTAGCGCGCGCTTGGCGATTTCTCCCAACACGTAGGACTCGGTGAATTTTTTTGAGCCGATTACGGTTGGCGCAGCAGAGGCAGAATGAATCAGGAAAATAGGAACGCAGGAAAAGATTAGAAGAAAATTTGGAAGCCGGGAAAACAGGAAAAACAGAATTCTTGAGTCCCTATTCCTGGATTCCTGCGTTCCAGATTCAGCTGTTTCCTCTTTTGAAAGCCTGGCCGTTGCTTCGCATCCGTTGCAGCCTGTTTTCCTGATTCGATTCATAGAGGCGCGAGCCCGCGTTGCGCGTTGATGAATTCCGAAACGAAAGGATCAGCCGGCTTTTCGCGGAGATCTTTTACCGAACCTTTTTGTACGACACGGCCTTCGTTCATGAGCACAATTTCGTCGCCGAAATAAATCGCCTCCGCCAAGTCGTGGGTGACGAAGAGCACGGTCTGCTCCAGGCGCCCGAAAATTTCCTTGAGATCTTTTTGCAAAGCAGCGCGCACCAACGGATCGAGTGCGCCGAGCGGCTCATCAAGCAACAGCAGCTCCGGGGAAAGCATTAAAGCGCGCATCAAACTCACGCGTTGCCGTTGGCCACCGGAAAGTTCGACCGGATAGCGCGGAAGTAACTTGTCGGAAAATCGTGTTAGATCGCATAATTCCTGGAGTCTGGTCTGCATTGCCTGCTGGGATTTTCCAATGTGACGCGCCATCAGGACGACATTGGCGCGCGCGGTCAGAGGCGGGAACAGGCCGCCCTCCTGAATTACATAGCCAATCCGGCGCCGTAGACCGTCGATGTTATGCGACGCGACCGGTTCGCCATCGAAGGTGATGGAACCAGAATCCGGCTCGATCAGACCAATGATCAACCGCAGCAGAGTTGATTTGCCGCAGCCGCTCGGACCGATGAGCACAGTGGTCTTGCCGCGCTCAATCGAAAGATTCGTTGGGTGCAATGCGACTGCGTCCGCGTAGCGTTTGCTGACATTTACGAGTTCAACAAGAGCGGTCATTTCAATGCCAATATGCTAAACATGCTCCAGAGGAAAATCAGAGATTCCTCGACTTTGCTCGGCATGACAAAGGAGCATTAGAGTAGCGCGACCCTCTGGCTTGCGTAGTGAATTAAATCGCAAGCGAGACGCATGCGCTACCCTGAACCGACTACAAAATAGAAAACGCCAAACAAACGCGCATCATCAGTCCACATCTGAACAAATTCGAATCCGGCTTTGCGGGCGAGTGCGGCAAACTGTTCCGGCGCATATTTGTAGGAGAACTCGGTGATGATTTTTTCGCCACGGCGAAAATGGAACTTGCGCTCGTCAACGTGAACAAACTGATCGATTTCGCTGATCAGGTGCATTTCAATTCGACCGACGGCTGAATTGTAGATCGCGCGATGCCGCCATTGATCGAGATCGAAATCTGCTCCCAACTCGCGTTTGATGCGCTCTAACAAATTCAAATTGAATTGCGCAGTAACGGCAGCCCTGTCGTTGTAAGCGGCTTCAAGCACATGCGGGTCCTTTTTTAAATCAACGCCGATCAGCAGGCCACCCGCCTCCGCCAAGGCGACGGCGGGCAGGCCATTCGGGCGGCAAACATTAGCAACGCGACGCAAAAATTGCATCGCTTCGGTCGGCTCGAAGTTCCCTATGGTCGATCCCGGGAAATAGACAATGTTGCGCGCAGCTTTGCGGCTTGGTGAAGGCAGCGCCACCGGTTGCAAGTAATCGGCGGAGACGGGCAAGATTTCCAAGTCAGGGAAAATTTTCTGGAAAAGAGCAGTTGATTCGCGCAATTGCTTTTCCGAAATATCCACCGGGACGTAAATGGCTGGACTCTCAAGTGCTTCGATGAGAATACGAGTCTTAGTGCCCGCCCCGGTGCCGAGTCCGATCAGCTCGATGTTTGGACCGAGGCGCGATGCGATGTCGGCGCGATTTCGATCCAGAATGTCGATCTCGGTTCGGGTGATGTAATATTCCGGCAACTCGCAAATTTTTTGAAACAACGCCGCGCCGCGCTCATCGTAAAAATATTTGCACGGGAGCGTGCGCGGTTTGGCCGAAAGACCAGCAATTACATCCGCAAGAAACTCCGAGGATTCTGGCGCGGAAAGCTGCTGTGTGGCAGTTAGAGAATCTCCGGTCATTTTCGCATTAAGAGCGACGCGCCCGACGGTCGCGTCCTACCAGATCATTGCGGATCGCGTGCGAGTCTGATGCCTGTAAACTGCCAGCGTTTTTCCGGTTGGAAGAAATTGCGATACGTGCGGCGAATGTGACTGCGCGAAGTGACGCAGGAGCCACCCCGCAAGACGTATTGATTGCACATGAACTTGCCGTTGTATTCGCCGAGCGCACCCGGAGCTGCGCGATAACCGGGATAAGGCGAGTACGCGCTGCGCGTCCATTCCCACACGTCGCCGAACATTTGGTGAAGATGTCGATCGTCTCCCGAGGCAGACAATGCGCGTGGATGAAAGTCTTTCTCCTCGACAAAATTTCCTTCGATCGGACAATCCAGCGCAGCGCGCTCCCATTCGGACTCTGTCGGGAGACGCGCGCCCGCCCAGTTCGCATATGCATCGGCTTCGAAATAACTCACGTGTGTCACTGGCACGGATTCGTCGACGGCGCGAAAACCTGAGAGTGTGAAGTGCCACCAGACGCCGTCACGTTTCGTCCAATAAAGAGGCGCTTGCCAGCGCTGTTCGGTCACCGTCATCCATCCGAGCGACAACCAGAATTCCGAACGCGTGTAACCATTGTCTTCAATGAATTCGATGTACTCGCCGTTCGTTACCGGCCGCGAGGCGAGCGAAAATGTGGGAACCAACGCTTGATGTCGCGGCCCTTCGTTGTCATAAGCAAATCCGGGGCCGTCATGACCTATCGAAATAATCGCCTCGTCAAAGTCGATGAAGTGCATCGGCATCCTTTTCGCAGGCCCAGCGTCGATCTTCTTCGCTCGAAAAATGGGATACAGCGGATTTTGCGCGAAGACATGTTTGATGTCGGTGACTAGCAGTTCCTGATGTTGCTGTTCGTGATGAATGCCCAGAACAAGGATCGGTTCGATTTCATCGAGTAGCTTTTCGTCGGCATCGGAAAGCAGATTGTCGATATGCGAATCGATCGACGCGCGGTAGCGCTGTGCTTCTCGTACTGTTGGGCGCGAAATTAATCCGCGCAGATCGCGCCGGTGCATATCACCGGCGGCATTGTAGTAGGAATTGAAAAGATAGCCGTACTCTGGAATTTCCGACTGATAAGCCGGTACAAATTTTTTCAGAATAAATGTCTCGAAAAACCAGGTTGTATGGGCGAGGTGCCACTTGGTAGGGCTAACATCGGGCATCGATTGCACGACGTAATCTTCTGGTTCAAGGCCTGCGCACAATGCGTTCGTAAAATTTCTGATTCGGTGAAAACGAGCCAGCAAGGCTTCGCCACGCGCGCGGCTCGAATTCAAATGAGATCGTTCCGCCGCTGCTGTGTTAGTAGCGGGGTCAACTGAGGCGAGGCTCAAAGAATTTCTCCCTCTTGTTCGAGTTCTTCCCGGCGCGCTTCGAGCATCTGGTCGTGAGCCGCTTCCTCGACGCCGTCAATTACGCAATGTTCACCCACCGTTTCTTCTTCCTCGGTACCGGGACGCGGCATGCGGTGACCCTTGGAGCTGGCGATCACATTCCATTCTTCCGTTAGGTCGGCATTATCGGGAGTCTCCTCAGGCGGCGTATTATTTTCTTCACCCATCAATTCTTTGCGCGCCTGCTTCCAATCCGCCTCGGTAAATTCATCAGGGTTGCGCTCGTCGATCATCGCAATTTCTCTGGCGCGATTTTCCACTTCCTCCGATGACGGTGCGCCAAGCCCATTGCCATGCACCTCGATTTTTCCCGGGCGAGGTTCTGAGTAATCGTTCATAACCAATACTACGAGTTAGCAGGGCACTCTGTGCATAGTACACTCTCGACTACAGATTGGAGGCTTGCAATACAATCGCTAAAAAACCGTCTGCCGGACCTTCAACGATGAAGGAAAAATTTATTCAACTTCAGGACGATGCTCTCATTGCTTTTGAGGAATACGGCGACGCAAATGGAGTGCCTGTGATATTTTGCCATGGCTGGCCGAGCTCACGAACGATGGCGCGACTCACAGACCAGCCGGCGCGCGACCTCGGTGTTCGTATCATTTCACCCGATCGGCCAGGCATTAGTGGCTCCAGCTTGCACCCCGATCGCAAGTTGAGCGATTGGCCACGCGTTGTGGAACAAATCGTTGGTCATCTCGGTATTCGCGAATTTCGAATGCTCGCGATATCTGGCGGCGCTCCGTACGCTTATGCGACGGCCGTCGCTCTGCCTCAGCGGGTGCGGGCAATCGCAATAGTGGCTGGCGCGCCTCCGATGGCGGAACTTGTCGATGCCGAAGGATTGCTCCCGCTTTACCGCGGGATGCTGGCGCTTCATCGAACCCGACCGCGACTTTTGCGCAGATTATTTTATCTCGCGCGGCCAGTTCTGTCGTTGCGGCCGCCTATCCGTCTTCGTCCGCTGCTCTTAAAAATTTTAATGTTGCGGCCGTGCGATGCAGAAAGCTTGCGTGACGCAGAGGCGTTCGAAGCCATTTTTGAAAGCCAACGGCGCGCTTGGCGCGGCTCGACTGAAGGCGTGATGGCTGACGCACAGATTTACGCACAGCCGTGGGGGTTTGCTATAGAAGATGTGCGCGTTCCAGTGCGGCTATGGCACGGAAAGGAGGACCGCGCTTTCTCAGTTCATCTCGCCGAACGGGTCGCAAAACGTTTGCTCAATTGTAAAGCGCGTTTTGTTGATGACGCTGGACACTATTCGCTGCCGATCCGTCATATGCGCGAGATCTTGAAGGATCTTATTCGTAATGCCCACACATCGCGCTGAGAAAAGAATGAAGCACGACGCCTGCGCTGCCCGGCACGACCTAAGCAGCTGCCGCACGTTTTTCGAGAATGTAGTCGTGAATCGTATTTACAGTTCGAAGCGCTTTACCAGCCACGTCGGAACTGGGCACACCGACTCCAAACGTTTTTTCCATGCTCACCACCAATTCGAGCGCATCAATGGAATCCAAGCCGAGTCCATCCGGACCGAAAAGTGGTAAATCGTCGCCGATCTGGTCAGCAGTAATTTGCAGCATCAGATTTTTCACAAGCATTTCCTTAATTTTGGCGCGCAAATCAGACTCGGACATAAACGAGCCGCGATTTTGCCGTAGATCGCGGGTCAGGTCAAACGCGTAGCGGTATTCTGTCAGTTGCAGAGTGACTAGCCTAGCACAACCGCGTTACACCTGATCGGCTTTGTCGCCGGGCGCGACGGCTTCAGTTGGCTGCGGCGGCACCACGCTGGCTGAAGGTTGGCTCTCGCTTCGCGGCACGGTGGATTGTGCCGCTTTCACCTCGGGCTTGGCAGTGTCTGTCTCAGACTTTCCGGCCTTATGCAGTTCGTCGTTGAACTCGTCCTTTGCCTTTTGAAACTCCTTTACCGCCTGGCCCATGCCGCGGGCTAGTTCCGGCAGTTTCTTTGCTCCGAATAAGACCAGAATAATCAGCAGGATGACAATCAAGTCCGGCCCTGCCAAGTTCATGAAGCTGGCCAGGAGGTTCATAACTAACTTTAGCATCAGGCTGTTTGCGTAAGTTGCAAGGCAATTCGGCAATCAGCGGCCCACAGCTACAGGGCGAGCCCAGCCGACGAGAGGGTTGACATGCCCGGGCTGCTATGTGAAAGAGGAATCCCACATCCTATGCGTCCTATCTGGAAAGGCAGCATCAGCTTTGGCCTGGTTTATATTCCGGTGGCGGTTTACCCGGCCACGCGCGAGGAGAAGCTGAGTTTCCGGCAGCTTCGGTCAAGCGATCTCAGCCCGATTCGATACAAGAAGATTGCAGAAGCAGACTCGAAGGAAGTCCCAGCCGATCAGATCGTGAAGGGTTTTGAATACGATCGCGGCCGTTACATTGTTCTAAAGGACGAAGATTTCCAGAAGGTGCGGATTGAGTCCACGCATTCGATCGATATCACCGATTTCGTGGATTTGGAACAGGTCGATCCGAAGTTTTTCTACAGACCATATTTCCTCGAACCGCAAAAGGGTGGGGAAAAAGCCTATGCAGTTTTGCATAAGGCGCTCAGCGGGACAGGCAAGATCGGCATCGCCAAGGTTGTGATCAGCAACCGTGAGCATCTCGCAGCCGTTAAGCCCGATGGCTTGTTCATGATTCTCGAGCTGATGCATTTCGCCAGTGAGATTCTAAGCGCCGACGTTTTGAAGAATGGTTCCGCCACAGCGGTGAGCGATAAAGAATATAAAATGGCGCAAGCGCTCATCGAGAGCATGACCGTTTCCTGGGAGCCGGAAAAATATCGAGACGAATACCGGACGGCGCTGATGGAAATCATCGAACAAAAGGCGCAGCACAAAGAGATCACCACGAAAGCGCCAGCTCCTCCGGTGCCGACCAACGTGGTTGATCTGGTTAAGGTTTTGCAAGATAGCCTGAGCCGGACGCAAGCAGTCAGGCAAAAGCGCGGCGCTGCTCGATCCGGTAGCCGCGGGTCCACCAGCGCCCTTGTTAAACAAAGGCGGCGGGCCGGCGCTCTGGGTTGATCGCCGCCTGCGTGGCATTGCAAATTGTAGGGTTGGCATTATACTCAGTACTTCCTATGGCCAAGACTGCTTGGATTAACCGCAATGAACGCAAGCGCACTATGGTGAAAAAGTACGCCGCGTTGCGTGCGGAGTTGAAGGCGAAAAAAGATTATGCGGGCCTCGCGCAGTTGCCGCGTGACGCCAGCCCCACTCGTGTGGTGAACCGGTGCGAAGTTACCGGGCGCCGGCGCGCCTTTATTCGCCGGTTCAAGATGTCGCGACTTACTTTTCGTGAGCTGGCTTCGCAAGGGTTGATCCCTGGCGTAACCAAGTCCAGCTGGTAAACTAGGTCGATCCCTGGTTTTTGGATGCCGCACCGCGCGTCCGAGCGATGAACATCCTCTCGTTATTTTTATTGGCAGCAACTCCGATGGCCGGAAGCGTTGCACCCCATTGGGACCCGCCGGTGCTGCTCCTCGGAAAATTGGCAGCCATCGCCGCGCTTGTCGCGCTGAACGCATTCTTTGTCGCATGCGAATTTTCGATTGTGAAAGTGCGCACGACTCAGCTCGACGCGCTTTTGGAAGAGGGCAATCTGCGCGCCCGTTTCGTCAAACACGTGCGCGCGCACCTCGACGCTTACCTTTCGGCGACGCAATTAGGTGTTACTCTGGCCAGTCTCGCGCTCGGCTGGATTGGTGCACAATCGCTGGTGTCGATCCTGCAGCCGGCGCTGGCCGTCGTGCACATCTACTCCTCTGCTGTGGCAACTTCGATCGCCATCGTGCTCGCTTTCGCGGGGATCACCTTTTTGCACATCGTATTTGGAGAACTTGCTCCCAAATACATCGCAATTTCCGATCCGTTGCCGGTGGCACTTCGCCTGGTGCGACCGCTCGGGGCCTTTTATGTTGTGTTTAAACCGGCCATCTGGCTCCTGAACAAATCTTCCAATTTCCTTTTGCGCAGAGTGCTTCGGCTTCAACCGATTCCTGCGAGTGAGCTCGCACACAGCGAAGAGGAATTGCGATTGATTCTCGAGCAAAGCGAAAAATCCGCCGAGGTGACGCCCCTCGGCCGCGAACTTGTTTTTAACGTGCTCGACCTGCGCGATCGTGTCGTGCGCGACATTATGACGCCCCGTGGTGAAATCGTTTATCTCGACCTGGAGGATGATTTCGAAACCAATGTGAAAAAGGCCATCGAATCGCGCCACACGCGCTTTCCGCTGTGCCGCGAGAATCTCGATAACACCGTAGGGCTCGTTCATATCAAAGAATTGGTTCCGATGATGCGCGACCCGCATCCCGATCTGTTGAAGATCAAGCGTGATCTGATTCCGCTGCCCGAGATGATGCCGCTGGAGAGCTTGCTCAAGTTGTTTCTAAACAAGCACGCGCACCTGGCGATTGTGGTAGATGAATTCGGCGGCACTGTCGGGATGGTCACACTGGAAAATGTACTGGAGGAGTTGGTCGGCGATATTCAGGACGAGTTCGATTTCGAAAAGGAAGAGTTCCATAAGATCAACGCGAACGAGTTCAGCGTGGACGGAGCGCTCGGACTTTATGAACTGAACGATCTTGCCAAGTTTGAGCTGGAGAGCGCGGACGTAAGCACCATCGGCGGTTATGTTACCCATCTGCTCGGCCATCTGCCGAAGACGGGCGAGCAAGTTAAGATCGATAATTATCTGGTGACCGTTTCACAAGCCGATAGTCGCCGCGTCAAGCAACTTCACTTTAAGAAATTGAGCGAGGCATCTGTTGCGGTGACGAAATCGAATGTCGTTTAACTGTAGCCGGGTCGCTGCCCGCCGCGCCGGAGCGGTGCGAAGCCGGGTGCGACGCGTGCGCGCGGCCTCCAGGGCTACGGAGACTACATGGAACTAATAGTCGGAACCGAAATTTCCTGTCCCCACTGCGGCGCGGTGTTTTCGATCCAGATAGATACGTCGCAGCCCGTGCAATCGCTGATCGAAGACTGCACGGTTTGTTGTCGGCCCATCAATCTCATCCTCCGGTGCCGGCCCGGCGAAGTTATCGATCTTAACGTGGCGAACTGAATCGTATCCCACCATTCATTTCGGGACCAGTTCGCTCGCTTGTTTTTTGCCGCTCCAAAGATGGAACGTGTAGGTGAAGACGATGTAACCGAACAAATTGTGCCGCGAGTTGTTGCTGACGTAGAGCGCGGGATTGAACTGGAAATCGCGCGTGACGTTGCAAGTGAACCCAATCGTGGAGGAATTCTCCGAACCGCTTTGGAAATCAACCTGGACCCGCCAGGTCTGGTTGAAATCGTAAGCGTAACCGAGGATTGCCTCGTTTTTGTAACCAGCGTGAATGGCGCCGACGATCACCTTGTGATGCTCGGTATAATAGCCGGCTTCGATGTACGGTTGAGGATCGACATTCATGTGCGGCGACCAGTTAATGAATCCAGCTGAAAGGAGATAAGGTTCTTTCGTTAGTAATCCGAGCTCCGTTGCGAATATCCAATCGTCTGGTTGAAACCCGCGAAAGACCGCAACTTCCGCCCATTTCGTCAAACCAAGCTCCGACTGCAACTCGTAAGGATTCGCAATTCGCTTGTCTTGGATTTGCAAACTCAAGGAAAGATCGCCTTCCTGCTGCAAATCCGGCGTAACGATTTGACTTAGTCCTTTGGTGGTAGCGCCAAGCGGATGCGGCCCAAAAACGATTCCAATTCCAAGCAGACAGAAAACGAGCGCGCGTTGGATCGCATTTGGCATGCACTGGATTTACTCAGGCCGGCGCTTCCAATTGTGAAAGAATGGCGGGCCGACGCCGCAAGTGCGCGGTCAGCTTCTCGATGGCGCGCAAGGTCGGAAGGCTGATGTGGTGTTCCATGCCCTCGACATCGTGATGGATCACGCGCTCGTTTAGGCCAAGCAGGCGAAGAAAGTCAGCGAGCAGTTTGTGCCGGCGGGCGATATTTCGCGCCACGCTTTCACCGGCAGGGGTAAGGACTAGGCCGCGATATTTTTCGTACTTGAGCAGACCTTCGGAATCGAGTCGCTGTACCATGTTGGTGACGCTGGCCTGTGAGATTTTGAGACTCGCAGCAATGTCCACCACGCGGGCGTAGCCTTTGGAATCGATCAGCTCGAGGATTCGCTCGAGGTAATCTTCCACCGCGATGGAACTACCGAGGATGAAGCGAGATTTTTTTCGGGCCATAACAGTTTCAGTCTAGCGATGACGCGAATATAGTCAAATGAATAAAAACTTGTCGGTTGACACAATCATTGAGTTGAATAACTAAATTAGCCAAGACTAATTCCTCAGATGGCGGCTGCGGCTTATTGACTCCACCGAACTATGAACCAGCTTGATCAACCGGCGGCGGCGAATGCGGAACTCGGTTGGCGAAGGCCGGCCGGCCAAGTCTCGCTCGCTGAAGTTCATCGCAGCATCGTCGTTCCCACGACGGCTTCGTTTTGGAGAAAATTGCTCGCGTTTTCCGGACCGGGTTTTCTCGTCGCGGTGGGTTATATGGATCCGGGAAATTGGGCCACGGATCTGGCGGGCGGGGCGAAGTTTGGCTATGCGCTCTTGTCGATCGTCATGATTTCGAACTTGATGGCGATTCTCCTTCAACATCTTTGCATCAAACTCGGTGTCGCCACGGGACGCGACCTCGCCCAGGCTTGTCGCGATCATTATTCAACCGCGACGGTTTGGTTTCTCTGGATTCTTTGCGAGATCGCCATCGCGGCCTGCGATTTGGCCGAGGTCGTCGGCTCCGCCATTGCGCTGCAACTTCTCTTTGGCATTCCGCTGGTCTGGGGCTGCATCATCACCGCGCTGGATGTCCTTGCCGTGCTCTATCTGCAAACCAAAGGGTTTCGTTACATCGAAGCTTTGGTGATCACGCTCATTGCCACGATCGGCAGTTGCTTCGCAGCCGAGCTCATTTTTTCCAAGCCGAGCTTCATCGGCATTGCCCTCGGGTTTGTTCCTGGTCCTCACATTGTTACAAATCAACAAATGCTTTACGTCAGCATCGGCATCATCGGAGCCACCGTCATGCCGCATAATCTCTACCTGCACTCGTCAATTGTTCAGACGCGAAGGTTTGAGCAAACGCCGGAAGGCAAACGCGAAGCGATCAAGTTTGCCACCATTGATTCAACCGGTGCTTTGATGTTCGCGCTTTTTATTAACGCTGCGATCCTCATACTAGCAGCGGCTGTTTTCCACTGGTCGGGTCACCAGGATGTGGCGGAGATCCAGGACGCGTACAAATTGCTCAGCCCGCTGCTCGGGGTGAGCTTCGCCAGTGTTTTATTTGCGGTCGCGCTCCTCGCGTCCGGACAAAACTCAACTCTCACCGGCACGCTGGCGGGCCAGGTGGTCATGGAAGGCTTTCTCAACATTCGCATCACGCCTTGGCTCCGCCGATTGATCACCCGCGCAATTGCAATCGTGCCCGCAGTCCTTGTCATTGGAATCTTCGGCGAAAGCAAGACCACGCAGTTGCTCATTGCCAGCCAGGTCGTGCTCTCGATGCAGCTCGGCTTCGCGGTCTGGCCGTTGCTGCGCTTCACGGATGAAAAAGCCAAAATGGGTGAGTTCGCGAACAGGCTTTGGCTGAAAATCCTTGGCTGGACAACGGCGATGATAATTATCCTGCTCAATGTGAAATTGCTCTTCGATACTTTTATGCCTGACTCAGTGCTCAAAGCGTTTTATGGCCTCCTGCATCTGCCTCCGCCTTCGTAACTATCCGCCGCCATGTATCGCCATATTCTCATCCCACTTGAGAACACACCGGCCGATGAAACGATCCTGGCCCACATCAAATCGCTCGCGCGCATGACCGGCGCGAAGTTATTTCTGGTTCATGTGTCCGACGGCTGGGTCGCCCGAAACTTCGAGCAGCTGAAGCTGGCCGAAAGTGAGGAAATGAAACAGGACCGCGCTTATTTGGAAAAACGCCAGCGCCAACTGATTGAAGAAGGATTTGAGTGTGACGCCATTCTCGCTCTCGGAGAGCCTTCCAATGAAATCATCAAGCTCGCCCGCGAAAGAAATGTCGATCTGATCGCGATGACGACGCACGGGCATCGTTTTATTAGCGACATTCTTTACGGGGCAACGGCGGACAAAGTTCGTCACGCGGTCGATGTGCCGGTGCTGCTGGTGCGCGCGAAGTAGGCGCAGAGCATTCGCCACGACGAATGCACTTCTGCCGATTCGACGCTTGACACAAGCGGCGCTACAACGACCTAAACGCGCGTGAAGGTGCTTTTCCTGACAAACGAGTATCCGCCGCACATCTATGGCGGCGCGGGTGTGCACGTGGGTTATCTCTCACGCGAGCTGGCAAGGACGATGCCGGTGGAAGTGCGCTGCTTTGGCGACCAGCACCTTGAAGAAAAGAACCTCAAGGTCATCGGCTTCGAACTCGACACGAGCAATTTCACTTGCCCGAATCCACTGCGCTCCGCTTTCGGCGCAGTGCGGCGATGTATCGATTTCAACACCACCAACATCGATGCCGACCTGTTGCATTGTCATACGTGGTACACTCATTTTGGCGCGATTCTGGCCAAAAAGAATTATGGCATCCCGCTTGTCGTTACGGTCCATTCACTCGAGCCGCTTCGGCCGTGGAAACGCGAACAGCTCGCTGGCGGCTATGACTTTTCGCTGTGGGTAGAGAAAACTGCGTTGGAAATAGCGGATGCGATCATCGCTGTTTCCAGCGAAACCAAGCGTGACATCGAGCGCCTGTTCGATGTCGATTCGACGCGGGTGCATGTGATTCACAATGGGATCGATCTGGATCAATACCGGAAGACCTATTCAACTGCTGCTCTCAAGCGGTACGGCATTGATCCTAACACGCCGTATTTGCTTTTTGTCGGCCGGATCACCCGCCAAAAAGGGTTCCAACATCTCATACGCGCAATCCAATTTATGGATCCCGGTTTTCAGATCGTGCTTTGCGCCGCCGCGCCAGACACGCTGGGCATGGCAGAGGAAATGAAAACCGCAGTGGAAGGTGCGAAAGCTTATCGCCACGGAATCATCTGGATTGATGAAATGGTCGATCAGAAGACGGCCTGCGAACTTTACTCGCACGCGGCGGTGTTCGTTTGTCCATCCATCTACGAACCATTCGGCATCATCAATCTTGAAGCGATGGCCTGCGAAACTGCTGTTGTAGCGAGCGCCGTCGGCGGAATCAAAGAAGTCGTTATTGACGGTGAAACTGGTTTTCTCGTTCCGCTGGAGCAAATGAACGAAAGCCCATTCGAAGCAAGCAATCCCGAAAAGTTCGCGCGAGACCTCGCAGCGCGCGTCAATCAATTAATGAAAGATCGGCAGCTGCGCGAACGATTCGGCCAGGCTGGACGCAAACGCGCGGAAGAGAACTTTAGTTGGGCTGCAATTGCAGCAAAAACGAAGAAATTGTACGAAACGTTGAAGCATTGAGCTGCTTTGGATTAGCGCCATCCGCTTCAACGCTTCAACCTTTTAATCCTGTAACGCGGAGAAGCCATGTTCGTTGATCGCATAAAGATTTTTGCGCAAGCGGGGAAGGGCGGTCGCGGGTGCGTCAGTTTTCGGCGAGAAAAATTTGTGCCGAAAGGCGGGCCCGATGGTGGCGATGGCGGACGCGGCGGAGATGTGATCCTGCGAGCGAATCGGCATGTTGATAATCTCGCCAATCTCTTCTACGAGCCGCTCATCAAAGCAAAAAACGGTGCCCACGGGAAGGGAAAGAAGATGACGGGACGCGCAGGCGCGGATAAAATTGTCAAAGTGCCGCTAGGGACAATTGTGTGGCAGGCAGTCGAAGACAAACGCCCAACGCCCAACGCACAACGTCCAACGTCCAATTCAGAGCAATCGGCAATTCCAATCGTCGATCTTATCCAAGACGGACAGGAATTTGTGCTATGTCGCGGCGGAGCGGGGGGGAAGGGCAATGTGCACTTCAAGAGCTCGCGCAACCGCGCGCCGCGTCAATACACGGAGGGCGAAGAGGGTGAGGAAGGATATTTCCTGCTCGAACTGCGAACGATCGCGGACGCAGGACTGGTTGGTTATCCGAATGCGGGCAAATCGACCCTGTTGCGGAAAATTTCCGCTGCCCGCCCCAAGGTTGCGGCGTATCCGTTCACCACACTGCATCCGATTGTCGGAGTGATTGAATTTCCAGGCTACCAGCGAGCCACCATCGCAGATATTCCAGGCTTGATCGAAGGAGCGCACCAAGGGGTTGGCCTGGGCCACGAATTTTTGCGCCACATCACACGCTGTCGCGTTTTGGTATTCGTGATCGATGTGGCTGGAAGCGAAGGACGCAATCCGGTGGAAGATTTGCAGAGTCTTCGGCGAGAAATTGATCTTTATGATCCGACGCTTTCGTCGCGCCCATGGCTGGTTATTGCCAACAAGATGGATTTGCCGGATGCCAGGAAGAACCTGGAAGCGGTGCAAGAGAGATTCCGGAGGATCAAGATCATTCCTACCTCAGCCGCAACAGGAGAGGGGATGGATGCCTTAAAGGAGACGCTCGCAGCGACGATGACAAACGATAAGGATATAGCTTCCACGGGAATTTGAGATGGACAACTCTGGAATCCCAGCGAAACTGGGCGCTATGGGTAGGCGGGTTGTGGCGAGCTATTGCTCCAGCTTTCTTAAGCCGGAGATGTTGCACATTTACCGGCAGGTAAAAGCCCTGCGCGGTGTTGATACCTTCGTAGTCACAAAGGAGGTTCAGAACGCGCAGCGCTTTCCGTTTGATGACATTGAAGTCATTCCAAAGCGCCGCACCAATCTGCTGGTGCACGGCTGGCTGAAATTTGTGGAACAGCGGCCCCCCATCGTCTACCGCGGCGAGTACCAGACACTCGACTCACTGTTAGAGCGGCATGACGCCGATCTCATGCATATTTATTTTGGCCATACCGGCGTGCACTTGCTTCCTTTCATCGAGCAATGGGATAAACCGTGCGTCGTATCTTTCCATGGGGCCGACGTCGCGCACAAACCGGAGATCAAAGATTATCCGGGGAAATTGCGTCGTCTGTTTAATGCGGTCCCGCTCGTTTTTGCGCGTTCTCAATCGCTGGCTGACCGACTGATCCAGTTGGGCTGCCCGCCCGAAAAGCTGCGCATCAATCGCACCGGGATCCCGCTAAATGAGTTTTCATTCGTGGATAGACAACCGCCGCGAGACGGCAAATGGAGAGTGGTGCAGGCGTGCCGGTTGATTCCGAAGAAAGGCATTGCGACGAGCTTGCGAGCTTTTGCGATTTTTAAGAAAGACAATCCTGGCGCTGAATTTTTCATTGCTGGCAAAGGACCGTTGCAACCGGAACTAGAAATGCTCGCAGGGGGGCTGGGCATTCTTAGGGATGTGCACTTCGTCGGATTTCTGTCGCAACCGAAGCTCTTGGACCTTTATGCCGATTCACACCTCTTTCTGCATCCAAGTGAGATATCCCCGAATCAAGACCAGGAAGGTGTGCCGAACTCGGTTTTGGAAGCAATGGCAACTGGATTGCCAGTGATCGCGACGCGTCATGGTGGAATTCCGGAAGCGGTTGATCACGGTCGCACCGGGTTTCTGGTGGCAGAGGAGGATCACGTGGGACTGGCCAATGCGATGCAGCTAATCACAAGTTCAGATGCCCTGCTAAAGCGAATGGGAGAAGATGCCCATTCTACCGTGGTCGAACGATTCGGACAGGACGCCCAAATCGATCAGTTGGAGTGGTTCTACGAAGAAGCGATCACAATGAACGGCGCCGCAGAGCCGGCGACATCGAAGCCGATCGTCCGAATGGCCCCGCAATTTGCTGAGGAATTGCCGGCGAAATAAGCTCTGTCGCAGAATTTTGTTTGTCATCCAGGCAAAACACGCTTTGGTATGCGCGTTCGAGTTGTAGCTGGAGGCGGCCGGTCCGCCGTAATCTGCGAAGGCGGATGACACCAGCGCGCCGGCATCGCCGATGCTGGCTACAACTGTGCTTACAAAATGAGCAACCGTTGTTTACTGACATCGATCCTGGCGTTGGCGTCCAGCGCCATGCTTGCCACGTCGAGCTTTGCAGCCGAAGCGGGCGCGACTGAACACGCGGGCGTCTCGTTGAAACCGCAGATGCTCGTTGAGATTGGCGGCTTCGGAATCACAAACTCAATGCTGGTGACCTGGATCGTCGCCGCCGGCATCATCGTTTTTTCACAAATCGCAACCCGGCAGGTTATGGCGATCCCCAGCGGAATTCAGAATTTTTGGGAGTGGTTAGTTGAGGGTTTGCATAATTTTTTGGAAAACATCATCGGCCGTGAGTTGGTGGCAAAAGGATTTTGGTTTTTTGCGACGATTTTCATTTTTATTTTGTTCGTGAACTGGTTTGGACTAATTCCAGGAATCGGAACTATTGGCTGGGGCCATCACGACGCGGTAGGAAATTTTCACGTCGATCGGCCGTTGCTGCGTGGTGGCAACGCGGACCTAAACATGACGACCGCGATGTCGGCCATATTTTTCGTGATGTGGTTTGTCTGGGCGATTCAGGCCAATGGTGTCGGGGGATTCTTGAAAGAATTGTTTGGCCCAAAAGGTGAGACGACCGGCGTTATAAAGATCCTGATGGTCGTCGTCTTTTTCGCCGTTGGCTGGCTCGAAGTGATCTCGATTCTATTTCGACCGGTTGCGCTCAGTTTCCGGTTGTTCGGGAATATTTATGCCGGCGAAAGCATTCTCGAAGCAATGTCTACCATGAATCCATGGCTTTCTCCCATCCTGCCGATTCCATTTTATTTTCTCGAGGTGCTCGTTGGATTTGTACAGGCGCTCGTTTTCATGCTGCTGACTGCGGTCTTTACAATGTTAATTGCAGAGCACCAGGAGGCACCGGAGCATGCGCACTGATTTTTTGACGATCTCGTGACGAGATCGCAAAACAACAAAGAAAAATATGATACTACCAATACTAGCAGAACTGGGCGGAAGCATTCACGTCGGGCTTGCCGCGATGGGCGTCGGAATCGGAATCGGTTTGACGGGCCTGGGAATGACCACCGCGGTCGGTCGCAATCCCGGCGCGTTTACGCAAGTGCTCGTGCACGGGATTCTCGCCATCGCGTTGACCGAGGCGATCGTTTTCTACGCCCTTTATCTCGTTCACTAATTTTCAACCGGGAGGCAATCGATGTTGCACCCTAAACTTAGTTTATGAACCTGATAATTGCCGCGAGTAGCGGAGGCATCACCGATATCTTGCGCGATACAGCCGAGACATTCGGCTGGAATTGGAAGTTGTTTCTGTCGCAGGTGATCAGTTTCTGCATCGTCGCATATCTTTTGCAGCGCTTCGCCTACAAACCCATTCTGGCGGTGCTGGAGGAGCGCCGGCGCACAATCGAGGAAGGGCAGATCAACGCGGAAAAAATCAGGAAGCAGCTTGCCGATGCCGAGAAGCGTTACCAGGAAATTCTGGCGAAGGCGAACGCGGACGGGCAAAAGATGATTGACGAAGCGCGCGAAAGCGCTGCGCATTTGTCCGAGCGCAAACAACAGGAGGCGATCGCGGCAGCCGAGCAGATAATCACCAAAGCGCGCGAGGCGAGCGCAATTGAGCACGAGCGTACAATGGAATCCTTAAAGCGCGAGCTTGGGCGCCTCGTAGTTGATACCACGGCCAAAGTGGCTGGGAAGGTGTTAACGCCGGAAGATCAACGCCGCTTGCAGGAGGAAGCAGCTCGTCAGCTGGCCTTATGAAGATCAACAAGGAAATTCGCCGGCTCTCGCGTGAAATGCTTCGAGCAAGTTTTACCGACGGCCAACTCGACCCGGGGAGGATTTCGTCGCTGGTCGATTCGATTATTGCGAAAAAACCGCGTCATTACATCGATGTTCTGAAAAATTACAGACGTCTGCTTCGGCTGGAACTGGGAAAACGGCTGGCCAAAATTGAGACAGCGAATGAAGTGGATTCCACGACGAGTTCGGAGCTCGTTACTAATCTAAAAAAGAAATACGGTAGCGACCTGACGACCGAGTTCGTTGTTAATCCGGCGCTTCTCGGCGGAATGCGTATTCGTGTTGGAAGCGATGTCTGGGACGGAACCGTGCGCAATCGACTCGAACGTCTTCAACAGGAACTTTAATCAAGGCAAAATCATGAGCAGCATACTCGAAGAAATTGAAACGAAAATTGAAGGGCTAAAAACATCCACGACCAAGAGCAACGTGGGCGTTGTGCGCGAGACGGGCGACGGTGTCGCGCGCATCGAGGGGCTGAGCGACGTGATGCTCAACGAAATGATCGAATTTCCGAACGGCGTGTACGGTCTCGCACTCAATCTCGAAGAAACTGAAGTCGGCGCGATCTTGTTAGGCGACAACACGCTGATTAAAGAAGGCGACGAAGCCAAAACAACTGGCCGTCTCCTTTCCGTTCCCGTAGGCAAAGCGCTCCTGGGCCGCGTGGTAAACACGCTCGGCCAGCCACTCGATGACAAGGGACCGATCAAAACCGAAACGTTTTATCCACTGGAAAAAATTGCACCCGGCGTGATCAAGCGACGCAGCGTGAATCAACCGGTGCAGACCGGCATTATGCCCATTGACGCCATGATTCCGATCGGACGTGGCCAGCGCGAACTGATTATCGGTGATCGCGCAACCGGCAAAACTACGATTGCCATCGATACAATCATTAACCAGGCACGCCTGAACAAAGCTGCCGAAGATGCAAAGGATAACAATTATCGGCTGCTCTACTGTATTTACGTCGCGGTCGGTCAGAAAAATTCCAACGTGGCGCGCGTACTCAATGTTCTCGAAAAAGAGGGCGCCATGGCTTACACCATAATCGTCTCTGCGTCCGCGTCGGATACCGCCACTAATCAGTATCTGGCGCCATTCGCTGGCGCCGCAATAGGCGAATGGTTCATGGATAACGGCATGGATGCGCTCATTATCTTCGATGATTTGTCCAAACATGCAGTGGCTTATCGCCAGGTGTCGCTGGTGCTCAAACGGCCGTCAGGTCGCGAAGCATATCCGGGTGACGTGTTTTACCTGCACTCGCGGTTGCTGGAACGCGCCGCACGCATGAGCGACGAATTCGGCGGCGGCTCGTTAACTGCGTTGCCGATCATCGAGACCCAGGCGGGCGACGTCTCGGCCTATATTCCCACAAACGTGATCTCGATTACGGACGGCCAAATCTATCTTGAGACTGATTTGTTTTATCAAGGTGTGCGGCCGGCAATTTCCGTGGGACTCTCTGTTAGTCGTGTCGGTTCTGCGGCCCAGATCAAAGCGATTAAGCAGGTCGCAGGCAAAGTGAAACTCGATCTCGCGCAGTATCGCGAACTCGCTGCGTTCGCGCAGTTTGGTTCAGACCTCGACACAGCAACGAGAGCGCGACTCGATCGCGGCCAACGTATTGTCGAGCTATTTAAACAAAAACAGTACAATCCAATCCCTGTGGAACATCAGGTCGCCGTGGTGTGGGCAATGCAAAACGGGTACATCGATTCGGTGCCAGTTGAACGGGTCAAGGAGTACCAACTGAAACTTCAGGATTGGCTGCAAACGCGGAAGGAGCCATTGCTTCAGGCGATTCGCGAGCAGAAGGAGCTCGAGAAGGACATTGAATCACAGTTGAAAGCAGCTTTGGATGAATTTAAAACGACCTGGCAGTGAGCTCGTGGCGGATTTGCAAAGTTGTAACAGGTAATTTGTAATGGCGAACACGCGGGACATACGGCGCCGGATCAAATCCATCCGCAACACCGCCCAGATCACCAAAGCGATGCAGATGGTGGCCGCTTCCAAGATGCGTAAAGCGCAGCAGCATGCACTTGCCGGCCGCCCTTACGCTGGATTGATGAATAAGGTTCTCGTTTCGTTACAAAAACGGACAAATCCCCGGTTACATCCGCTTTTGGAAGTCCGACCGGTGAAGAAGGAGTTGGTGGTGATTATCAGCACGGACAAGGGGCTATGCGGTGGGCTCAACACAAATTTGTTTCGCGAGGCCGCAAATTTTGAGCAGTCCAAAACCGCCTTCGTGGTTAGTGGAAAGAAGGCGCGCCAATTTATCGCGCGGACCAAACGAGAGTTGCTGGCCGATTTCGAGCTCAAGGATTCCCCCAGCTTTGTTGAAAGCAAACCCCTCTCAAAATTTTGCCTCGAAAAATTTCTTAGGCGCGAGGTCGACAAGGTTTCCGTGCTCTTTACACATTTTATCAACACGATCAGCCAGCGTGCGGTTGTACAAACCCTGCTGCCGATCAGCAGTTTTGATCTGCCGAAAGGCGCAAGTACCGAAGAGGCGAACCAAGATCTCGATCCGATGCTCGGTTATGTTTTCGAGCCGAAAGCCGAAGAACTGCTCGGTGCCGTGTTGCCTTACTACATTCAGTTTCAAGTTTTCCAAATGATCCTGGATGCGCGCGCCTCGGAGCACAGTGCTCGAATGGTGGCGATGAAAAATGCGACCGATAGTGCTGAGCAATTTATCAAGGATCTGACACTGGAATACAACAAGATGCGTCAGGCCGGTATCACTACCGAGTTGCTCGAGATCGCCACGGCGCAGATGGCACTGAGTGGTTAATCAAGGTTTATGAATAAAGGAAACATAGTTCAGGTAATTGGTCCCGTTGTGGACGTCGAATTTCCAGATGAAAAGACGCTGCCAAAAATCTACAACGCCCTGGAAATTGATTACGAAGCGAATGGCAACCCAACGAAATTGACGCTCGAAGTGCAACAGCATCTTGGCGAAAGCTGGGTGCGCTCAGTCGCCATGTCTTCAACCGACGGTTTGAAACGAGGCATGGAAGTGGTTGATACTGGCGGCCCCATCACCGTGCCAGTAGGCGAGGGCGTTCTTGGCCGACTCTTCAATGTGACCGGCGATACGATTGATAATCGCGGTCCGGTGAAATTCGAAAAGCGCTACCCGATCCATCGCGCCGCGCCGACGCTCACCGACCAGGACACAAGCGCAAAGATCCTGGAAACGGGCATCAAGGTCATCGATCTTATTTGCCCATTTACAAAGGGCGGCAAAGTCGGCGCATTCGGCGGCGCGGGCGTCGGCAAAACTGTTGTCATCCAGGAGTTAATTAACAACATCGCGATGAAACACGGCGGGGTGTCGATGTTTGCAGGAGTAGGCGAACGAAGTCGGGAAGGTAATGACCTCTACAAGGAGATGAGCGAGGCCGGTGTGATCGATCAAAAAGATTTGTCGAAGTCGAAAGTGGGGATGGTTTTCGGTCAGATGAACGAACCGCCCGGTGCGCGTCTACGCGTCGCTCTTTCCGCTCTCGCCATGACGGAATATTTTCGTGACGAACGCAATCAGGACGTGCTGTTGTTTATTGACAACATCTTTCGATTCTCACAGGCCGGCTCTGAGGTGTCGGCATTACTTGGGCGAACGCCAAGCGCAGTGGGTTATCAGCCAACGCTCGCCGCCGAGATGGGAGATTTACAGGAGAGAATTACGTCAACGAACAAAGGTTCGATCACTTCATTCCAGGCGGTCTATGTTCCAGCGGACGATCTCACAGACCCTGCGCCGGCAAACACTTTTGCGCACTTGGACTCAACCATCGTGCTTGAGCGGGCGATTGCTGAGCTCGGAATTTATCCCGCTGTTGATCCATTGGCATCCACGTCGAAAGCACTCGCCCCCGAGATTGTTGGCGAAGATCATTACGACGTCGCTCGAAATGTGCAGCGTGTATTGCAACGATACAAAGATCTTCAGGACATCATCTCTATTCTTGGGATGGATGAACTAAGCCCGGAGGACAAGCTCACCGTAAATCGTGCACGGAAGGTTCAGCGTTTTCTCAGTCAACCATTTCATGTCGCTGAGGTCTTTACCGGCTACAAAGGCCAATATGTCCCAGTTGCTGAGACCGTGCGGGGCTTCAAAGAAATTCTGGAAGGCAAATATGACGATGTGCCTGAACAAAACTTCTATATGAAGGGCGGGATTGAGACGATTAAGGAGTGATGTGATTTTCGATTTTCGAATGTCGATTTTCGATCTATTGCCATTGCTTCCGAGACGAAGCGGTTTTTCGTGTCGCTACCGCAATCGCGGTGAGCTCGTTGGCTTCTTGAAGCAGAGGGTTAATTTGCGCTGCGCTCAAAAGTTTCGAGGCAATGACCAATTCAAGCCAAAAACCGGTTTCGTCTGCTTCCTCCTCTACTACGCTCGTCTTGTGAATGAAGTCCGCTCTGGATTTCGCTCGACAAAGAGCGCGATAATTCGCTCCCACCGAAGTTCCACTTCGAACAATCTGATTTGCGATCGTGGTCCCGCTGCGTGTCCGTGGAAGGGCTTCGGCCAGCGTCAGGATTCGCAATGCAAAGGTTTTGGTCCGTTCTTTCATTTCGCTTTCATTCATGCCCGTTTGTAGATCGAAAATCCAAAATCCAAGATCGAAATTACGATGGCTACCCTGAAGCTCGAGATTGTTACACCTGAAGAAAAAATTTACTCCGAGGACGTGGAGATGGTCACGTTGCCCGGTTCGGAGGGGGAGCTCGGAGTTTACCCCAAACACGTCCCGCTGCTAACCACCTTGGTACCGGGCGAGCTGCGCATCATAAGAGGCGGACGTGAGACTGCGCTGGCCATCGGCGAGGGTTTTGTAGAAATCAGAGGCGACGCAGTGTCGGTTTTAACTGACATGGCACTTGAATCCGAAAAAATCGACGCCGCTGCAGCTGAGGCTGCGGTTGAGCGCGCCAAAGCGGCGATGAAAGAAGATCAGACTCCCGAACAGGTGGTAGCCATTCAAGCATCGCTGCAAAAAGCGCTTGCTCAGTTGCACGTCAAACGCCGCCGCCACGGGTAAATGAATGTGGGAGGGACCTTAGTGTCCCGACAGTCGCGGCGCTGAGGCCGTGTTCAGCGCCAAAGGCGTAGCATTCACCTCGAGCCTGGGGCAACGCCCCAGGACTCATGGAATCCCAGCGCCAGCGCTCAAAGCGCGATTCAATCCCAGCCTGCGGCGTCGCCCCAGGAAATTGGATTGAAATTATAGGTGAGCGCTGAAGGCGCGACTCATGGCGTTCATGATACGCGCTTTCAGCGCTGAGGCCTTTCTTGGTCCATAATCCCTGGGGCGTTGCCCCAGGCTGACCTGAGCAGAGCGCCCTCGGCGCTAAACGCATAGCAGCTTCCCGAACAAGAGACCTCGCAGAAACAAGCTTTCTTCTGCTAGATTGCCTTTCGTGCAGACACCACACGCCCTGGGAATCATCGCCGGCAACGGCGTGTACCCCAGGCTGCTTGCTGATTCCGCGCGAAAAGCCGGCGTTAAAAAAATCGTCGCGGCCGCGTTTACCGGCGAGACCGATCCAGCCCTCGCGCAACATGTGGATCTAATCGAATGGATGCGCGTCGGCCAACTGAACCGGCTCCTAAAATTTTTTCCTGCGCAAGATGTTCATCACGCAATCATGGCCGGACAAATCGCACCGAAGAATCTTTTCGATCTGCGTCCGGATTGGAAAGCATTGCTCTTGCTGGGGAAACTTAAACAGCGCAACGCGGAATCCATCTTCGCGGCGATTGGTGATGAGCTTGCCAAAATCGATGTCGATCTTTTGCCGGCGACAACGTTTCTTGAGGGCTCTCTGGCGCCTTCAGGATTAATTGCCGGTCCGAAGTTATCGCGGCAGGAAGAAGACGATGTCGATCTGGGCTGGGAAGTCGCCAAGGAAATTGCGCGACTCGACATAGGGCAGACCGTGATTGTCAAGAATGGAACCGTGGTTGCCGTTGAAGCTTTGGAAGGTACGAACGACGCCATCAGGCGCGGTGGTGCGCTCGCACGCGAAGGCGCCGTCACAGTCAAAGTCGCCAAACCAAAGCAAGACCTGCGTTTCGACGTGCCCGTAATCGGCGTCGAAACAATTCGCATCTGTACCGAAGCGCGGATGCGCGTGATCGCCGTCGAAGCTGGAAAGACTTTGCTGCTCGAGCGCGATACGGTTCTTGATCTTGCAAGAAGCGCCAGAATTTCCATCATCGCTCGTTAGTTATGCATCGCGCCGTGATTCTGGTTTACGATGAACTTGCCAAGGTGATTGACGTGTCGGGCACGCTGGTAGGCGCATGGAGGACTGGTAATGCAAAATAACGGACCGCTCGACGTTCTCCCGCTTTGGGGCCTTTTTATGGGCATCCTGCTTGTGGTCCTGCTTTCCGTCGAGTGTGGCTACCGCTTAGGAAGATACCGACGCCGACGACACGAGCAGGAGAAGGAGGCGCCATTGGGCACGATGGTCGGGGCCACGCTTGGTTTACTTGCCTTCATCCTGGCGTTCACGTTTGGGTTGGCAGCCGCACGCTTCGACGCTAGGAGGCAAGTACTGCTTGATGAGGCAAACGCGATTGGGACAACCTACTTGCGTGCAGGCATCCTTCCCGAGCGGGGCGAACAAATTCGAGCACTTCTCCGGGACTACGTGGACTCTCGCTTGGAAGCTGTTCAGTCGGGCGACGTCGCGGAGGGAATACGCCGGTCGGAAAACATTCAGCAACAACTGTGGTCGCACGCGGAGGCTGTCGGCGGAAAAAACCCCAATTCCATTGTGGTCGGTCTATTCGTCCAGTCGCTCAACGAGGTGATCGATCTGCACGCGAAGCGGGTGCAAGCGGGCTTGAGGAGTCGCATTCCCGGCGCAATCTGGTTGGCTCTATTCGCAGTCGCCGCTCTTTCTCTCGCGGCGATGGGCTACCAAGCTGGCCTGGTCGCAACGCGCAGATCTCTCGCAGTATTTGCCGTCGCTGTCACATTTTCTGTGGTCATAGAGCTAATTGCAGATCTGGACCGACCTCGAGAAGGGGTTCTTAGGGTAAGCCAGCACGCTCTTCTCGAGCTGCAACGATCAATGAATTCGCAATGACCGAGAGCCTCAACGCGAGATCAACAGTTGAGGCTGAGTCCCAAGTCCGACCGACTTTGCTGAGAATATCTACGGTGATTTTCCCAATACTTCATGCATGAGCGCTAATGCCGCAGCGTGCTCGCGCGCTAAGACGCCATGATGGTCAAATATGCCAAACCAAGGCAAGACATGCGGTTCGACGTGCCGGTGAACTGCGCGAGCGCGGCTTGGAGATCCTCCACAATCTCGGCGGCGATGATGTCAGGATCTGGAAGGTTAGCGCTGTCTTCGAGTGAGTCATCTTTGAGCCAGAGCCGAGCCGCAGGGGACAGACGGCCAGGCCGAGAGGCCGACTGAGCGGCGGCGAAGGAGTCAACATGTCGAGGTTTCGGTGGAAAGCCCGGCCGTTGCTGAGCATCCGTTACGGGTCACGCTTTGTTAGCTCTTCGTAGGTGTAGCTCTTGAAGCGCTCGGATTCTTTTCGCTCGTGGCGATTTCCACTGTAGCCACGGCTCTGTGAGCCGTGTTTTTTGCCGAGATAACAATTCACGAAGTCGTCGAGGTCGCTGCGCTTTAGCGGATTTTCCTTGAGCGTGAAGTGTTTGTTCGTGCGCAGGTCGTAGATCCAGAGCTTCTCCGTCCAGGGTTTCTCGGCGGCGGGTTCCCGGTCGAAAAAGAGGACGTTGGCCTTCACTTCACTTTCTTTCATACGAGCTGCGGCGGATTGGGGTCATCAAACTCTTCTAAATATCCCGGGCGACCATCGAGAACGGCTTCGCACACGGCGGCATCAAGAAGAGCGAACGACCTTTTCCCTCGTGTCGCTTGGTAATCCATCAAAATAACCTTCACCAGCGAGTCGATCGTGTTCACGGCGTTTATCTCTCGTCGCACTTTATTGACTAGCACGTCGAATGTGACAGCGGCGCGGTCCGTCCAGCGTTTTGACAGGGTTCGAATCAGGCTCGTGTGGTTACATAGCCTTGCCTGTTCGGCTCGGTCGGCCACTTGCAGCTTCGGTATCCAGTCTTTTGGCGTGCCCGTTAGTTTGATTTTCACGGCTGCTGTGGCGGGACGAAACAATGGATGCAGCCACTTCTTCATCGAACGAGCCTTACCCAAAGTGATCGCAGGTCGATTCCCCTTCGCGGTGGCTACATCGTTGCAAGAGATACACGTAGGAAATAGGTTAAAGGGCGAGCAGGCAAGAAGTGGAAATCCGCTCTTGAATAGATAATGGTCGAGTTGCGGTGTTCCGATGTTTCCGTCGCAATAAGGGCAGACCTCGAGGGTGGGCGGTTGAGTTCTAAAATCGCTGCTGTATACCGACTTGGAGATCGTTTGTCCTCCCGGAAATTCGTACCCATTCCAACCAGTCCTTTTGTTCGCGCCGAGTAACGCATAGCACTTCTCGAAGAACTCACGGACGGCATCCGCTAGCACCTGATCATCACCGACGACCTTTTTGAAATCGCGAAAGTCTCCGCCGGCTGTGAAAGTTACTTCGAAATTGTTTTGCGCACAAAACTCATTGTAAAGAGCTTGGCGAACAGCTGGAGGGGCACCCGCTATCACTCTTAGCCGAGCTTCTTGTCCTCCAAGACAGAACCGCCGAACCCATTCGGCGTCCTGCTGATTCCATACTCCTTGCACCCAAGCAGTGTTAACATTGACAGCGAGTAATTCGGGCTGCGCCAGCTGTAGGAGAAGTGTCTTGAGAAGCTCGACGATTTGACTAAGTAGGGCCGCGCTTGGCGGAAGGCTAAGCGGATGGAGTGCCATTGAGATCCTCTCTGAGCCGATTGAGAATTGCCCTAAGCTCGGCGCGATGAAAGCTGCTGCCTAGCACGTCGATAATCTGCCGAAGCTCACCTTCGCGACCGCGCCACTCTGTCTTGAGCAGGCGGTCGAGAATCTCCACAGAGTGGCTGCCGCTGCTACTCTCTGCGCGAAAAAGATTCATTGCGACCTCACCGGGATCGGTGCCGAAAAGACCTCCCGTCACCTTACGCGCATGGGTTTCACCGCGGCTTTTGTCGAGGACCGTCACTTCGGCCGCGAATGCATCCGTTAAGGCTATACCGGTGTGAGTAGCTACGACGACATTCGCATCGGTACTCTTTAGCAAAGCTAGATCTATCATCTCTACGATCTCACGTTTCCATACGTCATTGAAATGGGTCTCTGGCTCGTCGAGAAGAAGCAAGGATCCATTTTGTCCTCGCAGCAGAAAGATCAGCCCCATGCGACCGAGCAGCATCTGTTCGCCGTCACTCAGCTGATCGTAAGTTACGATGATGTCGTCGGACTCGCCGTCGTCAGCCTGAGGCCGATGAAGGCGTTTGATCGTGAGACTGATGTCTTCCAGAAGGCCTGTTCGGTTCCAAGCACGCAAACGGGAGAAAACGTCCATCGACATCGAATCGAGCTCGGTATTCGCGCTGAGAACCCGAAGAATGGCTTCGGCAATAGTTTTGCAACCATCAACTCGTTGAGCAATCTCCTCAAGCTGTTTGCTGGGAAGGCCGAGCGGAAAAGCTTCTTTAAGTTTTTCGCTAAGGCTGATTCCTTCCGACGGCCCGAGTGAAAACACTGCTCTCTTTCGTCCAAGAGGCTGCGCGATGACTTCATCCGCGAGCGCGATAAGGCAAAGAAGTTCCTGGTGTTGCGAAGGAGTCACTCGGTCTTCGGCGTCCCAGTAGGTTATGGTCGAGGAAGTCTGTAGGAGTTGCGGTCAGGCCAAGGAGTAGAGCATCGAAATGATTAAAGATCCCTCCATAGCTCGCCTCCTCGTAGATTGAGCGATGACTCTCATCCGCGATGATCAAATCATAATAACCGGGCGATAGCCGTTGATATATCGACATCATTCCCGGGTAAGTAGCGAAGTGAATCTGCGCATCCTTATCGATTGTTCCACCCTCGATCCACGACCGCGGCGAGCCGGGAAGGTGCTCCTTAAAGGCGCCAAGTGCTTGCTTCACGAGCTCGCGGCGATCAGCGAGAAACAGGACGCGTTGGATACGTTCTTGTCGTTGCAATAATTCCACCAAGGCGACAGCAACACGTGTCTTGCCCGTTCCGGTAGCGAGCACCATGAGAAATCGCCGTTTTGCCGCTTCGATTCGCTCGGCGATAGTTTTGACGGCTTCGATTTGATAGGCGCGATCGATGATCCGCTCCAGCGGCATTGCACAGGTGAGGCGCTGACCAAATTTGTCGAGGTGCGCCAATCGCAGCAGGTCTTCCTCGGTGAAGAATCCACTGACCTTTCGCGGCGGATAGAGTTTGCGATGCCAAAACCAAATCTCGTTTCCGTTTGCGAGAAAAATAAAAGGATCCGCCCCGTGCTTGACTCGAAGGACGTCGGCGTAGTCGGCCGCTTGGCGTTCACCTTCGAGGGAATCCCGACTCGAGCGCTTGGCTTCCACGATGGCGAGCGGTCGCCCAAGGCGGTCGAGCAACGCGTAGTCAGCGAATTCGTTTGAATCGCGATGATCATCTCCGGACTCGCGGACCGTTGGCGTCCCAACGAGGAGTTCTTCAACCAAGCGCCTACTCCCCACTGCCCAACCAGCGCGGCCCAGTTGCAGATCAATCTTATCCTGCCGTGTTTGGCGTTCAGGCCTAATTGCCTTCATCATATCAAAGCTCGGTAAACTTCCGACGGCCGTCAGGCGTAACGAACTGCTGAGATTCTTTCTGCGTCTGGTCACCGAGATTTCCCCGATCAAACTGTCGAATCGCGATTCCGCGTCCTGCCGACAGACTGATCGTGATACGGTTCTGCATGATCCAGCCGCATTCACGCAACAGCTTGTCGATCTTCTCGCGAGCGAGCTCTTCCGGGGAGTGCATGAAAGCGTGGAAAATAGCAGAAAATTCTTACGAAGAAAAGAAGTGATGTTCGCCACGGCGAATCCGTCCGTCGGCGGATTTGATGTCAGAGGTTTCCGCCTTCGCGCACGAAGCTTCCGCCTTCATTCATTACGGCGCGACCCGCCTCCAAAATTTACGGCGCGGCGGGCAAGACGGCTTCCCCCCCAGGAGGGCGGAGGGCGGAGACCAGAAGATCAGCCCCGGAGCCTGGACAATCTCATTTCGAGACGATGCCGTGCGTACCAATCGAAAACGAAACGATGACGTCGCGATCGATGACGAATAGAACGCGGTATTTTTAGGTCACATACAGATCGAAAACCTGGTGACCATGCCAGAAAACACCAGTGAGTTTGTGGCAGCGCAGAGAAGGATGCCGCCAGTTCGCCGAGAAAAGGTCAAATTTCGTGCGAGCCGCACGTTTAATCTCAGGAGGAATATTCCGAAACTCTTTCTTGAATCCGACCGTGCGCCGATAGATCACAAATCTTCGACCGCTTCGTCCATCGTAGCGTGATCCTTGGGCTCGATCGGATCGTTTTCATGTTCCTTAACGTCTTTGAGATCCTTGGCGGTAGGCTTGCGAGCCGGAACACTGGCAGCAAAGAATATCGGGTCGAAAGGAACCTCTTTGCTTTTCGCCTTCGCTTTCGTAGACGCTTTCATGAAAACACAAGCTAGCTGAATAAATGGGAACACGCAATTTTGTGATGGTCCCTGGCTTTTGTGGGCTAACTCACAACTTGAATCTCGGGTGCGCCTTGAAGGCGATCGTGCGCGAAATTTCCAAGCGTGCGCCGAAGCGAATATTCCTGGTTGACGAAGTTTGTTGCTTGAGGCCAGTCTGACGCACATTCGGAGATTTTCTTCTCAAAGGAATCATTATGCCCAAGCCAATCGTGTACCTATTCATGACTGCACTTGCAGTCGCACCGCAGATAACTGGATCTGTAGCTGCGACTGCGGAGTGGGATAGAACGGTGCTGCCGCGCCCAGCCCAGCCGTTCGAAGGCATCGCGAAACGGACGCTGGACGGATCCAAAGCGGCTTTTACTCGCCCAGTGAAAGCTCCGTCGGATGCGCCGAACGTTCTTCTCGTGCTAATTGACGACGCCGGCTTCGGTAATCCGTCCACGTTCGGCGGGCCCGTTGCTACGCCGACACTCGACAAACTCGCAACAGAGGGACTTCGCTATAATCGATTTCACGTCACAGCGCTTTGTTCGCCCACGCGCGCGGCGTTGCTGTCGGGGCGGAACCATCACGCTGTAGGATTCGGTTCGATCTCCGAATTGATTGGTGGTTGGCCGGGCTACAGCACGAACTGGCCGACGAGCGCTGCTTCCATTGCGCAGATTCTTCAAGCTAACGGCTACAACACTGCTGCGATCGGCAAGTGGCATCTGACACCCGACGCGCAGCAAGGGGCGGCGGGTCCGTTTGACCGCTGGCCGAACGCGCTTGGCTTCGACTATTTCTGGGGATTTCTAGGCGGTGAAACAAGTCAGTTCGATCCGGTCCTTGTCGAGAATAACAAGATCATCGGCGTGCCGAAGGAGAAGAACTTTTATCTCAATGACGCTATGGCCGACCACTCGATTACCTGGATTCATGACCAGAAAGCGCAGGCACCGGACAAGCCTTTCTTTCTCTATTTCTCAACTGGTGCGACTCATGCGCCACATCAAGTGCCAAAGGAATGGAGCGACAAATACAAGGGCAAATTCGATCAGGGTTGGGATAAGTTGCGCGAGGAGACATTCGCGCGCCAGAAGCAGCTCGGCGTGATTCCAGCCAACACCAAACTTACGCCTCGTAATCCGGCGTTCCCCGAGTGGGACAGCGTGCCGCCGGAAGAAAAGAAAGTCTATGCGCGTCAGATGGAAGTCTATGCCGGTTACCAGGAAAACACGGATCACGCTGTCGGACGGGTCGTGCAAGCGATTAAGGAGATGGGTCTCGCCGACAACACGCTCGTCATTTACATCTTCGGTGACAACGGCGCGAGCATGGAAGGGACGGAGAACGGAACGTTCAACGAAATCATAACCTTGAACGGCATCCCGCTCACCGCTGAGCAGCAATTAAAAGCAATCAAAGCTTATGGCGGCCTCGAAAAATGGGGCGGGCCGGACATGGATCCACACTACGCTGCGGCGTGGGCGTGGGCGGGTAACACGCCATTTAAATGGGGAAAGCAGGTGGCCTCGCATCTCGGCGGCATTCGTAATCCAATGGTCGTTAGCTGGCCAAAACGCATCAAGGACAAGGGCGGCTTGCGCAATCAATTCACTCACTGCACCGACATCGCTCCAACCGTCCTGGAAGCTGCTGGCCTGCCGGAGCCGAAGCAAGTTAACGGCGTCGCACAGACGCCGATGCACGGTGTTAGTTTTCTGTCCACGTTCGATGATGCGAATTCGCCCTCGAGACACACGCAACAATATTTCGAGATTTTGGGAAATCGCGCCATGTACAAGGACGGCTGGATTGCATGCTGGCGGCCGGACCGAATTCCATGGAAACTTGATCCTGCGACGCTCGCACGATTTGCACCGGACAAGTGGAACCCGGACAACGACAAGTGCGAGTTGTACAATCTCGACGAAGATTTCTCACA
>DASYDT010000084.1:0-3184 GCA_036499425.1 Candidatus Udaeobacter sp. | reverse complement strand
TCGATGTCATAAGTCTTGGCAGAAGCAAATCCCAAATCGCCAGTGCAAAGCGCGAGCACGCGATAGTGCAAACCGAGCTGTTGCAAAACTTGTTCGGCGTCGGCAGCGAGCGATTCAAGTTCTTCGTATGATTTCTCGGGTGCGGTGATTTTCACCAATTCCACTTTGTCGAATTGGTGCACCCTGATGATCCCGCGAGTTTCGCGCCCTGCCGCTCCAGCTTCCCGCCGGAAACAGGGTGTATAGGCCACGAACTTCTTCGGAAGATCGGCAACGCTGAGGATCTCCTCGCGGTGGAGATTCGTGAGCTGGACTTCCGCGGTAGGCGCAAGGAAAAGCTGGTTCTCTTCCAAGCCGTACATATCGGCTTCGAACTTCGGTAACTGCGATGTGCCGATCATGCAATCGCGCCGGACCAAAAACGGCGGACTAATCTCGACGTAACCATGCTCGCGCGTGTGCAGATCGATCATGAAATTAATCAAGGCGCGCTCCAGCTTCGCGCCTGCGCCGGTGAAACAAATAAAACCGCTTCCGCTCAGTTTTGCCGCCTGATCAAGATCGAAAAGATTCAGCCTTGTGCCGAGCGCAACGTGATCAACAGGCTTGGTCAATCGCGGTTTCTCGCCCCAACTGCGCACGATCCGATTTGCGCTCGGGTCTTTGCCGATCAGAACGCTCTCATGCGGCACATTTGGAATTTCCAGTAGCACGTTGCGTTGCGCTTCGTCGAATCCTTTCGCGCGCTGCGTAAGATCGGTAATTTGCTCGCCGATCTTGCGCACTTGCGCTTCAAGTTCGTCGCTCGGTTCGCTACGCGACTTTTTTCCGCCGATCTCCTTGCTCAGGCGATTGCGCTCAGATTGTAATTGTTGCAGTTCCGTCTCGGTCTTGCGCCGCTCAGCATCGACTCGCAATACCTCATTAATCTTCAGCTCATCGCCGCCGCCCCGCGTGGCCAGGCGCTCACGAACGAAATCCGGTTTCTCCCGAATCAAGCGAATGTCGAGCATGGCGCGATTGTAGCACATGCGTCTCGCTTGTGTCTGAATCAACTCGCAAGCTAGGTATGTTGTCTAGCACCGAAGGTGCAGCTTCAATAGCAGCCTGGGGCAACGCCCCGGGAATAGAATAAAAATCATGACGAGCGCTGAAAGCGCGAATCAAGCGCGGCGCCCGGCATGGTACCACGCTTGATTACGAGCACCGACGTTATTGCGGCGCGCCTTCAGCGCTTGATCAATGTGCACTTAATTCTGGGGCGTTGCCCTAGGCTCAAAAGTGACATTGCGCCCTTGTCGCTACACAGATACCAAGCCAGAGGCTTGCGCTACTTTGGCGCTCTTCTCATAATCGGCGCGTGAGCACCCTCGTAGAGCGTTACGCAGAAATCCGCGACACGACTCGCGTGCGTGAACGCGTGCTATTCGCCTCGCCGCGAATTCCATCCGAGCTGGAGCTGCAAGCGCGCTGGTTTGCCGGAGACTTCGACAAACATTTTGTCAGCACGGCCGGAGATGAGATCGAGGTCATCCAATTCGGCACCTGGAACCGCGAATCCGGACCGGATTTTCGTGATGTTGCAATTCGAATAAATGGCGGCGAACCAATTCCTGGTTGTGTCGAGATCGATTTGCTTGATCGCAGCTGGGAAACACACGGTCACGCCACCAATCCGGCTTTCGAAGCAACCGTGCTGCACGTGTTCGTCGAGAGAAGCGATCGCGCGTTTTTCACCCGCACAAAATCGAACCGAAACGTGCCACAAGTGTGCATCGATCCCACGACTTTGCCGGAGGCGTTTAATGCAAATGTCCCACTGGCGCGACCGGGACGCTGCCAGGCGCCGCTCAAAGATTTGCCGGAAGAACGCATGCACAGCGTGCTGGACGCCGCGGCGCAATTCCGTTTGCGACAAAAAGCGAACCGGATTCTCAACAAGATCGACGCACATGGACGCGACGAAACGCTCTTTCAGGAGATCGCGAGTGCGCTCGGTTACAAGGAGAATAAGCTTCCGTTTACGCTTCTGGCACAACGCTTGCCGCTGCGGTTGCTGCGCGAAAATGTTCGGGACTGCGAAGCATTACTCTTTGGCGTAGCTGGTTTCCTGGAAACACCGGACCTCGACTTGTATAAGAAATCGGCGCGCGAATACGTGCGGCAGCTATGGGATGGCTGGTGGCCGCATCGAGATGAGTTGCAAAAGTTGATTTTGCCAGCCAACACGTGGCGGCTGAGCAGCACGCGTCCAGTTAATCATCCGCAGAGGCGGCTGGCCGGACTTGCGATCCTGGCGCGCGATTGGTCCCGTCTTCAACGCGCGTCAGGCAAGAACAGCGTGGCAGCCGCAAATGATTTCTTTCAGACGCTCGAACATCCGTTTTGGAATTTTCATTACACGCTCACAGCCGCTGCATCACCGAAGAAAATGGCGCTAATCGGCAATTCGCGCGTCGCCGATATTCTGGCGAACGTGCTCTTTCCATTTTGGCTGGCGCACGATGCCGAGTCCTCGACTGCGCCGGCCGCACCTCTGTGGGCCGAATACGCAAAGCTGCCCGCGCAATTGTCGAATAAACGGCTCGAAACCGCTGCGACGCGCCTTTTCGGAAATGATTTGCGCCGGAAAGAATTTCTGAAAACCGTCGCGCACCAGCAGGGTCTGCTTCAAATCTACGAAGACTTTTGCATGCAGGACAATTCCGATTGCGCGCAATGCCCGTTCCCGGAACAGATGGCGAAATGGATGTGATCGGTTGAAGCGTTTCCTAGTCTGTCATGTTGAGCGGAGCGCCTGCCAAGCCGTAGCTTTATGCGAAGGCTGGAAACATCTCTGGCTATGACGTTGACGCTGGCGAAAAGATCAATTCATAGATTCTTCGCTTCGCTCAGAATGACAATGCCGGTTGAGGGGTTAACGCTTCAACACTTCAACTAAAACATTGTGCAAACTCATTTATCGCGCCATAATCCCGCCGCTATGCACCCCAGAATTGTAGGGCGATCCCGCGGCGCATTTACTCTCATCGAGCTGCTCGTCGTCATCGCGATCATAGCGATTTTGGTTGGACTACTGTTTCCTGCTTTCAAAGCCGTTCAAAACCAAGCCAGACAAACGCAGGCAAAAAATGACCTCACCCAAATCGTTAACGCAGTGAACGCGTTCTATACGGAGTATGGG
>DASYDT010000083.1:0-5406 GCA_036499425.1 Candidatus Udaeobacter sp. | reverse complement strand
TCGCAATTCCTGATTACAACTGACACCGCCGCTCACCGTCACGAGATCGACATGGTATTTCTCTGCTGCCACAAGCGTCTTTGCCACCAGCACGTCGATAATCGCTTGTTGGAATGATGCGCAAAGATCGCTCAACAGTTTGTCATTCTGAGCGAATGCGAAGGATCTCTCATAGGGTGATTGGTCACGCCTTGACCCTCGATCATTCAGGCTCCGAATGCGAGGTCCCTCGCCGTCTCCGCGGCTCGGGATGACGCCAATTTTTGGCAACAAATATCGCACTGCGGTTTTCAACCCGCTGAAACTGAAATTCTCCGAGCTGAGCATGCTGCGGGGAAGATCAAAACGATTCGGCTCGCCACCGCGCGCGCGCTTTTCAATTTCCGGACCACCGGGGTAACCGAGCTCAAGCATCTTGGCAACTTTGTCGAACGCTTCGCCCGCGGCGTCATCCACCGTGCGCCCGATTACTTGATAATCCGCCAGGCCACGAACGAGGACCGACATCGTATGGCCACCGCTTACGATCAGCGAGATGTGCCATCGGCTTCCAGCCGATGCCCCAGAAATCGGCAGGACGCCGATACCACTTGAAAAAAATGGGGATAGCAGATGGCCTTCGAGATGATTGATTGCGAGGTAAGGTTTGCCAAAGCCGATTGCCAAACCCTTGGCGATGGACGCGCCAATCATGAGCGAACTCGCCAGTCCGGGACCGCTTGTAGCCGCAAATACATCGACTTCCGACAAATCAATCTTGACTGCGCTTGTAGCGCGATCGAGCAACCGCGGCGCGTAGATCAAATGGTTGCGCGAAGCAATCTCCGGCACGATCCCACCGAATTTTTCATGCGCGGCCACCTGCGAGGCAACTTCGCTGGCAAGCAATTCGCGTCCGGAGTGGTCGTCGCGTCCGCACAGGATCGCAACGGCGGTCTCATCGCAAGAAGTTTCGAGTGCCAAGACGGTTGTCATCGCGTAGCGCCGGCTGTGTCAACCGCTAGGCGCTTGGCACAAGCGCCTCTACAATCATTTCTTCACTGCTTCCGCTTTCGGCGCGCTCTGTTGCGCGTAAGTCATGACACCCTTCAGCGCGTCGATCGCGCGCAACATCTGGGCATCTTTGGCCTTGATAATCTTTGTTTCGTCCTCGGATTTTACATTTGCCGCATTGCGCAACGCAAAAAGAGTGCGTTCCTGGTCGGCCGTCACGGCCACACGGATATTCGGAGTTACCCCATTGCCCTGAATGACTTGTTTGCTCGGGGTATAGTATTTTGCAGTAGTAAAACGCACCGCCGAACCGTCTGGCAATTGCATAACATTCTGCACGGAACCTTTTCCAAAGGTCGTTTCGCCGACAAGCACGGCTCGGTGCAAATCCTTGAGCGCTCCAGCAACGATCTCCGCTCCGCTGGCGCTCCCTTCATTGATCAGCAACACCATCGGAAAGTTCGGGCGCTCTTTTTTCGCGCCGGAAGTCGAGTAATCATGCTGCTGGGAAACGACGCGTCCCTGCGTCGAGACCACTTTCGTGTTGGGCGGTAAAAATTGAGCGCACACGTCCACAGCGCTATTCAACAGACCGCCCGGATTATTTCGAAGATCGAGAATGAGCGCTTGCATGCCTTGCTTCTGCAAATCATCGAGCGCCTTCGAAAGTTCCTCGGCCGTAGGTTCGTTAAATTGGATCAATCGGATATAACCGATCTTGAACGGGCCGGTCAGCTCCGCATCGAGCAATCTTGTGCCTTTGACACTTTGGACTTTGATCTCCGCTCGTTGCAGCGTGTATTCCTTGATTTCGTTGGTGGAAGGTCGCAGCAAGGTGAGGGTCACTTTCGCGCCGGCAGGTCCACGCAAAATATTGATCGCGTCCTGGAGATCCATTCTCTCTGTGGAAATGCTGTTGATGCGCAAGATTTGGTCGCCGGAAAGAATGCCCGCCTTGGCCGCTGGCGTGTCCTCCATCGCTGTGATCACCGTAGGCAGGCCGTTTTTCATGGAAACCTCGATCCCCAGTCCGTTGAAGCGGCTGCGCGTGTCATCTTGCATGTCTCGAAAGTCGCTCGGGTCCATGAACTGGCTATGTGGGTCCAGGGAAGAAAGCATGCCCTTCATTGCCGCAGTGACGAGATCGTGATAGCTCGTCTTCTTTTCATCCACGTAATCTTGCCGGAGCAATTCCAGAGTCTTTGCGAAAATGGAAATCTGCGCGTAGCCGTTATCTTCTTCGCTCTTTCCTGGCTGCGCTTCTTGCGCGAACACGCCGGGAAAAGCGCCAAGCACGAGACAAACCAGCAATGGGATGATGACCGAACGCCTCATATTTCAACCAATAATACGAAAGAAGCCTATCATCGCTCATGGGAAATTTTTGGCAACGGCCAACGTGAAGTGCTGTCTAATTGAGACTCGCAAACATGAGTAACCGTTTCTCTCAACCGTCTGGGGAGCACAGGCTGCCAGTCCGCCACAGGACGGATTCGCCGTGGCGAACCTGTAGTTCGCGGCAGTCTGCCACAGGACGGATTCGCTGTGGCGAACTTCCCGCGAACTTCTTATCGCTCATTCTCATCCTCGTCGCGCTCTGTCTCCCTAGTGCGAACAACTTCGCTGCGCAAACAGATGACGCCGAATACGACGCGGTAGCCGAGGAATACATTAAAACTTATCTCGCAGCTCATCCGCTGGAGGGAACCAGCCTCGGTCTCCACGAGTACGATGGGAAAATCAGCGATTACAGCCGTCTGGCGTTGGATGCCGAGCTCTCCCGGCTCCGGCGCTTTGACGATCGCCTGGCCAAGTTCGATCCAGCCAAATTGAGTGCACGCCAATCCATCGACCTACGAATTCTGCAGGCTGCGGTGAAGAAGGATCTCTTTGAAATGCAGGATATGTCGGTCTTCGACCGAAATCCCATGATCTATGCAGGCGCCGCCGACGTGAACGTTTATATCAAAAGAAATTTTGCGCCCCTTGAGGATCGCGTTCGCAGCCTGGTCGCCATTGAATCGCAAATCCCAAATATCCTGATTGCCGCCAGGACAAATCTCAATGACGTGCTTCCCAAACCCTATGTGGAACTGGCTATTGAGATCGCAAAAGGTTCCACCGATTTTCTAAAAAAAGATCTGGTATTCGCCGTCAGCGGCCTTAAGGACGAACAGCTCCGGGCGGCGTTTTTGGGCGCCAATCGCAAAGCTGCGAGCGCCCTCCACGATTATGCAGCGTGGCTGGCGCGAGAGAAACTTCCGAAAGCTTCGCTCGATTTCGCCTTGGGCGCGGAAAAATTCCAGCGCTTCCTGGCCCAGACCGAGCTGGTCGATCTTCCACCACAAAAAATCCTTGAGATCGGCATGACGCAATTAAAAGCCGAACAGGACGCGTTCGCTGAAGCCGCGAAAAAGATCGATCCAAACAAGTCCCCGATTGAAGTCTTCAAGCAAATCCAGAGCGAACATCCGACGCCGGACAAGCTCGTCTCCGATGTTGCCAAAGATCTGGATAAAATTCGGAAGTACGTCTTGAGCCATCATTTGGTCAGCATCCCCTCGGAGATTCGCGCGAAGGTCAAAGAGACCCCGCAATATCTGCGCGCCACGTCTTTTGCATCGATGGACACGCCCGGTCCGTTCGAGAAGCGCGCGACCGAGGCCTACTATTACGTCACACCCACCGAGAACAATTGGCCAGAGAAACAAAAGCAGGAATGGCTCACTGCCTTCAATTATTACACGTCGGACATTACGTCGATCCACGAAGCCTACCCCGGTCATTATGTGCAGTTCCTGCACTTGAATGCCTCGCCGGCGACCAGGGTCGAGAAAATTTTCGGTAGCTACGCGTTCATCGAAGGCTGGGCGCATTACTGCGAGAAAATGATGCTCGACGAAGGATTCGGCGGCGCGAGCAGCTCAACTCCGAGCGAAGACGACGTGAAACGCGCGGCCAAATATCGCATGGCGCAAGCCGACGAAGCGTTGCTTCGTTTATGCCGACTATGTGTGTCGATCAAAATGCACACGCAAAACATGTCGCTCGACGAAGCGACGAAATTTTTCCAGGACAATTGTTATTATGAGGAAAAACCGGCGCGTCAGGAAGCGATCCGTGGCACTTTCGATCCGGGCTACCTCAACTACACCCTGGGGAAATTGCAGATCCTGAAATTGCGCGACGACTACAAAGCGCAAGAAGGCGACGAGTTTTCATTGCAAAAATTCCACAACGAACTGCTCAACCACGGCATGCCGCCCATTCGTCTCCTCCGCGAAATCATGCTCAAAGACCAGAGCAAATGGAACGAAGTGCTGTAGCCCCGCCCAGCGTAGCCTTCGCGAAGGCGGGTCACCACGGAATTTCATTGCGATCACGCAAGAATTTGCCAGTAACCTTCTGCGGCGCATCGGTGGCCAGCCACACAATCGTATCCGCGCCTTCCTCGACTGAGCGCGTCGCGTTGCTTCCGCCCATGTCCGTGCGCACCCAGCCCGGGCAAACGGAATTGACCGCAAACCTCGGCAACGCCGCGGCTAACTGCGATGTCACACCGTTGAGCGCGGTCTTCGAAATGCAATAAGCCGGCGACCAACCATCCGCGCCACCGGTCAACTGACCGCCGCCGCTGGAGACATTGATTACGCGCGGCGCTTTGCTTTTTGCCAGCAACGGCACGAACGCGCGCGTCACGCGCAATGCGCCGAGCGTATTCGTCTCCAATGTTTTTCGAACGAGGTCGTCGCTGATCTTCAAGATCGCGTCGTCGCCGTCCATCATGATCCCCGCGTTATTCACGAGCACGTCGAGATGATCCACGACTTTCGCGAACTCACGCGCCGCTCCGGTCACGCTTTCCTTGTCGTTAACGTCAATTGCCAGGAATGTGGCTTTGCCTCCCTGCTTGGCGATCTCCTCGGCTGCTTTACGCCCGGCATCACGATTCCGCGCTCCGACAAACACTTGAAAACCTTTCTTCGCGAGCTGGCGCGCCACTTCGCGTCCGATGCCTTTGTTCCCTCCGGTGACTAATGCCGTTTTCATGCGCGCTTTGATAGGACTCACTCACGAAGATCTTCGTCATTCTCATTCGGCAAAAGATCTCTCAACATCGGCTGCGGGTTCGATGGCAGTTCTTCCACGTGGCGCAATTTTTTGGTGATGGCACGCGAGCGAACATCGACGTCTTCCATCTTCCGTGAGGCCTGATCGATTTTGTCTTTCACTGCCGACAATGCCTCCCCAAATTTCCCGAACTCGGTCTTCACGGTTGCCAGCAAGTTCCAGACTTCGCTGGACCGCTTCTGGATCGCGAGTGTGCGAAAACCCATGTGTAAGCTATTGAGCAATGCCGCGAGTGTGGTCGGCCCGACAAAGGTGACGCGGCAATCGCGCTGCACATTCTGC
>DASYDT010000082.1:0-4784 GCA_036499425.1 Candidatus Udaeobacter sp. | reverse complement strand
AGTGATTACTTTAACGCATCTAACCTGTCAGTGGAGCGAACGGCCACCCGCTGCACGTTCACATTTTATATGACTAAAACCTCTTCACTTCGAGCGACGCGCGCTGTCGGTGGCCGTCGCTCACTTCTGTCTCGTTAGATGCTATTGCGCGTTATCACTTTTTCTTGCCTATTTTCGCTCGCGCTCGCGAGCGTCTGTTTCGCGCAGCACAAGACGTCGCCCATCGCAATCGATTGCACCTTCCAAAGTAACTTGGAGATTCTCAGAAAATTAAATTTTTATGACTATTCCTACAACAAAGTTGCTCCTGAAAACATCGTTTTTGTGCGACCCGATGTTCTGCGCAGGAGTGATCGCCCTCATGAGTCGACCATTTGGGACATGGGTAAGGGGTTTGGACACATTAACGGCACCGTCGACTGGCGTGAGGTTGGCCATCAGTTGCGAGCGATGGCATCCGCCCATGGTGCAAACGTGGTTGCTTATCAAATCACGCGTGCGGAAATTCGCGTTCAGTTTCTTCGAGCAACGGATAATATTTACAAGGCTCTCCTGGGTAAAAAAGATATGCAACCGTCGCGATGACATCGCCAACCATCTAACCAATCGATGAAGCCAATGGCCCCTTCGCGAAATAAGTTGACTCATTCACTCCCGCTCATTCGGCCTTCGGCTTGCCCATCTATGTCGCTCCGCTTCCCGCTGGCTCCATTCAGCGTGTTTGCCACCACACCCTGCCGTGGCTTATCTCGGTCTCGTTAGACGCAACCATGACCGCCAGTGTTCTGTCCGGCATTGCTTTCGTAGTCATGTGGATCGGCGTGATGGCACTACTGTCGCACATGAGCGGTTGGCCAAAGCTCGCCGCGGTGTATCGTGCTCGGCGTCCACCCTCAGGCACGTGCTTTCTACTCGCAGGAGGCAAGATCGGTGACGTCTGGTATCGCGGCACTCTCACGATCTACACGTCGCCGGAGGGACTTTACATCTCTCTCTGGCCCATTTTCAGATTTCGCGAGCCACCACTGTTCATTCCCTGGCACGACATTCGTAATCGTCGGGAAAAACGCTGGCTCTGGTCTGGCCTAATCGAGTTTGATGTCGGTTCGCCGCCGATCGGCACTATGCGTCTCTTGTCTGTTATATTTCGCGATGCACCAAACGTCTAACAAAGCGCTGCAGCCGGCGGCTACCCGCTGTGCGTACACATTTTATATGACTAAAACACTTGTAGAGATTTCCAGCCGCGCTCCCGGTAGCCGCGGCTGAGCTTGGTCTCGTTAGACGTATAACCCGCGTGCGGTGAACAAACTTTTGTCGGCCTACCTGTATGTCTTCTACAAGTATTACCGCCTTCAGCGTTTTTGGCTCGATCCCGCTGCGGAATACGCAGCTCTCGCAGGTCTCCTTATCGTTGAAGCCCTCAACATCTACACAGTTCTTTGCGCTGCGGATTTGTACGCCGGTCGGCGCTTGCTGCCGCCATTCTCGGCAGCTCAGAGCTTGTGGTTGCTTGCCGCGCTGGCGGTTCCTCAATACTTCCTGCTCGTTCACCGTCGCAGATACAGGCGCATCGCACAGCGTTTTGCACATGAATCCTCACGGCAGCGTCTCGTTGGCGGCGTCGCAGTTGCCGTTTACACCATCGGCTCGTTTATTCTTTTCGTCTGGCTTGCGAGTTTGCTGCCCCACACGCCTAACCAATCGAGAGGCTGTGTGAAAAGTCACTTGTACTTTCGACGTGCAAAAAACTGACACTCATAAATGGCCTATATGGCGTTTTTATTTTCGGCGAGAGTGATTCGAACCTCTTTTTCATGCTCAAAAACCGCTTGGTCTGAGTTTTCACACAGCCTCTCGATGAAGCCAACGGTTCTATTGCGACATAAGCTCAGATGGTTTGCCAGGACACCCTCGACTTCGTCTCGGTTCCCGGCTTCCCTAGTGCGATTTGCGTCTTCGCGCTCACGCACTCCCGCCGTATTGTTTTTCAACGATAGCCGTGGCTTATCTCTTTTTCGTTAGACCTAATCGCCATGGACGAGCCGCCAGTTGAGCAGTCACTCACCGAGGAAGAAGCGCGCGACATCACTGGACGACTCGGCAGGGGCACCATCGGCTGCGCAGGTCTCATCGTTGGCACGCTGATCGTGCTTCTCTTCATCACCTATGCCGCGATGTGGTTCCAGAAGCCCAGTCTTAGAATCGTCGGCTCAATTGACCGCTGGGCATACTTCACCGGGAATGTCGTCGTTGCTTGCTACTGCTTCCCCGCTTTTCGAGCGAGCAGGCAGCGAGCGTTTCTTTATCTTGCGTTCGCTGCGTTGGGTTTCGCATATGGCGCTTTGTTCACATTGCTCTTTGGGCCGCGCTTGCCGTCTGGATCTTCTCACGGTCAGCTTGTTCTTTATTACGGGCTGCAGCACTTCATCCAGACCGTCGGCCTAGTCTTGTACACTGCTGGTGTCGTTTCGCTCGCGCGCGACGCGCAACGACGCGCCAAATGAGGTCTAACCGAAGCTCTTTGGCGTTGCGCGTCGATGCCGATCTTGATTACTGAATTCCCAACTGTTGCGCAGCCTCGCTTCCAGCCGGCGGCTGAGCTTCGTCTCGTTAGGCACTGAAGAAACGAGCAGGACTCGACAGCGCATGATTGACAAGACCGCAAGAATGTTACAGTTACTCACTATTTTGGGGGGTGGGACAATCGCAGCAGTCTTACCTCCTTCAGGGCATTCTAAACAGATCATTTGAAGGAGAATTCTCGATGAGATGGACACTCGTTATAGCCGTCGTGGCCCTTACACTAACCTCTATCGCCCCAGGGCAAGAGCAGAGCGCAAGTAGACGTCAAAGAAGCAGCGTTGAGCAGGCCATCAGGAAACTGGATAACGAACGTATTCAAGCACAGATTCATGCTGATGCGACAGCCCTTGACCGCATGTACGCTAATGATTTTATCGGCGTAGGGCCAAGCGGCACAGTAAGAATCAAGCCGCAGGTGATTTCCGATTTCACGTCGGGTAAGCTGAAATTTCAGTCTATCACCACCGACGAGGTTCGGGTGCGCGTCTACGAAAACACGGCTGTGGAGACTGGGCTCTCAACAATGATTGGGCAAGACAAAGGCAAAGCTGTTCCCCGTGACACTCGCTTTACTAGGGTATGGGTAAAGCAGCAAGGGCGCTGGCGGTTGGTTGCCAACCACTACTCCTCACGGATTACGCAGCAATAACGTAGACTGGCGGGGTCGTGATCGTCATTAACGCGTGGCTAACCAATCGCTCCAGCCAACCGCTGGCCGTTCCGATGTTTAGTTTTCATGTGATTTCAACACTAACCTCCGGAGCACAGCTCGCTTCCGTCAGCGACGGCTGAGCTCCGTCTCGTTAGGCCGATGCAAACAACCCTTCTCGCCAGTCACGCGGCTACTGGCCTGATCTTTCTGACCGCTTTGGCACAGTCGGCACCTCATTCCGAGCCCGCGGCATCGTCTCCGCCGTCTATTGAGGGGACTTACGAACTCATGGAGCGCGTCATGGCCGATGGAAAGGTTCTTCGGCCTCCATCAATCGTAGCGCTGTATACGATGGCCAACGGACAGTTCAGTCTGAACCTGTTCGTTAAGAATCGTGACGGAACGGTCGCGTCCGAGTCGACCGTCGGCCGCTACACGTTCAGCGCGGACAAGTACTGCGAGTGGATCGTCTACACGATAAGAAACAATCTCGATAAGCCAGGGGTCACCAACGAGGCGCCGGCGGTAACCGATCACTGTACGCGCGTCACCTCAAAGGATGGCCGATTCAATTTTTCTCCACCTGGCGAAGGCGTGGAGGTCAGCTTTGGCGCCGAGGATTTCACCGCAAAGATCGGCGGTGAATTTGTCGATCATTGGAGGAAAATCCGATAGCCGAGATGCACCAAAGGCCTAACCACCGCTGAATAAGAGCAGAGAGGCGATCGTCCGAAGAGCCGTCTCCAGAAGCTCAGCGTTTTAAGCGAAGAACTCGTGCGGCGCCAGAAAAACAACGCCTGAGCGCGCTCACGATCGGCGACTTCTTCTTGCCGTTATTTCCGCGCGCCTCATCCGTAGATACTTCAGTTGAGACTGAAGTGCCGAGCTGGCAGAGAGCCTCGAGCGCTTCATGAAGCGAGTGTCGGTCGTCCACCGACATTTCCCCGGGGTGATTGAACTCGGTGCCGTTGACGATTATTTTCGCCTTCAGTTTTGCGGCCAGTCGCGCTCCGGAATGAAGCTCGCCCGGGTCATCCACGACCCGATCGTACGCCGCTCTGATATCCACCGGCATCTCATCGGCGTTGGCGTACTCGCGGCCGTTGAACCGGATATTGCTTTTGGGCCTTGCACTCACGGAAAAGGACGAGAATCAAACCCCGAATCGCATAGTTCACAAGAATTTTTACCGGTAAATGCGGCGGTTCAGGTCATTACTTCGTCGCGGGATGCCGGTCCGAGCGATATGGAACGGGCACATATTCTACTGAAGGCTGCCGGCGCATGGGCTGTGGATAAAGCTCCATCAATCGCAAGACGTTTTCCGGGATATTGCTGTTGACCGGCAAACCGAGCGCCTGCGCGCGGTCGCAGGTGATGGGATAATCATGCGTCCACGTGCCGATGGTCATGAGTTTGGCAATCTCCTCCGCCTTTTCGCTCGGATATCTCTCCGCTAACAACTCACTCACCTCATGTCGCATTTGCGTGATCGCCTTTTCCGCCTGGTCGGCCAGAATCAATGTCTTGTCGTCCACCTCGGCGA
>DASYDT010000081.1:0-7583 GCA_036499425.1 Candidatus Udaeobacter sp. | reverse complement strand
TGTTCCTGATCTGGAAACGATCTACGTGGTAACAAACGACAAATTCGCGGCTGACTTCCAAGCCTGGAGTGAGCGCTACCGGCACCGACATCCGGAATTCAGATTCAAAATCATCAACGACGGATCCAAGAGCGATGAAGACAAACTGGGTGCGATTGGAGATATCAACTTTGTCGTCACGCGCGAGAACTTGAGCCAAAGCAGCTTATTAGTTGTCGCGGGCGACAACTTGTTAACCGAATCGCTGGCGAATTTTGTGGAAGGCGCGACGAGAACTGACGCGATGGTTGCGGTCTATGATGTCGGCGACGCCGAAGCGATTAAAAAATACGGTAACATCAGCGTTGACGCGGATGGAATCCTCACCCGCTTCGAGGAAAAACCGGAGAAACCCCGGGGGACCCTGGCTGCAGTCGCTGTTTACTACTATTCGCCTGCGGTTCTGTCTTTGTTAACTACCTATCTTGCGGCCGGCAATAATCCAGACCAACCAGGCCGTTTCGTGCAATGGCTCTACACGCGCAAACCGGTAAAGACGTTTCAGATCAAAGGCAAATGGCTCGATATCGGGAGCAAAGAAACTTTGGAGAACGCAGACAAAATTCTCAGAGATGGGCTTGCCAAGCCGTAGTCCGGCGGCTGCCGGACGAAGGGCGGGTCATTTCAATCTTCCTTCATCAAACTCGATCAAATCGAAATAGGTCCGAATATCTTTGCGGCCTTCGCCGCCCGCCTCTTTGAGAAAATGGAGGAAGCGCGCCTTTTTTGCAGCGGTGTCGGGATGCCTGGCAATCATTGCGTGGTTCCATTGCTCAATCTCTTCGGGCGAATGTTGCGCTCCGTTTTTCTGCACCCACTTTAGAACTGCGGGGTCATCGTCGAGTTTGTTAGCAATCTCTTCAAACCCGTCGCCATCGAGTTTGAGAAACGCCAGTAAATGTTTATCGAAGCCGACGCTTTTGTAGTTGTAACCGTCGAGCAATCCTTTCCGGTGCAGTCTGGCTTTATCGATCAAACGCGGCAGATGCACATAGCCGCCGAGTTTCTCGTAAGGACTGCGTGGATGCAGTCTTGGCATGAAGGAGATCGTTTCTAAGTCGCGGGCAAAGGCCGCGGTGCGGTTTCTGGAAAATCCGACTCCGGAGCGCTCGCGGCGGCCGGCTCTTGTTCCTGCAGCAATTCTCCCTGGGTCAGGCCGATCTGACCGATGACGAGTTGACCGGAAAACATTGCGCCTTTTTCCACCGTAATGGCCCGCGCCGTGACATCGCCTTCCAGTGCGCCTTTCCTATCGACCGTGACCATTTGCGCCGCGATCTCGCCGGACATCCTGCCTCTGATTTCGACGCTTTCTGCGCGGACTCTCCGGAAGCAGTGAATATCGGCTTTGCGATCGACGATGACGTGTCGAGCGCTGATGCGGCCGGGAATTTTGCCTGAGAAGTTAATCGTCGCGGTGTCGTGGCAATGCAGATTCCCGCGCAGCCTGCCTTCGACTAACGCGGATCGGCAAACGACGCTGCTGCTGGCCAAATCGCCTCTGCCGGTCAGATGCACGTCGCCCCGGGTGCGAATGCTCCGGCTGAAACCGCTGGTGATTTTGTAGTCGCGCAGATCAATGTGCGCACTGCACGACGGGCAGATTGTCGAAGTCGCCGCGCCGGAGACCTGCTGTTTCCGTTTACAATCAAAACACTCGACAACAGAACTGCGTTGTCGCTTCCAAAAATCCTCGAATCTGCCAAGAATGGAGGAGCTCTCCGGCGGAGGCGCTTCGTCTCTGGTCCGAAGCTTCAGGCCAGGTTTCGGCGCGAATGGCAAAAACGAGCGGCCGCACTGGCGGCAGATCGAGCTTTTCGCCGCAGCATATTCCATCTGCTTAAAGCCGCAGTGCGGGCATTCCGCACTGACTTTTACAAGCGACGGATTGGCCACTGGACCCTAAGCCGAGATCCTCTCGTTATGCGCGCGCTCCAAAGGCTGCTTTGATGGGCTCGCTCGGTCGCATAACCTCAGGGCGAGCTGCCGTCTTGGCCGAGAAGGTTCCGCTGGTGACTTCCGACTTGCCGATGAAGGTGGCGCCTTCTTCGATGGTGAGACGCGCTGCTTTCAGATCCCCCTGCAACACGCATTTGGATTTTAGCTCGCAACGCTCGGTCACGGTAATGTTGCCGTGCACTCTGCCATAGACGGTGATCGATTTAGTTTTTATCTCGCCCAGAATTTCAGCGTTTTCACCGACGGTCAAAATGCCATCAGAATTAATGTCCCCTTCGACCTTTCCGTCGATGAGAAGTTCCTTTTGGAACTTAATCGAGCCTTTGATTTCGACATCGCTCGAAAGGATGTCTTTACCTCCATGATCTGCCATAGGATTTGAATTTGGATTATCGATTGTTGTTGGTGTTTTTGGTTCTTCGCGACTCGCACGATGATTGTTGTCATCTGTATCCGGATACCGCGGCTCTTCTCGGACCGGCGGCATCGGCTTTTGCGGGACGAATCTCTTGAGCATTGGGTAGATTGTGACACTCGTCGATGCCTGTCAACGGATTCTCTTTCTTGAGCACAAACTTTTTTATTTTTTATCGTTCATCAGCGGCCCGATATAACTTGAACGCCGCAGTCTGCGCGGAGAAAATCAGGAAAAGCGGCGCTTGGCTGGGCGTTCGATCCAATACGCGACAGAGCGGATGCAGAGGTAATTCCTGATTCAGGATCGCTGCGGAATTCTGCGCCACGCGTTCGGAGTCGTACGCGAAAATCCACGTCACCCGGCGGTTCTGCAAGATTTCGCGCGCTTTTTGCAAATCCTCGGAAAGAAAAAATCGCGCGCTGTCTGCTATGCCGTTGAGACTTTCGTGCGAACTTCCCGCTACTCCAGGCTGCCCCGACCAATAGGCAATCGAGGGCGAAAGCCACCACGGCGCAAGAAACGGATGCACGTCGCGCGATTGCAAACTGAGCGCCAGCTCGCGCAATTGCGTCGATTCATTCCGCCGTTCCACACGAGCGGCTAATTGCGTTTCATTTGGCCAAAGCCTTTCATCCCAATCGCGTAAGATCGGGAAGATCGATAACACAAATGCGATCCAAACTGCCGCTGGCGATTTGATTGGTGCGAGCAAAGCCGGAAGCGCAAGCGCAAACAGTAATACAAAAAAATATCCCCAGCGTGCCTGCCAAATCGTCAGAACATATGTGGTGACGAGCAGAACATAAATTGGTAGGGCGTGCCCGAGCCTGCCCTGAGCGGAGTCGAATGGGTGCGCGCCGTCTCTTCGTGTTCTGATGCTCATCCAAATCAAGAATGGCGCGACTAAAAGCAGATACCCGCACCAGCGCAGCCAGACCGGATTCGCCGGCGACACATGCGCGAGTTCGCCAATCGTGCGCGCCCAGTTTTTGAAAATCGGGTCGCGATGCAAAATCAATAACGATGGGATGCGCCGCTCGACTAAGAGTGCGATCGCGATGATCGCCGCAAATAAAATCCAACCCGCGCGACGATCTCGTCCGAAAAGCGCTCGGCGATTCACCAGAAAGGTAGTGGTTATTACAATGAGAAAGAGAACGAGCGGCTCATAAGCGGTTACCCAGATCGCCAGCGCCCACGCCGGTCCACTGACGATGCTCCATCGATTGTCCTCTGAGGCAGCCGTGTCGCCTGCTTTCATTCGCGAGCTCCACTCCGCGCAAATCGCGATGGTCACGAGCAGGATGGATAGGGATTGATGATCGGGTCTGCCGAACTCCGTCCCCTGAACGAGAATGGGGCTGAGCGCGTACAGGATCAGCAATACCCACCGATAACGGAATTGCATTCGGCGCGACCACCACCAGAGAAACCAGCCGCCAAGTAGCGCAAGCATCGGCGATATGAACGCCCCCACCAAATCGAGCGCGTGCGCCGTGAATGGCTTCAGCACAAGCGACAGCCCGATGATGAGATAATCGAGCGGCGCAGTGGTGTGCGGAGTCGTTCCCCGCGGAAAATTCTCAAACGCATGATGTCGCACGATCAGTCCCGGTTGTGCATCGCACATCTGTGCGCGCGTCATCCGCGCGTAACAATCCGCATCGACGAAGTAAATGTTTCCGGCGACAAAAACGTCCTGATAATTCGCGCACCGTGTTGCCAGGATCAACGCGCTGAGAAGTGCAATCTCAACAAAGATCACAGCAAGCCGTGCGAATCGTGGCACAAATCGATAATCGCAAATCGGCGATCCAAAATCGAAATCAAAAATACCGTGGTCTTAAACATTGGACGTTAGACGTTGGACGTTCGATGTTCGCGCGTCAGCGCACGTCGGGCCTGTAGCTCAGCGGTTAGAGCAGGGGACTCATAATCCCTTGGTCCCAGGTTCGAATCCTGGCGGGCCCAGCCTTCGCTTTGGAGCGCAGCGACAAAAGCGAAGGCTGCCACGCCGTAACAAGATGAAGGCGGGCTCCTTTATTTTCGACTTTGCTCTAGGCGCTTCAAAGACTACCGCTTGGCAGGCCGGCTAAATGAGTGACTTCTTTTACGTTTACATTCTGGTGAGTCAGCTGAACGAGAGCGGCCACTACACCGGCATTACGCGTGATCTCGAACAACGCTTCCTCGATCACAATCGAGGCAATTGTCTCAACACTTTGCAAAACAGGCCGTGGCGAATCGAAACCGCGATTACTTTTAAGTTCCAAAGTAAAGCCCGCGCGTTTGAAAAATATTTGAAGAGCGGCGCAGGTCGCGAGTTCGCTCGCCGCCATTTTTGATGTTTACGTTGAAGCTTTCCAAATTGAGCGCTGGCTAATGCCTGGGTAAAACCACCGGCTCTGGTCGGCGATTCAGGCCAGGCTGTCGGCAAATTTTGAATCCGCAAATCGCTGGATTCTTCGCAGTTGCAATTCTCCTCCGCGTGTTGGAGGCTCTCCGTCCCCGCTCTGGGAGTAATTGTCATGAACCAGATCATCGGTGCCATCGAAAAAGAGCAACAAAAAGCCGACGCGAACACGTTCAAGGTGGGCGACAGCGTTCGCGTTCACACGCGGGTAGTAGAAGGCGACAAAGAACGGATCCAGATATTCGCGGGAGTCGTGATTGGACGCAAAGGCCGCGGCCTGAATGAAACATTTACCGTGCGCCGCATTTCCTATGGCGAAGGGGTGGAGCGAGTTTTCCCACTGCATTCGCCGCGCATCGCAAAAATCGACGTGGAGCAAGAAGGACGCGTTCGCCGCGCCAAGCTGAATTATCTTCGTGGCCGTAAAGGCAAGGAAGCGACGGCCGTCAGAGAGTGATGAGTGGCAGGTGACGAGCTCAAACGCTCTCGTTTTCTGATCATTCGTCACATGTCACTTGTCACGCGTGGAAATCTGACAATGATTTGCGCGGATGTACCGGCGCTGCGGTTTTCGTTACGAGAAAAAACTTCGCGCCATCGGAGTCGCGCGCATTGCCGGAATCGATGAAGCAGGACGCGGCGCTTTGGCGGGTCCAGTGGTCGCCGCTGCAGTGGTTTTGCCCGAAAAATTCCGTCATGGTCGCCTAAACGATTCCAAACAACTTGCGCCGGAATTACGCGAGGAAATCTATTGCGAACTGATCTCTAATCCTCAAATCAGATGGACTGTCGGCATCGTCGATTCCATCGAGATCGATCGAATCAACATTCTGCGTGCGAGCCATAAAGCCATGCGCTTTGCAGTCGAAGCGCTTATCGACCAGCCTGATCATGTCTTGATCGATGGGCTGCCGGTGATTCCCTTTCCATTTCCACAGTCGGCTATCGTCGATGGTGATTGCATTAGTTTGAGTATCGCTGCAGCCAGCGTAATCGCCAAAGTCACGCGCGATAGAATGATGCGTGACTTTTGCGCGCAGTTTCCGCAATATTCTTTCAGCCAGCATAAAGGTTACGGCACCGAACTGCATCTCCTGAAGCTCCATGAATTCGGCCCTTGCCCGATCCATCGCCGATCTTTCGAACCGGTGGCGCAACCGCTTCTCGCTCTTGAGGAATTCGTCAAAATCGGTCCATCTCCAGCGCGGCGCTCGCGGCGAGAAATTGGCGTGTCGATTCCTGCGGCGTAACGGCTACAAGATTCTCTACCGCAACTTCAAGGGACGCAGCGGCGGCGAGATCGACATTGTCTGCCGCGATGACGACACGCTCGTATTCGTCGAAGTAAAAACACGCACGCGCGAAGATTTTGGCCGGCCTGTTGCCGCAGTCGATCGACAAAAGCAAAAACGCATTTCGCGCGGCGGACTGGCCTGGCTGCGAATGCTCGATAATCCGGATATTCTTTTCCGGTTCGATGTTGTGGAAGTCGTCGTTGCGAATGACGCGAAACCGCGCCTTGAATTGATCAAGAACGCGTTCCCGCTGTCCAAGCCGTATCTTTATTAGAAGCCATCCCATGAATGGTAGGGACGGATCGCCGAGCCGTCCGTGTCTTTCCTGTTTCACTGCGGCGCGCCCGGCGGTCGCGCCCTACCAACCATGTGTGTTTTTGGCGCGCGAGCGGCGCTGGAATCTCCTTGCAATCGAAGATCCGACGCCTGAATGATTCGCGAAGCTTTTGTGAACACGAAGATCAATCATCTCGCGGTTTGGATTCTGATCGTTGTCTATTTTTTCATCGGCTGGGGTTGGTACGCGATTTTCGGAGAAAAATGGCTCAATCTTCACGCCCGCACGACGACCGACATCGAGCGCACCCATAATGTTGGCGCGTATGTGCTGGCGCTCGTCGCGTCGATCGTTGTCGTTTACACCTTGGCTTGGCTGATCGCGCGCCTGAACGCGACCACGGCAGTTGCCGGATTGAAGATCGCCCTGATTTGCTGGTTCGGTTTTCTATTTGTCGAACACGCTACCATTGCGGTGTTCTCGGCTTTCGAAACAAATCCCTGGCCGCTGATCTGGATCGACATAGGCCGGCCATTGATTGGTTTTGCTATCAGCGGCCTAGTCCTCGGTGCCTGGCGGCAACGTGACGTTGCATCCAGTTGAACCTATAGCGGCGGTCTACTTGTCGCGCTGTAGCCTTGGCGAACGCTGGGGACCGTCGACCTCTGATGCAACCGTCGTGACGCTTAACGTAAGGTCACATCATCACCTTGCTGGCTCTGGCCCGTTCAACCCGATGTTGGTGGCGGTGTCGGAGTCGGCGTCGGGCAACCACCCGCGGGGTTTTCTTTCCTTTGCGCATCGCCTGCGTTGTACGTAACCGTGACCGGTGTTCCAGTCTTACAAGGGGGAGTAACCGGGGGTTTAACGATTGTACCCCCTGTCAGTTGGATTATATCGTAGTAATTTTTGTCGGCGTCTTCCAGCACCGTGATCTGAGTCTTTGTACATGAGCACACCGTCCCGCTAAGAACTGTCTCCGTGGATTTCGCGCAGCCCAGGAGGCATCCGGCAACGGCCGCACATGTTAAGATTTTCATTTTCATGCAGCCATTGAATTCCCACGAGCAGGAAATTGCAAGCTTTTCCCTAACGCTCGTTAGGTGGGCTATGACGTGTCTGTCTTACGGGGTGCTCGCCGAACTCGGTGCCGCTCCCGCTTCGATTTTCGTGGCGCTCATC
>DASYDT010000080.1:0-3258 GCA_036499425.1 Candidatus Udaeobacter sp. | reverse complement strand
ATCTTCGAACCGCGCTACAACTGTTTTAACGGGCTCAACCGAGCAAATCGCCGTAACGTTTGTCTGCCAGTTCGAGGCAGCGGGCCAGAATCTCCGATCCGGTATTAAGCTTGAGGGTTTCCTCGACGAGCTCACGGCATTCCGGAATGGCCAGACTTTGCACCGCGCGTTTCACTCGCGGAACGCGGCTTGCACTCGCGCTGAGCTCATCGATACCGAGACCCAGCAGAAGCGGGATGAGGGCCACATCTCCGGCCATTTCTCCGCAAACGCCCACCCAGATATGATTGGCATGCGCTGCGTCGGCGACCATTTTTAATAAACGCAGTATTGCCGGATGCGTCGGCTCGTAAAGATGGGCCAGCTTTTCGTTCACCCGGTCGACTGCAAGCGTGTATTGGATGAGATCGTTCGTCCCGATACTGAAGAAATCGACCTCCGATGCGAGCACATTCGCGGAGATGGCCGCGCTCGGGATTTCGATCATCGCACCAAGCTCGATCTTTTCGGCTAAAGGGATGCCGGCGTGACGCAACTCATCTTTGCACTCGTCGAGCACCGCCTTGGCGCGGCGCAACTCCTCCAACCCGGAGATCATGGGAAACATGATTTTTATGTTGCCCACGACGCTGGCGCGAAGAATAGCGCGCAACTGCGTTTTAAAGATCTCTATATTCTCAAGGCAAAGCCGGATCGCGCGCCAGCCAAGAAACGGGTTCAACTCATCCGTGATCTCCACCGCACCGGGGGCCAGTTTGTCACCGCCAAGATCAAACGTTCGGATAATCAGCGGGTCAGGTCGGACCTGTTCTGCAACTCTTCGATACGTTTCAAATTGTTCATGCTCCGTTGGCAGCGTCGAGCGATTCAAATAAAGAAACTCCGTCCGATAAAGTCCGATGCCTTCCGCGCCATTGGCCGCCACCGCTTCGACGTCCCGCGGGAGTTCGATGTTTGCCGAGAGCACAATGTGACGGCCGTCGCGCGTAGTCGATCTCGTTGTTCGCAGCTCTTTGAGTTGGGCGGTAACTTTTGCCCTCCGTGATTCAATTTCCGCATAGTGCGCGATGGTTTGCGGTGTCGGGTCGACAATCAGTTGACCGTCGCTTCCATCGAGAAGCACATGCTGGCCGGTCTCCAGTTTGACGGTCACATCGTGCAATCCGACGATTGCGGGAATATTTAGAGAGCGCGCCAGAATCGCCGCGTGCGATGTGCGACTACCCAGATCTGTCGCGACCCCAAGCACATGTGCCCGGTTGATGCTTGCAGTATCCGAGGGAGTGAGATTGTGCGCGACAAGAATGTGCGGCTCGTTCAGGGCTAAGAATGTTTTGGGAGCTTTGCCCTGCAAATTGCGAATCACTCGCTTGGTCACATCCTGAATGTCCAACGCACGCTCTCGCAAATAGGGATCGTCGATTTTGTTCAGCGTCTCAGCGTAACGGGTAGCGACTTCCTGAAAAACCCATTCGACGTTGCACAGATCAGTCTCCAGTTTCCGCAGGACTTCGTCGATTGACGTACGATCCTCCACAACCAGCAGGTGAGCATCGAAAATTGCGGCATCCTTGGCTCCAATTGATTCCGCGATGCGCTGCTGCATCTCCAAGATCTGCATGCGGGTTTGGATGAGCGCCGTCTCAAAGCGCCCGATTTCATCCGCCACTTGCGACGGCGCAATTCGGTAGCGCACGACGTCATCCTGATCGTCGCGCACAACATGCGTCTTGCCACAGGCCATTCCGGGCGATACGCCTGCTCCTTCAAATCGGATTTCCTGACGCGCGCTGTCGCTCATGCACTTGCCAGAGTAAAGCAGATGTCAAACAATGCGAGAATCCTGTCACGCGCAGATAAGAGGACGCTATGCAGTGCCGAAAACCCGGAATCGGTCGGGTAGGAGGACCTGCGTCACTCCTCGTTAAAGCCCGCTTTGATCAACGCTTCGAGTTCTTCAATCGCCTTGTCGGCGTCGGGACCCTCACAGCGAATGCGCAGTTTCGAACCCTGTCCAGCGGCCAGCATCATCAAACCCATGATGCTCTTGCCATTGACCTCTTCTCCTTCTTTGGAGACCCAGACTTCCGAGCGGTAACGGCTGGCAATCCGCACAAACATGGCCGCCGGTCGTGCGTGGAGTCCAAGCCGATTAGTGACCGACAGATCTTTTTCAATCTTCCGATCCTGCTCGGCGCCACCGGCTTTTCTATACAGCAAGCCCATTAAGTAGCTCCTTTCCGCTCCATCAAACTGAGCAATCTTTCATTGAAATCGAGCGCACTGTTTTGTCCGAGACCTTTCAGCTTTTCGTCCATCGCCGCGACTTCAATTAAGCGCGCCATGTCGCGACCCGGCCTCACCGGAATCGTCACATGCGGCACCTGGAGCCCTAGAATCTCATAAAACTCGCGATCCAGCCCGATTCGATCGACTTCTTCCACGTCGTGCCAATCCTTGAGCGTTACGACGAGGTCCAGACGTTTCTCGATTCGAATGCTGCCGATGCCAAAAATCTTCGCCACGTCGATAATGCCTATGCCTCGCACTTCCATATGATTGCGAGTCAATTCGGGCGCCGTCGCCATCAGCTCGCGACCTTCCATCGAAGTGATCCGCGTCACATCATCAGACACGAGGCTGTAGCCGCGTTCGATCAGTCCCAGGACACATTCACTCTTGCCAATTCCGCTCGCGCCACGGATCAAAACGCCCACACCAAGGATGTCCACCATGCTGCCGAACTGAGTAACCGTGGGAGAAAAATCCACTTCCAGGGCGATCGTCGCCGCATTGATGAATTTCATGGTAATCATCGGTGTGCGAAACACCGCGATTTTTGCCTCCGCCGCCACGCTTAGCAACTCCGAAGCAAGATGAAAACCGCGCGATATTACCAGACACGGAATTTTGCGCTCGCATAACTTTCGAAATCGCCGGATGCGCAGCTTCGACGGCAAACTCTTCAGATAGGAATGCTCAGCTGCTCCAAGCACCTGCACGCGTTTCTCGGCGAAATAGGTGTAGAAACCTGAGAGAGCCAGGCCGGGGCGGTTGATTGTGGGCTCTCGAATTTTTCGATGGAACCCCACGCACGGGCCTTCCAATTTCATTTGCAGCTTCTCGGTATGCAAATTGTAGAAGCTCTCCACCGTAACAATCGGGACACTTTTTTGCCGATCCCTCGGAGGTGTAATCGTTTGGCTCCCGTCTCGTTCCGCCATGAGGCTTAACTTTTAGCGTGAATGACGCCTAATT
>DASYDT010000079.1:0-3319 GCA_036499425.1 Candidatus Udaeobacter sp. | reverse complement strand
GTCAAGACCGAGGAGATGGGCGACATGGTTTATGATGTGCTTCTTCCGACCGAGCGCGTCTCGGAAATCAAGAAAGGTAAGAAGACCGAAACCACGCGAAAATTCTTTCCCGGTTATCTGATCGCGAACATGCATCTGCTTGATGAAAATAATCAGCTGATCGGGCGCACTTGGTATTTTATCCGCAATACACCCGGCGTGATCGGGTTCGCCGGGACTAAGGATAAACCCATCCCGATGCGGCAATCGGAAGTGGACAGCATGCTCGCGCAAATGAAGGAGCGCGAGGAAAAGGTGAAGCCGAAAGTCAGCTTCGAAGTGGGCGAATCCGTCAAGGTTGCAGACGGCCCATTCCAAAATCAGACCGGTGTCGTCGAGGAGATCGATCCCGAGCGCGGGAAACTGCGCGTGTCGGTCACTATTTTTGGCCGCGCAACGCCCGTGGAATTGGAATACTGGCAAGTGGAACGCGGATAATCATCAAGCCGTGTCATTCCGAGCGAAGTCGAGGAATCTCTGGATCTAACGAACTAAACAAAAAATGGCTAAAGAAATCGTAGCACATATAAAACTCCAAATTCCCGCCGGACAGGCAAACCCTGCGCCACCAGTGGGAACTGCTCTCGGTCCGCGCGGCGTCAACATCATGGCGTTCTGCAAGGAGTTTAACGCCGCCACCCAAAAACAAGCCGGCGACATTCTGCCGGTGGTGATCACCGTTTTTAAAGACAAATCATTCACGTTCATCACCAAAAGCCCGCCCGCTGCCGTTCTGTTGAAGAAAGCAGCCAACATCGCTGCCGGTTCGAAGGAACCCAACAAAACCAAGGTCGGCAAAGTCACGCGCAAGCAGGTCATGGACATCGTGAATACCAAGCGAAAAGATCTAAACGCCCGCGACGACGAAGCCGCCTTCCGCATTATCGCCGGCACGGCCCGCCAGATGGGCCTTGAGGTCATCGAATAAGGTCGACACTCAACCGCGGATTACGCGGATCTCACAGATTGGGGAGCGCACGCGCCTCGCGTGCTGGTTTCGGCGCGCCCGCCGAAACGTCGCTATTGCCCAAATACTCCCACTCCTGCAACGCGATGGGGACGTTGCCGTTCTTCCAGACAAAATCGTGGAACGCGCGGAGGTTGAATCTATCGCCCTGTTTCAGGCGCGCGTCGGCGAGAAATTTCAGGATCTGTAGTTTCCCGATCTGATACGTGATGGCCTGACCGGGGCCGGTGGAAAACGCAATCGCTTCCTGGCGCGCGGTCTGCGCGTCCATGGGAACTTTCTCCTGCAGATATTTTGCGGCTTGTTCGAGGGTGAACTGGCCGAGGGCTAGTTTCACGTCCACTTCCACACGGAGCGCGCGCAGTCGCATGAAATTGTAAATGATCTCGCGCGTGTGGGGACTGTCATCGAACAAACCGGCCTGCAACATCATTTCCTCCGCGTAAAAGCCGATACCCTCGTTAGCACCCGAGTCATAGTAGTGACGCCGGATGGGATCCTCGTTTCTCCATGAGAGACACAGCTGAAAATAATGGCCGGGGATTCCTTCGTGAACAGTGATCGGCCGCGTATCCATCGCGGTAGCTCGCCAGAAGTAGCCAAGTTTTTCTGACGGCTCAGGCACGTAACGAATGCAATTCTCTTTCAACCGCGAAGGCGACGTAAAGTCATCGTTTTCAGTAAAACCGAGCGCGGACAGATATTTCGGAGTCGGTCGAAACGTGTAATGCCGGATCCAATCCGGCACAGTCAGGATGCCGCGTTCTTCGAGAAATTTCCTGATTTGAAGTTCTTTATCAGCTGCATCTTTGATCCAGCCGTTGATGTCCGTCGCAATTTTGAGCGGCGGCAAATTTTTGTTGCGGTTTTTCTCGAAAGCCTCGAACGCGACGGCGCGATACCATTCCTGTTTGCCCATCGCCAGAAGCTCTTCCGGGGAAAACGGTATCAGCGCGACGTTACGCAAAAACCAGACGTAGGCATCGCGACCAAGCGCCGTTTGTTGCGGAAGCTTCGGCAGCTTGTCCTTTAGTTGCTGCTGAAATTTTTCGAGCGCATCCGCTGCGAGATCAGTCGCCGCGGTTAGCTCTTCTGATTTCAGAGTTGTCGATCCAACAAGTGCTCCTGCCATCTTTCCCAGGCGGTCACGAATACCGTCGAGATTCTGGACCGCCACGCTCGCGAACGACGCAGGCGGCTGTTCCAGGTTCTCCGCGCCTTGCTGCAGGATCGATGGAATATTTTCGATGCGTGTGAGAATCTCACGGCTGCGCGTTTCGTCGTATGGCGCGGGAATGGTGAGCGCTTCCGCGAGGGCGGTGAGCGTCTGGTCGATGTAAAAATTCGGATCGCGTTTCCAGCGGGGATTAATGTCGAGCTCCCAGCGCACTCGCGAGAGCGCCGAACCGATTAACCTGTAATCGACCTGCTTAGGAATCGGCCATCCCGCGGGAGTTATCTTTTTCCAGCGCGCCTCAAAGCCGGCCAAATCTTTTCGTCGCTGCTCGATATTCGCCCGCGACCATTCGCGCCTTCCGCCCGGCTGCTCCATGCGATTGACATCGTCACCAGCAAACGGCGCGTTTTTCGCGCGCCACGTCCAGAAATCGTCAGCGAGTTTTGCGAGCGAGTCTGCCTGCGCTTGAAACCCTGAGGAAAGCGAGAGCGAAGTCAGCAGCAAAAGCGATGCGAGGACGCATCGCACTCCAAAAGCGCTTCGGGCGAAGTGCATCGAGACTGTTTCGTTTCGCGTAAGCTTTTGGAGTGCGCGCCTGTCCTCGCGTCGCTTTCTTTTCTCGTGCGCTCTTACTGATTCTGTTTTCACTCCGAACTTCGGCGCAACGTGATTACCGCCGGCGTCAGACCGGGCCGATACATCGACATGCCGTAGCAGAGCGCGGCGGATTTCGCGCGGGCATAGCGAATCTTGTTCAGCTTGTCGTCCCAGCGCTCGATGTAAGAGCAGTTGGCCGTTTTATTGCTGCCAGGAATGGGAACATAACGGTTTTCCGTGAACGTGAGAAAACCGGCTTCGCCCCGAAGCGGAATCGGCGTCGCCCAGTTCGGTGAAAGCCTGACAAAACGCGGACCGCTCAAATCCAGCGCGAACACCGTGTCGCCATCGGTGCTGTTCAAGTGCAGATCGAAAAATGCGAGCCCCAACGGTCCTTTGAAGAGAAAATTCCGATTGGTGTCCTGATTGTCGTGAAGGATCTCAAACGCGCCGTAAAATCCGGGAATCTTGGAGAACTCAGTTTCCGTCCCGGTTTTCATATCGCGCAACACAAAATGTTTTCCATGACCCGGGCCGTT
>DASYDT010000078.1:0-75414 GCA_036499425.1 Candidatus Udaeobacter sp. | reverse complement strand
GCAGTCGGAGGCGTGACTGGAGGTGTCGTCGGCGGTTTGATAGGTCTCGGGATTCCGGAAATCGAGGCAAAGCGCTACGAGGAGAAGTTGAAAAAGGGTAATTACCTCATCGCCGTCCATGCGGATGAAAGTGAAGATGTTGACCGTGCCGAAGACATTTTCAAAGCTGCTGGTGCTGAGGATATCAGCACTGTCAGCGAAGCATCAGCACCCAAAGCTTAAACAAGTCGTAAGAAAGGGAAATCTATGGCTGACCAAAAACAAATGGATCAAGACCCAGCGGTTCCCCGGCAGGTCGAAGAAAAAGCAAAGCGTGGCGTGACGCACGTCCGCAAGGCGACAGAAGATCTCGGCTCGACCGCGGGCGCAATGGCGGAGGAATATCGGGGCCGTGCGGAAGCAATGTGGGATGATACGCTCCATCGCTTCTGCAGTTTTCAGGACGACAGCAAGCAATACGTCCGCGAGAATCCGACGAAGGCAGTCCTTACCGCGCTCGGCGTTGGTTTTGTACTGGGAATGATTTTCCGTCGTTAGGCAATGCCGGGTCGACGGATGCCCGGCTCCGCAGTGTCTTGAACGGCACCGACAAGCACTAGTTCCGGCGCGCGGCCGGCCTAGTTCGCGGCGGTCCAGGTTAAGACCAGGAATATTATGACAATCCAAACGCAGAACGGAGAATTAAAAAAACAGAAAGAATCGCGAGATTTCTTTCGCGTCGTAAACGATGTATTCCGTGTTTTTGCGCGGAGCTCATCGATGGTGCTCGGCAGTGCGTGGGCTTTCACTCTGGCGATTGTTATCATTATCGTTTGGGGATTGACCGGCCCTGCCTTTCACTTCTCCGATACGTGGCAGCTCATTATCAATACCGGCACAACCATCGTGACGTTCCTCATGGTTTTTGTTATTCAAAACACGCAAAACCGCGACTCCAAAGCCGTTAATCTGAAACTTGATGAGGTCATTCGAGCCGTCAAAGGCGCTCGCAACCAATTGATTAATCTTGAAGGCCTCTCCGACGAAGAGCTCAAGAATCTTGAGAACCAGTTCAAGCGTGTCCGCGAAAAAGCAGAGGAGGATGGAAACAATCCCGACCATATTGAGCCGAGCGAGCTGCGCTGACTGCCCATCAAGGCAAAGAGTTTTCGCGCGGCTAGGTTTCGCCGTTCTGCGCACGCGCGATGCATAGCTGGAACGCGAATCAATAACGCGAAGAAAGGATTACCTCAGATGCGTTTGACGAATCGAATCAAAGAAGCGGGTGCCACTGGATACATCTTTTGCTTTGGCTCCTCGGGATCCCCATTCCGATTTTGTTTTTGATCTTTTTGTTACGCGGCTGCACTTAATCTTAAGGACTAATCGGAGGAACAATAATGCTTTGGACTATATTTGTAATTCTGCTCATTCTCTGGCTTCTAGGTCTTATAGGACACGTGGCTGGCGCTTTCATTCACCTTCTGCTTGTTATCGCGGTAATTGTATTGATCGTGAACCTCGTGCGCGCCAGATCCTAGGCTGCTGGCGAAGCAGGTAATGAACGTCCGCACGTTTGTGAGAGGATGCACGCGGAGTGAAGTCAGCAAAGAGATTTGAAAGATACGCGCGCGGCACGCGCGGCATCCGACTATTCTTACATGAAAGACCACAACACAGTAATCAAGAACCTGGTTGAAACTCTGAGGGACGGCCAGGAAGGCTTCAAACAGGCTGCTGAAGGCGTGAAGGACCCGCAGTTGAAATCGCTGTTCAACGAGTATTCCCAGCAGCGTGAACGATTCGCGAGTGAGCTCCTAGCCGCGGCGATGCCCGCAGGAAAATCGGAGGCCGAAACAAGCAGTAGCGCTGCAGGAGCTCTGCATCGCGCTTGGATCGGGTTGAAGGCTGCGGTTACAAACGGCGATGACCACGCCATCCTTGCGGAGTGCGAGCGAGGCGAAGATTCAGCGGTGGCAGAATATAAGAAGGTGGTGGATGATGAACTCTCAGGGCCATTGTTCCAGATTATTTCATGTCATTACACGGAGATTAGAAGCGCGCATGATCGTATCAAACATCTGCGCGATACCACTGCGAAAAGCTGATTAAGCCCAAATATGTTGCCGGTGTTAAGTCTCACGGGTGCACTTCATATTCGTCCCAGTAGCCAGAGGATTAACAAGATCAAAAGAACGAGGCCTAGTCCGCCGCTTGGGTAATAGCCCCAACCGGAACTGTACGGCCAGGTCGGCAAAGCTCCGAGCAACAGAATAATCAGAATAATTATCAGTATTATGCGCATGATCCGAGGCTATTCTCCCTGACCACAAAATGGCAATCTTTTTTTCTAAGGCTGTGCCCTTAAGGATCTCTCAGTAAAATCACTATCCCCTGACTGATACAACTTCCATACAGTTTTCGTCACGTCCAAACGCGTGGTTAGAGGCGAAGCCTTCTTGTTATGGCAAAAGAAGACGCAATCGAACGGGCACGCGAAGATGAAGGTAAAGACAAATCTCCTTCAACTCAGGCCGGCGAATTCGTGCGCGAAGAAATGGAGCATATTCGAGAGGGAGAGCATGGCGCTCGCTCACCTGAGCAGGCAATCGCCATCGGCCTATCGAAGGCACGGCGGGCCGGAGTAGAGTTGCCTCTACCGAAACGAGGCAAAGAACGGACGAAACGCCAGGCAAAGCGCGATGTTGTGAAAGGCCGAAAAGACGGCCGCAAAGAGCCTTCCCGGACGCGATCCCGCGCAACCAAAGGTGCCCTTAAACGTGAGAGCCGTCGGTTGGCATCGAAGAAAGCCCTCTCACGACACGCAGAGCGAGTGGCGGCGCGACGCTCTGCTCGGTCACGCTCCGCAGCCGCGAAGAAAGCCGCCCGCACGCGACGGCGTCGCCGCTAAGTTCATCCCGAAAGTTGATCCGGAAAAGTTCATGTTAGGGGCCACTGCATTCTGTTAATGAAATGCTGGAAATTGTAATTGGCTCGGTCAAAACAAAAATCCAATCAAGGCGCTCTATGGGGCAAGCGTTATCAACGGTATTCTGGCCCCCTTTCTCTTAGTCGGCGTTTTGATAATTTCGACCAATCGTACCCTGATGAAACGTCAGCCGAGCCTGTGGCAGGAGCGCATCATGGTCGGACTTACAGCTGCGATTATGTTTATTGCTACGGGCGCGACGTTTTTCCTGTAAGGGAACTCGGCAGCCGCTCTATTTTCGGCCACCCTTGCGGGAACTCGATTTACTTCGTTTTTTCCCGCGACCACCGCCGCCCTTCTTTCTGCCGCCTTTGTCTGACTTGTTCACAGTCGCCCATGCACGGCGCTCTGCCTCTTTGCTGCTGACCCCCCGTTTTTTGTAGCTTTTTTCAATCTTCGATGCCTTACGTTTCTGCTTCTTTGTATATTTCTTTTTGCTTCCTCGTGCCATATGTTACCTCCCATATAGTAACGAATCTCGCAGGTTCATCGGACTTGCTTACTTAGTTCTTGACTCGTCAGCGCCCATACGCGCGTGAAAGTTTCCGTCGGCGATACATTCTTTAACTATGAATGCACTCTCACAATTCACTGAAGCGTTACTTGGCTTGGGTATGGAACCAAAAGAATTAACATTTATGCAGGTTTCAATACGGGGGTTTATTATCTTCGTTACCACCTTGGTAATGGTGCGGTTGAGTAGCAAACGTTCCCTTGCGGAAAAGACTGCATTCGATGCTGTTCTAGTTGTCATCATCGGTTCGATGCTGGCACGTGCGATTAATGGATCGGGGCCGTTTTTTCCGACACTGGGCGGTGGATTCATTCTCGTGATAATTCATCGGATTTTTGGCCTCAGTGCGTATTTTTCACACGCGTTTGGAATATTAGTAAAGGGAAAGGCAGAGGTACTCGTGCAGAATGGCACGATGCATCGCAGAAACATGATCTGGAATCATATTTCTCAACATGATCTCGAAGAAGACATGCGATTAGATGTAAAAACCGAAGACCTATCAAAAATAAGAGTTGCGCGTGTCGAACGCAGTGGAGACATCAGCTTTATCAAAGCCGAATAACTTTGGCCCTATATTTCTCGTCTGAGTATGCCTGCGCAGGTTTCGAAAATTCAGGACTACGCGATTATCGGCAATGGGCGCTCCGCGGCGCTCTTTTCGAACCGTGGCTCGCTCGACTGGCTCTGCTGGCCGCGATTTGATAGCGCCTCGATCTTCGGGGCAATCCTCGACGCAAAGGTCGGTGGCTACTGGAGCATTCGTCCCGCGGGAGATTCCAGGGTAGGCCGGCAGTATTTCGATAACACAAACGTCCTCGAAACAACATTCTCAACCGGCTCGGGCAAAATGGTGCTGACCGATTTCATGCCGGTCACCTCAGAGCAGGAAAAAAAGCGAAGGCTATGGCCTGAGCACGAAATCATCAGGCAAATCCATTGCCAGGAGGGCGAGATCCCTGTCGTTGTCGATTTTAATCCGCGTCCAGATTACGGTCGCACCACTGCATTGATTAAGAACGCCGGCAAACTCGGATGGCGCATCCAAGTGGGAACAAGCTTGCTCAATTTGCGCAGCGACATCGAATTGGAGCCGAACAACAGCCGCGGTTTATCTGGGAAGATGACGCTAAAGGGCGGCGATACTGTCGCGTTTTCACTCACGTTCTCGGAGGAAGGCCCAGCTGTTCTGCCAGCGCTGGGCGATTTGGTTGGCGAAAAATTAAAGCTCACGATCGACTTGAACCAACTGCAATCAGCAATGCATTCGCCTCTTTGCAAAAACTCGGCTATCACCCCCGCGTGCCGAGCACCGCGATCCAGTTTTCCGATGCTGACCTCCGAGCGGAATGGATACGAGACAAAGGGATGCGAGTGCTTACCTTCCACAGTGACCTTCACCGCGAGACGCCTGTCGATCTGTTCATCAGTGAACCCTTTGATTTCGAGCAGGAGTACAACTCTGCCTTCGTGGAAGAAATCGAGCCGGGTCTTTCGATCCGGATTGTAAGGCTCGAGGCGCTTCTGCGAATGAAGACGGCGGCAGGACGCAGCCAGGACCTTGCGGACGTCGATGAACTGAATCTACTTCACGGAGGGAAGAGCAGCTATGACCGCTGAAGAGGAAGCAAATATTGATTGGAGCCTAACCACGTGGAAAGGCAGCCGTCTCCAACAACACCGCGAATTCTACAGGCTTCCGCTTCGGCGGAAACTTGAGATCATCGAAGGCTTTGGCGAGCTGGCCAGAGTCTTTCAAGAGCAGCGCAAACGCAAAAATCTCCCGTACATTTCCATCGAGACAGGCGAGCGTGTCTGCGCAGCAACCGTGCGAGAACATCCACCGACATCCGCAAAGGCATGATTGCACTAAATCGGTCCCGGCCTACGGCATCACTTGTTTTTGTAAAGCGCGATAATACCGGAAAGCGCCAGCGCCATCACGCCGATGCCAATCCAGGCGCGGTGTTCGCTTGTCCATAATTGCGGACTCCACTTACTCGCGCGCGCGTCGAATGCGCCGTGCGCGCCGTGATCGCCGGGCACCGGCTGCCATAAATTGTCTGGGCGATTCGGATCTTCCTTGCCGTCGTATTGCTGCGACTCGTAACCATTACGGGCGAGAAAGTGATCGAGCAAGCCTGGCGCAATTTTGTTCGCGACAATCGCTTTCACTGAAGGTAGTCCGACATAAAATTCACGGCGCGGCTTGTGCGCGGCGAAATAAATTGCTTCCGCAGCGACCTCGGGCTGGAAAATCGGCGGCACCGGCTGCGCTTTGCGTGGCAATCGGCTTTTGACCCAGCCAAACTGAGGCGTGTTGAGTGCCGGCATCTGTAGCATGGTGACTTTCACTTTGCTGTTGTCATGGATCAATTCGCACCGGAGCGAATCGCAAAAACCCTGGATCGCGTGCTTGGCTGCGCAATAAGCAGCCTGCAGCGGAATGCCGCGATACGCCAACGCGCTGCCCACTTGTACGATCACGCCTCGATTGCGCGGCAGCATTCGTTTTAGTGCGGCAAGGGTGCCGTAAACACAACCCAGGTAAGTCACTTCAGTCACCCGTCGAAATTCTTCGGGCGTCATTTCTTTGATTGGCGAAAAGACCGACGTCATCGCGTTGTTGATCCAGATATCGATCTTGCCCAAGTCGATCTCGACCCGCGCAGCTGCCGCTTCGACTTCTTCGGCGTTCGCAACATCAACAGGAACGACGATAGCCGTGCCGCCAAGTTCTTTGACCTCGCGTCGCGCCGCTTCCAAACCATCTGTCCCGCGCGCCAGCAAAACAATCCGCGCGCCATGCCGCGCAAACTTGCGCGCAGTTGCACGCCCAACGCCGGCTGACGCGCCCGTTATAACGACTACTTCGGGTGCCTGATTCATTTGGATCGCCTCGGTTTGCACAAACCGGCTATTGCGGTTAATCCGAGAAGCGCTACCGCAAAAACTGAAAACGCTTTTATTGCCGACCAAATTGGCGGGGATTGAGTAATGTATTTTTGTTCCGGCAAATTTCCCGACGGTCCGCGCGGCCCTTCCTCGATCGCCATCTTTACGACCTGCGCAAAATGCAACGGCATGCGATCGCTCATTTGTCGCACTTGTTCGCGGCAACTAAATCCATCCGCAATAATCAAGGCATCGCGGGACGCACTGCGAACCGCTGGAAGCAGGACCCGCTCGCCGCAGGCCAGAGAGACATCGATATGTCCTTTCTCAAAACCAAATGCGCCGGCCATGCCGCAACACCCGGTGTCCGGGCATTTCAGCTCCAACCCCATTTTTTTGAGCAACGTTTTTTCGCAATCGAAATTCAACACCGCTTTCTCGTGGCAATGGCCGTGCACGACCGCCGTTCGTTGAAGCGTTGGCATTTGATAGTGCGGTGCATGTTTGTGCAAGAATTCCGCGAGTGTGAATGTTTGTTTTGAGAGCCGGCAGGCATCGTGATCTTGCGGAAACAACTCGATCAACTCGTCTCGGAAAACCGCAGTGCAGCTTGGCTCAAGTCCGATGAGTGGCGTGCCCGCTTCGATTTCGTCTTTCAACTCGCGCAAAATCTGCCGAAGCCAGCGTCTGGCGGTATCGAGCATCCCGTAATCATAAAGCGGCCGGCCACAGCAAAGATCGACTTCAGGAACGACGACATGAAAACCGGCATCTTCAAGAACCTCCACTGCCGCCTTTGCTGTCTCCGGATGAAAGAAATTGTTAAAAGTGTCCGGCCAGAGGATGACGCGATTGTTGTAGCCGCCGGCGTTGACCGCGGCCGCGCCGACTTGCGCAGATCCAACCAGGCCGGGGTCACCGCCCCCGGCTACAGTGCCGCTCCGGTTTTTGCGAAACCACGCCTTGAATGTTTCATCCGCAAACGCCGGCATATCGCGTTGAGGGGCGACGCCGATGAATGTTTTGACCAAGTTGCTTACGACCGGCGCGCGATTGAAAAAATTGACGAGCCCGGGCGCAATAGCAGCAAGTCGCGCCCAAACATGGATCAATCCGAAAGCGTAATTGTGAACGGGGCGAAATCGGCCGTGATAATAATGCGATAGGAACTCCGCCTTGTATGTTGCCATGTCGACATTGACGGGGCAATCCGTCTTGCAACCCTTGCAAGCCAGGCAGAGATCGAGCGCTTCATGCACACGCTCATCGCGCCAGCCGTTCAGTTCAGCGCCATTAAGCATTTCCCAAAGCAACCGGGCTCGCCCACGCGTGGAGTGCATCTCTTCACGCGTGACCATGTAACTGGGGCACATCGTCCCGCCTTCGTGACGACGACATTTGCCAACGCCAACACAGCGTTCCAGTGCATACGAAAAACTTCCCTTATCTTTCGGATACTGGAAGTAGGTCGGGAGTTGCGGTGGATCATATTTTTCTCCGTAACGCAGATTTTGATCGCGATGGTATGGAAGGACCACCTTACCAGGATTCATTTTCCAATCCGGGTCCCAAATCTGTTTGAACTCGGCAAAGGCGCGAACCAATTCTTCGCCAAACATTTTCGGCAACAACTCGCCGCGCGATTGGCCGTCCCCATGTTCGCCTGAAAGCGAGCCGCCGTAACGCGTTATCAGATCGGCTGCGTCATTCGTGAATTCGAGATACTTCTCAATTCCCGCGTGGTTCTTCAGTCCGAAATCGATCCGGGTGTGGACCAATCCTTGGCCGAAATGGCCGTAGAGTGTGCAGAGGTAACCATGCTTCTCCAGGAGTGCCCGGAAATCGCGCAAATATTTGCCAATGTCGTTAGGTGAAACGGCTGAATCCTCCCACCCCTCCCATGTGTCGGGCTCATCCGGCACCCGCGCACTCGCGCCCAAACCCGAATCTCGAATCTCCCAAACCACTTTCTCCTGCACAGGGTCGTCCACCAATTTCATCGAGGGCGCGTTCTTCTGTTTTTTCAGTTCGGCCATCAATTCGCGCGCCGGCGTGTCTGCTTCCTCGTTGGTTTTCCCACCGAACTCAACCAGAAGCCAGCCGTTCCCCTCCGGCAGAATTTTCAGGTCGCGCGGATGAATATGCTTGAGCTTCATCGCATCGATCAACACGTCATCCATGCCTTCAAGGCCAATTGGTCTGTATTTGCGGATTTCCGGAACGTGATCGCCCGCGTGATAAACATCCGGATAACCGAGCACCAGAAGGGAGCGCACCGGCGGATCGGAGATCACCTCCAGTGTCGCCTCCAGAATCAAAACGCACGTGCTCTCCGTTCCGACAAGTGCCCGGGCGACATTGAAATTCTTCTCGGGCAACAATTCGTCGAGATTGTATCCGGAAACGCGTCGCGGGATTTTCGGAAACCGTTGTCGAACAAGGTCGCCATATTTGTCGCGAAGGGCGAGAAGTTTTCGGTAGATCCCGGCGCGCCTGCTGTCGCTGTTCACCGGGGAGTTGTAGCCGGCGGCGTTGACGCCGGCCGCGCTAAGCTGGTCAGATCCACGGCGGCCGGGGTCATCGCCCCCGGCTACAGCTGCGCCTGCTACAATCTGCGCAAGCGCGGCGGCGTCCGTCTTTCCGACGCGCATGATGGTCCCATCGTAAAGGAGCACTTCCAACTCGCGCACATTGTCCGAGCAGCGCGCACCTCCGCCGTAGAACTCGGCCATGACTGAGTGCACACCGCACGAATTGTTGCCGAGCATTCCACCAATCGCGCAATGATTGTGTGTCGCCGGGTCGGGTCCAAAAATCAGATTGTATTGCTTGAGCGCTTTCTGTAATTCATCGAGAACAATTCCCGGCTCGACCCGCGCAAGTTTTTCTTCAGGATCGATCTCAATGACGCGGTTCATGTATTTGGTGAAATCGATGATGACCGCAACGTTGCAGCATTGGCCGGCCAGGCTCGTGCCGCCGCCGCGGCATGTAATTGGCGCTCCAAATTTTCGACAGGCAGCGACTGTGGCGATCACGTCGCTGCGATCGCGCGGAATCACTACTCCGATCGGGATCTGGCGGTAATTGGAGCTATCGGTGGAATAGAGTGCGCGGTCGCCATCGCCGAAGCGAACTTCGCCGCGAACAGTTTTTCGCAGTTCTGTTTCCAATGCATGGATATCGACGTCCAAATGAGCATTCATCCCTCTGATCCCAAGCACGTCGCGCTACGTCTTCTCCTTTGCCGCTAGGTAGGCGCGATGCAGAAAATCCGATGTCGCTACGCTGGCCAAAATGCCAGCGAAAAACCGCGTTACGCGCGGCGCAAAAACAAGACCAAATGCGAGCGCAGTTGCGCACCATGGTGCCGTGCAATAAGGACATGAGATCAGGTGGCCAATGCCGCGCTGGATTCCACGGCCGCGCGGCTCCTCCTCCACTTCGCCTGCGCCGGCGCTGCGAATGTAATTCACAAAAGGCGCGCGCAGAATGCTGGTGACCCTGTCTTTTGCGACGATGCGGCTCAACTTATGAGTGGCGATTCCCAACAACGCCAGATCAAGCAAACTGAACCTCTTCGGCAAACGCTCCTGCTCCAGTGCCACGCCTGTCAGAACGGCCGCGCTCGCAAGATAAAACCCAAGTAAGCTCCCGTACTCGGCGAGCAATTGTTCGTCGCATTCCTCTTTTTCTCTTGTTTTGGCGCCGTAATTCTCGATGGAAAAATCGCCATCGTGCTGGCGCTGCGGAGATCGTGATCGGCTCACATAATTAGATCGTAAGATTCTGCACACCTGCGCGTGGAAGAATCAGCGCGTGGCATTTCTCGAGTCACGTGCCGGGTGTTGTTTAGGCGCGCAGTCGAAATCAAAGGCACGCAAAGCGCGACTGGCACCCAAAGCACAGTAGGGGGATAAGGGTCGCCTTCGTCGTTTGGCATTTCACAAGGCCAATTCCTACGAGGCGAATTTGGGTGTCTCGGACTAAAGTTTCTTAGCGAGTTCGAGATGTTCTTTCAACGTCGACAGCGTGTCCTGAGCAAACTTCTTCAAGTCGGGATTCTGGAGTTTTCCCTCGGTTTTCTCGAACATCGCCACCACCTTGGTGTGGTCTTCCACCATCGCTTTCGCGTAAGCTTTATCGAACGCTTCGCCTTTCAGCTTGGATAACCTGTCAATCGTGTGCTGGTGTTGCGTGCTCACTTTCTCGGGAATTGGCACGTTCATCTTTTCGGCGATCGACTTGAGCTGATCCTGAGCATTTCCATGGTCTTTTTCCATTCGATTGGCGAAATCTTTCACATCCTGTTTTTCAGCATTCTCGAGGGCAGCTTTCGCCAACTGAAGCTCCGTCATGTTTGCATCCGCCACCTTCTTGACAAAGTTCGCATCCACGCCGCCCGCGTCAGCCTGCGCCGCGGATAGAGTTTGAATGCGAAGTGTGGATACAGCAGCGATTGCCGCGATAACGACCAAGCGTTTTGTCTTCATAACATAATAAGAACGCACACCGCCGCGCCGGCGGATTTGTTTTGTTCCTCTTCTCTCGCCGCCGCGGATTCGCACTCGCGTTAAGCCCGTCCTGTTATTGGCCGACTCTGCGATGCCTTGGTCAGATCGCAAACTTCTGCACATCCGCGCGTTTCAGATTGAGACCGAGACCGGGTCGCGCTGGATCAGGTTGTAACTTGCCTTCGACGGGTTCCACGACACCGTCGAAAATCATTCGCTCGATGCGGACGTGATCGTGAAAATATTCGGCGTGCCGCATTGTGGCCGCAGCGCAGCCAATGTGAACGTGCAGCGCCGGCGCGCAGTGCGCCGAGAGAGGAATGTGATGCGCGTCACAGAGCGTTGCTGCTTGCAGAAATCCGGTAAACCCGCAGCAACGCGTCGCGTCGGCCTGTAAGACATCCACCGCGCCGGCATCGAGCATCCGCCGGAAATAATCAACGTCGTAGCCGTATTCGCCGGCTGCAATATCCATCCGGGCTGGCGCGCGATCGCGAATAAACCGCAATCCTTCGAGGTCATCCGATGAAACCGGCTCTTCAAACCAGCTGACGTTGAACTCTTCGAACGCGCGCGCCTGCGCCAGGGCTTGTCTGCGCGAATAGGCGCCATTCGCATCTACGAACAGATCGGCATCGTCGCCAATCGCTTTCCGCGCGGCGGGCACGCGTTGCCTGTCGATCTTGGCGTCACGCCCAATTTTCATTTTAACCCGCGAAATCCCCTGCTCCACCCACCCTCGAAGCTGGTCCTGCAATTTTTCGTTTGAGTAATTGGTGAATCCGCCGCTTCCGTAAATCGGCAATGCGTCACGCACCTGGCCAAGCAGCGTCACCAGCGGCAGATCGAGCAAGCGCGCTTTCAAATCCCACAACGAAGTGTCCACCGCGGAAATTGCCATCGCACAAATGCCCGGACGTCCGAGATTGCGAATCGAACGTAACATCACCAACCAAGTGGCTTGCACCGACATCGCATCGTTGCCGACAACGACTTCCTTTAATTTATCGTCGATCAATTTCGCCGTTGCCGAATCGGCATAGGTGTAACCGAGTCCGTGCTTGCCGCCAGCCGTCACCTCTACAATTACGATTGTGGTGCTGTCCCATTCATATGTTCCATCGGCTTCCGGCGTTTCGGTAGGAATGGTCAAGACCGATACGCGCAGATCCTCAATGGGAACTTTGTCGCCACGCGAGCTCATTCGAGGTGGAACGCGTTGTCCTCAACGCGTTGCCATCAATTTGCGGCTTTGCCGCCTGACTTTGACATCGTCTTCGGAGAAGCCGATCCACCTTCGCATCGCATCACCTCTTGTGCGGCAGAATGCCTTGAACCGCTTCCTTGAAGGTTTGCTTAATCATGTGGCCGAGGTGCGGGTCGCCTTGAGCCATCGATTCGGTAAATTTTTTCGCTTCCTCGAAAGTAATGTGTGGCGGAAGCGTCGGCACCTCGGGATCGGTCATCGCTTCATAAACCACCGGGCGATCCGAAGAGAGCGCCTCATCCCACGCGGGACCGATCCGGTCAGGCGTTTCCACTTTGATTCCACGAAGTCCGAGCATTTCAGCATAACGCGCGAACTCAAATGGCGGCACGTTTTGCGAGCATTCGTATTTCGGATCGCCGGCCATCACTCGCTGCTCCCAGGTGACCTGATTCAGATCGCGGTTCGCCAGCACCATCACGATCAAGCGCGGGTCGCTCCATTCCTTCCAATAGTGCGCGATCGTGATCAGGCAGTTGATCCCGTTCATCAACATCGCGCCGTCGCCCACCAACGCTATTACGGGCCGATCGGGCCAGGCAAATTTCGCCGCGACCGCGTACGGCACCCCTGGTCCCATCGTGGCGAGATTACCGGAGAGCGAGGCCATCATTCCCCGGCGCACTTTCAAATCGCGCGCGAACCAGTTCGCCGCTGAGCCGGAATCCGATGAAATAATGCAATTGTCCGGCAGGCGTTTCGATAATTCCCAAAAGACGCGCTGCGGATTGATCGGCTTGGCCTCGTTCATTGCTCGCGCTTCAAGCACTTTCCACCATTCGGTGATGTTATCTTCGATTCGCTTTCGCCATTTCCGATCTTCCTTGCGCTTCAGCAGCGGCATTAATGCGCGCAACGTTTCGGCGCTGTCGCCGACCAAATTCACTTCGGTCGGATAACGAATGCTCAGCATTTTGGGATCGATATCGATTTGCACTCCGCGCGCCTGGCCTTCCTCCGGTAGAAATTCCGAATACGGAAAACTCGATCCTACCATTAGCAGCGTGTCGCACTCGGTCATCATGTCCCAGCTCGGTTTGGAGCCAAGCAATCCGATAGGCCCAGTGCAAAAAGGCAGATCATCCGGAAGAACAGCTTTGCCTAACAACGCCTTGGCTACGCCAGCGCCGAGGATGTCTGCGACCTCGATCACTTCATCGGTGGCCTGGAGTGCGCCTGCGCCCACGAGCATCGCGACTTTCTTGCCAGCATTCAAAACGTCAGCTGCGCGACGCAGATCGATCTCCTTTGGAATAACGCGCGGTGGCGTATAGCCGACGCCCGAATGAATCGTTCCGTGCTTGCGCGGCGGCGTTTCTACCGCAGTCATTTCCTGCACATCGTTCGGAATAATGACGCAGGTGACAGTGCGCTCGGCTTTGGCAATTCGAATCGCCCGATCGATGAGATGCCGGATCGCTGCGGGCGTGGAGGCCATGTGCACGTACTCGTGCGCAACGTCCTTGAAAAGTGTAACAAGATCGACTTCCTGTTGATAATCGCCGCCGATCGCCGCGCGTGCCTGCTGGCCGACAATGGCTACCACCGGCGCGTGATCCATTTTCGCGTCGTAAAGTCCATTGAGCAGATGGATCGCGCCCGGTCCAGACGTAGCGAGACAAATGCCCACTTCTCCGGTGAACTTGGCATGCGCGCACGCCATGAACGCGGCCAGTTCTTCGTGACGCACCTGGACGTACTCGACGGCTCCGTCCGCCCGATCGAGCGCCCCCATGATCCCGTTAATGCCGTCGCCGGGATAACCGTAGATGCGCTTCAATCCCCACTCGTTAATTCGTTTGATCAGAAAATCGCTCGCAGTTTCACTCATCATAATTTATACGCAGCCCACAACGTCAGGAGCCGCATTATAGATTCGATTAGGCAATGGGAGACGGCCGCTGATTGTGTGTTCCTATTTGGAATCGATTCGCTAGAGCGTTTTAAGTAAAATTGCAGCGCCGCTGTAGCCACGGCTTTGTGGGCCGTCATTCCCTGGTTCCGCTGTAGCCACGGCGCTGTGGGCCCTCATTCCCTGGTCTGATAAGCAGCGCGAAGATCAACCGGCCACAGGCCGCTGGCTACAATATTTACTAGCTGGCCTCTAGCGCAGTGCGTCGCCTATGAAATCCCCGCGTTTCTGCCCGCCTCTCCTCTTGCAGCAAGGGGAGAGGATTGAGGTGAGGGGTTCCGAAACAGTGCGGGAATCCAAAGCCGCAAACCCTCACCCTGCCCTCTCCCTTGGGAAGGGAGCGGCGAATTAAGGTGCTAACGCAAAGTAAAGCAGCGTTAACCGCACTACACTCGATACGGCATGAGCCAGTTGATCAGCTATCTGCACGGATACGCTATGGTCGTAAGCAACGCGTTCTCGGCCTGACGCGAATCAAGCCGTGTATGCTGCACGACGATGGGCACATCCGATTCGATCAAGCTCGAATACGCCGTATCGGGAGGAATTTTTTCCGGATCTTCAAAATTATTAAAGCGCAGATGCTTCGTGCGCCGGGCGGGGACCGTAAATTTGTAGGGACCGACTGGATCGCTGTCTTCAAAGAAGATCGTAATCGCAACGTGCGCGTCTTTCTCTGAGGGATTGAGGATGCAGCAGGCCTCGTGGCTGGTCATCTGTGGGGCAGGACCATGACTTTTCCCCGGGATATATCCCTCGGGGATTGCCCACGTTGTTTGCCCGATTGGTTCCATGAAAGACAGCCCATAAACAGATCGATGCGCGACGTGGAAGTGGATTGCATGACCTGCCACGTGGTGTCACGCCCCGCGACTAACAGGCGGAAGACAACCTATGGAACAGAATCCGGATAATGATGAACCCCAGCAAACAGATTTAACGGCGCAAGAACAGGATCGTCAGCTATTTCAGGCCCGGAGCAGATCGGACCTGGCGGTGTTGTTGTCGCTCGTAAGATTTCGGTTGAGTATCCTCAGCGTGCCGGCGGCAAGGCTTGAGGCTTTGCGCTTGCGCGTTTCAGCAATCCGAACAGATCGCTGTCAGTAGAAAAGACGAGCGTCGTATCTTTCGTAAGCACTTTCCGATATGTGTCCATGCTCTTCAGGAAATTATAGAACTCGGCGGCTTGCGGATTCTGTGTGTAAGCCCGCGCATAAATCTCGGTCGCTTTCGCGTCGGATTCGCCACGGATCTGTTGCACCTGCTGGTAAGCGGTCGATTGAATCTCATTTAAGTCGCGTTCTTTTTGTCCGGCGATGCGTGCTGCTTCCCCCTCGCCTTCCGAACGAAATCGCTGTGCAATCTGCCCGCGTTCGCTCATCATTCGCTGGTAGATTCGACCGAGCACATCGGAATTGTAATTCACGCGTTTGAGCCGGAGATCGAGCAGTTCAATACCAAACTCCGACAATTTCCCTGCCGCTTTCGTCTTGATCTCGTCTTCGATTTTCAACCGCCCGTAATTGATCGGCGGCAGGACCCCAATCGTTCCCAGGCCTGTTGGCACACTCTTCAGATTTTCATCGCGCAGCGGTTTGCGATCCTTGTCGATGCGAACAATCTCGATCAGGTCATGTTTGGCGACAGCGTTACGGGTCTCGCTTCCAAGAATGTCTTCCAACCGCGATTGCGCGCTTCGCTCATCTCGCAGCCGGACGAAATAGGTCTTGGCGTCGTTGATTCGCCAGCGGGCAAATGTATCGACATGAATGTAAGTCTTGTCCCGGGTGGGGATGGCAACGGGCGCGCCGTCCCATTCGAGAAATCGCTTATCGATCCGGTTGACTTCTTGAACGATGGGAAGCTTAAAGTGCAATCCCGGGTCCGTGATTGGTTCTCCCACCGGTTTGCCGAATTGCGTAATGATGACTTGCTCCGTCTGGTGAACGGCGAAGAAACATCCTTGCAACGCGCGCAAAAAGACGACCGCGAGGACGATCGACACGAGCCAGAGGCAACCGAGCTTGTTCATTTCTTCTCCAGCGGTTTTCCGGTGAGCGGCAGGATCGGCAACAGATTTCGCATCGAATCGTCAATAATGATTTTCTCCCCGGTCGCAGAGAGCACGTCGCCCATGGTTTCGAGATAAAGCCGCGTGCGCGTGATTTCCGGCGCCTTGATGTATTGCTCCAGCATGGCATTGAATGATGCCACGTCGCCCTGCGCTTCATTCACGCGCTTGAATCGGTAGCCTTCGGCCGCGCGAATCGCCTGGTCCGCCTGCCCCTTCGCTCTAGGCACCGCTTCATTGTAATCGCCGTTCGCGATGTTAACGGCGTTTTCGCGGTCTTGTTGCGCTTTGTTAACTTCGTTGAAGGAGCCTTGGACCTCAGCTGGGGGGTTGACGTTCTTCAGTTGTACCTGATCGACGCGGACGCCGAGCATGTAGCGCTTGGCTAGTTCCTGCATTCGCGCAAGCGCCGAGACCTCGATGTCCTGGCGGCCGATCGTAATGACTTCGTCCACCGTTCGGTCGCCGATCACTTCGCGCATCGCCGCTTCAGATAAATCGCGCAACGTCTGGGCAGGATTACGGACGTCGAACAGATATTGCTTGGGATCGTCGATGCGGTATTGCACGACCCATTCGACAAGTGCGGCGTTCAGGTCGCCTGTGACCATTGATCTTTCTTCCTCCGCTTCTTTCGGCGGTTGGTCGGGATTTGTGTATCCAGGAGTGGTGAAACCGAACTCAAGTTTCAATTGCCGCCGCGTCGGCAGGACAGTTACTTCATCGATCCCAAAGGGCATCTTGAAATGCAGCCCTGGCTCGACCGTTTTCAAAAACTTGCCAAAGCGAAGAACGACCCCTTCCGATTCAGCCTGCACCGTGTAGCACGCTGTCCATATCAAAATTACCACAAGCATGACGATGACAACACCCGCGATCAATCGCCCGGGGAAACGCGGCAGATGAAAATTGTAAACGACGGGAGATTGGCTGTTCATGCTGGTCCGCGCGGGCGGACCTCAACGGAGCGTAAACAAGTAAACTGTATTGGAAAGATGAAAGTTGCTGTTTCCGATTCGTCTTCAAACGCATCGGTTATCCAATCAAGCGTGTTGGCTGCGCAACATTCAATTCAAAATCCCTTTTCCGCGGCGGCGACCGTAAATTTGTAGGGACCGACTGGATCGCGGTCTTCAAAGAAGATTGTAATCGCAACGTGCGCATCCTTCTCTGAAGCGTTGAGGATGCAGCAGGCCTCGTGGCTGGTCATCTCTGGTTCGGGGCCGTGGCGGTTGGATTCGGAATCTCAACGGCGGAACAGGTTCGCCAGGTGTGGCGTTTTGCAGAAGCGGCAGTTATCGGAAGCGCAATTGTGAGAGAGATTGAAAGATTATCCGGCGAGGCAAATCTCGTTAGTCGTATCGGCGACTTCGCGCGATCATTGCTGCGGGTGCCTCTCACAATTCGCCTTTGAAAGCTTTGTCGAGGATTGAGGGAAGAAGCGCGTCGAGTTGAGCGGCGGTCTCGGCTTGCAGGCGCTTCAGCGCGTCCACCTCTGCTTGCAACGCGTCCAGCTCGGTCACGATCCGACATTGCTCAGGGAGCGGCGGGACGGGAACTTTGAACGACTTCGCATCGCGACCACTGACCCCAATGTTGCCAGCCGTGGTTTTGCCTAACTCCTCAATCTGCTCCCGAACGCTCCGTGCGTTGAGCGCAAACACTAGGAAATCGGGAGTCATTTTCGTTTGCTGAGGTCGTAGGCGCATGAGTTTGTCGGGAAAAACAACTCGGGATTCATTGGCACCTTTGTAGATCGCCGGCTTCGCAACCCGATTGATATCGCCGTTGTAACGGACGATGAAAACATCCTCGTTTCTGACAACAAACGGTTCCGCCACTTCATCAACTAGGTTCACTCTCTTAACTGCCGTCATATCAACAAAACGCGTTGGAGTACTTGAAACGGCATTGATACGAAGCATGCCGCGTCCGCCATCTTCAACTCGTTGCTGCGGCGACAAACCATTCCGTGGTGATTCTGCGAGAATTTCGCCAAGTCGCGTCGTGTCCCATCCGCTGTCATCGAGAAGCTGGGACGTTGCTCGAGACAGCAATGCCTCGACTTCTTCGGCGGCTTCCTTGCGGAGTGTGCGGGCTTCTTCGATTTGCTTAGTCAGTTCCTCAATCTGCGCTACCACGCGCCGCTGTTCCGCCAACGGCGGCAGCGGAACTTCAGCAGATTCAAACTGGCTTGGATGCAAGTTTTGCCTTCGAACGTTTGTTCCCGTGCTTTGCGTACCGATTCTCTGCCAGTGAGCGGGGACTTTAAAAAAATAGTCGAGAAACTTTTCATCAATGCGGTCGCGATTGATTTCGTAAACCACGAAGGCGCCTGACATCACGCAGTTATCTGCTTCCGGTGGCGCAATGCCGAAAGCGCCTTCCCACGCCATGATCTTGCAATAGATAAAATCGCCTGCGCGAACTCTCTGAATAGTTGGGAGCTTGAAAGACGAGCCGGATTTCTGGTCTGCGACGAAAATTCCGCGCGCGAAGCTGTAGGTTCCAGCAAACTGATACTCAGCGAGTTCATCGCGTGGTTCGAAACGTTCAACTCGGCGAAGCACGTCGCCGAGTTTTACAACTGGCCAAGTGTTTCTCATCTGTTCGCGACGAGCCGCTGAACATTTCTGATCATCTCCGCGATTCGCTGTTCCTTTTCGAGAATACTGGCGGCGAGTTGATCGGGCGGCAGATGCGTGATGTCGATCTTGGCGCGCGGATTTTTGCGGTCGAGGTTGCAGTTGTTCGCCAGCAATTCGGTGGCGGAAACTTTCCACGCATGCTCGTTTTCTTCACGGTTCTTCCACCAGGAAATGCAGTCGGTGAATTCTTCGAAACGCATCGGCTGCGTTTTGCTGTAGCTCTTTCGCCCTTCCGGCAATGGTTGCTCGTAATACCAAACATCGGTCGTTGGTCGTGAGCGATCGAAGAACAGAATATTTGTCGCGCCGGTATCGCAAAAGATAATCTACGCGCTTGGGCGGGCGACGAATGAAGCTCTTTCCGACCGGAACGATTCGACCATCGGTGATCGTTCGCTGCTCGGCAATCGAGTAAGGCTCGTTATCCCAACCTGCCGCTTGAAGTTTCGGAACGACAAATCTTCTACATGTATCGGCCTCAGTCGGCATGAAGGCGCGGAGAATAACAGAAATGTAGCTCTGTGAGAAACGGAAAAAAAAGAGGCACTTGAATTAGCGGCTTATGATTTTTTGCGACAGCAAAAATATGGCAGCGCCGACCAGACCCCAGGCAGCCTGGTTCATAAAGCCTAGCGACCCGGTAAACGCGGCAAGCGCCGGCGGGACATGTGAAAGATTGCCGAGCAACTCTTGGAAAAGGGTTTCGCGCACGCCGACGCCTCCGAGCGAAATGGGCACCGAGACGATCGTATCCACGAGCGGCATGATAGACAAAATGTCCGCGAGACTGGCGGCATGACCGACCGAGGCGTGCAGTGATTCGCTTGCACAATAATAGCTTGTGTAATACGCGAGGTGCGCCGCTACGGTGATGAGGAAAGCGAATGCCATTGTTAGAAGATGTGTGCGATAACGCCGCAGCGCTTCGCCAGATTCGATGATCAGTTTCCGAAATGGCGCTGCTCTGGGCAGGCCGGACAAAAGGCCGGAGCTCGCGAGTCCGAAAAGTAGAACAACGAACGCAAAACTGGCGCCCAGCAGAGCGAGCGCAAAATAGACAATGTGCAGAGATGAACTTGAGCTAGTCAGCGCGTGAAAACGCAGGGAGAGACTCATCCCGGCAAGAAACAACAACGTCAAAAGTCCGAGCAGACGGTCCATGGCGACGGAAAGCGTCGCGCCGACCTTTTTCCCAGGCACTAGCTTGAATACGAAGTAAAGCCTCATGGCATCGCCTCCAACGCCTCCCGGGAGAAATTGATTGAAAAAAAGACCGATCATCACGATCGCACCAGCCTTCAGCCAGCTCAGCCGGATCCCTTGGATGCGCAACAGAATCTGCCAACGCACTGTGGCCAGGATTTCAACCACGCTGTAGCAAAGCCAGCCGAGTATCAGCCAGGTGCCGTCGGCCTGCTTCAAAGCACCTGCGATCTGCGCTCGTTTTTGCGGATCGTGAAAGACGTACCAAAGACCGGCTGCCGTCACGAGCAACTGGAGCAACAGAATGCCAACGCATTTCAGCGTAACCACGCGGGACGCCATCAGGATGACAAATCGATCAAGGGCAAACCGGTTTCTTCGTCCTTGAGCCGGCGCAAATGAGCGGGCATCTCGGTAACGATCATTTCCAACGTGGGCCAGACTCGACCGTTCAGGAAATGACCGCCATGCGCCGTCCCGTCGCGTTTTCCTACTACCGCATGCGCATGAAGCATTGGCTCGCCGTCCTTTTCTACGATGTTGCCAAGAAAGGAGAGCACTTCCACCTGCTCTTTTATGGGAATCTCCTGGTAGCTCTTCTTTTGTCGATCGAAGAAGCCAAGCGTCGCCTCACTGAAAGCGCCTATGGCAGTGACCTGTGTTCCTCGCAGCCCATTTTCAGTGGCAAATCGCAACAGTGATTCTTTTACTTCGTCATCCTTATCGAATACGAGCGCGAAAGTTTTCACGCCATTTTCGTCATGCAACAATTTCGATTTCATAAGAGATCTGAACTCTACGACTTAACTCCGTTACAAGAATCATTCGCATGATGAGTCAATATCGGTTTGGGGCACGCAAAAAGTTCGCCAAAGTTTAAAGGAGCAATTCTACTTGTATCGTGGCCGATGATCGGCAAACAACGCCTGCCTCGCCCGTAACGGCGACCATCGCATCAGACTTCGACTTATACACTAATCTGCCGGGTGCCCGATTGTCCGACGTTTGCAGTAGGCACATAATTACTGAAGCAACACGAACGGTTATGAGAACAATCAACTCAATCGGGGACCTCCGCCAACAGATTCATAATGAGCTGCGGATACAGCATCCCGAGTGGGTTCTGCCAAACGGCGAATCCCCAATCTGCGATGCCTATGAGGCGCGGCTCATGAATCTGCTCGCACTTGCGTCCGGCCCGTCGTGCGACGCCCACGCCGGAATGACTCACCGATCGTTTATCGAGCGTATTCGCTGCCTGATGTCTGAAAGCTTATGAAAAACTTAATCTGGTATGGAGCCACGGCTGCCGTTGTAACTGTCGCTGCTACGGTGTCGGGCCAGAGCCAAATCAATCAGACATCCAGTAGCAGCTCCAGCTACATTGTAACCAGCAAGCTAATCGGCAGGAAGGTCAAGTCGTCCGAAGGCGAAAAAATCGGCGTAATTAAAGAGGTCGTAATCGATCGTACCAACGGCTGCATGGCTTACACTGTTGTGTCGACCGGTGGTGAAGGGACAGGTGTTGCTAGCGGTGATGGCAAGATTGTTGCAGTTCCATGGGCGGTATATTCTCTCACATCGGATCTGAGCGTTCTTACGGTTAATGTCGATCGGGACAAGATCTACAAGGCTCCGCCTTTCGACTACGCGCGGATGGATGAATACGCCCGGCCCGATTACATCGATAACATCTATAGCTACTATGGCGTTAGCCCCGGTCCGCGTACGGCCGCCGGAACTTCCAGCGGAGCCACAGCGGGAACAGATGTCACCGGAACGGCAGGACCGACTGTCAGTCCAGGCGAAGTAGCTTCGCCGGCTCCCGCTGCAACCGTCGCGCCGAACAAAACACTTTCGGCGCGAATGCACGCTGCTTCCGCTGTGAGTCCCGATACCGCTTCTAGCGTAAATCAGTCACGAACAGGAACACGGAATGTGACGACAATTGGTTCGGGGACGAGTCACCGCGAAAGAGCATCACCAAGCATGACCGAGGAGTCTGATTCGGAAAACACAAGCAGTCCGCGCGAGAACAAAAGATCGCGACGCAAAGCTGTTGAAGACGCGGAAGATTAAACTGCCAATATAATCACTATTCTTTGGAATCGCCCTTGCGCTCGTGCGTTTAAATCATACACACGCCTGGCCTAAAGGTCTTTAAGCTCCTGATGATTTCTTTGCTTCCTTTTTCCTTTTTCTTCTCAGTTAATCAGTCAGCGGATTGGCATAACCTCTCCGCTTCGGAAAAGGGAGATGCGACGAGTTGGGATACGGTGTTCTCTATGGCAACATCGTAACGCTGCCAAACGGGTTGAACGTGGCCGTACCAGTATAGTTGCTGGCGCTCGTGCTAACGTTGTGCTGGAACATAAACGTCAAGGTTGCGGTTCCACCGTTGGCGGCGATCGTCCGCTGCGCCGTCGTGCCGAGCAGCGAACTGGTGGTAAGCGAGCCACCGCCGGTTGAGGTGTTATAGATCGTCGGCCCGCCCATCGTGATCTTGGTCAGGTTGCCATTAGTAGCCTGCGGCCAGGTGATGGCCAATCCCGTAAGAACTTGGCCGACCGCCCCATTGTTCTGGAAAGTGATCGTGACTTTGGTCGAGCTGAACGTCTTGTTAGTGACGCTGATCGCTACAGGCGTAGGTGTTGGTGTAGGCGTAAACGTGGCAGTAGCTGTTGCCGTCGGGGTTGGAGTAAACGTTGCCGTTGCTGTAGGCGTGGTTGTAGCTGTCGGTGTAAATGTAGCCGCCGGTGTAGACGTAGGCGTGGGCGTGGGAACGTCGCAGTCAGCGAAAGAAGCGCCCTCGAATGCGCCGCCGGGGATATTATCGAAGAAGGAGGTAACATAGTTAGTGCCATCGAACTGCACCAAAGCGGTGCCTACGCCTGTCTCGCTGGGAATCAGGACGTTGCCACCCAAACCTGCGAAATCGTCCGGAAAATATTGGTAGATCCCTATCGGCCCCTGCTCATCGAGCGTTATCGCCTGGAAGAGCTCCCCGCCCGAGCAGAAGGTGCACGGAGTCTGCGGGATGACAAGGACGGCTTCAGCACCGTGCCACTCGACGACATCTAAAGTCACGTTGCCGTTGCTGTCTATTGCATGGATAGCACCGGGGATGGTGATAGAAGTATTGGGGTAATCCTCATCGCTCACCCAAAGCTGGCCACCAAAGGGCCCGAAGGCACGCGGCACCACAGCTGGATTTTCAATTGTGCGGGGCTGCATGTTATTATCCACGACAAACCCGACATTGGTGGGATTGCCTGCCCCGTCCACCTTCCACACGCCGCCGCTGCCTTTACAGGTCACGATCATGTTAAAGCCAAATATGCCCTCATGATCGAAGGTAATCCCGGTATGGTCCCCTGGATTCGAGCAGCCTCCGTCTGGGATGGTGGCAAACAGTGTGGGAGGATCGGGTAGCGTGATTTTATAAATGCTGGGGCCGTCTGTGATAAAATAATCGCGTGGGGTGAACCCGGCATTCGCGGACTGGTTTGGAGCGATGGCCACGTATAATTCATAACAGCCTCCGCCAAACGGGGTCGGGATCTGCCCTATCGGCACGAATCCGCCCATACAGTCGATCTTATCGATGTTTGTGAAGCCCGTGAAGCCGCAGTATTCGGTCGCGATCAGGTCACCCGGCGCAGCGGCCACGCCTAGGGGCCCGGCCTGATTGGGGGGAGGGTCGGGATTATGGACAGCGCTCAAGAATTTGTTAGGCGTGAATGTAGCGGTCGCAGTAGGTGTCGGTGTAAATGTAGCCGTAGCTGTAGCTGTGGGCGTAAATGTGGCTGTAGCTGTGGGAGGGGGTGTCGGAGTTTGAGTAGCCGTTGGTGTTGGCGTCGGGGTGAATGTAGCGGTCGCAGTCGCGGTGGCTGTTGGCGTTGGGGTAGGTGTGAATGTGGCCGTCGCTGTGGCGGTCGCAGTCGGTGTCGGTGTCGGTGTCGGTGTTGACGTTGCCGTCGCTGTTGGCGTGAATGTCGCCGTTGCGGTAGCTGTCGCCGTCGCTGTAGCGGTCGGAGTGAACGTTGCCGTTGCCGTAGGTGTTGGAGTAAATGTAGCCGTTGCCGTTGCTGTCGCAGTAGAGGTCGGTGTAAACGTAGCTGTAGCTGTCGGCGTAAATGTGGCTGTAGCTGTTGCCGTTGCGGTCGGTGTAAATGTCGCGGTAGCTGTAGGCGTCGGTGTGAATGTAGCGGTCGCAGTCGCGGTGGCTGTGGGCGTTGGGGTAGGTGTGAATGTGGCCGTCGCTGTCGCGGTGGCGGTCGCAGTCGGTGTCGGCGTTGACGTTGCCGTCGCTGTTGGCGTGAATGTTGCCGTTGCCATAGGTGTTGGAGTAAACGTAGCTGTTGCTGTTGCCGTTGCGGTCGCTGTAGCTGTCGGTGTAAACGTTGCCGTAGCTGTAGCTGTGGGAGTGGGTGTCGGGGTGAATGTAGCGGTCGCCGTCGCGGTGGCTTTGGGCGTTGGGGTTGGTGTGAATGTGGCCGTCGCTGTGGCGGTCGCAGTCGGTGTCGGTGTCGGTGTCGACGTTGCCGTCGCTGTTGGCGTGAATGTTGCCGTTGCCGTAGGTGTTGGAGTAAACGTAGCTGTTGCCGTTGCGGTCGGTGTAAACGTTGCCGTAGCTGTAGCTGTCGGAGTAAATGTGGCGGTAGCTGTGGGAGTGGGTGTCGGGGTGAATGTAGCAGTCGCTGTAGCGGTCGGAGTGAATGTTGCCGTTGCCGTAGGTGTTGGAGTAAATGTAGCCGTTGCCGTTGCTGTTGCTGTCGCTGTAGGGGTCGGTGTAAACGTAGCTGTAGCTGTCGGCGTAAATGTGGCTGTAGCTGTGGGAGTGGGGGTCGGAGTGCGAGTAGCCGTTGGCGTAGGCGTGAACGTTGCGGTGGCTGTTGCTGTTGCCGTCGCAGTAGCCGTGGCCGTTGGCGTAAACGTCGCAGTAGCGATTGCTGTCGCAGTCGGCGTAAATGTAGCGGTAGGGGTTGGGCTAGGTGTTGGCGATGCGCATGGCTGCACGATATAGCTCTGTCCGCTCATAGCCGGGCCGCCCAAGCCGTTGCAGAAGTATTGGATAAAATTACCATTGTCTTTCTGCACTCCAGCTGTAGCCCCCAGATTGCCGTTGGTCACGGTGGCGTAGATGACGTCGAAGCGCTGCTGGTTCTCGTACAATCTCAGCTCTAGGTTGGCCCCGAAGGTCACAGGGTGGTACAGGGTGCGCCACTCGATGTTGAAGATGCGGTTGGGGGCAGTACCAGACACCGAGGTGTAAATCCCGCAGGTGCCTCCAGGATAACTCGCACAGCCCGCCAGTTGCTCCGTGGTCAGATCTTCCCAGTACGGCATAATGGTATAGTTGTGGGTGGTCCACGGTAGACAGAGGTTACCAAAGGCGGAATCTATAGTGGTGAACTGGGCATTGCCGTTGGATGATACGGTCACCGAGGTAAACGTCAGATCATACAGCGCGTAAGAAAACGGTAGCGCGATGGTGGTAATGCAGTCATCGCAGTGATTGCCGATATCCGTCGTCCCAGGCACGATACTGCCGCCGATCTGAGTTACGACGTACTGGACGCACGGCGTAGGTGTAGGCGTGTTAGTTGGCGTAGGCGAAGCGGTGGCTGAAGGCGTCGGTGTAGGGCTGATTGAAGTGCCCTGGACGAAGTTAACGAAGACATCTTGTTGCGAGCTGCCGGTGATGATATTCCGCCCGTCGGTCCACCCGCCGATGGCCGTGTTCCCCAAAGAGCTGTGGTAATCGTAGTCGCCCTCATATGTCGACTGGACGTTCCCATCGGGCTGGGCGGGTAGCGGGCTCAGCGCCCGCCCGACCATGTCATCGGGCAGCCAGGTTGCACCGTTATCAAGCGAGACGCGGCCCCAGCGACGGTAGCAGTTCTGCGTAGGCGAACCGACCGTGCAGTTCAGGTCGGCCCCGCCGTTCACTTCGCGCTGGTCGTACCAGCTGGCGAACAGCGCCCCATTCTGGGTCGCGGTCAGCGAGGGCTGCCATTGCATGGCTGTGCCTGAGTCGGTGTTCAGCTTGAGAGGCGTGCCCCAGGTTAACCCGGCGTCGGTCGACCGGATGTAGTAGATGTCGCCGTGGTCGGTCGCGTTAGCGCAATACACGGTCTGGCCGCAGGCGGCGTAGTCAAGACTGACCACATTGCCGTTGGCCGCCGGCTCACCCCAGCCCATGTGCCGCCAGGTGGTGCTGAAAACGGTGGCGAAGTAGCCGGGGTTAGCGCGACCGGGTCCCTCAAAGTTCGGCCCGGCGTTGCTGCTCGTCCAAGTGACACCACCGTCGGTCGAGCGATACATAACGTTCTGGCGGAAGGCTAGTCCGCCGCCGCCCTCATTCATCGCCGCTACGTAAACACGGCCACTGCCTTGCAGGTCGCCGGTGATCTGGACGTCGCGGATAAAACTGGGGTTGAGTTGCACCAGCGTCCAAGTGGTGCCGTTGTCGGAGTAGGTAACGTACAGTGCGCCCCCCCCGACACTCAAGTCGTTGTAGGAGATGTACATTCGTCCGTAGTAAGGGCTGGAGGGGTTGTCATCCACCCACATCGACTCGCGGTCGTCGCTGGTGCCGTTGTGCGCGCACGCACCGGTGGTCCAAGTGACGCCATTCGGTGAAGTCCACAGGCCAATGCCCATGCCGCCGCAGCCGGTCGCCAGGTCGCCGGCGAACCACATGCCCAGGCGCGCATTGTACACCACGATCGGGTCGCCGAAGTTCGTGCCGTGGCCAGAGCAAAGGGCCAAGGTGGCGTGCCAGGTGGCTCCATTATCGGTTGAATAAGAAATGCCGCTGAAGCAACTGGGCGCAGTGCGGCTGTCGTTGTAGTTGACGACCCAGGTGTTATTGGGTCCACCCCATTCCATGCTCTCCGACTGGTTAATGTGGGGATAGGCGCCGTCCGGGAGGCTGACATCTACGTCGGTGCTACCGATGAACAATGGCGCCGGCAGCAATCCTTTGATCCATCCGGAGAACTTGCTCGGCTGAGAGAGTTCACTGCTAGCGGACGCTGAGCCGCCCTCCGCCGCGCCGCAAGCGATCATGATGAGGCCGGCCCGAAGGTTCTCCTGCTTGTCGATGCCCTTCTCGTGAATCTGGGAACAATCAAATCCAGGCGGCAGCACGCTAAGATCGATGGAGCTAATGGTGGGGTTATACTTCTGCGGCACTTTTGAGGAGTTCGCAGCGCTGGCGGAAAACGCACCCAAGCCCAGCAGCGCCAGAAAGACACCGGCTAGGACTATAAACAGGCCAATTAAGATGCGCGGTTCAAGAAACGCTAATTGTGAAACGGATTTCTTTTCCATGGGGGGGATGGTGTGGATAAAATTTGGCCGGAATGGTCACTTGCTGGCAGTGCGGATGCGCTCCCAGATTCGTCGGGCCGAAATTTTCAGAAGTGTTCAGGGGGAAAATGATCAAGTCTGCAAGCCCTCTCGGACGATGTCAACACTATTTTCTTAGGGTATCTATACTATTTTCTTAGGCGATTATTTAGACCGCAGATTTCGCTAACGCAGAGCCGGAGACACGGCGACTTGAAACTTGAATCTAGCCCGGTACCAGACATGACGGCAGCGCTGTGACCGTTCCAACCTAGGATTGACTCTCGACATTTAGACTCTCCTTTAGATACGTGCGTTTATAGACGCAGGCCAACGCGCTAGGCAGACAATCGTGTCCGCGTCATCTCGAGAGAAGACAGCGCACTGCTGCCTTCGCCAAGCCTACGGCGTACCAGGGAGGCGGCCGCTTCTTGCAAGGCGTCGTCATTCCTGTTAAGCCGATGCGGTGAAACGGCTCCTTTGGGTCGATATCTCAAAGGGTCTGGCAGCGCGAGCACGGGCGGCGAGGCCGCGGGGACGACGCCGGAACACCACTATGGATGACGGGATTTTAAGTTGGAAAAGCGAACGTGATCTTTTAGGCGTCGTGAATGCGCGATGAATACGACGCGGTAATTGTTGGATCGGGACCGAATGGTCTTGCCGCCGCGATTACGCTAGCGCGCGCGGGATGTTCCGTGCTCGTTTGCGAAGCGAACGCGACGATCGGCGGCGGCGCGCGTTCGGCTGAGCTCACGTTGTCGGGATTTGTGCATGACGTTTGTTCGGCAGTTCATCCGCTGGCTGCTGGGTCCCCCTTCTTTAAGACGCTTTCGCTGGAACGATTCGGCCTTGAATGGATTCAACCCGAAATCCCGCTGGCACATCCGCTCGATGACGGTTCCGCGGCGTGCCTGCATCGGGATGTCGATTTTACGGCCGAACAACTCCGCGGCGATTCGAGCGCTTATCGGCGCCTGATGAAACCGCTCGCGCGCAACTGGGGAAAACTCGCTAACGAATTTCTGCAACCGATGTTGCATTGGCCGCAGCATCCCCTCGCCCTGGCGCGGTTTGGAATTCCGGCTCTTTGCCCGGCAACTTTGTTGTCCAAGATCTTATTCAAGCACGAACCAGCGCGCGCATTGTTTGGAGGGATCGCGGCACATTCGTTTCGGCCCTTGGAATCGATCGCTTCCTCCGCTTTTGGTTTGGTGCTGGGAATCGCTGGACATGCTGTAGGTTGGCCCATTCCGCGTGGTGGATCGCAAGCCATCGCAAATGCGCTCGCCAATTACCTGGGTGAGCGCGGTGGAAAAATCGAGACGAACCATCGCGTTGAAAATCTAAACGATCCGCCGAAATCACGCGCGGTTCTTCTGGATATTTCTGTGTGGGAATTTTTGCGCATCGCCCGCGAGCAATTGCCATCCGCGTACCGGCATCGACTCGAATCATTTCGGCACGGCCCTGGAATTTTCAAAATTGATTATGCGCTGAGCGAACCAATCCCTTGGAAAGCCGAAGCCTGCCGGCGCGCCGGCACAGTTCATCTCGGAGGCACTATGGACGAAATGGCTGCTGTGGAACGCAACGTCGCGCGCGGAAAAATTCCCGAGCGCCCGTTTACACTGGTCGCGCAACAAAGTCTCTTTGATGAAACTCGCGCGCCGCGTGGACAGCATACGCTGTGGGCCTACTGCCACGTTCCATTCGATTGCGACATCGACATGTCAGATCGCATTGAATCTCAAATCGAGCGATCCGCTCCTGGTTTCCGCGATTGCATTCTCGCTCGTCACAAGATCGGCGCTGCCGACTTGGAGAAATCGAATCCGAACTTAGCTGGCGGCGACATTAACGGCGGCGCGGCCAATCTGATGCAGTTGATTGCGCGACCAATTCTCAGTCCAACGCCTTACCGCACGCCGTTGCGCGGGGTCTATTTGTGTTCGGCTTCTACTCCGCCAGGCGGCGGTGTCCACGGCATGTGCGGCTATCACGCAGCTCGCACTGCGTTGCGCGAAATTTTTTCGAAACGCTAGAAGCCGTCTCGTGAATGTTGCAGCCACGCCCCTGTGGGGCGTTTGCGTACGCGCAGCCAAACCAGGAACGGCCCACAGGGCCGTGGCTACAGCGGCTGCATATTTGTGAGACGCCTGCTAGCAAAATCCGAGAAAGTACCCGGCCCTAGATACGGCCGGCCAACCTTTGAAACCCGTCTATAAGTTGATGGGAGATCCACGAAACGTCGCTCACGCCAAGAAAGTCACTCAAGAGAAGCATCACAAAGGTAAGCACGCTCAAAAGGCTGATGCGTCTCAACCGGCCAAGAAGGCGCAAATCAAGGGAACGAAATCGGCTGCCACCGAGCAAAGCCCAGCGCCACAGCCAGAAGTCGAAAAGCCGGCTCAACCACCAGATTCGGCGCAACTGGAGAAATCGCTTGCCGTTCTCTCCACGCTTAAGGATTTGGAGTTTCACTCGCGGTCGAATATCGAAAAGCTCGCTGAGCTGAGCTTAACAATTGAGGAAGAGCTCAAACAAAAAGCGTTCGCTGAAGACATCGGCGCGGTCTACGCGGCGCAGGATGCATTCCAATCCAAAATCCTGAAATTGATTGAAGATTACGAAGCGGAGTGCACACGCTCATCGGGTCCGGCCTGACATTTGGCCGATCGATTTTTGGCATTCTTTTCCACGCCAATGAGCGCTCAATTTCGAACAATAGTGAAAAGCTAACAGTCAAAACTTAACAGACATGAAAACGAAAAACCTAGTTACAATAGCAGCGGTCAGCGCCGGCCTGGCATTCGGCGTGACCGCACAAGCGAACGAAGAAAAACACGAAGAACAAACCATCAACAGTTCTGACGTTCCCACCGCGGTGCAGCAGGCTGGGAAAGCCGAGGCAAAAGGCGGGACAATCGTCCGCTGGGAAAAAGAGGGCGCCAACTTTGAGGCCGTCATCGAGAAGAACGGAAAGCAGATGGGCGTCGAAATGGATGCCAACGGCAAGGTGCTGAGCAAGCACAACGAAGCGAAAGAGCACAAGGAAAAAGGCGAGAAATACTAATCGTTGGGTGGATCGCGTTGTTTCTGGGCACGCCAGGGGTGGAGGCGGCTCAACGCGATCAGGGTGAAGCGCGGCGAAGCGGCATTATCTGAGGTCGTCTTCGCCGCCTTCGCACGTCTGCACGATTGTAGCCGGGGTCGCTGACCCCGGATGCTGTGAGGTGGGAATACGTGCAGGACGCCGGGATCACCGATCCCGGCTACAGTTTCATGCAAACGCGCGAATGCTCGCGTAAATGATTCCGCCGAGAATTGCGCCGATAGCTACCAAAGCAACGTCTCGTTTCAACAAAGCGAGCAGAAGGAAAGCAGCGACAGCAATACCGATAGCGGGCCAGTCAATCAACGCCTCGGGAATCAAATCCAGAGATACAACTGCGATCACGCCTACCACGGCGGCACTGACGCCGGCGAGAAACGCCTGAAGCGCGCGATTTTCACGAAGTTTTTCAACGTAGTGCGCGCCACCTAGGACGAAAACGAACGATGGCAGGAACACAAAGAAAGTAGCGAGCGCCGCTCCTGCAACCCCGCCAGCGAGATAACCGGCGAACGTGGTGAACAACATGAATGGCCCCGGCGTCGCCACACTAAGCGCCACGCCATCCAGTAATTGGCCATCGGACAGCCAATGATATTGCGCAACTGCGCCGCGCTGAACGAAAACAAGCGACGCATACGCGCCGCCAAAGCTCAGGAGCCCTGTTTTGAAAAACAGCCATGCGATCTGGAACAAACGCGAATCGCCGAATGGAAGCAACAAACCGATTCCGCCGATCATCGCCGGCAATGTCGGCGCGGTTTTCTTGAGCAGCGGCGCGCCGTGCTCGACAATCAGATTCAACAAGCCGGCTATCAGAAGAATCAGCAAGAAGTTAATTCCCGCGAACCGCATTCCCGCAAACGCGCCGATCAATAGCACTGCGAGAAAAAAATTTCGAATCGCAGCGCGTCCGAGCTTGATGATCCCGGCAGCAATGATGCCCAAGACAGCCGGCTTGAGAACGTAGAGTGCGTTCATCACCAGGGGCAGTTTGCCGTAATTAACGTAGAGCCAACTCAGAACGATCATCGCGACCGCGCCGGGCAAAATGAAAGTGATGCCGGCCAGAATGCCGCCCCAAAGTTTGCGTTTCAAGTAACCGACGTAGATGGCTAATTGGAGCGCCTCGGGGCCAGGCAGCATATGGCAGAAAGCCATGATCTTAACGAAGCGATCTTCGGACAACCACCGGCGTTTTTCCACCATGTGATTGAACATCATCGTGATCTGCGCGACCGGCCCACCGATGTTCACGAAACCGAGGAACAGAAAATAAAGAAACACCTCGCGCCACCTCGGCATCTGATGATCTGCGTTAGACTCGGTCTGTTGATCGGAGTTCATCGACGTTGCAGAAACGCGTACAGCGCGTCGAAACACTCGAAGCCGCGCCGCAAAATTTCTTTGTCGGGCAATTCTTGCTTCCCCCAACCTTTCAGAACTCGATCAATCCCGACCGCTTCCACCCGCTGGAATCTGGCGTCGTCCAGATCCGCGTCGTGAATCATCTCCCCAATCTTCGCTACTACTTTGTCAGAGATCGCAAAACGCCTCGTGAGCGTCTCGAAAGTGCAGTAGTTGCCATGGTGCGAGAATTCTGCGTCAAGCATGTCAAACGGGATCGCGCCCGGGACAACGTCTGCACCTGGCGCGAATACAAACTTCGGCTTCCGGTCGATGAACTTCGAGATCAACCACGCCGACCCAACTCGGTCGATCTCCGGGCGCGGACGCGTCAGCCATGTTTTGCCCTGGTATTGCTTCGCATCGAGCACTGCGAGTTGTCGCGTGCGACTACGCCCTTCCGCGCGACGGACTAGCATTGCGATGTCGTGCCCGCGTGGACTGTCAAAGAAGTCGACTTCGCGAATCTCACGGAATTGCCGCGTGAGTCGCTCTAGTTCTGCAGCTGCCGTTTCCGCGCCCATTTTCTGGCGCCGCCCGATGAAACTCTGAAGCGATTTCCGTAACTCAGTATAATCTTTGGCGCGGACCTCATTAAACATTGCAATTACCTTCTCTTTGGTCAGGCCCTCAATTTCACGTGCCCGAATGAGCGTCGAATCACCTCCGTAATCACGGATCTGCTGTGCCAGCCATTGAAACTGCTCGTATTGCGCGGGCTCATCTGGCAGCAGATACGTCGATGTTTTAATCTGAACCGCGCCGATCTTTTTGAATCGTCGCCAGACAGCGACGCGCGCAGTTTTCTGTCTAGTCGGCAGGCTGTAGAGAAGCAGAAGCCAGGAAGTTGCGCGCATACGATCCATGCCTAGAATGAAATACGTATAGCATGTTGTCCTTGCGCTTACATCCACCTTACTGAATCAGTGCGAATTACCATCACGACATGAAACAAACTTTTGCTACAGCGTTACTATTTGCCACGTTCACTTGCGCATCGTTCGCTGCCGATCTCGATACCGCGAAGATCGACAATCTAACCGGGCTCAAAGGAAAGATGAACGAGAAGGAAGGCGTTTATAAGGTCACATTCCCGCGCAACGACGTGAAGGTGATTGTCGATGGGTGGACCATGCCGCCGTTCATGGGTCTCGGCACTTGGGCAGCATTCACCAAAGGCACGTACGGCGAAGCGATGGTGATGGGCGACACTGTTCTGTTTGAAGACGAAGTCAATGCCGCAATGACAGCTGCGCTGGACAACGGCCTTAACGTGACAGCCCTCCACAACCATTTCTTTTTCGATCAACCTAAAGTCTTCTTCATGCACATCGAAGGCGAAGGCGCGACTGAGAATCTGGCGAGCGCCGTCAAAAAAGTGTACGACACCGCCAAGGAAATTCGCGCGGCCAATCCGCAACCGAAAGCTTCGTTCGGAGCAAAATCGTTGCCTGACAAAAGTTCGATTTCAGTCGCGCCTCTTAACGAGATTTTTGGAACACAAGGCGAATCAAAGGACGGCATGGTGAAGTTTACGATCGGTCGCCCTGCAAAGATGCACGGAGTCACGATCGACAAAGATATGGGCGTGAACACTTGGGCGGCGTTCGCCGGCACCGACGAGAATGCGATGGTCGACGGAGATTTCGCCGTCAAGGAAGACGAATTGCAACCTGTCCTGAAATCTTTGATCAAGGAAAAGATCAACATCGTCGCCATCCATCAGCACATGACGCATGAGGAACCGCGCATCATGTTTTTCCATTACTGGGGACGCGGGCGAGCAAAAGACTTGGCCAACGCCGTCAAGGGCGGACTTTTGGTTGGTGGGCTGCTCAAAGTCAGCTCGCCCTTGTAAGATTGAGCACATCCTTTTTCCGGAAGACACTTTGCCTCGCCATCGCCTTTTGTTGCGCGTGGAGCGTCACAGTAGCTCCACAGAACGCGGTGCCATTCAAATTAAGAGAGACAATTGCGTTACCAGGCGTCGCAGGACGGATCGATCATTTTGCGTTTGATGCCGCTGGCGAAAGACTGTTCGTTTGCGCGCTCGGCAATAACACCCTTGAAGTGCTCGATCTGCGCAAGGGCGAACGAACCCATTCAATTACCGGGCTGGGTGCGCCGCAAGGAATCGCTTATATCCCTGAGCTCGATCGTCTCTTTGTTGCGAATGACAAAGGCGGGATTTTCAAAATCTACGACGCAAGATCGTTCCAGCCGATAGGCGAACTAAATTTCAAAGACGACGCGGACAATGTCCGTTACGATGACGTCGCGAAAAAGATTTATGTCGGGTTTGGCAGCGGTGGAATGGCTATTGTCAACGCGCCAGATGGAAAACAAATCGGGTCAATCAAACTTTCGGCTCATCCCGAAGCATTCGAGTTGGAGAAGAACGGCAAGCGAATCTTCGTAAACGTGCCGAACGCGCGGAACGTCGCGGTGATCGATCAAAATAAAGGCGCAGTGACTGCGACGTGGAAAACAGATTCGGCCTTTGGAAACTTTCCGATGTCGCTCGATGAAACAAACCATCGGTTATTTGTCGGGTGTCGGATTCCATCGAAGCTTGTCGTGCTCAACACCGACTCGGGCACTGTTGTCGCAAAAATCGATATCTCCGGTGACTCGGATGAAATTTTTTTCGACAGCAAGCGTCATCGCATTTACGCCGTCTGCGGCGCAGGTAAGATCGACATCATCGAGCAAACTGATCCCAATAACTACAGGCGCTCCAGTGAAACGGAGACAGCGACTGGCGCTCGCACTGGATTATTCGTACCGGAGCTAGATACTTTATTCATCGCTGTCCCGCATCATGGTTCGCAACAAGCTGAGGTTCGTGTCTATCATGTCGAATAATCATCAGGCCACAATGCGTGCTATTCATGTTTGGTCCATTGGCTTTGCGCTAGCGTTCCTCGTTAACTCTGCGCTGGCCAATGATGCTTACCTGTTTTTAAATGAGATTCCGATCGGTGGCGAAGGCGGCTGGGATATTTTGACGATCGATTCCCCGGCCAATCGTCTCTACCTCTCCCACGCGACAAAAGTAATCGTTGTCGATCTTAACAAGAACGCGGTCGCCGGAGAAATTGCGGACACGCCGGGAGTTCACGCGTTCGTTGCGGTTCCGGACTTTCAACGTGGGTTTTCCTCGAATGGAAAAGAAGCGAAATCGAGTGTGGTCGATTTAACAACGCTGAAAACGATTTCCAAGGTCGACACCGGACAAAATCCCGATGCAATCGTTTACGAACCACGTCATCACGAGGTGTACATCTTTAATCACACCGGAAATTCCGTGACAGTGATTGACGCGAAATCTGCAACCGTCTCGGAAACGATTCCACTCGGAGGAACTCCAGAATTCGCCGTGGTCGACGAGAAAGCCGGACGCATTTACTGCAACATCGAAGACAAAAGCGAAGTTGCTGTGATCGATTCGACCAAACACGAAGTAGTCGCGCGTTGGCCGATTGCGCCCGGAGAAGAGGCAAGCGGTATTGCATTGGATGCTGCGCATCACCGACTATTCGCGACCTGTCACAACAAAATGATGGTGATGCTCGACGCCGAGAGCGGCAAAGTCGTTGCCAACGTGCCCATTGGCGTTGGTGTCGATGGATGCGCGTTCGATGACGCGAGCCAACTCGCATTCGCATCATGCGGCGATGGAACAACGACGATCGCGAAAGAAGAAACGCCGCAGAAACTGACGGTCGTTCAAACATTAAAAACGCAGCGGGGCGCGCGCACGATCGCGCTCGATCCGAAAACGCATCGAATTTATTTGCCGACCGCGCAGTTTCAGCCGGCGCCAAGTCCATCGCCCGGAACTTCGCCAGCGCGACCAACTATTGTCCCGAACACGCTGAAGCTTCTTGTTTACGGTCCGGCTAAGTAGCGTGCATCGCCTAACGAGAGCCGTACTAACTGCGCCGGTGGTTTGTCTGGCGCGACTCGCGATGGCGCAAGGCGGACCACCGATGATTACTGATGATCCAGGCACGCCCGGCAACGGACATTGGGAAAATAATCTCGCCATTGCCTTCGAGCATCGGCCTAACGAGTGGTTGATCGACACGCCGCAGCTCGATCTGAATTACGGTTGGGGCGATCACATTCAGCTCAACCTGCAGACTGCACTCACGGTTTTGAAGCGCAGCGATCACGGCGGCGTCGCCGGGCTCAGCGGCACGGAGTTGGCGGTGAAGTGGCGTTTTCTCGATGAGGAACGCAACGGCTTCGACGTCTCGACTTATCCGCGGGTGATCTTCAACGTCACGCCATCATCCGTGCACCGCGGCATCGCGGAAGACGGTACACAGTTTCGTTTGCCCTTGGAAATCGCGAAGAAATTTGGGCGGCTCGAGCTCGACACAGAGATTGGCGCGCTCTTGCGCACGGTCGGACGCACTGAGTGGCTTTACGGAATTGTCGCCGGCACGGAAGTGACGAAGAAGACGGAATTGATGGCGGAGTTGTACGCGACTGCGCGAAGCGATTTCAGCCGCGATTCGCTCGCGCTGAACTTCGGCTGGCGACACAAATTGAACGAGCACACAATCTGGATCGGCTCGTTTGGCCACGAACTGCGTTCGTCGGATCCACTCGCCTGGATCGGATACTTCGGCGTGCAGTTGCTTTACTGATCAGTGGGCGCGTGACGCTGGCTTCTGCGGAAAGATGAGAATCAACGCGACGATCACCACCAGGAGCGCCAGAGATGCAGTATAACGGCTGAGAGCCAGGCCTCCTTGTTCTAGAGGCTTATCGAGAAAATCACCCACGACGGCTCCGAGCGGGCGAGTCAGGATGAAGGCCGTCCAAAACAAAATCACGCGCGAAATGCTCGTGAAGTAGTAGAGAAGAGCCGTCAATAAGAGTAACCCACCGAAAACCGCGCCGGCCCCGACATAGCCCAGATCATGTGTTTCCGCGACCCAATCGCCGAGTGCCGTCCCCAGCGTCTGCGAAAACATGATTGTAACCCAATAAAAGGTCTCGACCTTCGGCGTATTCACCGTGTCGATCGAGACACTCCCGGTTGACCAACGCCAGATCAAAAGCGACGCGATCACGAGGATCAGCAATATGGTCGAACCGCCGGTGTAGCCGATGCCGAGCGATCTGGTGCAATAATCGGCCAGTGTGGTGCCGACCGTCGTCGTTGCCACAATCGTCAACCAGTATAGGAAAGGGTGAAATTTTTTCGCCTTAATCTGTACGAGGACCGCGGCAACAAAAATAACGCCGAATATTGCCGTTCCGATAAGATAGCCATTGACTGTGGGCTCGGCGGTAGTTTCGCCCAACCACGACATGGTGACAGCGTCGCCGCCGGTCTCGCCTAGCGTAGTCGCCAGGATCTTAATGATCCAGAATACAAACGTTACGTGTGGTACCTTAGCAACCAGCTCCGATGTCTCTTCGTTCATCTTGTTCAAAACAGTCGAATTATCTGAAAATCGATTGTCCATGATTGAAGTATTGCAGTTGCTTACGAAAAGGACGGAACGGATGCCTATTTGCGCAGCAAAAACAGGCCGATGATGGCGAATGAAATGCCAGCAATCCTCTGCCACGATGGCGGTTCGCGAAAGAAAAGAATCCCCGCGATCGCCATGATGGCCGCGCCGCCCGCCAGAATGGCCGGAACAGAAGAGAGTGGGCCGCCCTTTTGAAAAAGTAGAAAGAACGCGATGGTGCCGGCTCCGACGCAGATGCCGGTGAGAAGCGAGTAATTAAAACCGGGCATACTGAATTTCTGACTCCAACGTCCACTAAGCCAGAGAAACGCGAGATAGATTAGAATCGATAATGCGGCGCTGGCTTCAACGACAAATCCGCCGAGACCTTCGCCGATGCGCTCCGCCGCAAGCCGTGTAAAGATTTGATGGGCGCCATAGAGAATGGCGGCAACGACTGCATACCAGAACCAAGCTGCCACGAAACAGGAGTCTAGTTCATGAAATGGATCACTCGCGAGAAAATTAAAGTGGACCGAGTGGCTTGCCCGTGGCTTATCAAAAATTTTATCGACCAAGACGCGAAGTTTGTCTTCCTCCCGCACGACACTAACTGGGCAAAGGTCGATGACGGAATCGTTTTCGACGTCCCCAATTGCGAGCTCGGCCATCACGACGAGGACGTTTCGTTCAATTCACTCCTCAAAAAATACAAGCTCACCGATCCGGCGCTCGTTTTGCTGGGCGAGATTGTGCGCGCGGCTGATTCGCATCCGGCCAATCCGCATCCAGCCGGAGAAGGTTTGCGCTGGGTCGCCAGCGGCTTCGGCGCGCTCGGATTGAGCGATCATGAAATTCTCGAGCGCGAATTTATCGTTTACGACGCGCTTTACGCGGAATGCAAACGCCAGGCGAGCAAAACATAAATCGGAAGCGGCAGTTCGCGGATTTCTTCGGACTCAAACGCAATCTTGTCATTCTGCTCATCGCCATTTTCGTCATTGGCGCGGGCGAAGAACTTTGGATGCGTTTTGTGCCGAAGTACCTTCAAGCGGTCGGCGCGACGGTTTTTGTTATCGGTCTTTACGATGCACTGCGCACTTTGCTCGGGGCAGTCTATGCGTACCCGGGCGGAGTGCTTGTGGACGTTTGGGGACATCGCCGTGCGTTCATCATCTTCAACGTAGTCTCAATAGTCGGCTATGCGCTGGTCCTGTTTGTTCCGCATTGGGCCGCGGTGATCGCTGGAATGTTTCTGTTCCTTTCATGGACTTGTTTTTCTCTGCCCGCGACGTTTTCGCTGGTCGGCGCTGCCCTCCAGGCAAACCGTCACTCGATGGGCATAGGCGTTCAATCCGTAATCAAACGGTTGCCGATCATGATTGCGCCAATTTTCGGCGGCATGTTGATCGATCGGTTCGGAATCATCAACGGCATGCGCATCGCGCTTATCGTTTCGATCTCTCTCTCGGCGGTCACAATTTTAGTGCAACGGCAATTGCGCGAAGAACCAAATGGTAGGGCGCGACCGCCGGGCGCGCCGCCGTTCGAGCGCTGGAGCTTTTGGCGAAGCTTGCATGAATTCAATTCGCCGATGAGGCATCTGCTCTTGAGCGACATCTTGATTCGCTTTTGCGAACGAGTGCCCTACGCCTGGGTCGTAATTTTTGCGATGGATTACATCGGCGTCAGCGGCCGACAAGTGGGAATCCTTATCGCCATAGAAATGCTCGCCGCCACGGTATGCATCATTCCCGCCTCGCATTATGCGGATCGGCATGGCCGCGAGCCTTTCGTCATCGTGACCTTCATCATGTTCACGCTTTTTCCAATCAGTTTGCTGATGTCGCGAAGTTTTTCGGCGCTGGTCATCGCGTTCATCATTCGAGGACTTAAAGAATTTGGCGATACATCGCGCAAGGCGCTCATCATCGGATACAGCGACTCCGACCGTCGCGGCCAAATGGTCGGCACGTATTATCTTGTTCGCGATTCGATCGTCAGCACCGGCGCGATCCTTGGCGCGTATCTGTGGAAACTCGGACCCGGACTTAATTTTGCGGGAGCAGCGGCTCTGGGCGCCGCCGGAACGATTTTCTACGTGAAAACGATTCGGCAAAGCCGACAATCAGCTTTGAACGATTTAAAAAAGCAGTTGGAGATGCGCCGAAGTCGCTGGAAATAGCAAGATGTCGATTTCGTTGTTCCGGATTGCAGCCGCGCTTTGTTTTCTGGCCGTAGCGCTCGGAGCGTTCGGAGCGCACAGTTTGAAATCGACGCTCGAAACGCGCGGCATGTTGGATGTCTGGAATAAAGCCGTCCTTTATCATTTTATTCACGCGATCGCACTCCTCGTGCTTGCACTCTACGGCGCTACAAATCGCGGCGCGTGGTGGCTGCTTTTTGCCGGGATTTTTCTTTTCAGCGGAAGCCTGTATTTGATGGCGCTGATTCGGCAGCCGCCGGACTGGCTCGGGTTTGTTACTCCTCTTGGCGGCCTTTGTTTCCTTGCAGGCTGGGCGTGGTTGGTCATCGCGCCGACGAAGTAATTGTAGCCATTCCAGAGCGAGTTAAATAGAACCGTAGCCGCTGTAGCCACGGCCCTGCGGGCCGTCTTTCTTCGTGTGAAAAGGGGCGCTCTGGTCGACCGGCCACAGGCCGGTGGCTACATTACTTGTAAAATCGCTCTAGACCGGCAGGCGATGCGCCCGCCCTACAGTTGCTTTGCGGGTTTTTACGAGAAAACCTTTCAAGCGAAGTGGTTTTTGATATAATTCGCCCCTGATGTTCAACGCCGTTTCCGAAGCAGAACGAGACGCGATCACCGTGATCGTGTTTATCGGGACGTTTTTTGCGGCCGTTGGCATTGGCCGCTTTCTAAAGCGTCGCGCCGGTGTGCGGCTCGGCCTGGTGTTTCGCCTCTTCTCTTTAATCCTCGCCTTTTACGCAGCAATCGCCGTGTACGGAGTCCATGCGTCCTGGCGCAATCATGTCGGCGCTGCGCTAATCTTGTTGAGCACGGCGTTGGTCGTTGCACTGATTAATCGCTACGTTTGGGATTTCTATTTCGAAAAGAAACGGCACACGCCGATTCCACATTTTCTTCGTGAAGTCGTCGGCGGTATCATCTTCTTGATCGTACTGCTGTTTGTTCTGAGCTACGGCTACCATGCCGAAACTCAACTAAAGGGACTGCTGGCGGGTTCCGGGGTGGTCGCAATCATTGTTGGCTTTGCTGGACAAAATCTCTTTGCCGGGATCATCGGCGGCATTTCGATTCAAATTAACAAGCCCTACAAGGTTGGCGACTGGTTACAAGTCGGCGAGCGCTTCGCCGAAGTGATGGAGATCAACTGGCGTTCCACGCGGCTGCGTACGAACGACAACATTTATCTCGACATCCCGAACAACGAGATGGTGAGCCACGCGATCGTCAATCTCCATTATCCGACGGAAATCCACGCGATGCGGATTCGCGTTGGAGTCGAATATAAAAACCCGCCCAATCTGGTGAAGGACGCCTTGTTTCGAGCAACTTCGACGGCTAACGGCGTTCTGGCACAGCCGAAAGTAAAAGTGTTTCTGGTCGATTTTGCGGATTTCGCTGTGATCTACGAGATCAAGTACTACATGGGCAATCATTCCAGGATCAACGAGATCAATGACGCAGTGCGCACCAACGTTTGGTACGAACTCAAGCGACGAGGCATCACCATTCCCTTTCCGATTCGCACGTTGCAAGTGGCGCGCAAAGCAGCGCGCCCTGCACAGGACGATCACGCCGAGGCATTATCTATTCTGCGTGGCCAACCACTCTTTGAGTGTCTTTCCGAGGAGCAACTCAATCATCTCGTCAAGCAGGCGCGCCTCAACGTTTTCGGCCGAGGCGAACCGGTGATCGAGGAAGGATCGCCGGGCGACTCAATGTTCGTACTGCTACGCGGCGAAGCGAATGTTTTGGTCTCAAAAAACGGATCGACAATTCAAGTAGCGACTCTGAATGCGGGCGATTGCTTTGGAGAAATGTCGCTGCTCACCGGCGAGCCGCGCAGCGCAACAGTGCGCGCCGATGCCGATTGCTACGTGATGGAAATCGGCAAGCCCACCATGGCCGAAGTGCTGCACAATGCGCCCGAGTCCCTCGTGCAATTGAGCGAGCTGCTAGCCCAGCGAAAAATGGAAACCGAAGGGATTCTGAAGGAAGCCACCCGCACCGGCGAACACGTTTTAAAGCAGCGCCAATACACAGCGACGTTCCTCAACCGGCTACGAACATTTTTTCAGTTGTGACATTCTCTTTTTAGCTCGCCCAAATCCCATCTGGCCGCGGCACAAAATGGCTATGGGCCTCGCGGCCTTGCTCTCCAGAATGCTTCAATCTCTTCCAGAGTGCGCCCTTTCGTTTCCGGAACAAGATAATAGGCGAAAAGCCACGACGCCACGGAGGCAAACGCATAAAGCAGAAACGTTGAGCTCGCGCCGAGTTTCTCGACCAGCGTCAGAAAGGTAAGCGAGACGATTAAGTTCGAGCCCCAGTTGAACGTGGCCGCCGTGCCCTCGGCGAGGCCGCGAATTTTTAAAGGATAAATCTCGGCGATCAAGAGCCAGAAGATTGGTCCGAGGCTGATTGCAAATGAGGCCACGTAACCCATCAGGCAAATCACAGCGATCCAAGCGAGCTGTCCCGATGGATTCGAGATGCGGAAACTCAGGCCGAGCACGCCAAGCGTGATGATCATTCCAGCGATGCCGACGAGCAACAGCGGACGCCGACCGGCGCGATCAACCAAAGACATCGCGAGGATTGTCATGCCGACATTTACGACGCCGACGCCCACGGTCGCCAGAATCGCGCCGGAAGCGGAGTTGAATCCGGCGGTCTGAAGAATTGTTGGCGCATAATAAATCACCGTATTGATGCCGGTAATTTGTTGGAAGATGGCGAGGCCTAACCCAACGATAAGGGCAGGACGAACTCGCCGACGCAGCAGATCGGTCCAGCGTCCACTTTCAGTTTGCTGTGCCAGGCTCGCCTTGATCTCTTCGATCTCGACGGTGACATCGGCAAGGCCTCGGATGCGCATGAGAACACGGTGCGCGACTTCATGTTGACCCCCGCGAATGAGCCAGCGCGGAGTTTCCGGCAGAAAAAACATGCCGGCGCCAAAGACTAACGCCGGAACGACGGCCAGGCCGAGCATCCATCTCCAGCCCCCAACGCCGGCAAAAGCGTAGTCGATCAGATACGCAACCACGATGCCGATGGTGACGGCGAGTTGAAAGAGTGATACGACCCAGCCGCGCGCGTGCGCAGGCGCAACCTCAGACAAATAGACTGGGACATTTGTTGAGGCCAGACCAATCGCCAAACCGAGAACGACGCGGCTGGCAATCAGGATCGCCGGTGAAGGCGCCACGGCGCTGGCGAGCGCGCCCATACCGAAGATTCCCGCCGTCACAAGCAAGACCCTTCGTCTCCCGAAAAGATCGGCTGCCTTTCCACCCAGGATCGCGCCAATGGTTGCGCCCAACAAAACGCCACTGACAACAATTTCCTCGGCTGCAGTCGTTAGGCCAAATTCGCGTTTGATGAAAATAAGAGCGCCGGAGATGACGCCTGTGTCGTAGCCAAAAAGAAGGCCGCCCAAGGCGGCAAATACGGCTGCGATGTAAACGAACCTCGCGCCGCGCAGATGTGCACCGCTCAACGCGGCGATCTCCTTACGGGCCATAAGTGTCGATATTACTCAACCACAGAACCGCGAGAAGTCGTCGTCTGACATCTGATCTCTGAAAGACATTGGACGGCGCGGCAATTCAGGTGTACGGGTTTTCCCGGGGCAACGGTGAAGATGAGCGGAGACCGGACGAGAGATTCCTATTCAGGTAAGAGTTTGCGTATCCTGGTGGTGGAAGATCACAGCGAGACGCTGCAAGCGTTGTCCCGTCTTCTCAGTCATTTCGGCCACAAAGTCTCTGTGGCTGATGGCGCGCAGAACGCGATGAACATGATCGACTCGAAAGAATTCGATGTTCTCCTGTGTGATATTGTTCTCCCCGATGGCAGCGGCTACGACCTGAATGCCGAAGCCAAACGAAAACGACCCGTTAAAGCCGTAGCGATCAGTGGCTTTGCCGGGACTGATGACATCCAACGCGGCAGAGAAGCGGGATTCGATTTCCATCTCGCCAAGCCGGTGGATTTTCACGAACTGCGCGCTGTTCTGGGCCAGATCGCCGCCTGAGAATTAAACCCATTGTAGGGCATGCGCTTCGCTTGCCCGACCACCACCCTGGCAAGCGGTGCGCTTGCCCTACAACGGCAGAGCATTTGACCTCGCCCAATTGACGCATTAAATTGTGTCAATTGAATGAGAAGGGATGTTATGAAAACGGCGACACTGGAAAAGAAAACGCCTGTGGCGAAAGCAAAGCATCCCACGGATCTGATTCGGCAAATTCAGAAGGGGCTGCGTTTCACTGAACTGAAGACTTTGCAACACAGCCTGGACATGCCGTTCGAGCAGCTCGCCGAAAAACTCTGCATATCAAGGTCCACCTTGCAGCGGCGCAAAGCGGTTGGGCGATTGTCTTCCGATGAATCGGACAAGGTGATTCGCTTTTCGCGATTGCTCAGGCACGCCACGAAAGTTTTCGGCGATGTCGAAAGAGGGCGGGCGTGGCTGAAACACCCACAGCTCGGCCTCGGCGGCGCCGTGCCACTCGATTATGCGAGCACCGAGACGGGCGCGCGCGAGGTTGAAAACTTGTTAGGGCGAATTGAATACAGCGTTTACACCTGATGCCGTCTGCGTGGCGAATTGTTCGCGCGGCGCGCGCTAATAGCGCATTTACAGGCGAAGGCGCGCGCGTCTATGGCGGACGCTGGAACTCGCGAGGCACGGCAGTAGTTTACGTAAGCGAACACGAATCGCTCGCGGCCCTCGAATTGTTCGTCCACGTAATGCCGATGCCTCCTACCGAGCGATACCTTTCTTTCCGGCTCGAGTGGGGGGACAAATTCACCGAATACTTTCAAATAAAGAATCTCCCGCGGCATTGGAACACAGAACCGCCCACGTTCGAGACGATGCAAATCGGCGACGAGTGGGTCCGCCGCGGAAAATCTGTCGCTCTTGCAGTTCCCAGCGTGCTAAGCACAAGCGAGACGAATTTCCTTTTGAATCCCAAGCACTCGGATTTTAAAAAAATCAAAATCAGCGAGCCAATCCAGTATCGCTTCGATCCGCGCCTGCTGAATCGCTGACAATATTGCGGAACACCTGTAGCCGGGGGGGCGGCGACCCCGGCCGGATCGAGTTACGGTCGGATCGACCCAATCAGCCCATCGGCGCGCCCTGAAAATAGAACAAAACGAAACGACTCGCGTCGAAGAGTCCATGACCAATGATCACCGGCCAAAGATTGCGGCCTGACGCGAGAACCAGCAATCCCATTAACACGCCCAGCGTGCCGGTGATCGCGATGCCGAGAGGATTCTGGTAAGCGTGCGCTATTCCGAAAAGTGCGCCTTGCACGACACATGCGACGATCCATGCGGCGCGGCTGCCACCGAAAAGCATCGCCAGACCCTGCATAAGAAATCCACGAAAGGTGAATTCCTCGTAAAAGCCTGCTCCGATAAATGCATAGAAAACGCCGAACAACGTGAGTTCGAGATTTCCCTGCATATCCTTGAACTTGCTGAGGTCGCGACGAAATCCTGCCCTTTCCGAAACATACATGGCGGCAAAAACAATTGCGGCCAGCCCAATACCGATCATGAACGTGCGCATCCAGCTCGCCGGCCGCTTTAGTCCGATGTCAGCCAACCTCTCGCCGCGCAACCGGATCAATCCCCACGCAACTCCGACCAGCAGCATTTTTCCAATCGCGTCAACGACAAATCCCCTCTTCAAGTTGATCGTCACAGGGATAAAAGCATCGAGACCGGCGTCGAGAAGAAACGTGACCGCCACGAGGACGACGATGTCGATGAAATAACGGAATCGACGCGGTCCACGTTTCTCGTCACCAATCTCGCTTCCCGTCATATTGCACGAGTGAAACTCTTTAGACTCCAATTGGACAGCCAATTTTCTGGCGGTTCCAACCTTAGAATCTGCTAAGCTGAAATCGAAAATCTGATGTCTGGATTTTCCGTCTCATCCTTCTAACTTCTTCCTTCTGACTTTCTCAAGTGTCCCCGTAGTTCAACGGATAGAACAAGGGTTTCCTAAACCTTAGATGTGGGTTCGATTCCCGCCGGGGACGCCACTGTTTAGGGAGTGGAAGAGTGTCCCCTCCTTAGACTTTTCTGGTTAGGCCTTTTTGGACAACGCCAAAAAGGTGTTTGGGTACCAACTTGGACCCGCCGATTGCAATGAAGGCTCGCGAGTTTAGGGACGGATTTTTGAAGCACGAGAGCGGCAAAAATCTCTCGACCACTGCCGCAATTCATTTAGCTACAGCAGCAATTTACAAAGCTGATGAGGTTTGGACTCTCGACGATGGTAAAAAGGGGAAGCATCTTGGCTTACTAGAGCTGGACGCACACGAATGGGCTGACAAGTTGGCGATCAAGCGATCGCACGTAGATCAGCCGGATTCGCTCTAAAGATTTCAAATTAGGACACTACCTTGCGGCGGGTCTGCTTGACAGGTTGGCAAGATTTTTGTAAACTCGACATCGCTAAATTCTCTCCACAATCGTCAACCATTCATGAAAAAAAAATCCACTTCACAATCTGCATTCTTTAATCTTCGTGTTTTAATCGCTGCAGTCTTTTGCGTTACAGGCATCGCTGTGGCTTTACTTGCCATGGGCGCGTTCTCGAGCGCGTTCGCACAGGCAAAAGGAGCAAGAAACAACCAGGCAGCTCCGGGCACGCAGACGCCCGACGTGGTGCAAATGGTCGGCCCTGTCCGTCTGGACCAGGACTTACGAAACCTGCCTTATGTAGCGCCCAAGGAGGAGTTTGAGGAGAGAAGGCTGATGCGTCATCCGTTTCCGCTGGCGGGTTCAGACGCGCCAGCAGGATCGGGAGCCGCCGGCCTCGCGTACGTCCAGAAGCTCCTCAAAAATGTTTGGCGCCCGGCGCCGACGATGCCGGGACCGTTGCTGACATTTGAGGGGATAGGCGATACATGCGGTTGTCAGCCGAGTGACAGCGAGGGCGATGTCGGCCCAAATCATTACATCGAAGCGATTAACGAAACGTTCAAGATCTTTGACAAAAGTGGCAATACCTTGTCGGGCCCAACCACCTACAATTCATTCTTTTCCGGTTTGACTGGCACTCCGTGCACTACTTCGAACGACGGTGACCCTTATGTTATCTACGACGTGGCGGCTGATCGCTGGATGATAAGCGACTTCGCCTTTCCGTCGTTTCCTGGCGCTTCCTTCTACCAGTGCATTGCGGTGTCCCAGACCAACAACCCCGTTAGCGGCGGTTGGTTCCTCTACGCGCTGCAAGTGGATCCGGCAAACCCAACATACCTTGGCGATTATCCAAAGTTTGCATTGTGGAACTCTGGCGGGAGCCCAGCTCAGAACGCCTATTTCTTGACGATGAACCTGTTTTCTAACAACACCACCTTCAATGGTGTGCGCGCCTATGCGCTCGACCGCGCCAGCATGCTCTCTGGCGGGCCTGCCAACGCGATTGGCTTCACTCTTAGCGCAGCCGATGTAGGCGCTTCCTATAGCTTCGTTGCCGCGACCGCAAAGCCGTTTGGCGACCCACCGCCTACGGGAAGGAATGAAATGGTGCTCGCTATCGATAGCCCGTCCACTGGCGGCGTGACCCTGACCCAGGTCCACGCCCGGTCCTTTCATGTGGATTTTGCCACGCCGGCGAATTCAGTTTTTGGCGTCGGCCCAACCCATCAACCGAACGCCGAGATCACGGTCAATGGCTTCGTTGACGCCTTTACAAATACTACGAGCGACCTTGTGCCACAGCAGGGCACGTCGACAAAGTTGGACACATTGGGCGATAAGATCATGACACCGGTTGTTTACCAAAACCACGGCGGCACAGAATCGCTCTGGGCCGATCAGACCGTAATGGAGAATTATCCGAACGGGCCGACCGCAGTCCGTTGGTATCAATTTGATGTTACCGGGGGCAATTTCCCCACCACGGCTTTGCAGCAACAGAGTTGGGACAACACCACCGACGGCTTATGGCGCTGGATGCCCAGCATAGCCGTGGATCAAAGCGGAAACACGGTCATAGGTTATTCTACTTCCAACACGACAATCTTCCCTTCTATTCGATACGCCGGGCGTCTTGCCGCTGACCCGCCAAGTAACCTCGCGCAAGGAGAAGCCATTATGTTTGCGGGAGTCAGCCGGTTTAACGGCAATCGGTGGGGTGATTATACGAGGACAGAGGTCGATCCCTCTGATGGCATGAGCTTCTGGCATATCAATCAATATGCGCAAAACGGCGACTGGCATACGCGCATCGGCAAGTTCAATTTCCAAGGCGTCGGAGGAACTCCTACGCCAACCCCAACACCCACGGCTACACCTATGGCAACCGCAACTCCGACGGCTACAGCTATAGCAACCGCAACTCCCACTGCGACTGCAACAGCTACAGCAACGGCGACTCCCACTGCGACTGCAACAGCTACGCCGACGCCCACTCCTACGCCGGCGGCGACGCCAGCTGCTCCAAGAGCGCTAAGGGCAACCAATGTGACTACCAGTAGCTTCACCGCAAACTGGCGTAGCGTGACAGGCGCGACAGGTTACCGGTTGGATGTGGCCACGGACAGTTCTTTTGTCAATTACGTACCTGGGTATCAGGATTTGGATGTTGGCAACACGACGAGTCACAATGTTACCGGGCTGCACGCGCGTACAATCTATTATTATCGGGTACGAGCGTATAACGGTAATGGTACCAGTCCCAACTCCAACGTCGTCCAGCTAAGGACAACAAGGTAGTGAAGTGATAGCGCAGATCGGTTGTAGGTGGCCTTAAAGGGCAACGCGGAACGTTAGCTCACCACGGCAAGCCCGGTTGTTACAGCCATCGGCAAAGCGTTTTGGGACATCGGACACGCGCCCAAAGGTCTCGGATGCGGCCCGGTCGAGAGTCAACAGGCGCCGTTGAAGACCGCGATCGACTCTTTCTTTCTGTCGTTGCCACTTATTGCCAGATAAATGCCGGTTTAAGGCATGGATTGGCGCTTTCTGGCATTTTCCGCATATGATGTTTCCCTCGCACGATCGGAAACTGGTCGGATTAGGAAACCTCCGTTTTATCCGTTGAACTCCGGGAACCTCTCAGAAGAGAGTTACCAGACATCAGATTTCAGATTTCAAATTTCAATCCAGCGAACATCGTCCGTCTCGGCTTCTCGGCCGAAACGATTCAACACTGGAGGAATCGTCATATGAGCAACGGTCCGACGCGCAAACCAATCTTCGGCACTGCTTGGAAATTATTGAAACTGACAGCAGAGGAATGGTTAAACGATAAGACGCCACAATTGGGCGCAGCGCTGGCGTACTACACGGTGTTCTCACTCGCACCGCTCATCCTTATCCTACTCGCAGTCATTGGAGTGGTTTTCCGCAACGATCCTGCGGGCGCTTGGAGCAAGGTAACCGAGCAGATGAGTTATTTTCTCGATAAAAGCGCCATTCAAGTCGTCCAAGACATCGCGCGGACGGCTGCCGCGCCCGGTAAGAGCACACTCGCTACCATCATCGGGATCGCTTTGGCCTTATTTGGCGCAAGCGGCGTATTCGGTCAGTTGCAGGATGCGTTGAACACGATCTGGGGCGTAAAAGCGAAACCCGGACTCGGTATCTGGGGATTTTTGCGCACCCGCTTTCTATCCTTTGCGATGGTGGCCGGTGTTTGTTTCCTCCTCCTGGTCTCGCTCGCAATCGACGCGCTGCTAAAAGGATTTAGTCATTATATCCAAACAGCAATGCCAGGCGGTCTGACCATCGCGTTGAGCGTTTATCTGATTTTTGATTTCGTCGTGATCACAACGCTGTTTGCGATGATCTTCAAAATCCTGCCGGACGCAAAAACTCAATGGCGGGACATGTGGATCGGCGCTGCGATGACAGCGGTTTTCTTTTTGATCGGCAAATGGGCGCTTGGTTTGTATCTTGGCAGTGGGACGGCGGCATCGGCTTATGGCGCAGCCAGTTCGCTGATCACATTGCTGCTCTGGGTTTATTACTCATCTCAGGTCTTACTTTTCGGCGCTGAGTTTACGCAGGTTTACGCCAGCGAATTTGGGGCACCGCTCGAACCGAGCGAATACGCTGTGCGCATTGAGCGAAAGGAAATCGAAAAGCCACCGCGCTGAACAAGCGCGAATCCGCTCACAGCATCAGCGCGACCAGCCGGCTGCGGCTGGGGACTTCAAGTTTTCGGAATACCGCGTGCAAATGCTTTTTCACCATCGCCACACTCAGGTGCGCCGTATCGGCGATCTCTTTGTTGCTTTGCCCACTGCACACGAGCCGTGCAACTTCCTGTTCCCGGATAGTGAGCCGGGCGAGAGCCGGCAGCCGGGAGTCCGCGAGTCTGCTGCTCAGATCGCCGTTGCGACTCGAATCCTCGCACTCGATTAGGAAATGTGGTCGCGCGACGCCAGCTGACTTGAGGTCCCTCAGGCGGATAGTCGCCCGTAGATAAGGGAGCGTTGGATGATGTGATTGTTCTTCTTTAAACATTGTTCGCAGACCCGACAGCGCTCGGCGTTTTGCTTCCATCCATTGTTGTTTGAGCAGGCGGCACCGATCCAAAATCGCGCATGGAATCGGCGAGGCCGCTTTCGTTAGTTTCGCTTCCTCGGGGCCTTTTTCCCAAACTGCGCAGAATTCACGCGCGGCCCTATTCTGGTAAATCGGCTTCAAGTTCCATTGCAGGATAATTGTCGGCAACGGCAATCGGCTCAGGGATGTTTCGAAATCAATTCGCACGGAGCGTTCGCGCTCGAGCGACTCGATGCGGCAAAGTGCGGTCATGAATTGAGGATAAAGCCCGCGAAGCAACTTCACGTCGGCGGGCGCGAAGTCGCCTTGTTCCGCAGTGCGCATGATCGCAATTCCGCAAATGAGTCTCTGGCGCTTCCAAAAAAACAAACAGAATCCGTGTGCACATTTTTGAGGCGCGATGTGGCGGCGATAAAGGACCGATCTCGCAAAGCTGTTGCGATTGCGGAAAAGATTGCATAGACGCATGCACTTTTTGCGAGCTCGACCAGTAACATAATTTTTGAGAGGTTCGGCCGCGAAGAAGCCCTGCGGCATTGGTCGTGTCCATCTGGTGATTATCGGCAAGGCTGGATTCCGCCGGAATGTAAGACCGATCACGCGGCTGGGTATCGCGACCGAAAGCACCTGTTGGACAGCTCGCCAAAACAAATTGACATCCATCGCGCGATGCAGGCTGAGCAAAGGCTTTTCGAGGGCTGGATCAATAACCAGTTCGCGCTTCCTAGCAATTTTGGAATTCCCCTTACGTCTCTGCACGCCGTGTCTCCCGATCCCCGCGCCCGCGGTTCGTTGTTTCACTCTTAGACAACGTCCAGTTGCCGAAACGTTCAACAATCACCGCGCGAAAAAGCAAACCTAAGTTACCTGGCGCTTGTGAAGCGATGCCCGAAATTTTTGTTTGAAACAAAAACAAAAACAAAAAACAAAGGAGGGGTAAATAGATGAAACTAGAAATCAACGTGCCCGTGAGCGGCCTGGATCTCGCCAGCCTGCTCGACGGCGAACAAGGATTGTTCCTCTGCCAAAACAGAGGGCAAAATTACATCACCGTCGCGAAAGCGGGTCACTCGATCGCCTTCGGGCCGACGCCAATCGGCAAGGCTGTCCAGGAGCAGCTGTCACCGAGTGTTGGACCGGAACCGTGGTTCGTCACGAAGATAAGCAACTCGACCGAGCTCGCTGAATTTCGTGGCAGCTTCAGAGAAGCGCGCTGAAGATGCTTCGCCCGAAAATCCGGGTCGTGACAAAAATATCTACGCGCACTGACCTGGCAAATTTCGGGGGATGAGCGGCCCCGAAAACTTTCGGGGCTGCAAAACAAAGCCTCAGTGAGCAAAACTCACTGAGGCTTCTGTTTTCCTCCTCACAAGGAAGGACGGCTTGCCTGCCCGCCATAGCCTCGGCGGAGGCGGGGGCAGCCGTCCACGACAAAACATTACGGCTGAGGGATGTGTTTAGCGCTGAAAGCGCGCCTCAATGCTGCGATGAATCGCGCCTTCAGCGCTAGGGTTTTGCATTCACCGTTTTCTTGGGGCGCTGCCGCAGGCGGGGGCTGAGTGCTGCGCCTTCGGCGCTAAGCGCATACCGGCTGCCGCCTTCGCGGAACTACGGCGCGCCAAGGGGAAGCCGTAAGCCCTTATTTTTTCCAGCCGTTGCCGTTCCCATCCTGCGCAAGCGCTGGCGCCATCTCGGGCGTAAGCTCGATGTCTTCGGGCGTGTCTTCCCAGCCGACATCCATCAGAGATTTTTCGTGGTGCGTCTTCGCGATGAGCATGTAGAGCGATGGAACAATAAATAGCGTAAAGAGCGTTCCGATGGTCATCCCGCCGACTAGCACGCGACCGATCGAGTTTCGCGCAGCGGCTCCCGCACCGGTGACAAAGCAAAGTGGCAAGTGACCGGCAACGGTTGCAACACTTGTCATCATGATTGGTCGCAAACGAATCCGAGCGGCTTGTGCGACGGCAGTAAGTTTGTCCATGCCTTTGCGCTGCATTTCGTTCGCGAACTGCACAATCAGAATGCCGTTTTTCGCAACGAGACCGACGAGCGTGACGAGGCCCACTTGGGAGTAAATGTTAAATGAAGTCGTGAAGTGATCGGTGAAGAAGGTTCCAAACGGCATCTTTAAAAACATGAAGATGGCCGCGCCGAACATTGCGAGCGGCACTGAACCCAACAAAATAATAAGCGGATCACGGAAGCTGTTAAACTGTGCCGCCAAAACGAGGAAAATAAGCAAAAGAGCGAGCACGAAAACGCCGAGAAAATTGTTCCCTTCCAGCCGCAGCTGACGAGAGCCGCCCGTGTAATCGATGACATAACCGGCTGGCAGAATCTTGTGCGCTTCGGTTTCCAAAAATTTCAGTGTGGCATCGACAGAACCAGCCGGGACGCCACTAATGGTGACAGCGTTCAGCTGCTGCATCCGATTCAACGAGCGGGCAACGGTGTTATGCTTGATGTGCGCGATGGTGCTGAGCGGAATCAGCTGGTTGTTGGGGCCGGTCACATAAATGTCATTTAGCTGTTCCGGGTTCAACCGATCCACGCGTTTGATTTGCGGAATGACCTTGTAGCTCAATCCCTCCATGTTGAACCAGTTGACATAATTCCCGCCGATGCTGGCGGAGAGGTCCGCTCCAATCTGTTGCATGTTGAGTCCCATTGACGAGACCTTGTCATGATCGAGAACAATCTGCGCCTGCGGCTGATCGATCTTGGTGTCGACGTCGCCAAATTGGAAAACGTGTGCCTGCATCGCTTTCAGGAAAATCTCGCGGGCAAGTTCCAAAATGCGCTCCTGATCCGCCGTCGAGGCAATAACGAAACTTACTGGAAAATTGTCAGAGCCCGGAAGCGCCTCTGGCATGATCGGAAACATTTGAATGGCGGGAATGGCAGCGAGTTTCCGCTGCACAATCGGGAGATAATCCTTCGTCGGCGTTTTCCGTGTGCCCCACGGCTTCAACACCATTCCGCCGAATCCGCTGCTGGGCGAAGTAATTTGAAATGTGAACCGAGTGTCCGGAATGTCTTGAAACACTTTTCCGGCCGCATCAGCATAACGAATCGTATCGTCGATCGTCGCGTTGGCCGGTGCCGTAATAATGCCAAAGATCACGCCCTGATCTTCCTTCGGTGCTAACTCCTTCGTTGCCATTTTGGGAATCGCGAGGAACATCAGCACGGCGAGGGCGGAAATTCCTGCCCAAATGATGTAAACCGCTGAACGTGCCTGCAATGTTCGATCTAGATGGGTTCCGTACCAGTCGCGGAACCGGTCGAACGTGCGATCGACCCAGCCTTTGAACCCGTGCTCGATATGGTGGGGCGGCAGGAGATACGACGACATCATGGGTGACAGAACCAGCGCTACTACACCCGAGATGAAAACCGCGCCGGCCAGGGTAAGAGCAAACTCCCGGAAAAGTGCGCCGGTCAGACCGCCCTGCAACGCGATTGGCGTATAGACCGCGGCCAGGGTGATCGTCATCGCAATGATCGGACCGATCAGCTCGCGTGCGCCAACCAGCGCTGCGTTCATCCGCGACATTCCTTCGGCGATATGGCGTTCGACGTTTTCGACGACGACGATTGCATCATCCACGACCAATCCAACCGAGAGCACAATCGCCAGCAGCGTGAGGAGGTTCAGCGTGAAGCCGAAGACCTGCATGAGAAACATCGCGCCGATCAGTGAAATCGGGATCGCCACTACGGGCACGATGACCGATCGGAAGGAGCCGAGGAACAAAAAGATCACCAACATCACGGTGAGCAATGTGGTGATCAAGGTCTTTACCACTTCGTGAATCGCGTCGTTGATGTAAGCAGTCGCGTCGTAAGCCATCTCGGCGGTCATGCCCGTCGGCAGTTCTTTCTTGATCTGATCCAGTTCAACCCGGACACGCTTGATTACGTCCACCGAGTTCGCGTTCGGCAGAACAAAAATCCCCATGAAAACCGCTTTTTGACCCGAGAACCGCACCTCGGTGTTGTAGTCCTCCGCGCCGAGAACGACGTCGGCGATATCGCCAAGCTTGATCAGCGTGTTTTTGTCCTGCCGGACAACCAACTGTTTGAATTGGTCGGCCGTATGCAAATCTGTGTTCGCGGTCAGATTGACTTGAAGAAGCGAGCCCTTGGTATTGCCGACCGCAGCGAGGAAATTATTTTTGGCGAGCGCATCACGGACCTGTGATGGGCTGATATTTAACGCTGCCATTCGTTCCGGTTTCATCCAGATCCGCATGGCGAATGTGCGTCCACCGAGAATGTCCGCTGACTGCACCCCACTGATAGCAGTGAGACGTGGTTGCACCAACCTGACCAAATAATCGGTGACCTGATTCGGCTCGAGAATGTTGGAGGTGAAGCTTAAATATGCCGAAGCGATCTGCGAATCGGCTGCCTGAATCTTAATCACCGGAATCTGCGATTCCGGCGGGAGATTATTCCGAATGGCGTCGACCCTTGAACTGATGTCCGACAACGCTTTGTTCGCGTCGTAATTCAGTTTCAACCGCGCGGTGACGGTCGAGAGGCTTTGTGTGCTTTGCGACTGGATGTAATCGATGCCATCCGCAGCCGCGATTGCTCGCTCGATTGGTGTCGTGATAAATCCGCGTACGAGCTCAGCGTCCGCGCCGACATAGACGGTGGAGACTTGAATCGAAGCAATATCACTGCGCGGATACTGGCGAACATTAAGCGTTTTCATCGCTTGCAATCCAGCGATGAGAATCACGAAGCTGACAACCATGGCCAGCACCGGGCGCTTGATAAAAAGGTCGGTGAACGATTTCATTTCGAGCTAAGTCTTGTCATTCTGAGCGGAGCAAAGCGGAGTCGAAGAATCCCGTGATGTAACCTCAGGGTTATGGAACGGGATCCCTCGACTTCGCTCGGGATGACGGTATTTGAGGATTGTTTCGGATTTCGATATTGGTTCAGGAATCTATCGGTTTCGGATTTAATTGCGGCTTCGGCGCGAGCTCGTTGTTGATCGTCACCGGCATTCCGTTTCGCAATTTGAAAACACCCGTGCCCACAATGGTTTCGCCGGTTTTCAGTCCCTGAGGTATCGCGACGAAATCGCCGCGCGCTTCGCCGACCCGCACAAATTGCTGCCGAATCGTTTGCGATTCTTCGCCTGTCTTCGGGTCCTTCGTTTTCTCGATCACGAAAACCGAATCGCCGAAAGGAGCATACGACACCGCGCTTCCAGGAATGACCAGCGTCTTGCCTTTTTGCGGAAGAACAACGTCGACTTTCGCAAACATTCCCGGACGCAGCGCGTGATCCTCATTTTCAAGCGTCCCTTGTACGCTGACATTCCTCGTCACCGCGTCCACCATTGAATTGATGGCCGTGATTTTTCCTTTGAATTCGTGTCCAGGCACGGCATCGGTGCGCACTTGAACTTCCAGCCCAGGCGTAAGTTGGGAAACGTTTTGCTGAGGCAACGCAAAATCGACATATACCCGATCCAGCGCCGTCAACTGCACGACCGGCTGTCGCGCGTCGATTGATTGGCCGACGTTGACCTGGCGAATCCCGAGCTGGCCATCGAAGGGCGCGCGCACCTGCTTCTTGCCAATGAATGCGCGCATATTATCAACTGTGCCCTGCTTCTGTCCGAAGGTTGATTGAGCAGAATCGAGTTCCTGCTTGGAAACGACTTTTCGCGTTGCAAGATCGCGCTCGCGCTCCAAATTTGCTCGTGCCAATTCCAAATCCGCCTCCGCCGTATGGAGCTGCGCTTCCTCCGAAGATGAGTCCAATTTCATCAGAACGTCTCCTTTTTTCGCAACCGCTCCGTTTTGGAAATTGATCTCCGCGACCACGCCACCCAGTTCTGTGGAAACGACGGCGCCTTGCACTGCCGAAATCGACCCAACAGAAGATAAAATCGGTGCCCAATCTTCCTCTTTCACCACCGCGCTCGAAACAGTCGTCGCAGGAGGCGCCATTTTAGCGGCCATCGCGCCCATGGCGCGAATCTGCAGCGCCTTCACGTCCATCAGCAGAAGAAACAGCGCCAGCAAGGCAAAAACCGCGGCAGAAGTTGTGCGTCCGGAACGGAATCGTCGAAACGCGACGAACCCAAACCAGACAACGAGCGCACTCACGGCGCCAATAACAACGATCATCATTGCGGTCTTGACGAGGATCAGACCGATCACTGCAACAACGAACAGAACAGTGAAAAGCGCCGGCCAGATCCAGCCGATCCGGCGCTTTTGCTTTTGTTCGAGAGTAGTTGGTTTCAAAACATCATGCATAACTTGGTGCCGCCTCCGGCTTGAACAACAACCGCCAGAGCCTCCGCGTCACTTCCAGTTGCCGCGTTCGCCGTTCAGCTGCAGTCATTTCCTGGGGGCGTAGTACATCAAACATCAGCATTCCGCGCGCGACGGCGAAAATTAATTCCGCCAGCTCAGTTGGAGAAAGATCATGCATTGTGTCTTGAGCTTCTGGCGCGCGCGCAATGAGTTCAGTCACGCCATCCATGGACGTTTCCAAAATATCGCGCACCAGATCGGCCACGCCGGGATTGCGCGATGCTTCGGCGTAAAGATCGACGACGAACGCGGAGATAACCCGCGGCTCGTTCTCACAGCAGTGGGCCGTGAATAGGATTTCAAGCGACTCAAGCAGTGTCGGCGCCTTTCGTGCGCGTTCCAACACTTCGACAATCTCTTTCTTATGGCGGTCAGCCATGGCCGAAATCACCGCCTCCTTGTTTTCGAAATAGCGATAAATGAGGCCGACGCTGATGCCAGCTTCGGCACTGATGTCATGCATGCTGGCCTGATGAAATCCGCGTTTGGCAAAGCAGACTACAGCGGCATCGAGGATTTGGGAACGTCGATCCGGATTGGAAGATTCTTGCTGGGGCTGTGACATAAGTCCGGGAAGATGAATGAACGTTCATTCATTGTCAAGTTCACCTGTGCGCCGCCGGGTTTTGTTGTCCTGTCTCTTAAGAACCCAGACCTCACGTTTTTTTCAAAGACTTCGTATCAGTCGCTGCATCAAGGGCGTGTTGCGACACAACCGGCACTGGTTGCTCTGGCGCCATCCCATCACCGAATGGAGTTGGGGTCGGTTGCGCGATGAATTGGCAGATCGCGGCGACCACGCTGAGAATGCACATCGCATATACCGCTGTTTCCATCCTGCTCCGGCCCTTCTCCTCCGAGCGGACCAGGAGCCCGTAGATCGATTGAGCTTCGTTCTTCATAATTTTAAGACGCCGCGGAGTTCCCGCTTTGTCTAAGGTTGATTGATTGTTCATTATTGGTTTTGAAAGTTGGATGCGGTGCCGCTGTGAATTGGATTCAAATAAAAACGAATTTATTGCGGAGATGGTCTCCGGATGAACGCTATCTGATCGGCGTGTCTGGCGGCCGCGATTCCGTCGCGTTGCTGCATTGGCTCATCAATCTCGGTTACAAGAAACTAATCGTTTGCCATTTGAATCATCAATTGCGCGGACAATCCAGCGACGCCGATGCGCGCTTTGTCCAGAAGTTGGTTGCGCGCTATAACGAGGAATTTGTAGGGCAGGCGCGCCGCCTGCCGGGCGCGGAGAAGGGCAAGCGGAGCGCTCGCCCCACAATACAGACGCCGCTTTTCGATTTTGAACTCAACGCGGCAAACGTTCGCGCGCTCGCGAAGAAAAAGAAGATGTCGATCGAAACCGCAGCGCGCGAGGCACGCTACTCATTCTTTGCCAAAGCCGCCAAGCGCCACCGTTGCCGCGCGATTTTTCTAGCGCATCACGCCGATGATCTCGTTGAGACCTTCCTGTTAAACTTGATCCGGGGCGCCGGTATCGCCGGCCTGGCCGCAATGCCCGATGTTTCCGCCCGGCGCGTTGATAATGTCGACTTGACGATCGTACGCCCGTTCCTCTCAGTGTGGCGGACTGAGATCGACGACTATGTGCGCGAACATCGGCTGAAATTTCGCGAAGACGCGTCCAACAAAAATCTCGCGCCGATGCGCAACCGCGCTCGCAACCGTATCATTCCATATCTGGAAAAAATCATTGGTCGCAACATCCGCCGGAACATCTGGCGCACAGCCATTATTGCCGCCGACGAAGAAAATTGGATCGACAACGCGGTGCCTCATTCAACGAATCCAGATCTTTCGGTCTCAAAACTTCGCGCGTTAGCCGTCGCGCTTCAACGCCGGACGATCTTGAAATGGCTCCGCGCGCAAAAAATCTCTGAAGTTGGATTTGACGTGATCGAGCGCGTGCGTTCGCTCGCTGATCGGGAAGCCTCAATCGCGAAAGTAAATCTCTCCCGAGATCGACATGTCCGCCGCCGCGCGGGGAGGATTTTCGTGGAGTAAAGTTGTAGAGGCGCTTGTGCCAAGCACCTATTCGAATCAGCGGTTGACACAGCCGCCGCTACAACATCTGTGAAAATCTGTGTAATCTGTGGCTAATGGCTTCTGACATCCGCGTTCGTTTCGCCCCCTCGCCTACCGGGTATTTGCACATCGGCGGGGCGCGCACCGCACTGTTTAACTGGCTATTTGTGCGGCATCACGGCGGCAAATTGGTGTTGCGCATCGAAGACACGGACATCAAACGAAATATCGAGGAAGCCATGGCCGCGATTTACGAAGGGCTACAGTGGCTCGGACTGAATTGGGACGAAGGCCCGCACGTCGGCGGCGATTTCGGACCTTACCTGCAAAGCGAGCGCACGGAACTTTACGAGCGCTATCTGAAAAAACTTCAGGACGCCGGCCACATTTTCGACGACCAGGGGGCGCTGCGGTTTCGTTCGCCGCGCGAGCACGTGATCGTCGATGACATCGTTTGCGGGAAAATTGATTTCGATCTCAGCAATCCGGCTACGCATCCTGACATGACCATCCGGCGTCCCGATGGTTCATGGATTTTTCATTTTGTAAATGTGATCGACGACTTGGAAATGAAGATCTCGCACGTGATCCGCGGCGAAGATCATCTCTCGAACACGCCCAAGCACATCGAGATTTTTCGCGCGCTCGGCGCGACGCCGCCGCATTACGCTCACATCCCGCTCATCCTCAATCGCGACGGATCGAAAATGAGCAAACGCGACGAAGGAGCGCGCGTCGAGTATTACATCCGGCGTGGTTATCTGCCCGCGGCGGTGCGTAATTACCTGTGTCTGCTCGGTTGGTCGCCCAAAGACAACCGCGAGAAAATAGATCTCGAGGAAATCATTCGGATTTTCGATTTGAAAAACATTGGGCGCAGCTCGGCAACCTTCGACCCTGACAAATTGCACTGGCTAAACGGTGAATATGCCCGCGAGCTCAGCGATGAGGCGTTTTACGATCTTGCTGTCCCGAGGCTCAAGTCGAGCGGGGTAAAGCTCGAGAATTTTTCGGAGCAGTACGTGCGCGCTGCGCTGCAAACCTGCAAAGGCAAAATAAATACATTGGATGAGCTGCCTGCGTACTGCGGGTTCTATTTTACCGACGATTTCAATTACGATCCGAAAAGCGTTGCGAAGCATTTCACCGCTGAGAACAAGCCGCGGCTCGAAGCGGTTCGCGATGCATTGGGCGCACTTGAGAAATTCGATGCTGACGATATCGAAGCGACACTAAAGAGCACCGCAGCAACGCTCGGCGTCAAAGTCGGCGCAATCGTTCATCCCACACGGCTCGCGGCGACTGGCAGTAACGTCGGACCGAGCCTGTATCACTTGCTCGAAGTTCTCGGGAAAGAAAAAGTGCTTGCGCGAATCGACCGAGCGCTGGCGCAGTAATAGTCATCCCGAGCAGATCCGAGGGACCAAGGCTGAATGCTGGCCGCGAAAGAAAAGAAGATGCTTCACGCCTATACGCCGAGAAGCAACATCCAGAGTCCCATGTAAAGGAAGGCCCAGAGCAGGGCGTTCCATTTTCGCGGGGCGTTCAGGCGTGACACGGATTTCGTGCCGGGTGCAGGCGGTGCCGGGAACCAAAAGGCGAGGCGCGATGTTTGCCAGCAAAGTAGAAATGGCAGGGCGAGCACGAAGATGGCCGCAGGAGCGGTGCGCCATGCGCTTCCGCCTAACGACACAAAAAAACAAAGGCCACCCACTGCGAGGATAAGTGTCAGCCCGGACAAAATCCCGATTCTTCGGGCGTAGCGGGATTGAGTGATCCGGCGATGGATCAACTGCCACGCGGCAACGATCCAGAATATGCAGGCGACGGCGATCAGAACCCCGAACAAGTCGCGCGGCGTCAGTGTCTCACTCTTCGACGAACTAGGCGGACTAGCGACGTTCGCCAGCACACCTAACAAGCCAGCCATCGCGCAGAACAGATGCTCATTCAGGCGCACGACCGCGGGAATGCGCAGGCGCGTCATACCCTCCGGCACGGCGGGCACGGGATTCTTTCGTCGGCGGGTAGCGTCCCACCTCCGCAGGTCAATCCACTGCCGCCGCCAGAGCCAATGGAGCGAAGGCGGCAAACCGATCGCGCTACCGATCACCGTCACGACACCTTTCTGCAGAAGCTCTGCATGCTGGCTGAGCCACACAGTGGTTGTGCGATTTGTGAGCAGGACCACACTGGTGGCGTCGCTCGAAGCCTCTATAGTCTCCGCGCGGATCAACTCAGCGCGCAATCGCGCCGCGGCGGGCGCATCTTCTATATCATACAAGAGCTGGAAACGCCGCAGCTCGGCGAATCGGGTCGGCAGATCCGGAATTCTCATCACGCGCCCGCGCCGATACGAGTCCCATGCTTTTCCCGTGGGACACCAACGCAACAAATCCTCCGGACGCAGAAAGATGACGATCGCGAGTGCAACGCATCCAATCCCGATAATGCAGGTCAGAACGGAAGTCGGAATGATGCTAAATTGTACCGCGTTGGTCTGCGCCGAGACAGCAGGGATCCATCCCGTGCGACCGAGCAGGTAAAAGCCGAAGACGCCAGTGAAGAGAGTCAGCGAGAGCGCTAGCCGCGTCATACCCATACGTCGCCGGAGAAGAGCGATGCACGAATGCCAGAAAATGAACCCGAAGAAAAACGGCAAGGTAAGCCAGTAAACAATGCGAAAGGCAATCGGTTCGTTTGTGAAAGCCAAGTCCTGCCAGTCGCCGAAAATCATCATTGGCACGAAGAAGACCGAAGCAAGCATGACCGTCATGATGCCAATCCACGGGGGAACGGCGACGCCGGGCCTCGTTGTTTGTACCGCTGCTTTGGGTGGCGTCGCAAGAAGTTGCGTCAATCGCCGCAAGCCCGGCCGAAAGGCACCGCGAAAATCGACCCTTCGCGCGTGCTGCAGTTCCGGCGGCAGCTTGCAGGAACGGAAGAGCGCAAGAATCAGGCGATCGCCCTGCGCCAGGGCACGCTGCCATTCGCGGCGAACGTATTCGGAGCGCATGCTGTCGGGCGTCAGCACAAGAACGACCGTTTGCGCCTCATCCAGCGCGCTATCAATTTCAGCTGCCCAATCGCCACCCGGTGCGAGATGATTCGCGTCCAACCAAGTGGCGATCCCCTCCCGGTCGAGGTGGAAGGCGAGCGACTCCGCGAAGTAAAAGTCCTTCCTCGAATAGCTGATGAAGATCGCAGGCATCGATTCGCGCTGTGATTCTGCCCCAGTTGCGTTCGCGCTGGCGAGCAGAAGTTAACTTTGGTGAACGCTACTTCTTCGTTTCCTTCGCCCAAGCGTCACGTAGCGTGATCGTGCGATTGAAAACGAGTTTGTTCGGCCGAGAGTCGGGATCGAGCGCGAAATAGCCCAGGCGCTCGAACTGATAGCGCTCGTCCGGGCGCACATCCGCAAGCGCTGGTTCGCACTTTGCATTCACGACTTCCAGCGAATCGAGGTTGATGAATGATTTGAAATCGCCGGCAGAATCAGGTTCAGGGACAGTGAAGAGCCGATCATACAATCGGACTTCGACATCAATTGCATGCGCTGCGCTTACCCAATGAATCGTCCCTTTCACTTTGCGACTCGCGGTCGGCCCGCCTGATTTACTCTCTAGATCGACTGTGCACCGCAGTTCGATCACGTTGCCGGCCTCATCTTTCACTACTTCATCACACTTGATGATGTACGCGTATTTCAGCCGCACTTCGCCGCCCGGTCGCAGCCGGAAGAATTTCGGTGGCGGCGTTTCCATGAAATCGTCGCGCTCGATGTAAAGCTCCCGGCAAAATGGAATCTTGCGCGTTCCGGCATTCGGATCCTCAGGGTTATTGATCGCATCGAGCTCTTCGGTTCTTCTTTCCGGATAATTTGTCAGAACCACTTTGATCGGCCGCAGCGCGGCAAGCCGGCGTGTGGCGGTGCGATTAAACTCACCGCGTATGGTGTGCTCGAGCAGTGTCATGTCAGTCATGCTCGGATATTTCGTGATGCCGATGTTGTAGGCGAAAGTTCGCAACGCGCTGGGAGTTACGCCTCGCCGGCGCAATCCGGAAATCGTGACCATTCGCGGATCGTCCCACCCGTTCACCAGTTTTTCATTCACGAGCTGGATCAATTTGCGCTTGCTGATGACCGAGTAGGTGAGATTGAGCCGTGCAAATTCGTATTGATGCGGGCGCGGCTCCGGCAGTTCCAGCGCGTCGAGAATCCAATCGTAAAGCGGCCGATGCACTTCGAACTCCAGCGTACAAATCGAGTGGGTGATCCCTTCGATGTAATCGCTGAGCGTGTGCGCCCAGTCGTACATCGGATAAATGCACCATTTATCCCCGGTGCGATGATGCGACGCGTGCCGGATACGGTAGAGCACTGGATCGCGCAGCCAGACATTCGCCGCGTTCACATCGATCTTCGCCCTCAGCGTACGCGCGCCATCAGGAAACTCGCCAGCTTTCATTCGCGCGAACAGATCCAGATTTTCTTCGACCGAGCGGTCCCGAAAGCCGCTGGCCTTTCCGAGCCGGCGATACGCATCCGTTTCTTCCGGGGTCATCTCACAAACGTAGGCTTTCCCCTTGCGGATCAACTGCACCGCATATTCATAAAAGCGATCGAAATAATCCGACGCGTAGAACGGCGCGCCGCCAACGTGGTTATTCGCCCAACCATCGATCAACCACCGCACGTCCCTCATGATTGACTCGACATACTCCGCTTCCTCCTTCGTGGGGTTGGTATCATCCATGCGGATGTTGCAGATGCCGCCAAACTCGCGCGCAATTCCAAAATTCAGACAGATCGATTTTGCGTGGCCGATGTGCAGATAACCATTCGGTTCCGGCGGGAAGCGAGTGCGAATTTGTTCGTATTTTCCGGCGCGAACATCCTCCGCGATAATGTCGCGAATAAAGTCTGAGGGTGTGGGAGTTTCAGCCGTCATTGCAACCTGCAAAGCTATCGGTGAACGCGCAGATCGACAACTTTCGCTGCGAACCACGCCGCGCTAGGCTACCATTCAGTGTGTCATGCTGAGCGAAGCGAAGCACCTCGCCTACGCAGATTGGATCACACTAGCAACTCGGAATGTTCAGTCTGGCTTTGTGGGGTCCCTCACTCCGTTCGGGATGACATGAAGAAAATGCAAACAACCGAGCGTTACACATTAGCCGATCTCGAGAAGTGGTCTGAGGTCGCAAGCGATATTGACCCGCCCATTCGGCTCGGCGTGTTCGGCGATCCGGTTGCGCATTCGCTCTCGCCTCAGATGCAAAATGCCGCGCTGCGCGCGTGCGGGATCCAGGCTCAATATGCGCGCTTCCATATTCGCGCGAACGAACTGCGATCAGCGCTACTGTTTTTACGCAAGCTCGACTTCGTTGGAATTAATCTCACCGTTCCGCACAAAATCGCGACTTTCACACAAATCGATGAGGCGGACGAATCCGCAACTCGCGCCGGCTCAGTAAACACGATTCGCGTCTGCGATGAAAAACTGATCGCGTCAAACACGGACGGTGAAGGATTTCTGCGAGCGATTCGTAGTGAATTCTCGATCGATCTGCGCGATCTGCGCGTCATGATCATCGGCGCCGGCGGCGGGACGGGGCGCGCCATAGCCTGGCAATGCGCGCTGGAAAATTGTGAGCGTCTTGTTCTGGTGAATCGCACCCTGGAAAAGGCGAACGCACTTACAGAGCAATTGCGGCCGTTTTTTTCTGGGCCCCGGGTGTTAGGCCCCAGCGCGCGGATTGAAGCAGTAGCGTGGAACGAATCCGCAATGCGGACGCAACTTGCCGACATCGATCTCATCGTTAATGCCACGCCGCTCGGAATGAACCCGGGCAATCCCACGCCGATTCTGGCGCGGTTGATTGCGCCGCATCACATCGTCTTCGATTGCGTTTACGAACCGTCGAAGACGGCGCTGCTTCGCGCGGCAGAGGAGGCCGGCGCGCGCGGCGCGAACGGTTTGTCCATGTTGCTGTACCAAGGCACGCTCTCATTTTCCATCTGGTTCAACCGCGACGCTCCGATTGAAGCGATGCGCGCAGCGCTGTAGCCGCCACGCTGCGCGAGACGTATGGGTCGCCCACAGGGCGACGGCTACAGGCGTTGTAAAAATGCTGGAAACTGCCATATTAGCCGATGGTAAGCGCAGGCATCAACTTCGGTGCTCCGAATCGCGTCGGCATTGATCTTGCCGAAGAACTGTTAGAGCTAAAGCGGGAGCGAAATGCTGTTATTCTGGCGCACAACTATCAGGTGCCGGAGTTACAGGATGTCGCCGATTTCGTCGGCGACTCGTTAGGCCTGAGTTATCAGGCCGCCAAAACTGATGCCGATGTGATCCTGTTTTGCGGCGTCCATTTCATGGCCGAGACAGCGAAGATCATCAATCCGACCAAGCGCGTGATTTTACCGGATCTGGATGCCGGCTGTTCGCTTTCTGAATCGTGTCCGCCGGACAAGTTGGCGGAATTTATGAGACAGCACGCGGACAAAAACTACTACGTAATCGCTTATATCAACTGCAGCGCAGGCGTGAAAGCGCTGGCTGATGTGATCTGCACTAGCGGTAACGCCGACAAGATCGTGTGCGCAGCCCCGGCAGACCGAAACATTCTCTTTGTTCCCGACCAAAACCTCGGCGCGTGGGTGATGGAACGCACCGGACGCAAAATGGATTTTTGGCAGGGCACCTGTTATGTGCATGTCGAGTTCACCGCGCGCAGCATTAACAAAATTCGCAAACAATATCCCGATGCGCCGGTGGTTGCGCATCCGGAATGCACCTATGCCGTGCGGATGCTGGCTGATGAAATTTGTTCCACCGAAAAGATGGTGACCTTCTGCAAAGAATCGCCCGCGCGCGAGATCATTATCGTGACCGAAGCTGGTTTGCTGCACCGACTGCGCAAAGAAATCCCCGGCAAGACATTCATTCCCGGTCCAACGGACAATTGCTTTTGCGGCGAATGCCGGTTCATGAAGATGAATACGCTCGAGAAAGCGTACGACGCGTTGTTGAACATGGAACCGGAAATCACTTTGCCCGAATCAGTTCGCAACCGCGCCGAGATCCCAATTCTGCGCATGCTTGAGCTGAGCAGATAGCAGCCTCCTTGCTATTTGTCATTCCGGGCGAAGTCGAGGAATCTCTCGCAGTCCCCTTCTATGACTGTACAGAAGACAAATGAGAGATGTCTCGACCCTGCTCGACATGACAACCGCAGGACCAATACGCGAACAAAATGACCGCTACCGAAGAATCCATCGAAGAACGAATCGACCGGCTTCACGCCGGCGCGATTGTCGATTTTCACTTCGATCTGCTGATCGATTTGTATGAAAAGCGGGATCGACCAGGCGTACTCGTCTCGCACTTTTTGCCGGAATTTGAAGCCGGCAGTATGGGCGTGATCGGCGTGGCAATTTACGTCGAGGACCGTTATCTGCCGGAAATGGGTTTGCGTGTCGCGCTCGATCAGGTCGCACGACTGTATGCCGAGGTGGAGCAGACGAGTCGATTCGCGGTTTGCAAAACGTTTGCCGAGATCGAGCAGGCTCGCGCCGCGAACAAAATCGCGCTGGTCATCACCATGGAAGGCGTTGAGCCGTTAGGTGGGGATTTGAATTTGCTCCGTGCGTTTTACGAACTCGGCCTGCGATCGGTTGGGTTGACGCATGCGCGCCGCAACGCCGCGGGCAACGGCGGGATTTTCAAGCCGAGCGGTTCACCGCGCGATGGTCTGACAAATTTTGGCCGCGACGTCGTGCGCGAATGCGAGCGCCTAGGGATCCTCGTCGATCTTGCTCACATCAATCCAAAGGGATTCGAGGACATCATCGATCTCACGAGCAAACCACTCATCGTTTCGCACACGAATGCGCGAAAATTTTGCGACATCGAGCGCAACATCAGCGACGAGCAAATCAAGATCATCGGTCAACGCGGCGGCGTTGTCGGGGTAAACGCGATCTTAGTTAGTCGGGCCCCCGAAACGAGCACGTTGGATCGGTATCTAGATCACATTGAGCACGTGATCGGCCTGATCGGAATCGACGGCGTCGGGATCGGTTTTGATTTTTGCGAGTATCTCTTTCAACAAATGCCCCAGAGCGTGCGAGCCGACCTTGCCGCAAAGTTGACCACGCCACACTTCATTCCTGACCTAACGAACCATTCTCACGCGCGAAATTTGACCGGCAAATTCATCGAGCGCGGCTTTTCCGACGAGGAGATTGAAAAGATCCTGCGCGGAAACTGGCTGCGGATTCTTGAACAAATCTTGTAGGGCGTTTCTGTGAGACGCCTTGTTATGATTGGCGTCTGACACAGACGCCCTACAATTACAGGCTCTTGAAATTCATTAATCTCACTCGCCGCACCGAGATTGGTGCGAACTCATATTACATAGAGATCGGCCGGCACCGGCTGATGCTCGATTGCGGAATGCATCCAAAGGATACAGGGGAGGATGCGCTGCCTCATTTGAAGGCAATCGCCGAATGGGGAATCGACGCGATTCTGATTTCGCACGCTCATCAAGATCACATCGGCACGTTGCCGGTCGCGATGCGGCGCTTTTCAGACGCGCAAGTTTTTATGACGGAGGCCACGGCTGATATTGGCAATGTGCTTTTGCACAACTCGGTCAATGTAATGACCCGGCAGCGCGAGGAAATTGGAGAAAGGTCGTATCCGCTTTTCACGCATCGCGAAACCGATAAAGCGTCGGAACGCTGGCGTTGGTGTCCGGTACGTCAACGCATTTCCATTGCTGGCGAACGAGCGCCCCAGCGCGAAAGAAACGCACTGACGTTTGAGTTCTTTGAAGCAGGGCATGTGCTCGGGTCGACAGGAATTTTGCTGCGCGCCGAGGGCCAAACCGTCTTTTACACCGGAGACGTCAATTTCGACGATCAAACGATCATGGAAGCGGCGATTTTTCCTGAAGAAAAGATCGATGTCCTGATCATGGAATGCACGCGAGGCGATCACGCGAAACCCGCGGGCTGGACGCGCGCTGGCGAAGAGCGAAGGCTTGCCGAGACACTCGAGGACGCTTTCGCGCGCGAGGCCTGCGTCCTCATACCGGTCTTCGCGCTGGGCAAAACGCAGGAGATCCTGGCCATGCTTTACAAGTTCCGCCGTGAGTCCCGAAAGCTTTCGGGAGAGTTTCCAATTTATATCGGAGGTCTCAGCTCAAAGATGACCGATATCTATGATCGCCGCGTGCGCATGACGCGCCGGCAATTGCCGCGACTGCAACTCATGAGGGACGTCGCGCCGTTCGTTTTGAATGATGGAACGGTGCGGGATGCGCCCCTGCGCGGGGGGCGCGTGTACGTTCTCTCCAGCGGGATGATGATCCCAAAAACGCTCTCCAATATTTTTGCCCGCCGACTGATCGAAAATCCACAGCACTCGATCTTTTTTGTCGGCTACGCCAATCCCGAATCGCCTGCCGGTGTGCTCCGGCACGCAGGCCCGGGCAGCGAGGTCGCACTTGACCCTGACAAACCGCCCCAACGGATCCGCTGCGACATTAAACAGTTCCAGTTTAGCGCACACGCTACGCGGGAGACGTTGATCGAATACGCAAAGAAACTTTCGCCCCGCAAGATTGTTCTCGTGCATGGCGACCCGCCGGCGGTCGAATGGATGCGGGCGCAGCTCGCAGCCCAGCTGCCGGGGACCGAGGTGATTGTGCCAGTACCGGGCGTGGAGGTGGAATTCTAGCGGCGCTCATAGACCGCCGCTATAGTGCGCATGAAGATCGTCTCATGGAATATCAACTCGTTGCGCAAGCGCCAGGACCGCCTCTTCCGTTGGCTCGAGGCAGAGAAGCCCGACATTGTCTGCTTGCAGGAGACAAAATGCCCGGACCAATTATTTCCAGCGCTCGCTTTGCAAGCGGTCGGTTATCGGTCGGCTTATCACGGGGAGAAATCATATAACGGCGTGGCGATTCTCGCGAAGAGCGAGCTGTGTGACGTTCGTCCGTCGCTTTGTGATGAAGTGGTCGATCCGCAGGCGCGCGTGATCGCCGCGACCGTTGGCCACCTGCGCGTATTCTCGATTTACGCGCCCAATGGGCAGGCGGTCGGGTCCCCGACTTACGAATACAAACTGCACTGGTATGGCCGCCTTCGCGACTGCGTTGCGAAGGAGAAATGTGTCGATGTACTCGTGTGCGGCGATTTCAACGTCGCGCCAGAAGATATCGATGTTTACAATGCGGACTTGTGGCGCGGAGCAATCATGGCCTCGGAGAGCGAACGCGCCGCGTTTCGAGATTTATGCGAAATCGGCTTGCGTGACACACTGCGGATCCACCACAACGAAGGCGAACTCTTCAGCTGGTGGGATTATCAGATGCGCGCGTTTGAAAACAATCACGGGCTGCGCATTGACGCAGTTCTGGCGAGCGAAAAGCTGGCAGCAAAATGCATTGCGTCCGGGATTGATCGGGAATTGCGCAAAGGTAAGGAGCCCTCCGATCATGCGCCAGTGTGGGCGGAATTCAAAGATTAAGAAAACGCCCAACGTCGAACATCGAATACCGAATTCGGATTCTGAATTGGACGTTGAGTGTTGGGTGTTGGACGTTGGACGTGTATGACTGGCGAACGCCGTCAGCACGTTGCCAATCCCCCACCCAAGCCGCTTCTGATCTGGGACGGTGAATGTGATTTCTGCCGGTTGTGGATCGAGCGGTGGCGAGAAATCACCGCCGGTAAAGTCGATTACGCTACTTATCAGCAGGTAGCGCATCAGTTTCCCGAAATTCCAGTGGAACAATTCAAGCGCGCGATGGCTTTGATTGAGCCGGACGGCGAAACTTTCTTTGCCGCGGAAGCCGTCTATCGCTCGTTGCGATATCGATCTTCGAAAAGATGGCTGGCGTGGAGCTACGATCACGTTCCCGGATTCGCGGCCATTTCCGAAACTGCTTATAAGTTTATCGCTCGTCATCGCAGGCTCGGCTCGACCTTTACTCGATTGCTGTGGGGAAAAGACGTACGGCCGCCAACTTACTTTTGGGCGCGGCGATGGTTTCTGCGCGCGCTCGGGCTTACTTATCTGATCGCCTTTGTATCCCTTTGGGTACAGGTGGACGGGCTTGTCGGGAGTAACGGAGTTTCGCCTCTCAACCAATTCTTGCCGGCAGTCTACGAACGATTCGGCTCCACTGCTTACTCGCTGCTGCCTACACTTTCCTGGCTCGATTCGAGTAATGGATTTCTGCATTTTTTTTGCGGGAGCGGCGTTGTTTTGTCGCTGCTTTTAATTTTAGGGATCGCGCCTGCTCTGTCCCTCGTCGTCCTTTTTGTTTTCTATCTTTCGCTCACGATCGCCGGACAAACTTTTCTCAGCTTTCAATGGGACATTTTGCTGTTGGAAACTGGTTTCCTGTCGATTTTTCTCGCGCCATGGAGGCTATGGCCAAGGGAACTATTGTTGTGGCCGGGATTGTCGATCCCGGCTACAGCAATTCCGGTTTCGCGTGCGGGCTTGTTCTTGCTCAAGTTTCTTCTCTTCAAACTGATGCTGATGTCGGGCGTGGTGAAGCTGACCAGTGGGGACGATTGCTGGTGGAACCTGACCGCGCTCGATTACCACTATTGGTCACAACCGCTGCCCACTGCGTTTGGTTGGTGGGCGGACAAAAGCCCGGAATGGTTCAAGCATTTTTCAGTCGCGTTTTGTCTCGTGGTAGAAATCATCGTCCCGTTCTTTATGTGGGCGCCGCGCCGGGTGCGGCTCATTGCAGCTGGGTTGATGATTTTTCTCCAAATCGTGATCGCGCTTACTGGCAATTATTGCTTTTTCAATCTTCTCACAATCGCGTTGTGCTTATTATTGATTGATGACGCAGCGTTCGGTCGGACCCAGCGTGAATGGATCGGCGCGCCCGGCGGTCGCGCCCTACCAGATCAATTATCCCGCTACGCGGCGATTGCGGTGATTATTGTCACATTGCCGATCAATGCGTGGCTCGTTTTCACTGCATTCAAGCCCGACGCGAATTGGCCGCGACCGCTCGTCGCGATCTATGGCCGTTTGCAGTCGTTTCGGATCGTGAACGGCTATGGTCTCTTTCGAGTGATGACCAAGGATCGCGACGAGATTGTCATCGAAGGCAGCGCTGATGGAATTGACTGGCTGCCCTACGAATTCAAATGGAAACCCGGCGACGTGATGCGCGCGCCGGGCTGGTGCGCACCGCATCAACCGAGACTGGACTGGCAGATGTGGTTCGCAGCGCTCGGAAGCTATCGGGAAAACCCATGGTTTGTCAGGTTGATTGCGAGGTTGCTGCAAGGCTCGCGCGATGTGAGCCAATTGCTCGCGAAGAATCCGTTCCCGCACGACCCGCCACGCTACGTTCGCGCGATGTTTTATCGCTGTCGTTTCACGACGTTGCGCGAACACCGCGAGACTGGCGCTTGGTGGAAACGGGAGCAACGTCGGGAATATTTGCCCACGGTTTCAGCGGATCAGTTGCGTCAGCCTTGAGGCTCTCACGTTGGCGGGTATATTCGCCCGCCATGGCGAAGGAAGGACCAATCGTGACCGAAGGCACTGTGACGCAAGTGTTGCCGGGCACGATGTTCCGCGTCGATCTTCCCGGCCAACGCAATGTGCTTGCACATATCTCCGGCAAAATGCGGAAGCATTTCATTCGCATTGTCCCCGGAGACAAAGTTTCCGTGGAGCTGTCGCCGTATGACTTGACGAAAGCTCGCATTATTTTTCGCGAACAATAAACGCGAAGCGCGCCTCTGACGCGATAACTACGGTGTTTGCTGATTCAGCAAAGCGCGCAGATAGTTAAGACGAAATTAACTGGAGATTACCAATGGCAGAAGAAAACAAGTCAGAACAGAAGACGTCCGTCCCCAAGGACGCGCAGGATAAATTGCAAAGCAGCAAGGACCATGCGCGCAAAGCAGCGGAAGATTTGAAATCAGCCGCAGGCGCTTTGGCCGAAGAGTATCGTGGCAAGGCAGAGCAGGCTTGGGGCGAGGCACGCGGCAAAGCAGAACAAGCATGGGGCGACGCAACGGATCGCGCCCGGACGTTCCAGGAAGACGCGGAGCAATACGTGCGTGAAAATCCGACGAAGGCGATTTTCACGGCGCTCGGAATCGGGTTCGTGTTGGGTCTGATCTTCCGGCGCTAACTCCGAAACGCGTCGGAGATGATCAGCAAAAGCCCTCGGTCCCGCAATCCCGCGGGACATGCCGGTTTGCTCGAGAACTTGGTGGCGCTCGTGAGCGCGCTTGTGGAGTTTTTTGAGAGCCGCTTTGCTCTTTTTGCTCAGGAATCGAAAACGGCCGCGGTGCAACTGCTCATATTGGTCGGTTGCCTGATTTTTGCGCTGCTCCTGTGCGCGCTAGGTTATGTTTTCCTCATCACCGGCGTGGTCGTGGGGCTGGCCCATCTGGCTGGGATCTCATGGCCATGGATCGCGCTGGCCGCTGCCGCAGTGCACTTTATTATCGCGCTGGTTTTGCTTCTGGTCGCGCGCAGCCGCATCACCAAGCCGCTTTTTCGTAACACGCGGGCTGAATTAAAGAAGGATCGCGAATGGCTGAAAAATCTGGACGCAACAAATCAATCGACGAGCTGACGGCGGAAATCGCGCAGTCCCGCGAACGTCTGGCGCGCGACGTGCGCGGCCTGCACTATGAATTGGATTTCCCGGCGAAATTCCGCAAATCATTTCGGGAACAAACCGTTTCCTGGCTTTCAGCCGCAGCCGCTGTCGGCGCATTGATCGCATTGGCGCCGATGCGGAAGAAAAAAATTTATGTCGATGCAAAGAACAGCCGAGAATCAAAAAAGAAGCTGGCCGAAACCGGCTTTGCCCTGGCGGTGCTAAAAATCGCGGCAGGCCTGGCCCGGCCGGTGATTATCGAGCTGGTAAAAAATCGACTCAGCGATTTTGGTGGGAACTCGCGCCGCAAAACATGAGTTCCATGCATCTAATGTATCGCATACAACGCGGCGTGTTTTAGCATTTACGCGCTCGGCTCGGCCGGGTAATCATTCCGGCAGTTCGCAATGGCCCCAAACATTTCAGCTCCTCCCGTTGCGTCCCATCCGCTGCCACACGTGGATGATTATCTCGAGATCGGCCAAAAGGCGGGGGCCTCGGACGTTCATCTGGCCGCAAGCGCACGGCCGAGATGGCGCTTGCACGGACGCCTGGAGCTAATCTGGCCCGATGCACCGCGCCTCACTGCCGAGCAAGCCGCGGCCCTGGCTGAAGGCTTTGTGCCCGATGCCTATAAAACTGAACTCAAAGCCCGCGGCGATTCGGATTTTGCATATGCAAACGAGTTTGCTCGCTATCGCACCAGCGTGGTCCGCCAGCGGCTTGGAACCGAAATTGTTTTCCGCGTGATCAACAGCACGGTGCGGACAATGGACGAACTGGGGTTGCCCGAGCGCCTCAAACTACTCACGCGTTACCAGAATGGGCTAATTCTGGCGACAGGTTCGGTAGGAACGGGTAAATCAACGTCGCTGGCGGCAATGGTTGAGCAAATAAACATCGAGCGGCACGATCACATCATCACGCTGGAAGATCCCATCGAGTATATTTTCAAATCGAAAAACTGCCACGTTACCCAACGAGAGATATTCACTCACAGCGAGTCTTTCGCCTCGGCGCTGCGTGCTTCGCTGCGCGAGGATCCGGACGTGATTATGGTTGGAGAAATGCGTGACTTGGAAACTATTTCACTCGCCATTACCGCGGCTGAAACCGGCCATCTTGTTTTGGCAACGCTGCACACGAGTAACGCCTCGCGCACACTTGATCGATTGCTCGACGTGTTTCCGACCGAGCAACAGGAACAGATCCGGGTGATGGTAAGCGAATCCCTGCGAGGAATCATCAGTCACCAGTTGATACCCCGGGCGGATGGCACCGGGCGGGTGCTGGCGCTGGAAATCCTTACCAATACGCCAGCGGTGGCGAACGTTATTCGGGAAGCGAAAACATATATGCTGCCGGGCATTATTCAGACCGGCAAAAAGCAAGGCATGCGTTTGATGGATGACACATTGATTGAACTTTATGACCGCGGTCTGATCAGCGCCGAAGAAGCCTACGCGCGCGCCGAGCAAAAACACATCTTGCGCCCACACTTGAAAATGTAACCGCGGTTCTTGAAATGGCTTATCTTGATCAATTCCTTCAGATCATCGTCAAGCACGGCGGGTCCGATTTGCACATCGCCGAGGGACAGCCGCCGAAAATGCGTGTGCATGGCGATATCATGCCCATGCGCGATGAGCTGATTTCACAGGAGGAAGCCACGCGCATGTTGAGTGAGATCTGCGGCCCCCATAAATGGGAAATCTTTAAGCAACGCGGTGATCTCGATTTTGCCTATGAGATGGATAAAGCATCTCGTTTCCGTAGTAACTATTTCAAACAGTCAAACGGTTACGGCGCGACTTTTCGGCTGATTCCCACTAAGATCGCCACGCTGGAGGACCTGGGAGTTCCGCTGGTTATAAAAGAATTTGCCAACGTCCGCGGCGGTCTTGTCCTTATCACTGGCCCTACCGGCTCCGGCAAAACGACGACACAAGCTGCGCTGATCGACTATATCAATCAAAACTTTGCGAAACATGTCGTGACAATCGAGGAACCGATCGAGTTCGTGCATGAGAACAAGCGAAGCGCGATCACCCAGCGGGAAGTTCCGGGCGATTCGAGTTCGTTTGCCGCCGGGCTCAAGGCGGCATTACGTGAGGACACCGACATTGTGCTGGTGGGAGAAATGCGAGATCTCGAGACAGTTTCACTCGCACTTACCGCTGCGGAAACAGGCCTTCTGGTGTTCGGCACGCTGCATACAAACAATGCGCGGAAGACGGTTGACCGTATGGTGGACGTATTCCCAGCCGATCGGCAACCGCAGGCGCGTGTCATGCTCGCCAATTCGCTGCGCGGCGTGGTCGCCCAGTTGCTTCTAAAAAGAGCAGATCGGCCCGGACGAATTGCAGTAAATGAAATTCTGATCGCTAATGCAGCCGTCGCTGCAATTATTCGTGAAGGCGCCACGCAAAAGCTCCAGGATGTGATCATATCGGGCAAGGCGCAAGGGATGCAGTTCATGGACGACGCGGTGTGGGAGCTGCTCGAAAAAGGAATTGTCTCGGCACACGAAGCCTTCATGAAAGCTATTGACAAAAACCGCTTCAAACCGCTCCTCTCATCAGAGGATGAAGCGCTCGCCAATGCGGCCGGTGCTGTGCCGGACGACGAAAAACGGCTTCCCGGCAACTTTGTGAAACCGGTGGGCACTCGCGCGCAGGTCGGAACGCGCTGAGAAAGTGCAATAAAGGAGCTTCGTCATTCAGCAACCATTAGCACGGCAGTCCCTTTGAGCTTGCCGGCACGAAACCGATCAAGCGCAGTGTTGGCTTGTTCCAAGGGGAAGGTTTCCGTCTTTGTTTGCACAGGAACACGTGGTGCAATCTCAAAAAATTCTTCGCCGTCACGCCGGGTTAGGTTCGCTACAGACGTGATGACGCGTTCCTCCCACAGATCGACATAGGGAAATGAAGGGATATCGCTCATGTGAATTCCGCCGCACACAACAATGCCGCCTTTGGCGAGTGCGCGCAGCGCCATCGGTACGAGCGGGCCGACCGAGGCAAAAATAATTGCAGCATCGAGTTTTTCGGGCGGCATATCGTCGGAACCGCCAGCCCAGACCGCGCCAAGTTTTCTTGCAGCTTGCTGCGTTGCGGTGTCGCTGGGTCGCGTAAAGACGAAAAGCTCGCGTCCTTCGTAAAGCGCAATCTGCGCAATCAAGTGCGCGGCGTTGCCAAAACCGTAGATGCCGAGCCGGCGCGCATTCCCTGTTTTGC
>DASYDT010000077.1:0-57760 GCA_036499425.1 Candidatus Udaeobacter sp. | reverse complement strand
CGGTATTCGGGAAGCGGAACCAATCCCGCGTTTCCGCGAGATCCTGCTCCAAAGAGGCACGCGCGCCAGCCTGGACAAAATCGCTGTCATCACCATGCGCGGCCTGATCAGTTCTTCGCTTCCAGGCAGCGTGACCGATACGATGGTCGATGACATGCGCGCCGCGCTGCAACAGGCGCGCGATGACAGTCGGGTCAAAGCGATTGTACTGGTAATCGATTCGCCCGGCGGAGAAGTGACCGCGTCGGACGCAATCTACAGCGCAGTGGTCAAGGCGCGCGCGCGAAAACCTGTGGTCGTTTATATGGAGTCGCTGGCAGCGTCCGGCGGCTATTACGTCTCCTGCGGCGGTAAATTTTTAATGGCAAGCGAAACGAGCATTACCGGCAGCATCGGCGTCATCATTCAAACGCTGAATTATGAACAGCTGTTTAACAAGGTGGGACTCGCTTCCGTGGTTTTCAAAAGCGGCAAGTTCAAGGACATGCTAAACGGAGCGCGGCCAATTACCCCGGAAGAACGCGAGCTGGTGCAGAACTTCATCATGAAAACTTACGACAAGTTCCTCGGTATCGTGGCGAAAGAGAGAAAACTGCCGGCCGATCTCCTGCGCAATACCATCGCCGATGGCCGCATTCTCTCCGGCAAAGAAGCATTCGACAACAAATTGATCGATGGCCTCGGTGAGTTGGACGACGCTTTCAGCAAAGCCAAAGAACTGGGGAACGCGCCGAACGCCAGCGTCGTGAAGTACGGGCCGCCATTCAGTCTGTCCCGGTTCTTGCGAATATTTGGAAGCACAGATTCAAAAATTGAGCTCCAGCTTCCGAAGCAGCTCATTCCGCAACTGGAAAGCGGACGCGCGTATTTCCTGCCAAGCTATTACGCACCGTAGCGGCGGAAACCCATGCCATCCGCCAGCGTCTTTGCGGCCTTCGGTGTCGCTCCGAACATTGTTTTCGGCGTCCTTTCCCTCCTCTACGTTCTTGCCAGTCTCTATGTCTATGCTTCGCTGATTCATCAGATCAGCGCGCGAAGGCCGGGTGGTGTCGGGGCCAACGCACCGGCACGAACCTTCGGGCTGCCGGAAGCAATACTCGCCGCGCTGTTGATTCTTTTTCTTTTGCTGAGCATAGGCGCATCAGTTTCGCGTCCTTCTATCGACTTCAGCAAGGACACGCTCTTATGGAATTTCCTTTTAATGGTTTTCCTCGTGCTTTTTATTGTGACTTTCCTCCAGCTTCGTGGTCTTGACGTTGGCTCGTTAGGCGGGTTTTATCGAGTCAGCTTTCTTCGCGCCCTGAGCACTGGAGCGATCCTGTTGTTCTTTGGGTATCCATTGATCTTATGGTCGGACATCATTACGCAGCGGATTTTCGGAGGCGGTTCGAGCAAGCAAAACATCGTCGAGTTCTTCAGCGGCCCGCGCACGCTCGACCAGCGAATCATGATCATCGTTTTCGCAATAGCAGTCGCGCCGGTAATTGAAGAATTTCTATTTCGATTTTTCCTCTACAATGTCATTAAACGCTATTTTGGCCGCCTCATTGGGGTCACGTTCAGCGCGCTGCTGTTCGCCGCAGCGCACGCGCATTTTCCTTCGTTCGTCCCGTTGTTCGTTTTAGGAAGTTGTTTCGCGATTGCGTACGAATGGAGCGGTTCCATTCTTGTCGCGATGACAATGCATTCGCTTTTCAATTCGCTCACCCTTACCGCCCTTGCATTTCCGGAGATTTTTTCTCCATGAAAGTGCGCGACTTGGGCGAAGACCGGCTGATCGAGCAGCTTTTGCCTCGTCGTTCACTGAAAAAGGCAGTTGCCACGGCCCCCGGCGACGACTGCGCTGTAGTTAAAGCGCAAGATGGCCGCAGGCTTCTCGTGCTCAAGACTGATTGCGTGGTCGAGCGCGTGCATTTTTTACCAGGAACGAACGCATTCAATGTTGGATGGAAGGCGATGATGCGTCCGCTCAGCGATTTTGCGGCGACCTCAGCCGTGCCTCAATTTGCCCTGATCACGCTTATGGCTCCGAAACAAACCGAAGTCGCGTGGGTGAAAGAACTTTATCGCGGCCTGCGCCGGGCCGCGAACCGGTTCGAAGTCAGCATCGTCGGCGGAGAAACAAGCAGCACACCAGGACCGATTGCCATCTCTACCAGCGTAGTCGGATTCGTTGAAAGAGACCGCGCCTTATCGCGCGGGGGTGGCAAGGCGGGCGACGATCTTTTCGTTACGGGCCGACTCGGGGGCGCCCTGAAACAACAACATCTGCAATTCATTCCGCGGATTGCGGAGTCGCGCTGGCTTACTAAAAATTTCTCGATCCACGCGATGATGGATTTAAGCGACGGGCTGGGCACCGATCTTCCCCGTTTGGCGCGCGCTAGCAAAGTCGGATTCAAAATCCAGGTGGAGAATTTGCCGCTCACCCGTGGCGCAAACATCAATAACGCAATTTCGGAAGGCGAAGATTACGAGTTACTATTCGCTGTTTCATCGCGCGATCGTTCCCGATTGCAGCGAGCCTGGGCGAAAAAATTCCCCAAGCTGCCACTGACTCGAATTGGCTCGCTCAATCGAAAATTGAGCCGAGCCGTGGGAACGGCGAGACAGAAGGTAAAGCCGCGCAGGGTAGCGGCGAGCGAGCGCGGGCAGCGCGCCAGTTTCAAAATCGAAAATCGAAAATTGCCAGGTGGCTACGTTCATTTCCAACAGCCCAGCTGAAACGGAGGCGATCGGGCGGCAACTTGCGGAGGAGATCGGCGTCGGATCGGTTTTGGCGCTGAAGGGAGACTTGGGAAGCGGTAAAACGCTGTTCGTCCAAGGTCTTGTCGCCGGGTTGGGAAGCCGGGCCGATGTGACCAGCCCCACGTTTACCATCGTGCACGAATGTCGAGGGGGCCGAGTGCCTGTTTACCATTTCGATTTTTTTCGCCTGGAAAAGCGAGAATCTGTCGCGCGCCTTGGCCTTGATGATTACTTTTTTGGCGACGGCGTTTCGGTGATCGAATGGGCCGACCGCTTCCCCGAATTTATTCCGCATCAAGCGCGCTGGATTTTGTTTGAGATAAAATCGGAAAATCAGCGGGCGATTACGTTTCAATGAAAATCCTTGCCCTCGAACTTTCCACCGCGCGCGGCAGTCTGACGTGGCTGGATAACGATGATGTCGAACTTGCGCGTGGGTGGCCTAACGATCGGAGAAATTCCGGAGCTTTGTTCGAGAATCTCGACGCTGTAACGAAAAAATTTGGTGCTCCGGAGACGGTCATTGTGGGGCTTGGTCCGGGCTCCTACGCCGGTACTCGTATTGCCATTTCGGCCGCAATCGGATTGGGACTCTCCTTCGGCGCGCGGCTGATCGGTTTTCCGTCGGTCTGCGCCATGGAATGCGACGCTCACGAATACTGCGTGATTGGGGATGCTCGCAGGCAATCGTTTTTCTTCGCGCGCATCCGCGGGCAGGAACTGGTGGAAGGCCCCGCGCTCCACTCTGAATCAGAAATTAAAGCGAAACTCGACACACTTGAGCCGACGATGCCGATCTTCTCTTCGGAGTTGCTGCCGCAATTTGATCGCGCTGTGGTTCGCTACCCCTCGGCTCTCGTGCTGGCGAGAGTTGCGCAACAGCCCCACCGCAGCTTTCATTTCCCGCCACTGGAGCCGATTTATTTGCGCGAGCCGCACATCACCATGCCGAAGCCAGGAACATAGGCTTGTAGCCTGTGCGCTCAGCGGACATGTTGTCTGCTGTTGTCCAGCGGGTTTCAAACCCGATTGGCGCACAGACAGAATGTCCATGTTCCTCAAACAAAATGAAAGAAACCTTTCGTTGTTGGGCTGAAATCGACCGCGACGCGTTGCGGCAGAATGCAAAAGTCGTGCGGCAACGGATCGGTTCCGCCGAGATGCTCGCCGTGGTCAAAGCGAACGCTTACGGCCACGGGTTACTCGGCGTGGCGCAAACGTTGGCCGATGACGCGCAACTGTTTGGCGTCGCCAACCTGGAAGAAGCGCTCGCGCTGCGGGAATCGCTTCCCCATCCCATCGTCATTCTCGGCCCGGCAACTCCTGAGGAAAGATCGATCATCGCCCAGCGCAAATTTATTCCCACGATCTCGAGTCTCGAAGAAGCGCAAGCGTTCGATCAACTCGGGCCAGTCTCGATCAATTTCAAAATCGATACCGGAATGGGACGAATGGGCGTGGTGGAAAGCGAATCGCGCGAGGTTTTCAAGCGCGTGGCGGCGTTGCCGAACATCGACATTCACAGCGTCTCGACCCATATGCCGGTCTCGAACGAAGACGCGAAATTCACGCGCGGGCAGCTGGTCCGATTTCGAAGAATCATCGAGCAGATTCGCGCTGAAGTCCCGGGAAGTTACAGGGCCCATGTTTTGCAGAGCGCAGGCACCCTCGCGTTCAATCCGCCCACGTTCGAGATCGTGCGCGCCGGGATCATGCTTTACGGGATTTCACCGCTCCCGGAATTTCAGAAACTGCTCAAGGCAGTGATGACATGGAAAACGCGAATTGTCCTGATTCGCGATATGCCAAAAGGGAGCTCTATCAGTTATGGCCGCACGTTTATCACTCCGCGAAAAATGCAGATCGCAACATTGTCGGCGGGTTACGCCGATGGCTATCCGTGGCATCTTTCAAATCGCGGCGCCGCCGCCTTGGTGCGCGGGCAGCGTTGCGCCCTTGTTGGTCGGGTAACGATGGATCTCATGATGATTGACGTGAGCAACATCGATAATGTGCAAGTCGGCGACGAAGTTGTTCTCATGGGACGCGATGGCAGCGAGGAAATTTCCTGCCGGGAACTTGCTGAAAAAGCCGGCACCATTACGTGGGAGATCATTACCCGGATTGGCGCTCGAGTGCGGCGGGTTTACGTTTAAACGTTGAAGCGTTTAAGGTGAAGGGTCTAACGCCGTCCTGTCATGTTGAGCGAAGCGAAACATCTCTGATATCATCTGAGAGCCAGAAAAAAAATATTCAGAGATTCTTCGCTTCGCTCAGAATGACAATGGCGTTTTAACGGTTCACCGCTCGCCCATGTTCCAAATCATCTTCAACGAACTGAGCGCTGCCGAGATCTCGGCGCTGCCGAAGAAATTGCAGCTCGAGTTGCTGTCCCAGTTTCAAATATTGCCCGAGGATCTGGATCACCTCGACTCCGAACGGTTCGGCGTCATCGAGCGCGAGGGAAAAAAGTTGTATCGCTATCGCGCGAAAGATTACCGGATTTATTTCGCGAAGACCGACGAAGGCATCAAGGTCCACCGCGTGTTACACAAGAACACGTTCCGCGACTTCTTTTTCCGCAGCAAATTGCCAGTGTCAGAAGACACACAGCTCGGCGAGACGCGCGAGTTCTGGAAATTGATCGAGGAAGGCGAGAAAACGCGGAAGGTGTAAAATCAGAAAATGTCCAACGCTCAACGTCCAACATCCAACGCAGCGGTGTAGAGACGTTTGTGTCCAACGTCGGACCAAGGAAAAACTCTACAGCTTATTTCATCAACGGCGCGCGCGACTGCGCTTGATCTCGCTAGGTCATCCCGAGCGAAGCGAGGGATCTCACAGTCGAAGCTTGGATTACGCAAACTAACCAGCGTGATCGACGATCCTTAGGAGAGATCCTTCACTTCCTTCAGGATGACAAAACGCGCGGACGTTTGTCACTTCATCAACAAGACAGAACGGCTGCGCTTGATCTCGCGCGTGATTTTGCGATGCATGTATGCTGGCATGCCGGTCACGCGCCGAGGAAGAATTTTGCCGCTTTCAGTGACGAATTTTTTCAGCAGATCGGGATTTTTGTAATCGATTGCTTCGATGGCGATGTCGATCCGGCGCCGCGGCATGGGGCGATTGGCGCGGCGGAAAGCAGAACGGCGTTTTGGCGTTTTTGGCTGCATGATGGCTACTTGGTCTCGCGGTGCAACGTGTGGCGCCGCAAAAATGGATTGTATTTCTTTTTCTCGAGCCGATTTGGCGTGCGCGGGCTTTTTTTGTTCCGTGTGGTCATGTAGCGCGAAGGCGGTTTGCCAAGCGCTTTGGCCTCGGTGCATTCAAGAGTGACGATTTCCTGCGCCATGTGTGTCACTCCTTCACTTCCGTGGGGGGGGCTTCCTCCTCCTCGCCTTCGCCGCTTTCCTCCTCAGTCAAACCGAACAAAGAAGTGACCGATTGACGAACCCGAGACGCCCTACTTTGCTTTTCCAACTGCGATTGGCATTCAACGGTGAAACGCGCAAACGGGATCGCTTCGAGTCGTGCATGTGGGATTGATTTCCCAGACATTTCGCATTTTCCGTATGTCCCCAGTTCGATGCGCTTGAGCGCCTCATCGATTTCGTAAAGCGCGTCCTGCTCCTGCGAAAGCAAACTTAGAGCAAAATCACGGTCGTAAGCGTCAGATCCCGCGTCCGCCTGGTGCATGCCAAAGGCAGAAGCTTCACTGCCTTCGGCGCGGGAGCGAAGAGTATCTTGGGCGACGCCAGCCATCGAATCCACCATGGCGTCGCGAAGCTGAAGCAGTTTTTCTTTCTGCTTGTGGATAAACGGATCGAGCTTCCTTTCGCGATGGTTCAGGCCGAGCAGTACTGCGGGCGACTCCATAATCTGCCGTCTGGATTTCGGCGAACGTCGCGCAGGCGTTGTGCGGCGCGCAGCTTTGACCACACGGGCCTTCTTAGCGCGGACCTTGCGTGCCGGTCGCGGCTTCCGAGCAGCCGATTTCTTTGCAGAACTCTTCTTTTTGTTTCGTTTAGCCATAGCGATGTAAGCGCCCTTCTAATCGACTGGCGCCGGAAAAATGGACGCTTAATTAAGAACATTTCCCTAACCGTGCAAGGGGATTCGCCAAAAACTTCCCCGACCAAGGAGTGACCGCTTCCTAGCCGTCACGTTCCCTCGAAGGGTGGGGAGGCGTCGTTCCTTGAAATTACGAGCTCGCGCTTGAGTAATGGCGCAGTGCAAATCTCCAAAAGGCGCGCGCGAGCCAGAAAACAATCGTCGATGCGACAATCAGATGAAGCATCAACGGAAACGGTTGTCCAAACGACTTGATGAGCAGCCGCGCGGGGATATTCGCGATGATTACCACCGGAATGATCCAGCCAAAAATCAACCGGAAAATCCGCGGGAAAATAACGTCCGGATACCGCGCGATGTTGAGAAAATTAAAATACCCATAGACGAGTCCCTGTGCGCGGACAATCCAAAAGCTCACCGCCGCCAGGCCGAGCATGATGGAATAATGCACAGCGATACCAAAGCAAAGCGCCGCGAGATAGAGAAAAACTGAGAGCAGGTTCGGGACGACACCTAGTTTGGACAATGAAACGCACACCACCACGCCACCCAGCGCCGCGTTCACGACGCTGTCGAGAGCAAATTGTTTCGTGGAGACGGCGAACTGGCTGTCGATCGGCAAAACCAGCAGCGAATCGAGTCTTCCCGTGCGCACCAATTCCGGAATATTTGCCACATTCACAAAAAAGAAGGCCTGGAAAAGTTGCGCGATGATTTGGTGTGTGCCGACGAGCAGCACCACTTCCCACTTTGTCCAGTCCCCGATGTGATCGACGTTTCCGAAGATGATGCTGAAAAAAACGATTTGCCCGCAGAACCAAAGGATCTCCACCACCATCCATAGCAGGAAGTTCGCCTTGAAACTCATCTCGCGAATAAGCGAGTTGCGCATCATGATGGAGTAGATTTCGATGTAACGCCGCACTGGGTCTTCCTGTCTTCTAGTTATAGGCGTAGTCAACTGCCACGTAGATGAAACGTTTTATCCCTTGGGTCGCTTTGGTCATTGGGTTGCTCATTGTCGCTTCCGTGGTGCGGCAATGCCGCAACGGCGGCGCTGGCAATTATCAGATTGCCACCGTCACGCGCGGCCCGATTACACAAGCAGTAACCGCCACGGGCACGCTCAACCCAGTCCTCAACGTACAGGTTGGCAGCCAGGTCTCGGGGAACATCGCGAAGTTGTTTGCCGATTTTAATTCGCAGGTGAAAGCCGGCCAGGTGGTCGCGCAAATCGATCCAGCGCTTTTTCAGGCGACAGTCACTCAGGCGGAAGGCGATCTCGCTAACGCGCAGGCTGCGCTGGAGCTCGCAAAACTGAATGCCACGCGGACCCAAGAACTTTTTTCCCGGAAAACTTCTTCTCAAGCCGATCTGGATCAGGCAATGGCAAACCTGCGTCAGGCAGAGGCGAACGTGAAGATCAAGCAAGGTGCGCTGGACAAAGCCAAGGCGGATCTCGATCACTGCACGATCACGTCGCCCATCGACGGAATTGTGATTTCACGCAACGTCGATGTTGGCCAGACGGTCGCGGCTAGTTTGCAGGCGCCGGTCATTTTCCAAATCGCGAATGACCTGACCAAAATGCAGATCGACTCGAATGTGGCTGAGGCGGACGTCGGTGTTCTGGAGGCGGGGCAGGACGTCGATTTCACCGTGGACGCTTTCCCGATGCGCACCTTCCACGGCAAAGTTGTGCAAGTGCGAAACGCCCCGATCACAGTGCAAAACGTGGTGACTTACGACACCGTGATTGGCGTGAGTAATCCTGATTTAAAATTGAAGCCCGGCATGACGGCCAACGTTTCGATCATCGTCGCGCATAAAGACAACGTGCTCCAAATCAAGAACGCGGCGTTGCGTTATCGGCCAGCGGAAGCAGCCCCTGCAGAAATGAGCTCGGCAAAAGTCCCCAGTGGCGGATCGACATCGCGTACGCCAGGCGGAGCGAAACGCGCTGCTGCACGGGAGCGCCGATCGAGCGAGCGCACAGTCTATGCTTTATCCGGCGACCGACCAAGGCCGGTGCAGATCAAAACCGGAATCAGCGACGGCGTGGTGACCGAAGTCATCGAGGGATTGAAAGAAGGCGATCGCGTTGTCACTGCTGAGTTAGCATCCAAATCCCGAGCGGCATCAACGCCAGCGAATCCGTTTTCCGGCGGTGTTCGCCGGTTCCCGTAGTGCTTTTTGTCATTCCGAGCGAAGTCGAGGAATCTCTGGATAAACCCACATGAACAACGGCGCGCTGGTCAGACTCATCGACGTCCACAAGGTTTATCGCACGGGTGAAATGGAAGTGCCCGCCGTGCGCGGCGTGTCGCTCGAAATCAAACGCGGCGAATTCCTGGCGCTCATGGGCGCAAGCGGCTCAGGTAAATCCACGCTCATGAATATCCTGGGCTGTCTCGACCGGCCGAGCTCTGGTAGGTACATCCTGGATGATGCCGATGTTTCTGTGTTAGATCGCGATCAACTCGCCGATATTCGCAATCGCAAAATCGGTTTTGTTTTTCAGAGTTTTAATCTCCTGCCGCGCACGTCCGCGCGCGAGAATGCTGAACTGCCGCTGGTTTACAGCACACAACACTTGTCCGTCGCGCAGCTCCGCGCACGAGCCGATCGCGTTCTCGCATCGGTCGGCCTCGCCGGCCGCGAAGATCATCATCCCAGCCAGCTCTCTGGCGGTCAGCAACAGCGCGTGGCCATCGCGCGCGCGTTGATTAACGATCCCGAAGTGCTGCTCGCCGATGAGCCGACCGGCAATCTCGACAGCCGCACGAGCATCGAGATCATGGCAATTTTCCAGCAGCTCAACAACCGCGGAATCACCGTAATCATGGTGACACACGAACAGGACATCGCCGCCTACGCGCAACGCAACGTCGTCATGCGCGACGGGTTAATTCTTAATGATCACGCGGTTTCACGCCGCTCAGACGCAGCGACACAGCTTCAACAGACATCCCCTTCAACCCTTTAACGCTTCAACGAATCAGATGCGCATCGCACCCACATTTAACGTCGCCTACCGCGCGCTGCGCCGAAACAAAATGCGTTCGGTGCTGACTGCGCTCGGTATTATCATCGGCGTCGGCGCGGTGATTGCCATGGTCGGCATCGGCAACGGCGCGAAGGCGCAGGTGGAAGCGCAGATCGCCAGCCTCGGACAAAATGTGATTTTGATTTTTTCCGGCAGCACGACTTCAAGTGGTATTCGCACTGGCTGGGGCGGCGCCGGCACGTTGAAGATCGAAGATGCCGAGGCGATTCGGCGTGAAGTGCCCGGTGTAATCGGCGTGAGCGAAGAGGTTGTCTCAACTACGCAGGTGGCTGCCGGAAATCAAAACTGGTTCACTCGAATCTACGGGGAGTCCGCAGATTACTTTGATATTCGCCAATGGCCGCTATCCGACGGCGCGCCGTTCACGCCGCAGGACGTGCGCAGCGCGAACAAGGTCTGCGTCATTGGCCGCACGACCGCGACGCAGATTTACGGCAACGAAAATCCAATCGGCCAGATTTTGCGGATCAAAAATGTGCCATTCACGATTACCGGCGTGCTCACGGCCAAAGGCTTGAGCCCACAGGGCGTGGACCAGGATGACATCGTGGTCATGCCCTACACTAGCGCGATGAAACGCGTCATCGGAGGCACGACCTTGCGCAACATCAATGTGCAAATCGGCGATCCGAGTCAGATCGCAGCAGCGCAACAGCAAATTATCTCGTTACTCCGACAACGGCATAACATTCGCCCCGGACGCGATGACGATTTTACCGTGCGCACGCAGGAGGAAATTGCCGAAACCGCCACAGCCACTTCGCGTGTGATGACGGTGCTTCTCGGCGCAATCGCAGGCGTATCGCTGCTAGTCGGCGGCATCGGAATCATGAACATCATGCTCGTGAGTGTGACCGAGCGGACGCGCGAGATCGGAGTGCGCATGGCAGTCGGCGCTCACGGGAACGACATTCTCACGCAGTTCTTAATTGAAGCCGTGACTCTGAGTTCCGTAGGCGGCATTATCGGAATCATCTGCGGCATCGGCGCATCGGCGCTTCTATCGACCTACGCGCATTGGCCGACATTGATTTCGATCGGTTCAATTGCGATTGCCTTTCTGTTCAGTGCAGCTGTGGGCGTGTTTTTCGGATTTTATCCCGCGCGCAAAGCCGCCGCCCTCGATCCCATCGAAGCACTGCGCTACGAGTAAAAAGATTTTAACCACGGATTGCGCGGATAATACGGATGGGACCGGAAATCAGAAATCAGACGTCGGAATTTTCGCGCGAAGCGCTTTGGAGTACGGCGGCTTGACGCCGCTTTTCGAGTCGTACGATCCGTGGTTAGAATTGGATCATGGCTGAACACGCGCGTTTCCAAAAACTCGTCACGGAAGCGAAGAAGAACATCACTGAAATTTCTCCGCAGGATGCCGCAGCAAGATTAAAAAGCGGCGAGGCAATGATCGTCGACGTCCGTGACAAAGACGATTGGGATGAAGGCCACATCCCCAGCGCGCTGCACATGAGCCGCGGCACCATCGAGCTCGACATCGAAGAGAAGGTTCCCGATCCGAACGCAATGATCATCTGCCACTGCGGCGGAGGCGGGCGCGGCGCGCTGGCGACGGAGAGCCTGCAAAAAATGGGCTACAAAAACGTCCGCAACATGGCCGGCGGCTTCAAAGCCTGGAAAGCCACCGGATTGCCGACGACGAAGTAACTGGATTTATCAGCCGATGTGAGCAGCGTCGGATGGAAAGTGGCAGCGTTGTGTTTGCGTCGCGCGACCGTTAAACTGGCGCGCATTGCTGCACGACATGAGTTCACTCGATTATTACAACATCGAAGAGCTTCTCACAGAGGAGGAACGCGCAGCGCGCGACCGCGCGAGGCGTTTCGTGCAGGAGGAAGTCTTGCCCGAGATCGTGCCGTGTCATCGCGCGGGCAAGTTTCCGGAACACCTAGTTCCGCGAATGGGCGCCTTGGGCTTTTACGCACCGTATTTGAAAGAGCATGGATGCGCGGGCGTGAGCTACACGGCGTATGGCCTGATCATGCAGGAGCTCGAACGCGCTGATTCGGGGCTGCGCTCGCTGGCTTCGGTGCAAGGTGCGCTCGCAATACAGGCGATCCATTCGTTTGGATTGCCGAAGCAACAAGCGCGTTGGTTGCCAGGGCTCGTGTCGGGCGAGCTGGTTGGTTGTTTTGCGCTCACGGAACACGGACACGGCTCGGATCCGGGCGGGATGGAGACCCGCGCCGCACGGAACGGCAATCATTACATTCTAAACGGAAGCAAATGCTGGATCGGCAACGCCTCGATCGCGGACGTGAAAGTTGTCTGGGCAAAAGCTGACGATGGGCACGTCGGCGGATTTGTGGTGGAGAAGGATGCGCCCGGATTTCGCGCGCAGGATATCGAGGGGAAATTCAGTCTGCGCATGTCGCGCACGTCGGAGTGCTGGTTTGAAAACTGCCGCATCCCTGTGGAGAACCACTTGCCAAAGGCGTCGGGACTGAAAGCGCCGTTGTCGTGTCTGACGTACGCGCGCACGGGCATTGCGTGGGGCGTGATTGGCGCGGCGATTGATTGCTACGAAACCGCGCTGGCTTACGCCAAATCACGCGAACAATTTGGACGTCCGATTGCCGGCTTCCAATTGGTGCAGCAAAAACTTGTCTGGATGGCGCAGGAGATTACCAAGGCGCAATTGCTGGCGTTGCGTCTCACGCGCTTGCTGGAAGCAGGCGCGGCGCGGTCTGCGCAGATTTCGCTCGCGAAACGCAACAATGTCTGGATGGCACTGCAATGCTCGCGCAAGGCGCGCGACATACTAGGCGCCGCGGGAATCACGGATCGCCACCCTGTGATCCGCCATCTCATGAATCTTGAGAGCGTTTCTACCTACGAAGGTACGAACGATATTCACACGTTGATTATTGGTCGCGATATTACGGGGATCGATGCCTTTAGCGGGTGAATTGAAAATGTCATCCTGAGCCGGGCGAAGGATCTCTCAAATTAGTGTGACGCGTGGGTTTGATGAGAGGTCCCTCCCTTCGTTCGGGATGACTCGGAGAAGAAATAGGCTAAGATAAAACATGAGCGAGTCAGTCTACATTCTCGGCGGCGGACGGACGGATTTTAAGCGCAACCTGAAGAAGGAAGGGAAAACGATCCGGCACATCATTATCGAGGCCGGCAAAAAGGCGATCGATGACGCGAAGATCGACCCGGCGGAAATTCAGGCGGGCGCGGTTGGAAATTTCAACGCGGGCCAGTTCACGAAGCAGTTACAGCTCGGCGCGTTTATCCCGGAGATCGATCCGAAATTGCGCGGTATCCCGACGATGCACACCGAGGCGGCGTGCGCATCTGGGGCGCTATCGGTTTTGCTTGGCGTGGAATGGATCATGGGCGGGTTTTATGATGCTGTCCTGGTCGTTGGCGCGGAACAGCAGAAGACGATGTCGTCGCTCGATGGCTCCGATGTGCTCGGCGCGGCGGCCGATTATCACAACGAAAAGCCGGAGTATGGCGATTTCATGTTCCCGAAATTGTTCGGGCGCATCGCGCAGATTTATATTGAGAAGTACGGCGCGACCGAAGCGGACCTGGCTCAAGTGGCATGGAAAAATTATGCGCACGCCAAGTTGAATCCGCTGGCGCAAATGCGCGATGCCGACCTCACTTTCGATTGCGCATCGCAAGTTTCGGAGAAGAACCCGAGCGTCGCGCCGCCGCTCAAGGTTTCCGATTGTTCACAGATCACTGACGGCGCGGCATCGCTTGTCCTGGTTTCCGGAAAATATCTGGACAAGATCGGCCGCGATCGGAGCAAGACCGCTCGACTGTTTGGCTACGGCCACACGACTGACTATTTGCCGCTCGACAAGAAAGATGCGCCAACGTTTTCAATCGCGCGCAAGGCGGCCGAGAAAGCTTTTCGCATGGCAAACCTGACACCGCGCGATCTGCAAGGCGCCGAGGTGCATGACTGCTTTTCCATTACTGAAATTGTCGCTTACGAAATTCTCGGGCTCGCCGAGTCGGGCAAAGGCGTCGAGCTTGTAAAAAGCGGCGCAACGACGTTGCCGCAGGTGCGGCAAGAAAAAGCCAAAGCGCCATTCGAGATTCCGGTGAACGCAGGCGGCGGCCTGATCGGCGACGGTCATCCTGTAGGCGCGACCGGTGTTCGCCAGGTGTTTGAAGCGTATCAGCAGCTCACAGAACAGGCCGGCGCGCGTCAAATCGAGAACGTGAAAAAATTCCTCACGTTCAACATGGGCGGCAGCCTGACGACGTCGGTGGCCATGATTTGGGGTCGCAGTTAGTCGCCTATTCTTCTCAGCCTGCGGCGTCTGACACAGACGCCCTACAGAATTTGCGACGATGATTGTAGGGCGTTTGATTCGCTCGCTCCCCGCAAGCTTCACCCTCCGGGCTTCCCGTCTGTGTCGCTCGCATCCCTGCGGCTCCGCTCTGTGAAACGCCATCGTTGATCTCTGCGTCCAAAATGTGAGCGCTGCACGTTTCTTAGGTATATGACTTCACTCGCGATTGAAGAACTTCCCGCTTTGATAAAGGAGGACGTAGAGGACTTCCTGGAGAACCATCCGCGCAGCCCGGCCGCACGCCTGCGCCCCAGAATGGGAATGGTGGGCGATATCTGGCTGGCCTTTATCGGACCGAAGGTACGAACGGGCGCGAGTGGACTGGGGCATACGCCGCGCGGCGCCCTGGAAGATTTCAACCGGCACTTCATGGAGCCGGTTATTTCTTCAAACGGTTCTTCAAACGGTTCCGAACCACATTAGGCCGGGCATCTAAGGACTTGGCGATTCTACGATTCAGATGAAAGTTCCGTTTACCCTCGGGGAGGTCGGTCACTTTGGTCTGGCGGTGCCTGATCCGAAGAAAAGCGCGAAATGGTTCGAGCTCGCGCTGGGGTTACGCAAAGAATTCGATTTCGAAAACGGCGTCGCAGTCGGCAACGATCATGTCACCATTGCGTTGTTCAAAGGCAAAACGTCGCCCGAAACCATCGACCACATGTCGTTTCATCTGCCAGATATGGCGACGCTGCGAAAAGCCCTCGCACATTTGAAGAGTATCGGCGCCGAAATTGAAGACCCGGGCGATGAAATCGGCCCGGAAGGGCCGGGATCGAAAAACATGGGCCTTTGGTTTCACGATCCTGATGGTTATCGCTGGGAGTTAAGTGTGCTTGGCGGAAAATAACTTAACGGCTCCTTCGTGCGCTGCGGTTACAGCCCGTAACTCGCTTGTGCGCTGCGCACTCAAAAGTGCCTGCATTGACGCGATATTTGGGGGCCTTAGCTTTTTTTAACGAAAAATGACTACTCGCACACAAGAAAAAGGGAACGGGAAAGAGTTCGTCTCGTATGCGCCGGGTTATTGGCCGGAGATCGCGCCAGAGCTCTGGAACGATTGGAAATGGCAGCTTAAGAACAGAGTCACGTCGCTTGCTCAGCTCGAAAAATACTTGGACCTAAGCGATGAAGAGCGGAGCGGCGTTTTGCTGTCGGGCGACAAACTCGCGCTGGCGATCACGCCTCACTTTTTTAACCTGGTGCCGCGCGACAACCAGGAAGACCCGATCCGGCGGCAAGTGATTCCGCGGATCGAAGAAACGTGGACGTCCCCGTACGATATGGCAGACCCGTGCGGCGAAGATTCACATATGCCTGTGCCGGGATTGGTTCACCGGTATCCGGACCGCGTCCTGTTTTTGGTAACGGACCGTTGCGCGAGTTACTGTCGCTATTGCACCCGGAGCCGCATGGTAAGCGGCGTCGGCGAACAGGAGTTGCACACAAATTTCGAGGAGGCGTTCCGCTATCTCGAAACGCACACAGAAGTACGCGACGTGCTTTTGAGCGGTGGCGACGCTCTTATTTTTAGCGATGAAAGGATCGACAAGCTGCTTTCGCGGTTGCGAGCGATCCCGCACATTGAGTTCGTTCGCATCGGCACGCGGGTACCGATTTTTCTACCGCAACGCATCACGCCGGAGCTTTGCGCGATTCTGGCGAAGCATCATCCGCTCTGGATCAGCGTGCACGTCAATCATCCGCGCGAGCTGACGATCGAAGTGAAGGAAGCGCTGGAGCGCCTCGCCAATGCTGGCATCCCGTTGGGAAATCAAAGCGTGTTGCTTGCCGGTGTGAATGACGACCTCGAAACGATGAAAACTCTGGTGCATAAGCTGCTCATGTGCCGAGTGCGCCCTTACTACATTTACCAATGCGATCTGATCAATGGCTCATCTCACTTGCGCACGTCGGTCGCCAAGGGGATCGAGATCATTGAAGGTTTGCGCGGACACACAACGGGTTATGCCGTGCCGCAATTTGTCATCGACGCTCCCGGCGGCGGCGGCAAAGTGCCGATTGATCCCGGCTACATCCTCTATCACGACAACGAAAAAATCGTGATCCGCAATTACGAAGGCAAAATCTTCGAGTACCCGGAGACAGGAAACGCGAACGTCCAGTTCGCGCCCCAGCGCGAGTATCACGACGAGTATCTCTATTCGTGATCTACTGTCATCCCGAGCCGCGCAGACGGCGAGGGACCTCGCACAAGGTGATCGATCACGCAAAGTACGTTCGGGTAGCGCTCGCATCTTGTGTGGGGTCCTTCGCTCCCGCTCAGGATGACGCGCGTTTATAGTTAGGTCGGGATCGCTGTCCCGTAATTGTATTTCGCTCTCGCTCTCGAATGAGGGCGCCCTTGTAATTTCTTTTCTTTTCGGCCGTTGCGTAAATTTTGTGTAAATTTTAGGCTTGCGTATTAAATATCGCGACGTGTAAAGTCCGCATCCTCGTTCTTCTCAACCCTTCTCCACCTTATGAACCAACGTTTAATCTCGGAAATTGGCCGCACTCAGCGGCTTGAAATTATTAACTCACTCAAGCGCACCAGGGGAATGTCCGTCAACGAGCTCGTGGAAAGAATGAACATGAGCTACATGGGCATCAAGCAGCATTGCATCACCCTTCACCGCGACGGTTACCTGGACACCTGGCGGCGCCCGCAAAGAATGGGCCGGCCGGAGATGGTCTATCGGCTTACGCGCCGCAGCCACGATCTTTTTCAGGCCGACAGTCACCAGTTCACTCTGGATCTCTTGAAATCGGCCCAGGAAATCTACGGACCAAACGCGCCGGAGAAGCTTCTTTACAGCATTTTCAAAAAGAAGACCGCGGCGCTCAAAGCCAAGGCGAAGGGAGACATAGTGGCGGAACGCGCAAAGTGGCTCGCGCATGTTCGTGATGGGGAAGGCTACATGGCCCAGTTCATTAACAACAAAGATGGCGGCGCGCGTATTCTCGAGTGTCATTCCCCGATCCTGAATCTGCTGGAGCGTTACCCGACCATTGGGCGGTTCGAGCAGGACCTGTTCGAAGCCGTCCTGGGCACGCGCGTGCGGCGCGAAGTGATTCGCAACTCGGGTCTATACGAGTGCGCATTTGATTTCGCGGTGTAGGCGGCATTTGAAAGAGTCGCGCGTTCGAAAACGGCTGTAGAGCCCGCTGTCTCAGCGGACAGTGCCGAGTGCGCTGAGACAGCGGACGCTACAGCATTTGTTCTTTCGTTCCCTCTGAATCTCAGTTGATTGATCGTCCATGGCTGGGACGTTTCCATCCGTTGTCATCGAGAACCTGCAGCCGCTAATCGAGGGCGGGCGTTACCCGATAAAACGAATCGTTGGCGAAGATCTCGCCGTGGAGGCGGACATTTTTAAAGATGGCCACGACGTGGTGGCCGCTGTCCTGAAGTGGCGTGTTCTCGGGAAACGCGCGTGGCGGGAAACGCCCATGAGTTTCGTCGATAACGATCGCTGGCACGGGGTTTGCACCCTCTATGACGAGGCCGTTCACGAGTACACTGTCGAAGCATGGACAGACACTTTTCGCAGTTGGCAAAGCGAATTCGCAAAAAAATTTGAGGGCGGCATTTCTGATCTGCGAAGTGAAGCATTGGAAGGCGCGGCATTGTTAGAAGCCGCCGCACGGCGCGCACGCGATCGAGCGGACGCGGCACGATTGCGCGAATTTTCCGAGCAAATCGCCACGGCGGCCAATTCAGAGATCTACGCCATTGCACAATCCGGCGAGTTGGAGGTGCTGATGGCGACGTATCCCGATCGCTCCGCCGCGGCGGAGTATGCTCCCTCTCCTCGCGTGGTAGTCGATCGGCAGGCGGCATTGTTCGCAGCGTGGTATGAATTTTTTCCGCGCTCGGCGCGAGGCCGGGGCGACCGCGGATCCATGTTCCGCGATTGTTTGCCGCGGGTGGACGACGCAAAGGCAATGGGGTTCGACATCATTTATTTTCCGCCGATTCATCCGATTGGTCATACCAACCGCAAAGGCAGAAACAACTCGGTCACCTGCGAGCCGGGCGATCCGGGCGTGCCGTGGGCGATTGGCAGCGAAGCCGGCGGACACAAGGCAGTCGAGCCGTCACTTGGGACGCTGGCGGATTTCGATTGGCTGCAAAAAGAGGTGCGCAAACGAGGAATGGAAATTGCGCTGGATTTCGCAATCAATTGCTCTCCCGATCATCCGTACGTCAAAGAGCATCCAGAATGGTTCTACAAACGGCCCGATGGCACGATCAAATACGCGGAGAACCCACCAAAAAAGTACGAAGACATTTACCCGTTAAATTTTCGGTGCAAAAACTGGCGCGAACTCTGGGCCGAGATGAAGGGCATTGTGCTGTTTTGGGCCGAGCACGGCGTGCGCATTTTCCGCGTGGACAATCCGCACACAAAACCGGTCGCATTTTGGGAATATTTGATCACAGGCGTCCGCGAGAAATATCCCGGCACGATTTTTCTCTCCGAAGCGTTCACCCGGCCAAAGATGATGAAGGCGCTGGCTAAAGCAGGTTTTAATCAGAGCTACAGTTATTTCACGTGGCGAAACACGAAGCACGAACTCACCGAATATTTTACGGAACTGACTCAAACCGAAATGAGCGAATACTTTCGCCCCAACCTCTGGCCAAACACGCCCGACATTCTGCCGCCTATTCTTCAGGAGGGCGGGCGCCCGGCGTTCATGACTCGCGTGCTTATGGCGGCGACACTGTCGCCGCTTTATGGCATCTACAGCGGATACGAGCTGTGCGAGAATAAGGCGTTGCCCGGTCGCGAGGAGTATCTCGATTCCGAAAAATATCAGTTCAAGGAGCGCGATTGGAACGCGCCGGGGAACATTAAGGACTGGATCGCGCGATTAAACAAAATCCGGAAGGAAAACCGCGCCCTCCAGCTCTATACGAATTTACAGTTCTACCACGCCGAGAACGATGCCATTCTGTTTTACGGCAAGATGACCCCCGCGCGAGACAACATCATTCTGGTCGCGGTAAATCTCGATCCGTTTCGCAAACAGAATTCGTTTGTCTATGTGCCGATCGACGCATTCGGGCAGATGGAAAGCGACGCGTATCAGGTACACGATCTGTTGAACGCCTCGCGTTACACCTGGCGCGGCCGGCGCAATTACGTCGAGCTCGATCCGGACATTCAACCGGCGCACATTTTTCTAGTGCGCCGCACATGACGCAGGCAATCTTGCGTGGTCAAGGCACAATTGAACAATTCCTGAATATCGAACTCTAACTCCTGAATACTGCCTGACGAGCATTTGCATCGGCTCTTCGCTCCGCATATCATTACGAAATTTCTGGCATGAAGAATTGGGTTGTGCTGATTGGCGCGCTGGCGAGCGCGTCTCCATTGTTTGCGCAGGAGCCTACTCCCCCTCTGGTGCCCCAACATTCGCAGACCATCATGGACACGCTCATGAATGCGGGACCAGTGATGATTCCGCTGTTTTTGTTGTCGATCTTTTTCGTCGCGCTCGTGGTCGTTTATCTCATGACAATCCGGCGGGGCGCGGTGGTTTCGAGTGGTTACATGGCTACGGCAGACGCGCTCTTGCGTAAACGCGATTACCTGGGGTTGCTCGCTGTCTCCAATCGGCATGGCGAAGCCATTGCGCGGGTCGTGCAAAAAATGCTCGATTTCATGACCAAGAATCCGCATGCGGATTTCCAGCTGGTCCGCGAAATTGCCGAGACAGAGGGCACGCGAGTCGCAGCGAGTCTGAATAATCGCGTCATTTACCTGGCGGATATTGGAATGATTGCGCCGCTGCTCGGTCTACTGGGCACCGTGTTTGGAATCATCCATTCCTTCGGCGCGCTGGGCGCCGACGTCGGATCGGCGCGGTACGTGGCGCTGTCGCGCGGGATCAGTGAGGCGTTGGTCAATACGTCCGCAGGTCTGGCAATCGGCATTCCAGCGATGATGTTTTACGCTTTCTTCCGCGGCAGAGCGCAAAAGCTAATCTCAGAGCTGGAAGCTGCTTCGACGCACGTCCTGGCTTTGCTTTCGTTGCAATACGGGAAACGGGCGGAGCGTACTCCCGTGCTGATCGAACAAGAGCTGTGAGCGGGATGCGGGATGCGAGGCACACGATGCGGGATAGGGAATGAGCTATCGAGATCTTGAGATTTGGAAGCTAGCGCGGGAAATAGCGATTGCCGTGCACCGCATGACACTTCAAGAGTTGCCGAAGTTCGAGATGTATGAGGAGGGTAGCCAGATTCGCCGCTCGGCGAAATCAATATGCGCCAACATTGTCGAGGGCTACGGCCGTCGGCGTTACAAGCAGGAGTTCATTCGGTTTCTTATATTCGCTCATGCTTCCTGCGATGAAACCATCGATCATTTGGGAATTCTCTTTGAAACGGAATCGCTAACGAACGAAGTCGTCTATCGTGATTTAAGTGCCCGACTCGATCTGCTCGGCCGAAAGCTCAATGTTTTCATCGACAGCGTCGAACGTTCGCATCGTACGCATCGCAGCGATATCCCGGATCCCGGATCGCGCATCGCACATCTCGCCCTATGAACTTGCGAGGTCACGCGCCTATGCATCATCCGGGCATCCAACTTGCCCCGCTGGTTGATGTATTGCTCCTACTGTTGATCTTCTTCCTGCTGACGTGGAACGCAGCCCGCACCGAAAACGAACTCGATGTGAAAGTGCCAAAAGCCTCGGCCGCGAGGGAAAAAAGTGCGCCGATTGGAGACGTTGTCGTGAACGTTAAGGCAGACGGTAACGTGGTTGTAAACCGCCGCACGTTAAATGGTTCCGAATTGACTGAGTTGCTAAAAAGCCTGGTCCAATTGAATCCCGAGCAGGCAGTAGTGATTCGCGGCGATGAAGCCGGCGCTTACAAAAATATTATTGGCGTGCTGAACATTTGCACTGAAGCGGGGATCACCAACGTGGCGTTCGCCACAGCGAAATGAAAATCGGACCCAGCGGTAGGGATGGCGCGCTGCGCCGTCCGGACGCCTCAGCGCGGCGTCCCTACGTCATTGCACTGGCGATGTTGCTGTGGACAGCGAGCGTCGCCTTTCCTCAATCGCAGCCGGAAGTGCGCCGTGCCCAGCCGGTAGATGAACAGCCAGCCCCGCGCGCGCTCCCAACGGATGAATCAATCGACAGAGCCCTCCGCTCTTTAAAGGACGAATCTTCAGAGCCGCGGGCGCGCGAAGACGAGGTGTCCGATCAACGTCAGCTTGATTACGCGAACGGTCTGTTCACTCGCAAACTTTACGATCTGGCGGCTCCGGAATATCAAAAGTATCTCGACGATTATCCGGGACGCGCAGGCCGTGCGAACGCTTACTTCTCGCTTGGCGAATGCTATCGAAATCTCAATCGCGCTTCGAGCGCTCGCACAAATTTCCAGAAAGTGCTGAACGACTACGGCGAGAGCGAGTTCGCCGGGCCCGCGGGATACGCTCTCGCAGAGATGGCGTTTACAGACAAGGATTACGCGACGGCGCTTCCGCTTTTTCATCGTTCCGCTGCGAAATCAAAAGAACCGGCGGTGGCGCTTTCTGCGCGCTATTTCGAAGCGCGTTGCATCGAGGCCATTGGGCGCAAGGAGGAAGCCGCTGATATTTACGTGCAAGTCGCCGATGCTGGAAATCCAAATCCGTATCGCGAAGACGCGCGCGTGACGGCAGCATCCATCTTCGCCGGCAAAGGAAGAAAAATCGAGGCGCTGAAGCAATACGAAGCGCTCGCCAACGAATCTCAAAAACCGGCCTTGAGAGCGGAGTCGGCCGTGCGTGGCGGCATGATCGCGCTCGAACTTATTCAGGTCGACAAAGGCAAAATCGATAAGGCCATGGCCGATAGAGCCGCAGCGTTACTGCAAAAAGGCCGCACTCTGCCGGAGGCTGGAAAGTTCCGGGCGATCGCGCAAGTCGGTCTCCGCAGGTTGGAATACCAGACTGGCCAATATGCGCTGTTGCTGGCCGATTATAAAAAAGAGTTCGAGAAGCTTCCCGATCCGGCCCAGGCCGAGGTACTGCTGCTCGCAGCAAATAGCGAGCGGCAACTAGGTCACTCAAGGGAAGCCGAAGCGCTGTATCGCCAGATTATCACGAACTATCCGGACCGCGAGGAAGCAAAGGACGCTGCTTACCAGCGGCTGATCAATGCTTATAACTCCGATCCATCGGCGCTGTTCGCCGCAGTGGACGAATTCCTGGCGACGAATCCCACAAATGAGCGCGCCGATCAGGCAAAGCTGTTAAAAGCCGAAGCGCTCTACAAGCAACAGAATTACGCCGAGGCAGCGGCAATTTACGGGGAACTGCGCGCGTCTCAGCTTTCTACCACATTGCGCGCAGAAGCGGCCTACAAACTTGGCTTGTGCCACGTCCAAACGAAAGATATTCCCGGCGTGATCGAAGCTTTCACTTACTACGTGCAAACGTTCCCGGATGGTTCGCAAGCGCCCGCCGCGCTCGCTCAGCGCGCGTTGGCATACGAGCAAAGCAAAAACTACGACGCCGCGCTTACAGATTTGAACATTATCCTCGCCAAATATCCCAAAACGCGCGAGCGCGAAGCCAGTCTGCAATTAAAGGCCCTCATTCTTGGCCAACAGGAAAATACGAAAGGCATGGTCGACACTTTCCGGCAGCTCCTGAAAGAGTTTCCCAAGAGCTCTGTTGCCGCGCAGGCGCAGTACTACATCGGCAAGACTGCGTTTGAAGCCAAGAATTACAAGACGGCGTTGACCGCCCTGAATACCGCCCGCCAACTCAGCAAGGAGCAGTACTACAATCTGGCGTCGCTTCGAATCATTCTGTGCCAGTTTTATTTGAAAGATCGACCTGCGCTCACCAAAGAGGTGAACGACTTTATGGCAAATAGTTCGGACACGAATGTGCCGCCAGAAGTCCTGGAGTGGCTCGGGATTGAATATTACAACGAGAAAAATTTCCAGGCCGCGGAAAAATACCTGGGCGCGCTTGGTAAAATCGAAAACCCCGGGAGCGTTAAACCCGATTTCTTGTTTTACCTGGGAGACGCGGCCACGAAGCTGAAAAACCCGGCTGAAGCAGAGGACGCATTCGCTAAATATCTGTTGATGGCGAAAGACCCGGCTGGAAAAGCGAAGGTGTTACTCGCGCTCGGTGCAGTCAAGATCAGCGCACACAAACCCGACGAGGCGCAGAAGATCGCCGAACAAATCATGGCGCTGCAACCGGAGGGACGCGTAAACGCGGAAGCGCGTTTGCTCGCGGGCGAAGTCCAGTTGGAGCGCGGCAATTTCGATGACGCCGGCAAAGCGTTTAAAGGAGTCGCTCTGCTTTACGACGATCCGGCCATCACTCCTCGCGCGCTGGACAAAGCTGCGCTGGCATACCGCCAAGCTGGCAAAACCGAGGAAGCAGACCGCCTATCGCGCGAGCTACATGAGCGATATCCAAATTACGCCGGCGGATAAAAATCAAGGAGGGACGGCTTGGGCAGCCGGCCACTACAAGATCTGACGGCTGGGAAGCCGTCATTCCTTGGTAACAATCGCGATGCCCCATGGGCCGTCGCCGACTTTGATTCGGCGCAGTTCTTTGCGCGATCTTAGATCGACAACGGAAACGTCGTTTGATGCGCCGTTTGCTGTGTAAAGCTTGGAACTGCTCGGGTCGAGCGCGATTCCCCAGGCGCGATTTCCGACGGGAATTGTCGTGACTACCTCATTCTTCTGCGTATCGATGATCGCAACTGCGTTTCCACGACCGGTTGAAACGTAGAGCTCCTTTCCATCTTTAGAAATCGCCGTGCCCATCGGCAACGAGCCCGTGGGCAATTGGATTTTGGACAATAGCTTATGCGATTTCGCGTCGATCTCGGCAACGTAACCCCCGTTCTCACAGGCGACGTAAGCGCGCGAGCCGTCCGGTAGAAATACAACGGAACGCGGCCGCCCTCCTGTCTCGATTTTTGCTATCACTCGCTGCGCATCCACATCGATCGCGAAAACCTCGCCTTTGTCTTCGCACGTGACGTAGACTTCACCGTTCGCAGGGTTAACGCCAACGCCTTCCGGTTCAGCCGATACTTTCACTTTTCCGCGAGATTGTCCCGAATCGAGATTGATAGTCGAAGCGCTCGCATCGTCTTCGTTTGCGATGAACGCGAATTTCCCATCTCTGCTGACTGCGAATTGCTCAGGGTCGGAGCCGACATGCCAGCGATCGATCAACTTGCGCGTTACTGCATCGATTACACCAAGGCCGTCAGCGGTCTTGTCAGCGGGCGCGCGATTTTCATCCACGCCGGGCGCCATTCGGGGCGAACCGCTTAATGTCACAAAAAGTCGCTTCCCGCCAGGTGCGGCATGAATCCCGCGCGGCCGTTTGCCCACTGGAAAAGTGGCAACCACCGCATCTGTCGTTCCGTCAATTACCGTTACGTCGCCGGAGCGTTCATTGCTGACGAACACGAAGTAGCTCGGCGGTTCCGCGCAAATGAGGGACGCGACGCACAGCGCGCCGCCGAACGTTGTTGCTAGAAGACGGCCCATTGTGAGGCGTATATCGCAAGCGGTCGGTAAGCAAGTCATCCGCGAAACTTTAGTATTGGACGTTGAGCGTTGGGCGTTGGACGTTTTCTGCCGTGATATCGCACGACAAGCTTTTCATTCCCGGTCCCGTTGAAGTATCAGAAAAAACGTGGGCGGCGTTCTCGCGTCCGCTGATCGGGCATCGCAGCGAAGATTTCAAAAATCTTTACAGCGCGATTCATCCGGGGCTTCAGAGACTGTTCGGAACAAAGCAGCCTGTATTCCTTTCCACGTCCTCGGCGTGGGGCGTAATGGAAGCGTCCATCCGGAACCTGGTCGATAGCGGCGTGCTTTGCTGCATGTGCGGCGCGTTCTCAGACAAGTGGTTCGATGTTGCAAAGCGTTGCGGCAAAAACGCCGAGCCTCTCCAGGTGGAATGGGGAAAACATATTGACGCCAAGGATGTCGATCGGCAGTTGGCGACCGGCAAATTCGACACCGTCACATTGACCCACAGTGAAACGTCGACCGGTGTCATGAATCCGCTCCCGGAAATTTGCTGCGTCCTCGCGAAGTATCCTGATGTCGCGCTGATCCTCGATACCGTGTCCTCGTTTTCGGCGGTGAAGATCGACATGGACGCGCTCGGCATCGACGTGCTGCTCACCGGCGCACAAAAAGCATTGGCGCTGCCGCCGGGTTTTTCGTTGTTCGCCGTTTCTGAAAAAGGGTTCGCACGCGCGGAAAAGATTCCGAACCGCGGATTCTATTTCGATTTCCTCGAGTTCAGAAAGGAGCAGGCTCAATGGACGACGCCTAGCACGCCCAGCATCGGGCACATCCACGCGCTGCAATTCAAGCTCGATGAGATTTTCGAGGAAGGTTTGGAGAAGCGCTTCGCTCGACACGCGCGCACGAACGCGCTGGTGCACGATTGGGTACGCGGTGCTGCCTTCGATTTCTTCGCCGAGCAAGGGTTCCGCTCGAAAACGCTCACTTGCGTGAAAAACAACAAAGGCATCGACGTGCTGGCGTTCGCAAGGGAACTTCGCGAGAAACATCATTTGGTGATTGATCCTGGTTACGGGAAGATTCGCGGCCAAACCTTTCGCCTCTCGAACATGGGAGACGAAACAGAGGAAACCGTCTCGCATTTGCTGGCGTGTCTCGACGATGTCCTGTGATTTTGCGAGCAACGCACTCTGGGGGAGCACTGGCTGCTAGCCTGTAGTTGCCGGCAGCCCTGCCGGCAACATTTCTTCATGCTTAATCTTGAAACCACGAACGCATCGCTCCCGGTCTCGGCAAGCTGCCGAGACCTACAGGCTGGCAGCCTGTGCTCCCCAGAACAGGATCTGAACACGCGAGTGACACCTCGATTTTGCTGAGGCCACATCACCAGCTAGCTTCGGGGAAGATCCATTATGCCAGCGATTGAAGCTTCCAACCTGACCAAGGTCTATCGCACGTACCGCAAAGAGCGCGGACTCTGGGGTTCGGTCAAAGGATTGTTAAGGCGGCGCTACGACGAAACGCGAGCCGCGGATGAAGTCTCGTTTCAAATTGAGGAAGGCGAGTTTGTCGGATTCCTTGGCCCCAACGGCGCCGGGAAAACCACCGTGCTCAAAATGCTCTCTGGTTTGTTGAATCCGACTTCGGGTGATGCGCGTGTGCTTGGTTTTGTTCCCTGGGAAAGGCGCAACGAGATGAAGCGCCAGTTCAGTTTGCTCATGGGACAAAAGAATGCGCTGTGGTGGGACCTGCCCGCGCAAGAATCGCTGGAGCTCAACCGCGCGATCTACGGGATCGACCGCAACCGGTTCGAAAAAGTCGTCGATGGATTATCAGATCTCTTGGAAGTGCGAGACAAAATGAACGTGATGGTGCGCGAACTTTCCCTGGGTGAGCGAATGAAAATGGAACTCATCGCTGCGCTCATTCACCAGCCGCGTGTGCTGTTTCTCGATGAGCCGACAATCGGACTGGATGTGGTGAGTCAAAAACGCGTGCGGGAGTTTCTGCGTATCTACAATGAGGAACATCACATCGTCACACTGCTGACCAGCCATTACATGCAGGACATCGAGGAGCTGTGCCATAGGGTTCTGGTGATTGATCACGGCAAAATCTTTTTCGACGGGCCGCTGGCAGAGATCGTCGATCGCTTTTCAGGATATAAAATTCTGAGCCTTACCTTTGAAAAAGAAGCAACGCGCGATCTTTCTCGTTTCGGCGAAGTGACTGAACAAACGCCTGTCTCGGTGCAACTGAAAGTTCCGCGCGCAAAAGTCACGGAAACCTGCCGCGAGCTGCTCGAAGCCTGCGACGTAAGCGACATCAACGTCCAGGAAGTGCCAGTGGAAGAGGTGATTCGGCAACTGTTCGGCGAGCGGCACGAAGAGCATGCCGCGGCAAGCGCTGCCGTAGTGGAAGCTGCGCAGGTGTCCTAAAGCGATGAATAGCCCTAACTCACTTGATACAGTCAACGCTCAACATCCAACGACCAACACTCAATCCAGACTTTGCTTATTGGAAGTTGAGCGTTGGGCGTTCAGCGTTGGACGTTGAGATCCGTGAAACTCGGCAAAATGCTTTTTTCCATGGCACCGGCAAAAGTTGGATACCGCGGCGTCCAACCCAACTCACGCAGCTTTGCATTGCTCACACGCTTATTACTGTCCCCGCGCTTACTTTGCTGCTTTGTTTTCCCGATCGGCGGCAACGGACGATTCAGCTTGTGCGCGAGCCAGCGGTAGCACTCGCTTTGGAGAATCGGCTGATCATCGACCACATTGTAAATCTGAGCGCCCTGCGCTTTCAGGCTCAATAAAAAAACCAGCGCAGCCGCGATGTCATCTCGATGCACCTGATTCACGAACCGATCGTTCTCCGGATTAATGATCGCCGTGCCTGCCAGGAATTTGTTCAACAAAGCAGATCGTCCCGGTCCATAGATTCCAGCGAGCCTCGCGACGATGCCGCCCCCATCGACCACCAGCCATTCGGCCTCAAGAAGTATCCGGCTCGTCTCGCGCATTGGTTTTGTCTCGCTCTCTTCCGTGACCCACGAGCCATCGCGTTGCGCGTACACACTCGTGCTGCTCGTAAAGAGCAGTTTTGATCCAGGAAACGTTTCAAGGAGATTGCGTGCGCCGTCCATGTAAACTTGACGATAAATTTTGGCATCGCCGCCGCGCGAACTCGCGCAGTGTATCACTGCGTCGAATAATCCTGTGCATTCAGCTACCTGAGCGTGTTGCGAGAGATCGACCCCGCGTACTGGATATGGCTTTGCGGCAAGACCTGCTGCGGATTTTGCAGAACGCGTCCAGCCTTCCACCGCCCAGCCTGTGGCATGGAATAGATCGGCTGCCGCCTGCCCAACATAACCACACCCAGCGATCAAAATCCGCGGCATCGCTTAAGATGCTCAAGTTGCCGCACCGGCGATTTCAATTTCTTCGAAGATATTTTTTTGGAAGGCGCGCACCTGTTTTAGACGAATGAGCTCCAGGAGCGCGAGAAACGTCACCACCACTTCCACGCGCGAGACGACAGCACCAAACAAATCAGAAAAACGGATCCGAGTGCCGCTCGCAACGCGCTGCAGAATCGTATCGATCTTCTCCGAAACACTAAAACGCTCGCCGAAAATCTCCTGCACCTCATGTTGGGTCTCGATTCTTTTGATTACGGTTTGGAACGCGTTGATGAGTTGAAAAATTCCAACTTCACCCAGGCGCAGCGGCTCCTCAATGGCTAACGACGATGCAGCTTCTCGCGGGAAAATCCTCTCTTGCTCCAGCTCGCGCAAATGGAGTTCGGCTGCCGCTTCTTTGAATTTTTTATACTCAATCAATTGCCGGATTAACTCCCAGCGGGGATCATCTTCCCCGGCGTCTTCTTCGGGTGGCTGCTGGTCGAGAGGCAACAGGCTGCGGCTTTTCAGGTAAATGAGGTTTGCAGCCATCACGATAAATTCACCGGCCAGTTCGATATTTAGCTCTTTGAACGCTTGGAGATACTCGAGGTACTGGCTGGTGATGCGTTCAAGAGAAATGTCGTAGATCTCGATCTCATCCTGTTTGACCAGGTAAAGGAGCAGATCCAAGGGCCCTTCGAAAACCTCCAGCTTAACCTTGTAATCGGTCTCCATGTGTCGCGCCCGATTTTAGACGACCGCAGATTAAAGTAAATCGTGCGGTCAAACCGGGCAGCCATTGCGTGGCACGCCGCCCGGTCGCGTGCGAGTGCACCCGGTTACGCGGGAATTTTTCGATGGATCCAAACGCTATTCACAAGCCCGAGGCCAAACATGATCATCAGCACAAACGAACCGCTGTAACTGATCAAGGGCAGCGGCACACCAGTAATGGGCAGCAACGCGATTGTCATTCCCATGTTTTGGAAAATGTGAGTGAAGATAAGAGCGGTGATCCCCACAGCGAGAAGCAGGCCCAATTGATCCCCGGCAAGAAATGCAACAAAAAGACACGTCATCAGGAGCAGGGCAAATCCACCAATCAGAAGTATTCCGCCGACAAATCCCCATTGTTCGCCAATGGCGGAGAAGATGTAGTCGTTGTGCACAGCAGTAGCAGGCAGGAAGCCGAGCTCGATCTGCGTGTTTGCCGCTTTAAATCCCTTGCCCGACCAGCCGCCTGAGCCGATCGCGATGAGAGATTGATTAATCGCCCATGCAGAGCCTTGTTTGTCGATGTCAGGGTGCGTGAAGGCGGTGATCCGTTGTTGCTGATATGGCTTGAGTCCGAAATTGATCGCGATCGGAATAAAAGCGATTGCGATTAGAATGACGCAAATCAGATATCGCAACGGCAGACCGCCGACGAACCACAGGGCGAGGAGCACCGGAATCCAAATGATGACCTCGCCCAGATCGGGCTGCAACAGGATGAGCAGGCATGGCGCTCCCGCAATTGCTCCGGAGAGCAGTAACCGCAGCATCGGATGCATCTCGCGAAATTGAGTCAAGAATATCGCCAAAACCATTATCCCGGCGACAACCGCAAGCTGCGCGGGTTGAAAATTGATCGGCCCCAAATGCAGCCAGCTACGTGCCCCATATACCTTCGTGCCGATGAACTTCGTCAGGATGAGAAACACAATACCTGCCAGATACATCGGCAATGCGCCCCAGCGGATCCAGCGGTAGTGAACCAAACTGGTCACCATGAACGCAAAGACACCGACAGCCACCCAATTCGCCTGCTTTCGCCAGAAATCCGCTGCGTACGGATCACTGCGCGAGGAAGTCGCGCTGTAAATTGCTACAACCCCAAAGATGGCGAGCGCGAGCATCGTCACTAAAAGCAGCCAGTTTTGACCGAGCAATTTTCGCAGAAAAGGCGTCATGCTGTGTGACCCGTTGAAGCTTCTAGCGCTTTCACCAGTAAATTAGGACGATTATACACTAGTTGCGATCCCGGCAAAATGTCCGAGGTCCTCCTACGAAGGACCGCCAGCAAGCCAAGCTGTGGTTCGGGGTTGAAAGTTTGGGGTCTTTGGTTTCTCGGCATCGACATAATTGTTTGTAGGTAAGTGGTTTACAAACAATCTCTCCCAAAGATTTGCGCTTTGCTTGTCACAAGATTTGGTGGCCGCTAAATTAGTCTCTCACTTTCTCGTTTTTGGAAAGGGTTAGAATGGCCAAGAAGAAGAAAAAGACCAAACGGAAGCTCGCTTATCCAAAGTTGCCGATGCAGCGGCACTTGAATTTGCACCACGAAGGAACGCATTTTGATCTGCGCCCAATGTTCGACGATTTGAACAAACGATATTTTCGCGGGCGTCTTCGCGGTTACAACGTGATGTGGGGCCGCAGGCGCAAGCATCGGCCGAGAGAAAATTTTATCTTTGGTACAATTCAGGAGGAAGACCGGGTCATTCGGATCAATCCTGCGCTAGACCAGCCATTCGTGCCGCCTTGGTTTTTGCGCTATGTGCTCTATCACGAGATGCTGCATTCGGTGGTGCCGGATGAAATGTTATCGCCCAACCGCCGGCGAGTTCACACTGAAGAATTCAACCGCCGCGAGCGCGAATTTCGACATTATCGCAAGGCACGCCGCTGGGAAGAAGAGAATCTGTCGCGTTTTCTACGCTGAAGCGCGCCTTTACTGGGTTTGAGTGGCCGGCGCCGGGAAGGATCTCTCATACGGCGACGGCGTCGTCGCTACGTTCTTTTTGATGAGGTACCAAAGCGTTGTCGCGAGCAGGAGAGAGATCAACTTCGCGCGCCAGTTGTTCAGAATCAGTCTCTTCATATTTGCTATGCAATAAAATTTCCGCGATCCGTTGACGAAACGTTTCGGGTGTGAAATTGCGCTCAATTCGGCGCCGGTGGCAAATGGAAATAGCGCCTGTCTCTTCGGAGACGATCACCGCCACGGCGTCCGATTCCTCGGTTATGCCCAGCCCTGCGCGATGACGTAATCCCAGGCTGCGATCCAGTGTTTCTCGCTGGCTTACAGGAAAAATGCAGGCCGCAGCTGCAATTCGTCCGTTGCGAATAATCACTCCGCCATCGTGCAGCGCAGCCTTTGGATGAAAGATGGTGAGAATCAACTCGACAGAAAACTCGCCGTCAATTATCACGCCTGTTTCTTCGTAAACGCGAATCGATGTGTCACGCTCGATAGCGATAAGCGCGCCGAATTGTTTGTTTGCCAGTTGCGTCACCGCCTCCGCCAAATCATGGACGGTTTCTCGTTTCTCGCTCGTCAGCGAGAAAATCGGGTGCCCGCCCAAGGCAGCCAGGCCACGCCGGAGCTCCGGCTGAAAAATGACGAGTAATGCAACTGCGAGGAAAACCGAGAAGCTTCGCACGATCCAGCCGATCACAACCAGATTCAGTAGCGTCGAAATTAACGTCAGCGTCAGAAAGACTATCGCCAGACCAGTAAGCACTTTCGCGCCGCGCGTTCCGCGAAAGTAGAGGTAGCCGTAATAGATGGCGACGCTGAGCAAAAGAATTTCGACCAGACTGCGCCAGCCCCTGAACCAGAGATCAATGAGTTGATGAATCATTCTGTCCTTCCAAGGATCGCCTCCGTTACGCGTAACGCACTCACACTTTCTTTGACATCATGAACCCGGAACACGTCTGCGCCGCGAACGCGCGAGAGCGAAGTCAACGCGACCGCAGGCGCCAGGCGGTCCTTCATTTCCGGCGAGTTAGCCAGCTTTCCCAGAAATGATTTGCGGGAAACACCGATCACGAGTGGTCGCTCATGCGTGCGCAGCCGCTCGAGCTGCGCGAGCAATTCCAGATTGTGATCGAGCGTTTTCCCGAAACCAATGCCCGGATCAAATGCAATCGCCATGGGATCAATATTACAACCTATGGCGCGTGCATATTGTTGTCGAAAAAAAACCGAAACTTCTGAAACAACATCTTCATATTGCGGCTGGTTCTGCATCGTCCGGGGAGTTCCTTGCATATGCATGATGATGAAAGCGGATTTCGTTTCGCCAATCAGCGGCAGCATCGCCTCGTCCCCTCGTCCTCCGGTGATGTTGTTCACAATCGAAGCGCCTGCCCGAATCGCCGCGCGCGCCACTTCAGCTTTCGATGTGTCGATTGAAATCGGAACATCGATCTTCGCTTGTAATTTTTCGATTACTGGAACGACGCGACGCAATTCCTCCCCAGGGGCAACAGGTTCAGCGCCGGGTCGCGTCGATTCGCCACCGATATCGATGATGTCCGCGCCTTGTGCGGCCATTCTCACGCCGTGTTCTATTGCTTTCTCCAGCGAAAAAAAATTCCCACCGTCGGAAAACGAATCTGGAGTCACATTCAACACGCCCATGATTAAGCCCCGCTGGGAGACGTTGAAAACGCGCTCGCCGATTTTCCAGATTCTTTCGCGCATCACGATTGAGACTATCGCAACCGCGCGATTATTCGAACTGTAGTAGGCATTCGACAGTCATAGACTGCCACTACAGTTTATTTCTTGCGCGAATAGCGCCCCATCAATTCGCCCTGCGCAATTACATGGCCTTTCATCGCCGCATCGAGCTGGCCTCGTTTAGCACCAAAAGGTAAATCCAGCTCGCGATCCAGCGCGAAAACCTTGAAATAATATCGATGCGTGCCAGAGGGCGGACACGGTCCGCCGTAGCCGGATTTGCCGAAATCGTTTGTGCCCTGCACTCCTTTTGGCGTGCTTCCCTCCGAGATGGTACTGGTTCGCGAGGAGATGTTCCAAGCGCTCCAGTGTGTAAACAGTCCGCTCGGCGCGTCAGGATCATCGACGATCAAGACAAGGCTTTTCGCCTCAGAAGGAACATCCGAAATCTGCAAAGGCGGACTGGTGTTGGCGCCATCACATGAGAATTTTGATGGAATGTTCGCACCTTCCTGGAAAGCAGAACTTGTGATCCTCATCTTGGCTCCTCCTCCGGCGCCGAGCAGTGCAATCGCGGTCATGCCCAAGATCGCCGCGCTGGTAATAGTTCCGTTGTTCATGTTTAGTTTCGCTGCCACCTAAAGTAGCGCATGCGTCCCCGCTTGCGTTTAGTACACATGCGCAAGCCAGAGGCTCGCGCTACATTGTTTCGCCCAAATGGCTGCAAACGGACGTAAGATTCGAGAACAAGTTTTGGCACTGCTCGCCCGGAAAGATTACCGGCCGCTGAACAGAACAGACATCGCTCGGGAACTTGGCTTGACCGGCATGCAACGAAATGCCGTGCGCAAAACGCTGCGTGAGCTCGAGCGCGCGGGCGAGATCGCGCGGATCCGCAAAGACCGATATGTTTTGCCTGCCGAGGCGGACCTGGTAGCGGGTAGATTGTCGATTCATCAGGCCGGTTACGGATTTCTCACTCCTGAAACGCCGGGCCAGCCGGACGTTTTCATCGCCGCGGAGAACATCGGCATAGCCATGCATGGCGACCGAGTGGTTGTGCGTATATCGCGCGATATACCTTCTGACCGCATCAAAGGACGTCGCGAAGGGCGTGTGATCCGAATCTTGGAGCGCGCTCACAATACTATCGTCGGCACACTCCAACGATCGCGGAATTTTTACTATGTCGTGCCGGATGATCCGCGGTTTGTGCACGACATCTACGTGCATCCTGTAGCGGCGGTCTCTGACCGCCGGGCCTCGCAGAATCTAAAAGAAGATCGGCGGTCGCAGACCGCCGCTACAGTTGGCGACAAAGTCGTGGTTCGCCTAGACGCCTGGGAATCGCGCCACGTTAACCCCGAAGGCGAAATCATCGAAGTCCTCGGGCCAGCAACCGCGCCAGGCATCGACATGCTCTCGATCATTCGCAAATTTCATCTGCCAGCAGAATTTCCGAAGGATGTTTTGGATCAGGCAGAGCGGATTCCCGATAAAATCAATCCACGATTGATCGAGGGACGCGAAGATTTGCGCAAAGAATTCATCGTCACGATCGATCCTGACGACGCGCGCGATTTTGATGACGCGATCCAAGTTGAAAAGGGCAAGAGTGGTTGGCGGCTTGGCGTGCACATCGCCGATGTCGCCGCCTACGTAGAACCTGGCAGCGCGCTGGATCGCGAAGCGCGCCGGCGCGGCAATAGTGCTTACCTACCTGACCGCGTGATCCCGATGTTGCCGGAGCGATTGAGCAACGGCGTTTGCAGTCTCAACCCAGGAGTCGATCGGCTCACACATTCAGCGTTTATTCATTTCGACAAAAACGGCATGGCGAAAAGCGCGCGTTTCGCCCGAAGCGTGATTCGTAGCGCGCATCGACTTACCTACAAACAGGCTTATGCGATTTTGAGCGCCCCACCTCGTGATCAATTGGGCGAATGGCTGCATGCGGCTTGGGAACTTGCTTCATTATTGCGGCGAAAACGGTTCGAGCACGGCGCGCTCGACCTCGATTTCCCAGAAGTAAAAGTCTGGGTCGATAAACAAGGTCATCCAGTAAAACTGGAGCGCGTTGAGAACGACGAATCGCACCAGTTGATTGAAGAATTCATGCTGGCCGCAAACGAAGCTGTAGCGCGTGAGCTTAAGAAACGCGCGATTCCCACCATCTATCGCGTCCACGAAAACCCAGACCCGGAAAAACTCGCCGAGTATAGAGAATTCGTGCTTAGCTTTGATTACAGGGTCGGCGATCTGACTCATCGCGCCGAGTTGCAGCGATTGCTCGAGTCAATCCAAGGCAAACCCGAAGAGCAAGCTCTGAAGATTGCGTTGCTTAAGAGCTTGAAACGCGCGCGCTATTCAGCCCAGCCGCTGGGCCATTATGGGTTGGCCAAGGCGAATTATTTGCATTTTACCAGTCCTATTCGGCGTTATGCCGATCTGGTGGTGCACCGCGCATTGGGTAGGGCGCGCTCGCCGAGCGCGCCGGCCGGCCCGGCGGTCCGTCCCTACCATCCCGATATGGCAGAAATCACTTCCATTGCCGAACACATTTCAACTACCGAACGAACCGCAGCCGACGCGGAGATCGATGCGGCTCAAATGAAGAAGCTGGAGTTTTTTCAGCGGCAACTCGACGAGCGCAATCCGCAGATTTTTCGCGCCGCAATTGTCGATGTCCGCAACTACGGACTGATGGTGGAATTGCCGGATGCACTGATCACCGGGCTTGTCCACGTCTCCTCACTGACGGATGACTTTTACTTGTTTGAGCCCACTCGACGGCAGCTGTTCGGCAGACGCTCACGCAAACGGTTCAGCGTCGGTGACGAAGTATCCGTCTTCGTCGCCCGCGTCGATGTCTTCAAACGCCAGGTGGATTTTGCGATTGCACTCAGTTCGGCCGCCAAGAAAAATTCCCGGACCCGGCGTCGGAAGCAGTTTTCTTCAGCATCGCCATGAATTCGTCATCAGTTATGCTTGCCCCACATTCACAATCGGAAATGACGGATGAACATTTGCGACGGTAACAGATCGCCGCTACAGGAATTGCCATGACTGAAGCTACTGCTACTGCTACTGCTACTGCTCCCGTCGCCGCCCCGCGCTACACACGGGCAAATCCGTTTCCCGCTCGCATGCTCGTGAATCGCCGGCTGAGCGGTCTGGAATCTGCGAAGGATACGCGCCATTTCGAGCTCGATCTGACCGGGTGGGGCTTGACCTTTGAAGTGGGCGATTCCTTAGCTGTTTACGCAACGAACGATCCAGAGTTGGTCGATGAAATCATCCGTACGCTCGGCGCGAGCGGCGAAGAAAAGGTTCTCCGACCGAGAGGGGAACCGACGACATTGCGCGAAGCGTTACTGCGCGATTACAGCATCACGCAGCCAACGCCAAAGTTTTTGAGAGCCATTGTCGAGCGCGCTTCCGCTACGCCTACGTTGGGGTACCTTCTCGCCCCAGATCGCAAACAGGACCTCCAGACTTACCTCTGGGGCATGGAAGTCATTGATTTCCTCGTTGAGCATCCGTCGGTGCACTTCACGCCGGAACAATTTGTCGGCTTACTGAGCAAATTGCAGCCGCGACTTTATTCAGTGGCCTCGAGCCTCAAGGCGTACCCCGAGCAGGTGCATTTCATTGTGGATGTCGTTCGTTACGAGAGTCACGGCCGGGTGCGTAAGGGAGTTTGTTCGTCTTTTCTTGCTGAACGCGCAGATGACGTGCCGGTGCCCGTTTTTCCCACCGTAGCAAAACACTTTCATTTACCGGAGGATCCTGACACTCCAATCATCATGATCGGGCCCGGAACCGGAGTGGCACCGTTCCGCGCGTATCTGCAGGAGCGAAAAGCCACCGGAGCAAAGGGTGAGAATTGGCTGTTCTTTGGCGCGCAGCACGAGAGCTGCGATTTTGCGTACGGAGACGAGTTCAACACGTATATGAAAGAGGGGATGTTGACACGGCTCGATTGCGCGTGGTCGCGCGACCAACCCCAGAAGATTTATGTCCAGCACAAGATGACGGAAAACGCCGCGGAGATTTGGAAATGGATCGACGCCGAAGGCGCGCTCTTTTTTGTGTGCGGCGATGCGCGCCGGATGGCCAAGGACGTCGATGCGACGCTGCGCAAGATCGTGCAGGAACAGGGCGGCAAGAGCGTCGAGCAAGCCAATGAATACGTTGAGAAACTCAAAAGCGACAAGCGTTACAAGCGGGATGTGTATTAGCGAATGACGAAGCACGAATGACGAAACCTCCGCGACAGCTATTCGGCATTCCTTCGACATTCGTCATTGGTCACTCGTCATTTTTTTGGTCTGTGGCATAGTAAATCGCAAAGGGTAAATGCCATGTACGAAAACACTGAATTCACATTGAGCCGCGATTGCCAGGCGATCCAGATTCCGAGCGGCCAAAAGACTACCATCCCCGCCGGGACGCAGGGGGTGGTCACGCAAAGCCTCGGAGGAAGCTATACTGTTGCAACTTACCAAGGGTTGGCTCGCGTGGCAGAAAAAGACCTCGACGCGCTCGGATTGGAAAAACCGCAAACGCAAGAACCTACACGCACAGATGGCGAAGTTTCAGAGGAAGACGTCTGGATCCAGTTGCGCCAATGCTACGATCCGGAAATCCCAGTCAACATTGTCGATTTGGGTCTGGTTTACGATTGCCGTCTGACCAAAAAAGAGGATGGGGGCGCGCGAGTGGAAGTGAAGATGACCCTGACCGCGCCCGGCTGCGGCATGGGACCAGCCATCGCTCACGATGCACAGAGCAAAATCTTGTCCATCGACGGCGTCGATGAAGCGGATGTCCAACTCGTTTGGGACCCGCCTTGGAACCAAAACATGATCAGCGAAGCGGGCCGGATGAAGCTCGGCATGATCTAAGGTAAGGCGTGTTCGCCTCTCGTTTTGCGTGTGATCGCAGGCTGAACGCATGCTCGATTGCGTCATTGCGAATTTTTTTTTGCGAATCTTTTATTCTCGCATTGACAATACGCGTGTGAATTTTACACTCGGCATCCCTGAAGCCCCTCAGTTTGAAAAATTCTCAACGCGTTTTAGAAATTCAATATGCCTTTAACTGAACTTATTTTGACCGAAAACGTTCCGGGGCTCGGCGCGGAAGCGGACGTGGTCAAAGTGCGTCGCGGCTACGCGCGCAATTATCTCCTGCCACGCGGCAAAGCCTACGAAGTCACACCAGCGGCTTTGCGCCAGCTCGATGCTCTCAAACAAAAGCGCTCCGAGCGCGAGGCACGCGAAGTAAACGAGGCGGAGGAATTGAGCCGACGCATCGAAAAGTTAAGAGTCATCTTCACACTGGCAACGGGCGAGACTGGAAAAGCTTTTGGTTCAATCACCGCGCAAGACATCGGCAACCGGCTCAAGGATGAGATTGGAGTCGAGATTGACCGACACAAAATTCTGCTGGAACGGCCAATCAAAGATACGGGCGATCACGAGGTGCAGATCAAGTTGCATCACGATGTCACTGCGCAGTTCAAGTTTAACGTGAAGTCGGAGGCGAAAGAGGCGAAACCTGCGGAAGAAGCCGTGGCCGCGGAGCCTGAAAAAAACCGACATTCGTTTTTCCGAAGAAAGAAAGAAGCGAAAAAAGAAACGGAATAAATGGCGACTCAATCGTCCGCGTGGACAGGAGAGAAGCCTCGTAAAGCGGGAAATGGCGCTGGCCGAGGTTCGGCGGTGCGAAGCGGCGAAAAAGTTGTTCCCATTTCGCCCACAGGTTCTGCGCAGGATATTCACCGCACCCCGCCGCAGAGCGTGGACGCCGAGCAAGGCGTGCTGGGGTCGATGCTAATTTCACCGCGAGAAACCATCGCAGAATGCGTCGAGAAAATTAACGAAGAATACTTTTACGTCCCCGCGCATCGGACGATTTACAACGTTCTTGTCGATCTTTGGAACACGTCGCAGGCAATTGACCTGATCACGTTCACTCAGGTGTTGCGTGATCGGCACCTTCTCGACAGCGTCGGCGGCGCGGCATTCGTCACCAGCCTTTTCACTTTCGTTCCAACCGCCGCCAATGTTGGCTACTACCTCGAGATTGTTCGCGACAAGTACATCCTGCGGGAAATAATTTCCGCCGCCACCGAGAGCGTTCGCCGCGCTTACGAGGAACAGGACGAGGTAAACAATCTGCTCGACGAAGTGGAACAGCGCATTTTCGCCGTGGGCGAAGACCGCTTCAAAGGTCAGTTGCTCTCGATGAAAGACCAGGTGATGGACGCCATCGAGTCGATCGAGAAGCTCTACGAGAACCGAGGTGGCATCACTGGTCTTTCAACTGGCTTTCCCGAACTGGATCGCATGACGAACGGAATGCATCCGGGCGAGATGATCGTGATCGCGGCACGGCCCAGCATGGGCAAGACCGCGCTCGCCATGAACATCGTCGAGCATGTTGCGGTCAATCAAAAGCTTCCTGTTGCCGTTTTTAGTTTGGAAATGAGCGGCCAACAACTGGTGCAACGTCTGCTTTGTTCGCGGGCACATGTGAACCTGGCAAAGGTGCGTGGTGGCTTTCTTGGCGAGCGTGACTTTCCAAACCTGACAGCGGCAGCATCGAAACTGGCTGAAGCGAAAATTTATTTAGATGACAGCTCCAGTTTGAACATTCTCGAGTTGCGAGCAAAGGCACGACGACTCAAAGCGCAGCAAGACATTCAACTCATTGCGATTGACTATTTGCAGTTAGTCACGTCCAGCTCTCGGCGCGCACAAGATAACCGACAGCTTGAGATTACAGAGATCTCAGCCGGGCTTAAAGGCTTAGCGAAGGAGCTGAAAATTCCGGTGATCGTCGTCGCGCAACTGAACCGCCAACCCGAGCAGCGCACCGGCGGAAAACCGCGATTGAGCGATCTGCGCGAGTCTGGCGCCATCGAGCAGGATGCCGACCTGGTTGGATTGCTCCTCCGACCTAGTTTCTACGAGGAAAAAGAGGACGAAGATAAAGTCGATAACAAGATTGTTGAGGAAACGGCCGAAGAAGCCGAACTGATCATCGCAAAGCAACGAAACGGTCCGGTAGGAAACGTTCCACTGACATTCTTCAAGCACTTCACGCGCTTCGAAACTCGGGCGCGAAATGTGAGCGAGCCAGACGAAGCGTTTTAGTAATTCTGGGGAGCGCGCGCGTCTCGCGTGCTGGTTTCGGCGTCGCGCCAAAACAGTCTTTCCTCGAAATTTAGTTGTCTGCAGGTTGTGGAAAGCCCACGGGAAGAGTTCGCGATAGCGAGGACGCGATCGCCAACACGCGGGACGGATGCGCTACCCGAGCCTTTTCGCCGCATCGATAACATGCTGCGCGTCGATGCCGCGCTCTTTCATCACTTCGGCGCCGGGCGCGCTCAAGCCGAACTGGTGCAACCCAATCACTTTCCCATCGAGCCCGACGTATTGATCCCAGATCTCGGTCACGCCGGCCTCAATGGCGACGCGTTTGCGGCAGTCGTTCGGCAGGACTTCTTCGCGGTATTCCGAGGGCTGACGATTGAACCGTTCAAAGCAGGGCATGGAAACAACGCGCACGCCGTCGCCGAGTTGTTTTGCCGCCGCGAGAGCGTGCTGCAACTCGCTCCCGCACGACAGGATAATTAGATCGAGTTTGGCGGTCTCTTTCCTTGCGATATAACCGCCGCGCAGCACTCCTTGCCGGCGCAATTTTACATCGACGTCATTCAACATCGGAACGGCCTGTCGTGTAAGTGAAAGAAATGTCGGCCCTTCGATTCTCTGCATCGCCGCGACAAATGCGCCTGCGGTCTCTTCAGGATCGGCCGGACGAATGACGTCGATGTTCGGCATCAAACGAACCGAGCTCACTGTCTCCACAGGTTCATGAGTTGGACCATCTTCGCCGACGCCGATCGAGTCGTGAGTGAAAATATAAATATTAGGAAGCTTCGCCAACGCAGCCAGCCGGATAGAAGCACGGCAATAATCTGTAAAGACCATAAAGGTTGCGCCCGATGCGCGGAAGAGTCCGTGATACGAGATACCATTCAGGATCGCGCACATGCCGTGCTCGCGAATGCCGAACCGGATGTTGCGCCCGCCGGGATTATCGCGGTTAAAGTCGCCGCCGTCCTTGATGTAATTCATTGTCGATCCGTAGAGGTCGGCGCTGCCGCTCATCAGTAACGGCATCGCCTGCGCGATCGGTTGCAACGCTTCGCCGCCCGCCTTCCGCGTAGCCAGCTTCGCATCGTTGGGAAACTGCGGAATCTCAGCTAAGAGATCGGCAGGGACTTTTCGCTCAAGTCCGTCATCGAGCAGCTTCGCTTTCTCAGAATTTTTCTTTCGCCAGGCATTGTACGTTTCCTCCCAACGGCCGTACTCGGCGAGCAGTTTCTTTTTGTGCTCGGCAAAATAGTCATACACGTCCTGCGACACGAAGTAATGTTCTGCCGGCAGCCCGAGCGCCTTACGCGCGGCATCGACAAATTTTGCGCCCGCTTCGCCATGCGCCTTGTAGGTGCCTGCGACTTCCGGAATGCCCTTGCCGATGAGCGTGTGAGCGATAATGAACTGCGGTTTGCCGTTATCGCGCCGCTTCGCCACGTCAAACGCATCGAGAAACTGTTGCATGTCGTGGCCATCGATTTCCTGGACGTCGAATCCGTATGCTTCCATGCGTTTCCCAGTGTCTTCGCTCTGCGTCTCTTTCGCCGCGGCGTCGAGCGTGACGGCATTCGAATCGTAGATGAAAATCAAATTATCGAGGCCGCAATGACCGGCCAGCGCACATGCCTCAGAGGCGACGCCCTCCTGCATGTCGCCGTCGCTGCACAAACAGACGACGTGCTGATCGAAAACTTTGTGCTCGTCAGTGTTGAACCGCGCGGCGGCCATCTTTGTCGCCACGGAAATGCCAACCGCGTTGCCAACACCCTGACCAAGCGGCCCCGTCGTGCATTCCACTCCGGGCGTCTCGCCAAATTCAGGGTGGCCCGGCGTCTTTGAATGCAATTGCCGGAATCGTTTGATCTCCGACATCGGCAAGTCGTAACCGCCCATGTGCAGCCACGCGTAAAGGAACATGCTGCCGTGCCCGCCGGAGAGGACGAAAATATCGCGGTCGATCCAGCGCGGCTCCTCTGAATTGTATCGCAGGGCGTAGCCAAAGAGCACGGCGCCTATTTCCGCGCAGCCAAGCGGGAGCCCAAGATGCCCCGATTGCGAGGCCTGCACGGCGTCCATGCACAGCCCACGCGCCTGAGTCGCAGCTTTTGAAAGAATTTCGATGTTCAAACTCATGCAACGTTTATAAGCGCGGCACCGTCGAATTGAAAACGCCGAAATTTCGCACGCGTACCTTTTTTCAAGATCGATGGTACGTTGAATCATTAAATCGCAAATCCGATGTAACGGTGTAACGGTTTAACGATTTAATGTGGCGAAGCAATGAATCAAAAGGCTCTTAAGATCGCTGAAAAGCTCGAACGTCTTGCGGGCAGGCTGCCTTCCAAAATAAGAAACGCTGTTCTCAGCGAGCTCACACCGCTTAAGGAATTGTTCCTCCAGCAACGGCCGCCGCGATTCCTCTTCATCGGATCGAGCAAAATGCCAACGCACCGAATCATCAACACGCTTTTTACACCTGGCGCCCAAGAGCAGATGAATGTTGCTGTGATGCCCGTGCATCGCTGGATCGACTGGAACATATCCGGTCATGGAATAATCTCCATCCTGGATGCGCGCGACGCAGGCGATTCCGCGGCAGTTCAGGTCGAAGAAGACCTCAGACGTCAGCCTGCCGACGTCATCTTTGTTTTCGATGACGGCGAATCGAATTTGGCGAGACCATCCGCCGCCAACTTCATGTTGCATTTACAAGATGAGCTTGGCGGAGCGCTGGACGATGCCAAGGTCATCGGCGTTTCTTTCGGATCGGAAAGATGCGTTGCGCGACTGGAAGAAGCGCTCAAGACGCAGCCGGCGATTCGTAATCGTCTGCTCAAGGTCATCCAGGTCATCCAAGTTACGGAAATGCATCCTGCCGAAACGCGCGGCTTGTTGTCGGTTCTGGCAGGCGAGCTCCCGAATGAAGCCAAGATCGAGATGATTCGCATTTCACGGGATCGCGAAGCGCAGCATCACGTCGCACAAATGCTGATAAAATCGACGACCGCAATTTGCACGGCCATCGGAGCGCAACCCATTCCGCTGGCGGACCTGCCGATTCTTACCTCGCTCCAAGTAATGATGGTCTCGGGGATCATGTACATCAGCGGCCGAGAACGAAGCTTGCGCGCTGCGACGGAGTTTATCACGGCGCTTGGAGCAAATGTCGGCGCGGGAATGCTTCTCCGCGAAGGCGCCCGCGCGATCCTGAAGTTTTTTCCTGGCTGGGGCAATGTCGTGTGCGGCATGGTCGCTGGCGCCGGCACATACGCGATCGGGCGCGCCGCTACGGCATTTTTTATCGGTGGCGTCTCCCTAGGGGATGCACGTCGAAAATATCTGGCCGACCGCAAGAAAGCTTCGCGCAAATCACATTGGTCGCATGGCTCCCTGGGAGGTTCTAAATCCATTGAATAACTTGTGAATAAGTTCCCGGTGCCCCGGGGCGTTTTGTTCACAGAATTTTGTGAACAGACATACTAATTCTCAGCAACCCAGCGCGCAGCGCGCAAGGTTAATATGAAGCTCTCTGACATACGAAGCGCGCTTCGAAAAATACCCCTTTCGCCAACCAAAACGCTCGGTCAGAATTTTCTCCACGACCAAAATCTGGCTCGCTGGATTGTCGATCAGGCGCAGATCACCCCCGAAGATTATGTGGTCGAGATCGGGTCGGGACTAGGCGCGCTGACCAAGTACATCCTTGAGAAAGGCGTGCGCATTCTTGCAATCGAAAAAGACGCGCGCCTCGCAAATTTTTTGCGTGCCCACATCAATGATGAACGGCTTGAAATAATCCACACCGATGCACTGAAGTTCGATTGGCGGTCTCTTTTTGCGCATCGTCGAGTGAAACTCATCGGCAATCTTCCTTACAACATTTCGAGCGCGTTGCTTTTAAAATCTCTAGAATATCCAAGTCTTATTTCTCTGTGGTTGTTAATGTTACAAAAGGAGATGGCGAAGCGCATTTCCGCGTCGCCATCGACACACGATTACGGAGCGTTGACGTTACGCGTGCAGTTGCACAATCGCGTAAAATATTTGCGCACCGTACCTGCGACTGTTTTTTTCCCGCAACCCGACGTCGATTCTGCGGTGGTGCGAATCTTGCCGCGTGATCCGCTCGAGTTGCCTGCGCGCGATGATGAGCTGCTTGTAAAATTAATTCGCGCTGGTTTTTCCCAGAGAAGAAAACAGCTAGGAAAATTGCTTCGGACACATGTCTCTGACTGGGATAGAGCGGCCTCCCATTTTAACATCAATCCTAAAGCGCGTGCCGAAGAGCTATCGTTGCTGCAATGGATCGGTCTCGCCAATTTCATCGCGCCGGTTCCGCACCCTGACCCGCGCCTAACGATGAGTGAGACCTTACCGATCGTCGATAAAAACGATCGGATTCTGGGCTACGCGAGCCGCTCTCAGGCGCATGGGAATAACTTGCTCCATCGCGCTGTTCACATTCTGATCTTCAATGAAGCAGGCGACGTTTACTTGCAACAACGCTCGCGCTGGAAAGATCGACATCCTTTGAAGTGGGATTCCAGCGCCGCCGGCCACGTCGCCGCGCGGGAAAGCTACGATGAAACAGCCCGGCGCGAATTAAAGGAGGAATTAGGCATCAGCGTGCCGCTTCAGAAGATTTCAAAACTTCCCGCCGCGCCATGCACCGATCACGAGTTTATCTGTCTATACCGAGGTGTGGTTTCCGGCGACCTCGTCCCTGACAAGTGTGAAATCGACAGAGCCGCATTTTTCCCTCCGGCCGTGGTCGATGGCTGGACGTCCGCGCGACCGGAAGATTTCGCGCCGGGATTTTTGGAGTGCTGGAAGGCGTATCGGCGGAAAAACCGTTCCAACCGCGAACCGCTTATCCAGGCCCCAAAAATTTTCTCCGAGGCAAGCGGCGTAGGATCGTCCGCTTAAACTTTCGCGCCGCACGCCGCGCTCCTTTTTTTCCACCGTAGAGACTGTCGCTAAACATTTTTGTCACGACACGATCACCGCGAAGGAAGTGGACTTGAAAACCATGCGTCTGCTTCCTGGCGCGTGCTTTCGTATCGATGCGGCGAATGTTTTCTTCCGAATCAGGATTGGGCCGTCTTCGTCTTTGCATGGGTGCCTAACAGGAAGCTAACCAATCAACGCGACGATTCAATGATCGGATAAAAGAGAATGGTGAACCGTGTTTGGAGTAGGCAAGTTCCAAGAGCGCCATTTTTTTTCGTATTCGGCAGCTGGCAATAGTGCGTAACATGGATGGCGATTCGCGCGCAGCCACGTGATCAGCTTGACCAGGTTTTCCCTCGCCATCGTGGTGCAACCAGTGGTTGGCCGATTCACGCCGCGGCGAGTATGAAAAAAAATTGCGCTTCCCAAGCCGGGCACTGGTGGATCGGAATTGTGCCGGATCTCGACCAACCACTGATACGCGAAATCGCCTGAGCGCATTTTTTCGTGAGTGTAATTGTCAGGCGGGTTCTTCGGATCGATCACGATATGGCGATTGTAATTCGGCGAGCGCGGGTCATCACTCCAAACGTCTGCCTCAGTGACTTGATGATATGGATAGTCACCGCCAGGGGGCAAGTGCGGATCGTATCCGAAGATTTGTCCGATCTCGAAAACTCCGGCAGGCGCGCGGCCGTCTCGCTCTTTCTTTCTAAGACCCGGCTCGTTTTGCCCGGTAACACCAGTGCCCCAGGCGAGTCCGTTCTTGCCGAACAACACTGGAAAAGATCCAGCCACGGGAGTCCAATCGCCACCGCGTGACCGTTCAAATAATCGTGCCTCTCCACGCATCGAGTTCCAAGTTGGCGCGATTCCGAGGATGAGCTGCGTGCAATCATCGGGAACACCCTCGGCATATGCGCTAACGCCAATCAGCACGAGCAAATAGATCGCGAGGCTGCGCAAGATCGACATAAGCTTGTAAAAAGGAAGTTATTTTGGCCGTTCCGCCACTTGTTTTACATCTGGTGAAATGACGCGTAGCGATTCCTATTTGTCGGCTCGCACCAGATTGAGCTGAAACTCTTATCGCTTATGAAAACATCAATCATACTTACAGCCACGATTGCCTTTTTGGGCTTGGCCGTGGCTTCTACGTTCGCCCAAACCCAAAGCACTGCTACCAGTAGTACCGCTTACGTCCAAGCCAGTAAAATCGTCGGCACGAAAGTGAAATCATCACAGGGAGAAGAAGTCGGCGTAATTAAAGACGTCGTGCTCGACCGAAATACCGGCTGCATGGCTTACACTGTTCTTTCCACTGGCGGGGAAGGAGCACATGCCAGTGGTAAAATGGTTGCGGTTCCCTGGTCCGTGTATTCTCCCACCTCGAATATTAGCGAACTCACGGTAAACGTGGATCGGGAGCGCATCTATGACGCACCGGCGTTCGATTACGCTCGGATCGAAGAATATTCCAGGCCGGATTACATTACCAACGTCTATAGCTATTATGGGGTAAGCCCGGGCGCGGCAGTGGGTGTTGGCGTTTCCGGCTCTGCTACAACAACCCGCGCCACCACAACAACGGGCGCGGCAACAGGCGCAGGGGCAAGAGCCGGTACGACTGCTTCGCCGGCTGGCCCCACCTCACCGGCGGCAACTTCATCGTCTCCCGGAGCCAAATCTCCCCTGCCTCAAACATCGGCTTCGCCGGCCAGATCGCCAAGCACGCACGCCACCGCAGGAACGACTCCGCATGCGGCTCGCGGCGGCAGGCCGCACGAAACACTTTCTCCAAGCACTCGCGGCGGAGCGACAGGCACTTCACCAACAGAAGAAAAGCGCGGCACAAGAGGGACGCGCGAAGAGACAACTTCGCCCGCCGGCCGCAGCCAGACCGGAGCGAGCTCGGAAACCGAGCGATCTCCATCAGAAGCAGCGAGCCCCGGTGAAAAGGCAACTGGATCACAGCATCGCCAGAGAGGGAAACGCGAGGCTGGCACTCCCTCGGAGAGACCTCCAGGAGAAGATTAACAAACCCGAGCTTCAGTGTGAAGTAACGGCCTATCAGTCTGTGTTAAATCTTTGGCGCGTTCCCAGACGATTGATGGGGAATCACTCAGCGGTTCGGCTTTCTACCGCGGCTGTATCAGCCAGAAGATATTTCACGCCAGCGAGCCAGGTCAGGCCGGACAGGAAAATGATTCCGGACACAAACAGAAACGCGACGTGCATGTTGGTGTGACCGCCAATGTAACCCAGCAGCCAGAACGCCTGCACATCGCCAAGCGCGTGGATAACGAGAATATTGAGGGCAAATGCCGTCGCACGCACGGCTGGCAACGAAACGTTGGCCAGCGCCGTGTTTGATGGGCCTGTATTCAGAAACAAGAAAAAAACCGCGAGGAACATTGTGGCCCACGCAGTTGGAAATGGAATGTAAAGGGTGGCAATGAAAAGCGGACACGCAATCAACATCCCGATTCCCGAAACCGAAAAATAGGAACCGGGAAAACGAGGCCGCAATTTATCGGCGATCCATTGCCCAAATAAGGTCGAGCTCAAACCAGCCACAACCACGATAAGACCGAATATTGTTCTGCCTGCGGCCGGGCTTTGATTTCTATACTCAAGATATGCCGCTACCCAATATCCCAAGCCGCCGGTTACAAAAGTCATCAAGGTTTGCGCCACACAGTTGATGAGATAAGAACGCGTGCGGAAAAGCCTGACATAATCGCTTATGCTGCGGCGCGGCGATTCGCGCACCAGGTGATGCCCCGCGACGCGCGGATCGCGTTGCCAAAAGCACCAGAGACCCAACAGCAAACCTGGTGGGGTCACGAGATAAAATGCCCAGCGCCATCCAAAGTTAGTGCCGATTAAGCCGCCGATGACGTAACCGAGCGCGCTACCGACCGGAATGGCCGCGCAAAAAATCGCCATGATGCGACCCCGCGTTTCAATCGGGAACAGATCCGATAAAATGGTGGGTGCAGCCGGTCCGTAGCCGGCTTCGCCGATCCCCACGCAAATTCGAGTCGCCAACAGAATGCCGAATGTCGCAGCCAAACCAGAGCCGCCGCTGGCCAGACTCCATAAAATCACAGCGGAACCAACGATGATCCAGCGTGAGAATCGATCGGCAAGCAAACCGAGGATCGGAGCGCTGCACATGTAAGTTACGAAAAATGCGTCGCCGAGCCAGCCCGTTCTGGTCATCGCGCCAGGATCGTTAGGCGCAAAGAATGTTGCGCGAATCTCAGGCTCAACAGCGGCCAAAATTTGGCGGTCGATGTAATTAAAAAGATTGATGGCCAGGAGCAGAAAAAGTGCGCTACGTGCGCCGCTCATCGGTTTTTTCACGACAGGCTCCATCGCAATTGCCGATTGCAGTTTGCCTCACGCCGATTGTAAATCATAAACGATGACTTCGATGTCACGCACCGCGCGCGCGCTCTATTTCATTGGCCGGCCGCTGGTGCGCAGCTTTTATCGGGTGACCGCGCTCGGTCTGGAAAATTTGCCGGCTGGCGGATTTCTTCTTGTGCCCAACCACATCACTTGGGTGGACGCGCTCATTCTGCAGCTCGCCTGCACACGCCCGATCCGCTACGTCATCGACCAGGAGTATTATCACAAACCGATTCTGCACCCAATTCTGCGTGCAGTAGGTTGCATCCCAATCAATATCCGGCATTCGCACGCTGCCGTTCGGGTCGCTGCTGAAAAAATTGCCGGCGGCGAAATCGTGTGTGTTTTCCCCGAAGGTCAGTTGGAACGCACGGGAACGTTGTTGCGATTGCAGCGCGGTTATGAATTGATTGCGCGGCACGCCAACGCGGTCGTCGTTCCAGTTTGGCTCGATCAACTCTGGGGTTCGATCTTCTCGTTCCAAGGCGGAAGATTTTTCACAAAACTTCCCAAGCGAATCCCCTACCCTGTGACCATCGCGTTCGGCAAACCGCTTGAGGCCAAAGCCGCCGACGTTGCGACTATGCGCGAAGAATTACTCAAGCTCGGCGAATTCTGTTTCAGTCGCCGGCCATCATTGGATCGACATCTTGCCGAAGAATGCGTGCGCGGCTTGAAGCGCAGACCGTTTGCAACAGCAGTGATTGACGGAACCGATCACAGCACACTCAGCCGGGCAAAATTGCTCGGCGCGGCCGCAGCATTCAGCCGGCATCTTCGGAAGCAATTTTCCGACAAACGAATCGCCATTGTCTTGCCGGCCAGCAAGGGATCGATGCTGGCGAATCTTGCCGTGACGCTGGCAGATAAGGTTCCGGTTGATCTCAATTTCACAATGGGCCGTGCGGCAAATGAATCCTGCTGCAGGCGCGCCGACCTGCGGGTGGCGATTTCAGCCACGCCATTCATGGAGCGATTGAAGGATTTTCCCTGGCCGGAACACATTTTGAAGCTGGACGAACTGATGCCGCAACTGAAACGCGAAATCGTTTTCTGGTGGATAATATCGCTGCTGGCTCCGGCGCGGTTGCTCTTGGGGCTTTTGCAAATTCCGAAAAAAGGCGGTCACGCCGAAGCGATCTTGCTATTTACAAGCGGAACCACCGGAGAAGCGAAAGGCGTTGTAGTAAGTCACCGCAATGTGGTCGGAAACGTCTGGCAGTTCCGGCAACTGCTCGACGCAAAAAAAACTGACGCCATCCTCGCCTCGCTGCCGTTCTTTCACACGTTCGGCTCGACCGTGACACTTTGGTATCCGCTCATCGAGGGCGTGCGCATCGTCACGTTTCCCAATCCATTGGAGGTCGCAAAATGCGCAGCGCTCATCGAACAGTACGCGCTGACGTTCCTGCTCGCGACGCCGACATTCCTGCGGTTGTATTTGCGTAAAGCCGAGCCGGAGCAGCTCCGCAGCTTGTGGCTCATCATCGTCGGCGCGGAAAAGCTGCCTCTCGATCTGGCCAGCCATTTTGAAAAGCGCTTCCACAAAAAAGTTTTTGAAGGCTACGGGCTCACCGAGACCGCGCCGGTGGTAAGCGTCAATTTGCCCGACCCGGAGCCGAAAAGGCCCGGGGAACATGTGCAACCATCGAGTCGTTTGGGATCGGTCGGAAGACTCGCGCCCGGAATGGCCGCGGAAATACGCGAACCGGAAACAAACCGAAAACTTTCGCTTTATGAAAGTGGAATGCTGTGGCTGCGCGGCCCAAACATTTTTGAAGGTTACCTGCACGATCCACCACGAACGACGGAGGTCCTGCGCGACGGCTGGTTGAAAACCGGCGACATCGCCCGATTCGACGAAGACGGGTTTCTTTACATCGAAGGCCGTCTCTCGCGTTTCTCAAAGATTGGCGGCGAAATGGTGCCGCACGAAGCGATCGAACAAAAAATCATCGACCTGTTGGAGCTTTCCGGAAGAGACGAACGACCCCTCGCGATTGTTGGTGTGCAGGATGAGGCCAAAGGCGAAGCACTCGTGCTGCTCAGCGCAGTCGATATCGATCTTGCGCAGTTGCGCAGCAAGCTTCACGAAGCCGGCGTCCCAAACTTATGGATTCCAAAACAAGTCCAACGCATCGAAGCGATCCCCGTCCTCGCTTCCGGCAAACTCGATTTAAAAAAATGCCAGGAGCGCGCGGCTGAAAGATAGGGCGCGACCGCCAGTGCGCCGATTCTCTTGACGCACCTCGCGGACGTTTGAGGTTTGCCGCAATGAAAAATACGTTCATCGCAATTTCTTCCGCCGGTCCGAAAGCTGATCCATCGAAGAGCACGCGACAGCAGCCTTCTGGGATGAACATGCCGCGTTTATCGATCAACTCGTCGCCGAACGTTTCATTATGATGGGCGGCCCTTTGGTCGATGAAGCCGACATGCCGCATGGCGCGCTTTTGATCGTCAGCGCCGAAGATGAAAATGAAGTGCGAAACAAACTAAAGAACGATCCCTGGTTCGAGAAAGGCATTCTGAAACTCGATAGCGTAGCGCGCTGGCAAATCTTCATTGATGCGAGGAAATAAATCTCACGCAGACGCTGGAAAGAGCAGTCAGTGTTCCCTGAATCAACAACAAGAGCGGCCATCGAGAGAGCTATCCTAAAACTCATCTCGTAACCGGTCGCTGTCATGTTGAGCGAAGCGAGACATCTCTGGTCTGTTTCGGTCGCATCGCTCTAAAATTCATCCGAGATTCTTCGCTTCGCTCAGAATGACATTTATTTTGAACATCCAAACAACCGCTGCGGCGCGTATCAAGAATGAACGGAACTGAAACGAAAGGGGAAGATATGAAATTGAAAATAATTGCTCTCGCGTGCATGGCGATCGCGCCGCTCGCGTTAGCGCAGACAGGGTCGGGACCAACAAGTACTGGAGAAAGAGATATCGCTGCCGCGCCGCTCGGCGAGGTCAGCTACGTCAATGAATTTACGCCCGGCAAATCCATCAAAGTCACAAGATCGGGAGCCGGGACACAACCTGTCGTTTACAGACTGGCACCAAATGCCCGGTACGTCAGTGAGGCTGGAAGCCCAATCGATCCGAACGACATCCAGGCTGGCGCACGCGTGCGGCTCGACATGACCGGTACCGGACCAGGTCTCACAGTGGATCGCGTGGTCGTGATTCAGGCGAAATAACCTGGCGGTTTGAGATTTCGCCGCGCGGCTGGCGCGAAATCGGCGAGGAAAATCGAGAGGTTTACAGACACGAACGAAATTTTCGTGCCGCCTTGTGCCAGGGTCGCGCGGAGTAATTGTTGGCGATGGATTGCTATATCGCGGCGTCCTGGCGAACTTTTTCGTCGATTGCCAGGTAATCGTCGCGCGGAGGACTAAAGGTATCGAGGACGCGGGTCGGCAACAGAGTTTCCACCCCATGCGGGACATTGCTGGCGAGATAAAAGGAATCGCCAGTGCAAAGCTCATGCGGCACGCCGTCAACGATGAGCCGCATTTTGCCTTCGAGAATGTGGACGAGCTGCTCCTGCGGATGCGAGTGCGGAGGCATGGTACTCCCAGCGACTAGCGTGGCCATCATCTGATACATCGTCTTGCCGTTTGCAACCGTCCGACGTGTGATGCCGGGACAAATTTCAATTGTCGGATTTTCTTTCTTCATCCCCACAACCTTATGCACGCAACTCGGATCACGCGAATCGTCGCTTCTTCAAGATTGGCACTTGTCACTTGTCACTCGTCACTGGCAGAATGCCTCCCATGAAAATATTTAGTTCGTTAATCACAATTTTCTTCGCGACCTTGATCGCGACTCCCTCATTTGCGCAAAGCCCCGCCACATCGCCCGCCACTGAATCGGCTCCGAGTTCGGCCCAACCAGCAACTGCAACCGGTCAACCGAATCCGCAGGAGATGATGAAACAGATGATCGAGCTGTCGAAGCTTAACGAGAACCACAAGCTTCTCTCCAGCCTCGACGGCAATTGGAATTTCAACATCAAAACGTGGTGGAACCCCGATCCGAACGCCAAGCCGCAGGAATCCAAAGGCACCGCCACCCGCAAGACCGTCATGGGCGGCCGTTACGTGGTGATGGATGTGACCGGCAGGATGCAGATGCCGGGTGAAGACGGCAAAATGAAAGATATGCAATTCAAAGGCATGGGCCTTGAAGGCTACGACAATATGAAGAAAAAGTTCGTCAGTTCATGGATCGACAACATCGGCACCGGTATCCAGTTCTCCGAAGGGACCTACGATCCCGTGAGCAAGACACTCACGTACACGAGCGAAATGGAGCCCATGCCTGGAATGAAATCGCAAGTGCGCGAAGAGATTAAGATTGCCGACAACGACCACATGACCCTCGAGTGGTACGAAAATCACGGCGGCCAGGAAAAGAAGACCATGGAAATCGCGTACACACGCGCCGGCAAAAAGTAGCGCGACGCCAGGTTCACACTTCTTAATTCTCCCATCTGCCTTGCGTCAGCCTGCGCACGTAGCTCACATCCTAAGCAGCGCCGCTGACGATGCAATCTACAGGTCAAGCTGTGCGTGAGCAGGATCTTCTTCTTTGTGTCGCCACGGCGAAATCCTCGTAAACAAATCGCGCGTGGCGCCTGCAATGTCTTCGACCTTGGATACGCCGCTGTCGCGCGCCGCTTCCCAAATCTTCCTTACGACCAATGCGCCGTTTTCCCGAACGATCCGGCCCAGATGATGCACCGCCGCGGCCGTAGCGGATTTGCGGATAGCGTCCCGCGAGCAGCGTGACGTGAGCGCGCAGTATCGTCGCGCGACTTCACCAACTCGCAGTGTCAGAAACGCGTTCGCGGCGCCATTTGAAATAGACCTGACGAGAAGTGCTGAAACGCCGCTGAGCCCCGGAATTCCACCTTTGATGGCGGGCACAACGGAAGTGGCCAGCGGTGCGATCATTTCACCGAGGTCGAGCGATTCGAGCCCGCTAGCTATCAATGCCGTCCCGGCCACGTTCGCATACAGCCGCATCAATTCGCGGGGCGATGGCCGCTGCACGTAAATGCGCGCGACCCGGTTCACCATTTGAATTTGAGTGAACAGGACCACCAGGCCGTCGAGCCGCCCGTTTTGCATCAGCGCCGTGCTTAGGAAAACCGTGCTCGCCGTCCGGCGCACAACCTTGTCCGCTTCGTTCGACAACTGCCTGACCGCCGCCTCGATCTCCTCTGCTGTCGTGAGCGCCAAATCGCGCGTGCGCGGATTAGTTGCCAGCCGTGCGCGCAACGCTTGCAGATACGCCTCGTGCTTGGACCCCGACGTTTCTTCCGGCGGAATGAGCGCCGCCGGCAACCGCGCGTACGCGATCACGCAGTAGAGCGCAAAAAATCCCGCCGCCAGACAAACGCTCCAAAACACGATCGTGCCCGCGACAGGATGAATTCTATCAGCCAATGAAATCAAACTGGCAGCGCCGGCCACGATCAGCGACAGAACCGAAATCGCGCCCAGAGCGATAGCTACAAAAACAATTCTCCTCACGCTAAAGGTTGCAGCCTCGCTCGCAGCGCTCATGACAGCCTGAACATCGAACGCAGTCGATGCGCGTGCAACGCCAGCCGCATGCGATGGTTGGGCATGACCGCTCGCCTGGCAGATACCAGAATCCGGCGCTTCGATGAACGCAGAGGGGAGAGCAATTGCGAATCCTTTGTGGAGATCGCGCTGGAAATCTTCAGCGCAACGAACAACGAGTGAATACGACGGCGGTACTGCTTTTGGTGCTCATCGTGGTGGTGATCGCGGTGGGAGCATTTCTCTTTTGGCAATGGCGGCGTTCGGCGGCACTGAAAAAGACGTTTGGGCCTGAATATCAACACGCGGTCGGCCAGTTTGGAGGCGAACGCAAAGCGGAGGCGGAGCTGGCTGCGCGTGAGAAGCGAGTGCGCAGCCTGGACATTCGACCGCTAAGCCCGGAGGAGCAGGCCCGTTTTAGCGACGCTTGGAAAAAAGCGCAGGCGCGCTTCGTGGATGAACCATCGCAGGCTGCCGCTGAAGCGGACACTTTAGTGAAGGAGCTGATGCAGGCGCGTGGTTATCCAGTCGGCGATTTCGAGCAGCGCGCGGCAGACATTTCAGTGGATCACCCGAATGTGGTGAGCAATTACCGCGCGGCACGCGAGATCGCGCTGCGCAACAACGCCGGAAAAGCGACAACAGAAGATATCCGGCAGGCGATGGTCCACTATCGCTCGCTATTTGAAGAACTATTGGAGACAGCACAACCAGCAACACACAGGGAGGAAGTCCGATGAATATAAAAACTGATGAACCGGCGATGGAAATTGCCGACGACGAAAGCGGTCGCCCAGCTTCCACGAAGGAAGTGGCAAGAGACTTGGAAAAACGTAAAGGAACAACAGGAAAACCGGCCGGCATCGACAAGCCAACGCCGCTGTTTCCTGAGAATGAATCCACGAACTTCCGCAATCGTTGGACGGAGGTCCAGGCGGCGTTCGTGGACGAACCGCGTCGCGCGGTGGAGCAGGCGGACGCGCTCGTCGCTGAGGTCATTAAACGGCTGGCCAGCAGCTTTGCCGATGAACGTTCGAAGCTCGAAGGCCAGTGGGGTCGCGGCGATAATGTCTCGACAGAAGATTTGCGGGTCGCGCTGCAGCGTTATCGCGCGTTCTTCGACCGGCTGTTGAGCGTATAAATGAAATAGGGAAAGGAAGGCTCGAAATGATTAAAGGAAGTCAGTTGGTCGCGCGCGCTGTCATCGACATGGAAGCCGCGGAGCGCCTCGGCAGAATCAAGGAAATCATTGTGCAACGTGACGGCGAGCGCGTCGCTGGATTTGTCGTCGTACATGGCGAAACGATTGTCGGAACTGGGGGAACGCGCCGCGTCATTCCCGCTTCGGCTCTGCATTCGATCGGACCTGACGCGATCACAGTGCGTGGATCGGCGATGAAAGAACGACTCGCTGATCTTGAGAGCCTTCCACGCATGTCCGACGTGGTCGGTCACAAAATGGTGACGCAAAGCGGCCGACTGCTTGGCTCGATCGACGATGTGCTCATCAATGGCGCGGACGGCACGATTATCGGCTTCGCGGTCGGCGAAGGCGTCCGCAACAAACTCGAAAATTTCTTTAATCCACAGCGTTCCCGAATTCACGGTTACGTGCGCGCTGATGCCGATCTGCAGGTAGGCAATGAGCTGATCGTCGTGCCAGACGACGCGCTGATTGAAGGCGAGCCGAGCGCACAGGAAAGCGATCATAAAGCCGCGACGCATCCGGCCACTGAAACCGAGTCACGTGGCTGGGCCGAGCACGCTTCAGCGGAATCTGGGCGACCCAGCATTTGGAAGCGGCGAACAGAGACGACAACACGCAACAGGTCAAAGCCCCTCGTGGAGCCTCGTCTTCGATCAGAAACTGCCCGACCAGTTGAGAATGTTGGCACCGCCGCGCCAGCCGAAGTCGCGCCTGAAACTTCACCGTCGAACGATCAAGGCGAAGCAGCGACGACCGCTCCGCAAGATCAACGTCAAGGATAGCGGCCGCTCAAATCGAACCGCGGATGCCGCGGTCGGGATCGCGCGGACCGATGACGCCGGCCATTTTTTCCCACACCGCATTTACCGCGGGGCGCGCAACGTCCCATGGCAACGCTGAAGTGGGCTTGGCCTGCTCGTACTCCGTCGCAACCGAGTCTTCGACTTCATCGAAGCCTTTCCCCGGATACCTGAAGAAGGTATCGTAGCCGGTGCGATACGCGTGCTCGAATTCCTCGTAAGAGTAGTTCTTCGCGTACGGCTGCTTGGAATGCTGTTCGCGCCAATAAGCCGCTTCTCTTTCCGGATATAGCCCGCCGCTTTGATCGCTCTTGCCGCCTGCTTTGTTGGAATCTGTTTGCATATTCTCTGCCCCTTCTTGCTAATTACTAGAAGCAATCGCCAGCCGTCATTCGATCGGTTTTGGTTTTTTTCACGAACCAAAATGAATGAATCAGGAATCCCAGGAACGCAGGAGAAATGAAAATCTGCGTTAATCTGCGGATGAGCAAGTAATCGGGAATCCAGGAAATCAGGAATTGTAGGGCGTCTGTGTCAGATGCCGTCAGATCCAACGAGGCACTTCGCTTTTGTACTGCAGATAAGGCTCACCGAATTTGGCGGTAAGATACCTCTCTTCGCGAAGAACGACGCCGTAATGAAAAATCAAGGCGAGCGGGACGACAAACACCAACGTGATCCAGTCGTTCAGAAAAAAGCCGAGCGCGATCTGCAGCAAACAAAGCGCCAGATACATCGGGTTACGGGTGAAGCGAAACGGTCCGCCGCGCACGATTGCCAGAGCAGGTTTGCCGGGATCGACGTTCGTTCCGGCCGCTTTCATTTTTATCAACGCCAACAGCGCCAGCGTCGGTGCCAGAATGATAAAGACGATCCCGCAGACGAGACACATGCTATATCTCATGATCGGCAGTCGTATAAATAAATGCACCAGAAGGCTGATCACCGCGTTCACCAGCCAGATCAACGGTGGGAAGGCGACGACGCCTGGATTATCCGGTGGTGGATCCGTGTTCAATGCGCGACAATCTATGCAAATGCGTCATGCGTGCTTTGCGCTTTTGGTGGCCGCCGCGATTTTCACTCTTTCTCACGCTGCTCGCGCCGGCGAAAAGCTGACGATGAAAGCAGTCGTCGCGCATGAGTATGGCGCGCCTGACGTGCTGAAATTTGAAGAGGTGCCGCGGCCGGAGCCCAAAGAGGACGAAGCGCTCGTGCACGTTATCGCGAGCAGTGTTAATCCAGCCGATCCCCTTACGCTCAGCGGGAAATACGCAGAGGAATTCGGCACGCATTTGCCGCTGATCCCGGGTTACGACATCGCCGGCGTCGTGGAAAAAACCGGCGCGAACGTCACCAAGCTAAAAGTAGGCGACGCGGTTTACGGTTATCCAACTTTCGGCGGCGGCTGGGCGCAGTACGTCACGGTCAAGGAATGGGAAGTAGCCGCCAAACCAAAGTCTCTGAACTTTGTCGAAGCCGCGGCGGTGCCGATGGGCGCGTTAACCGCGTGGCAGGCGTTGGTGGACGTGGCAAAGCTGCAACCGGGACAAACCATTCTTATTCACGGCGGCTCAGGCGGGGTCGGTAGTTTCGCGGTCCAGATCGCGAAAGCACGTGATGCGCGCGTCATCGCGACCGCCTCGACCGCAAACCAGGATCTCCTCAAGCAACTCGGCGCCGATGTCGTAATCGATTATACAAAGACCAGATTCGAAGACGTCGCCAAAGATGTGAACGCCGTGCTCGATCCCGTAGGAAAAGAAACGCTCGCCCGCTCTTACGGCGTAGTTAAGAAAGGCGGTATAGTTATGTGTTTAGTCGCGCTCCCCGATCGGGCCGAGCTCGAGAAGCGGGATATTCACGGAGCAGCGATCTCGGCTCATCCGGATGCAGCAGATCTCACGGAGATTGCGCACCTGATCGACGCGGGAAAGATCAAGCCAGTCGTGACACAAGTTTTGCCTCTGAGCGAAGCGATCGCGGCGCAACAACAAGCCGC
>DASYDT010000076.1:0-31377 GCA_036499425.1 Candidatus Udaeobacter sp. | reverse complement strand
ACCGCCGTTGCCTTCTTCCGAGGAGGCGTTTCCGTCTTCACGCGAGCCGCTGTCGTCATCAATGAACTACACTGGAGGCTACACAACCGTTGTTCCGGCGCCGGTACCGGCGGGTCCTAACGGCGTAGTGGACACCAGGGTATTTCCAGGTGGCGAAACGATTTATTCGAGTGAACCGCGTCGCGTTTACTACAAACTGGGGATGACAGTGCGAGGTGTGTGGGATGACAACATCTTTATCAGCAATACCCATCGGGTCTCAGATTATTATTTCGCGATTGAACCCTATATTACCCTTGGAGTTGGCGACATCGAGGGGCGCAACAAGAGCTATCTCCGGTTGGATTACATGCCTAGCGCTATTCTGTATTTAGATCACTCAGATGAAGACGCATTTAACCAGCTGATTCACGTCGAGGGCGGCTACGATTTTGGCCGATTGAGGTTGAGCTTGTCCGAGGATATCGCGCTGTTGCAATCGGCAAACCTCAACAGCTTCGTCGATACGACGGGGCTGTGGGCAAACCTCGATGCGAGCGCGCCAACGCGGGTCAACATCTTCAGCACGCGCTTGAGGGCAGATTATCAGCTAACCGGAAAAGTATTTCTGCAGGGTGAGTTTGATTCCTTGATCTACTTCTATCCCGATAACATCAGTTCCTATGTGATCTCCGGCGGGCTGTATGTTTACTACAATTGGCTGCCAAAAGTGACGGTCGGCATTGGCGGCACCGTCGGGTACGATTGGGTGGACGATCCGACTACTAACCAAAGTTTCGAACAGGTGAACCTGCGCCTCAATTATGAGGTGACAACCAAATTTTTCTTGTATGCTTCGGCGGGTGTTGAGTTCCGCCAGTTCGATGGCAACCGCGGCACCTACACCTCGCCGGTATTTGAAGTCGGGTCGATTTATAATCCCTTCAGCGGTACCACTCTCACGCTGGCGGCTGGCCGGCGGATTTACAATTCCGGGTACCTTGCTAACCAGGATTTCGGTACCACATACGTTGTGGGCCGGTTTCAGCAGCGTTTATTTCGGCGCATTTATTTGGGCTTGGCCGCCGGCTATGAAAATTCAGACTACATCGCCACTGACCGCGACGTCAGCGCGACGCGGAATGATGATTACTGGTTTATCGAACCGTCCGTTGACGTGTTGATTACCAGGTGGCTGAGTGCCGGCGTCTATTATCTCTATCGCGAGGACAGCAGTAATATCGATTTCTTCAGTTTCTATGATAATCAGGTGGGCGTTCGGGCGACGGTCAGGTTTTAAAAAGGGATTCAGTCGTTTGCGAACTGGGATGCAGGGGTGGTGCTTGGCGATTTTAGTCGCGTTCGGGTTGCTGCCAGGCTTTCTGTCAGCCCAAATCGCGCCTACAACCAGCGGGTCGTCCCGACCGGGCGCATCTATCTCTACCTCGCCAGCGGTTGTTTCATCTTCTGCCTTCAGCGGCGGAGCGAGTGCACCGGCTGGCTACATTTTGAGCCCGAGCGATCAAGTGTCCGTCGAGGTTTTCGGCGAAGATGATCTACGCACAAACGGACGATTGAACCCCGAGGGCAATTTGAGCGTGCCATTGCTGGGCTCGATCCATTTGGCGGGACTGACCCTGACCCAGGCAGCTTCAAAACTCACAGAGTTGTATGGCCGGGATTATCTGGTCAACCCAAAAATCAATGTCGTGGTCGTAAGCTACGCAAAGCGGCGTTTTTCGATTTTGGGCCAGATAAATCGACCCGGCAATTACGAAATGCCCGATAGCAGTCCGGGCGGTATTGACCTACTGGAGGCGGTCGCGATGGCTGGCGGATATACGCGCATCGCTGCACCAGAAAGAATTACGGTGCGACGACATAACGCCAGTGGCGATCAAATTTTCAAGGTGAACGCGAAGCGCTTTACCAAGGGAAGCGGCGGAGGTTTTCTTGTCGAGCCGGCCGATACCATTACCGTGGGCGAAAGTATTTTTTAGCTGAAGAATTTTGCGCCTTCGCCTTTCCGAGCGCGCTGCTTGAGTGTAAGCTTCGAGCCAATATTTGCCGTGATTGATCCTGCCTACTCTGTGAGGGGAACGAACGTTCCCACAAATTCCGAGAAACCAGCCGTTTCTCTAACCGGGCATTACGCCGAGGGACTACAGACGTTTGATTTTCGGCGCTACTGGCATTCTTTCGTCGAACGTATTTGGATCGTTGCCATCTGCGTTGTGGCCGGCCTTTTTCTAGCGCTGGGTTACCTCGCGCGGACGCCGAAACTTTATCAGGGCCACACAGTTCTGGAAGTGGATTTCCAAGAACCGAGTGTCATCGCTTCGGACGATTCCGCTCGCATGCGCTCCGCGTTTCTGGCCAGCCAGGAAGCCCTGCGAACAATCGAACAAAATCTAACTAACCAAACCCTTCTTTCCCGAGTCGTGCGTTCGGAAGGTTTGGCGGAAGACGGTGGACGCGCGCTTGTGGGTATCGTGACTGATAAAACTTCCGGCTCGGCGCAGCCCAGCGATTCCTCGCAAGCTGCGAACAAGACCAAGAGTGCGACTGGCGTCACAATATTTACGCCGCTGGAAGAAGGGTTGGGGCGAGCCATGGTCGGCATGGTCAAACCCATAATCCGGCGCGGGACACGCCTGATCGATTTATACGTGACGCACCGCGATCCAGCCATGGCACAGCGCCTGTCCGACGCAATCGGTCGCGAGTACATCCGCAGCTCTATCGAGCAGCGCGCTTCGTTCAGCGAGGACGCATTGCGTTATTTGCTGGAAGAAGAACAGCGATTGAAGGCGAACCTGCAAAGAAGCGAGGCGGCCGTCGCCGAATATAAGGCGAAGAATCCAGATGCGTTGCAACTTGGCGGTGGTACAGCCGCGACAGGCTCACAGGAGGGATCTGGCGCTGGCGCTGGCGGACCTCGCGGCGGCTTGGTGGAGGACAAGCTACAAGAGTTAAATAACAAATTGACTGGAGCGAAAGCCGATCAGATCAGGCTTCAAGGCGAGCTTCAGCAAGTTGAGCAAGCTGGCAACAACATTGACGCGCTGCTCGCGATTCCAAGTATCTCTGCCGCTGGGCTGGTGACTGAAGCGCGGCGCAGTGTTACTCAGATGGAAGCGGCGATCACCACTTACGCGCTACGATACAAAGACAAGCATCCCAAAATGATTACGGCCAAAGCTTCGCTGGCCGAGGCCAAACAAAAGCTTCGCCAAGCAGTGTTGGAGCAACCCCCGATTCTCCGTAACGCCATCGAACAAGTCAAGGCCACCGAGGCCAGCTTGCAACAAGCGTTGCAAGACCAGCAGGGCGTCGCGGTCAATCTCAACCGCACCGCGATCGGCTATCAGGAATTGGCTCGGCAAGCCGAAACCGATCGTGCGCTTTACGAGAGCGTCCTTCGCCAGATAAAAGAGACAAATTTAACAAAAGACGTGAAGACGAATGCGGTCAGCGTCATCGAACATTCCCCACTTCCCGGTTCGCCTGTGAGTCCGCGTCCGACAAAAACGATCATTTGGGGACTGCTTGCGGGTCTGGCTGTTGGGTTGGCCTTCGTTTTTGGCCTCGACGCACTGGATCGCTCCATCAAAACCGTGGACCAGGCAGAAACTACGCTTGGATTGCCCGTTTTTGCAGCTGTTCCCGAAACCACCGACGAAGGCCCTGTTTCCAGGCTAAAACGGCGAAGCAAAGCTTTGGGAAATTCGAACTACCGAGTGGTCGTGGAAACGCCTGAAAGCCCGGCGGCCGAAGCATTCCGTAATCTGCGGGCAGCACTTTCTCTGTTAGGCCCGGAAGTCGAGCGCAAGGTTTCACTTTTCACCAGTGCTCTGCCCGGCGAAGGAAAGAGTTTCACCAGCGCCAATTATTCGCTGGCATTGGCTCAGCAGGGCTATCGCGTCCTTCTTATCGACGGCGACCTGCGCCGGCCAAACATGCACAAGATTTTCCGCTTCCCGAATGCGCGAAATAATTCGGACGAAGACAGCCCGCCGGGAGTCACGGATTGCCTGGTCGGTGAAGCGGATGTAGCCTCGGCAGCGCGCCAGATTCCCGCTGGCGAAATCCAACTCGTCGACGAAGACATTGAGCTGACGGGAAAAATTCTCACCGCAACGGGAGGCCAGCTTTCCGTTCTCGCAGGCGGACGGCGCGCGCCCAATCCGGCTGAGATTCTTGCTGGGCCATTCTTCGGCCAGCTGATTATGGAAGCTGCAAAACTCTTTGATCGCATAGTGATCGATAGCGCACCCATCCTGGCAGTCAGTGATACTCTGCTCATGATTCCACACGTCCAGACAGTCTGTGTCGTTGTTCGAGCAGCAAAAACACCGCGGCCTGCGCTGCGCCGCGCGATTTCCCTGCTGGCAAAGTCAGGAATTCGGCCGGCTGGTCTGGTCCTGAATCGACTGCGGCGGAGCGGCGGGGTTGGCTATTATTACTATTATGCTTCGCACGGTTACGGTACAGAAGAAGGAGCGTATTCTCGCAGCTACGGTTACCGATCCAAGGCCGATCACGAAGTTAATGGAGCTTAATGCTGACATCTGACATGTCCGACGCGTCTGACCTCCGACTCCTGACTCCTGACTTCTGACGCCACAGGGTGCTTCCCCAGCAAACACCCAGATAAGTTGCCACATACAGCTGGATCGATTCGATTTGAAACGGGAAATCGACCAGCGCGTGCAGCGCCACTCCTACAAGTGCTATGATAAACAAAGGCTGCAGCACGCGTCTCCGCGGCGTCCAGTCTCGCCTCGCATGCTTGTTGTAACTACGAATCCCGATTGTTATTGCTCCGAAGAAGAGCAACGCCCATAGGGTGCTTCCCATCCAGCCCCATTCCAGCAGAGTTTGTAGGTAATCCTCGTGTAAAAATCTCCAGGTGCCAGGAACCTGATTAACCGATCCGATGTTATAAATTGGAAATACAACGCGAAAGGTTCCTGGCCCAAATCCGAACAACCCCGCATGGGGCAGCGCGGCTAACGCGACGTGGCAAGCCTGCCAGCGCGCATCGGTGGGAATCCGCTGGCTCTCCGCCTGCCAGCGAGTCAGCGGTTGGTCCAAATGAGTCGCCTGAGCCAGCGCGACCAGCGCCAAAAGAATTGCAAGCGCGCCCGCCAAGGCGACGCTTTTCTCCGTGCCTGACAGTTTCCGCACAAGCGCCGGTCCGAATTGCACGCAGATCGCGAGCATCAATACGGCAGCGACTAGCTGAGCCATGCGGGAGGTATTCGCCAGCACCCCGGCAATCGTTAGTATAAAAAGGCTAATCCAAACCGCGCGCATGGCGGGATGATGTCGCTTGCTAAAAGCTCGGATAACAAGCCCGGCACTCAATGGCCACGCCAGATTCAAAAATGCGCCGGCATTACCGTGGTAATAATATGTCGCAAAAAAAGTGCTGACTCCAAACTGCGGTGGCGGCGGCGACTGCCAGAAAATCATCTGCGCACCGGTGGCTTTCTGGAGCAAACCCAGAAATGCTATCGAGCCGGCGACGAGACCAACCACGTACCACAACCGAAGCAACCACCGGTTACTCTGAGAAAGGTCGGCGACGAATAAGATCGTCCCCAGCAGCAACGCGCCTCGAACGATCCACGCTGCGCTGATCGTGTAATCAACCGAGCCGGCCAAAAATGAAGCGAAGTTGCGTAGCGGGACGAAAACAAAAAAATCCGGGTCGTAGATTGACTTGGCGTTGAAAACCATCCAACCGCCGACGCAGACCAAAGCCACCACTAAAAAAAATAGAAGCTGCGGAAATCGCGGCATTCGCCTGCTAACAAGCAACTCAACGGCCCAAAGGACGAGGGCAGCCAGCAAGATCCAGTTGGTTATTTGGATGCTCGTCGATGTTGTCGCGCCGTACGCCCACGGGGCGTAGATAAGGGCAGCAAAAAAAATCAAGCGAGATGCGGCGCGACAAATATGAGAGATCACAGGCGAAAACGCCGAGCTGGTTTCTAGTGACCCTTATCAGCGCCCTTTGCCAAACAGCATCGTGTATAAGGTTTTCAACACGATCATCGCATCTAGTTTCAGCGAGTAATGCCGGATGTAATAGAGGTCGTACTTGAGCTTCTCCACGGCGTCCTTGTCGCTCTCGCCATAGGGATAATTAACTTGCGCCCAACCGGTGATTCCCGGTTTGACCAAATGCCGAAAATGATAAAACGGGATCGTTTGCTCATAGCGTTCGGCGCACTTGCTCCACTCAGGTCGCGGCCCAATCAGGCTGATGTCGCCCTTGAGTGCATTCCAAAGTTGCGGCAGCTCATCGAGCCGTAGCTTTCGCAGCCAACGCCCCACCGACGTCACGCGACGATCACCTTTGCGCGTGTAAATGTCTTCGTCTGGTTCGTCGGGCCGCGGGTGCATCGTACGGAACTTGAAAAGAACGAACCGTCTGCCGTCACGGCCTAATCGTTCCTGCCGGAAAAAAATCGGTTTGCCGTCCTCTATCCATATGAAAAAAGGAATCAGCACGAAGAGCGGAGCGCAAAGGACCAGTGCTGTCGCGGAGGCGACGATATCGAACAGTCGCTTCAGATAATGGTAGGGAGAAATGCGAGCCAGTTGGAAACCAGTCTGGAGCGGCCAGAACGGATCGACAATTCCCAGCGGCAGAAAACGCCAGTGCGTCTCGTAAAATGATTCCAGCGTGTAAACGCGCGTTTGCTGAAACTGCGCGCGCACCAGGCGCTCCAGCAGTTCGATGCTGAGCGAACTCGCTCTTTCGGCGAGAATGATGCCGCTGTAACGTGGATTGTTTAACTTGCCTGCGAGGTTTCCTTGCACAATCGGCGATCCTTTACCGCCGATTGGTTGGCCCACCCGCTTGTCATTCGCATCTACAAACTCAAGCGGCTCTCCGTTCGGTGAATTCTTGTAAGCCTCGTAAAAACGCGCTGCCCTCGCGCCGGTGCCGATAACCAGGAAGGACCGGCCGGCGCTACTAGCGACGACATATTGCCGGACCCAACGACGGTAAGCTAGCGATACCGGCAGAAAAATTGCAAAGCTCAACAACAGCACACCCCGGCTCGGCTTCATGGTCTGATCGAATGTGGCCGCAGAATAAATCAACATTGCGCTAACCACGGCCGCTGCGATGAGGGCAAGAATGTGTTCAGCCGCGTACCCGAGAGTGAGCTTCTCCACAGTGCGATCGTAGCCGCCGATAAAATAAAGCGCTGTCACAATGACGCCGAGCTGGATCAGACTAACGATGAAGAATTGAAACGGCGTGGCGTAAAACGCATCGTACCGAAACCAACCTACCAGTCGGTAAATCGCGAGCCAGATCACGACATCGAGAAGGAGATACAGCGCGGCAGCCGCCCACTCGTGGTAGAGAAAATGCGACCAGAAGCCAACCCTGCGCCCAACCGTGACGGCGGACTCGCCGACGCGTGTTGAATCCTCCTCTTCAAACGCAAGAAATTCTTCAGAAATCGTCTGCGATTGTTCCCTGTTTGCCATGAGGCCGCCCATTATATGCTCAACCACGCTGAAGCGAAAGACTACTTTGTTCGGGTCGCCTGTCCGTCAGCACGCTGGCCAAGCGAACGACGCGGACGCACGCCCCATGCTTGACGCTCCAAGCAGCGTTCATAATCTGAAGCGCGCGCCGCTCGGCCGGCGCAGCTTCACACGGTGAATATTTTATCGGCTTTTTATCGCTCGTCGGTTGGAAAAAAAATCGTCGTCGCGATCACCGGCATCATTTTGATTCTTTTTGTGATCGGACATCTTCTGGGGAATTTGCAGATTTTTATTGGCCCGGATTGGATCAACGGTTATTCGCAACATCTGCACGATCTGGGTCCGCTTCTTTGGCTGATTCGAGCTTTTCTTCTCATCACGGTGGTTCTTCACATTTACTTCACGATCTTACTCGCGATTGAGAATCGCCGTGCTCGGCCCGAGCCATACATCGACAGACGATACGTGAAGGCCACATTCGCATCGCGTCACATGGTGATGAGCGGTCTGATTGTGCTGGCGTTTATCATTTATCATCTTGCCCATTTCACGGTCCGAGTGACGGATCGCCGCTTTGGCTTGCTAAAGGCTGATCCTCTCGGCCATTACGACGTCTATTCAATGATGGTTTACGGGTTCCAAAACTATTTCGTGTCGGGTTTTTACGTGCTGGGATTGTTCTTGCTCGCGCTCCACTTAAGTCACGGTTCATCGAGCTTTTTTCAATCGCTGGGATTCAACGACAAAAAAATGACGTCGCGTCTCGCCCTCGGCGGCCGAGTTTTCGCGTGGCTACTCTTTGCGGGCTACACCTCCATTCCCGTCGCCATACTGTTTGGACTCATCAAGTCGGCACAACAACTATGATCGGGGCGCTGGATTCAAAAATTCCTCCTGGTCCGCTCGCTCAAAAATGGCGGAGCCATCGTGACCACTTGCGGCTGGTCAGTCCAAACAACCGGCGAAAATTTGAAATCATAGTCGTCGGCAGCGGGCTCGCGGGTGGCTCGGCCGCAGCGACCCTGGGTGAGCTCGGTTACCGGGTGAAATGCTTTTGTTTCCAAGATTCGCCGAGGCGCGCGCATTCGATTGCAGCGCAAGGTGGGATTAACGCGGCGAAAAATTATCAGAACGATGGCGATAGCGTTTACCGATTGTTCTACGATACGATTAAGGGCGGCGATTTTCGTTCCCGCGAAGGAAACGTTTACCGGCTCGCTGAAATCGCCAACAACATCATCGATCAATGCGTGGCGCAAGGCGTGCCGTTTGCGCGCGAATACAGCGGCTATCTGGGGAATCGTTCCTTCGGTGGCGCGCAGGTGTCCCGGACCTTTTACGCGCGCGGCCAGACCGGCCAGCAACTTCTGCTCGGTTGTTATCAGGCGCTCTGCCGTCAAATTGCTGCCGGCACGGTGCGCATGTTCCCGCAGACGGAGATGCTCGATTTGGTGATTGTGGACGGGCAGGCCAAGGGAATCATCACCCGCAGCCTGCGCTCGGGAAACATTGACAGACACGCGGCTGACGCGGTCGTGCTCGCCACCGGCGGCTATGGGAACGTCTATTATCTCTCAACCAATGCGCGCGGCTGCAATGTCACAGCCACTTATCGCGCCTACAAAAAGGGAGCGCTTTTTGCCAATCCATCCTTCACGCAAATTCATCCCACCTGCATTCCGGTCAGCGGCGAACATCAGTCCAAGCTTACGCTGATGTCCGAGTCGCTGCGGAATGACGGACGCGTCTGGGTCCCGAAACGCAAGGAAGATCGCGAAAAAGCTCCGGGCGAAATTCCCGACGCAGATCGCGACTATTATCTCGAGAGAAAATATCCCAGCTACGGCAACCTTGCGCCGCGCGATATTTCGTCGCGCGCAGCGAAGGAAGTTTGTGACGAAGGCCGGGGTGTCGGGCCAGGTGGACGCGGCGTCTATCTCGATTTTGCCGATGCGATCAAAAGACTGGGCGAACAAACCATTCGCGAGCGCTACGGAAACTTGTTTGAAGTCTATGAAAAAATCACCGGCGAGGACGCCTACCAAGTGCCGATGCGAATTTATCCGGCAGTGCATTACACGATGGGCGGTCTCTGGGTGGATTACGATCTGATGAGCAATGTACCCGGCCTGTTTGTGATCGGCGAAGCGAACTTTTCCGATCACGGCGCAAACCGGCTCGGAGCCAGTGCGCTTATGCAAGGATTAGCTGATGGTTATTTTGTTTTGCCTAACACGCTGCCGAATTATCTCGCCGGGCAGATGGGGAAAAGGCCCTCGCCGGATTCTCCGGAGTTTAGAAAAGCTGAGCAAGATGTGCGCGTCAGAATTGAAAAACTGCTGAATGTGAATGGCACCCGGTCGCTTGATTCGTTCCACCGAGAACTCGGCCTTCTCCTCTGGGAGAAATGCGGGATGTCGCGCCACGAAAAGGGATTGCGCGAAGCGCTGCAAAACATTCCCGAGCTGCGAGAAGAATTCTGGCGTGACGTGCGCGTGCTTGGCAGGGACGAAGATTTTAACCAGTCCCTCGAACGCGCCGGGCGCGTTGCCGATTTCCTCGAATTCGCCGAGCTGATGAGCGGGGACGCGCTTGAGCGCGACGAATCTGCTGGTGCGCATTTTCGCGAGGAGCATCAAACACCCGACGGCGAGGCGCTCCGCGACGACGAAGGTCATGCAGCAGTGTTCGCGTGGGAATTCGGAGGCGATGGCCAACCGCCAAAATTGCATCGCGAGCCGCTACGCTTCGAAACCGTGCATTTAGCGCAAAGGAGCTATAAATGAGAAAGGCAACTGTAGGGCGGGCGTTCCGCCTACCGACCCAAAGCCGGGCAACCGATGTGGTTGCCCTACAATTCTTGTCACCATGAACTTTCGGTTGAAAATCTGGCGGCAACCCAACAGGAAACCGCCGGGCGAACTCGTCGATTATGATGTGCGCGATATTTCACCCAATACGTCATTGCTCGAGATGCTCGACATTTTGAATGAAACGTTGCTCGCACGCGGTGAGGAACCGATTGCGTTCGACTCCGATTGTCGCGAGGGAATTTGCGGCACCTGCTCGCTCACGATTAACGGCGAGGCTCACGGTCCCGATCACCCCGGCGCAGTATGCGAGCTATACATGCGCAAGTTTCGCGACGGCGCGACGATCACCATCGAGCCATTTCGCGTTGGATCGTTCCCGCTCATAAAGGATTTGGTGATCGATCGCAGTTCGCTCGATCGGATTGTGCAAGCCGGTGGCTTTATCTCCGCGCGCACCGGCTCCGCGCCGGAGGCGAATTCGGTTCCAGTTCCCAAACACGACGCCGATCTGGCGATGGAAGCCGCAGCCTGCATCGGCTGCGGCGCGTGCGCAGCGGCTTGTCCGAACGGTTCAGCTATGCTCTTCACTTCCGCGAAAGTCTCGCACCTCGCGCTTTTGCCGCAGGGACATCCCGAACGGGAGAGTCGCGTCCTTAAAATGGTGCACATGATGGACGCTGAAGGTTTCGGCAATTGCACGAACACTTACGAATGCGAAGCGGTCTGTCCGGCCGAGATCAGCGCCAGTTTCATCGCGAAATTAAATCGCGAATATGCACGAGCTGTGCTGCAACGCAGCGCCGGCGAATAATTGCCGGAAACTTTGTAGGCGAAGCTCTCAGCTTCCCTTGGGACGACAACGTCGTCCCCTACAGTGTGCGCGCCACGCACGTCCACAACTCTTGATCGAGTTCGGTTTTTGCACGCTTCGCGATCACGTTGGCGTCTATGTTTCCGCGCATTACCGCGAAGATAGTTGAACCAGAGCCGGACATCAGCGCAGCGCCTACCTCCGGTTGGGTGAGCAACCACATTTTTAGCTGCGCGAGAAAAACAAATTTCTCGAAGACTGGGCGCTCGAGATCATTGGCGAAAATTTGACCGACCAATTCCTGCGCTGTGTAACAAACATCCCAAATTTCGCGAGAATGTTGCCAGCGCGAGTACGCCCATGCTGTTGAGACGACAAAAGCAGGTTTCAATAACAGGATCGGCAGTTTCTCTTTCAGCGTCACCGGCGTAACCAATTCGCCGCGTCCCTTACAGAGCGCGGGCGATTGGAAAATAAAAAATGGAACATCTGATCCGATTGTCTCCGCCATTTGTGCCAGGGCTTCACGCGGCAATTTCGTCTCGAATAGTTCATTAAGCGCGAGAAGAGTCGAAGCCGCGTCACTGCTCCCGCCGCCTAATCCCGCTCCGTGCGGAATCTTCTTTTTCACCTCGATCAGCACCGCCGACTTCAGCTTCGTCGCGGCAAAGAAAATCTTCGCTGCGCGGACAATCAGATTGTCATCGCCCGTCGGCACTGAAGGATCATCGCAGTGAAATTCGATTTCCTTACTGTCGCTCTTGCCGATTTCGATCTCGTCACACAGCGTAATCGGCGCGATCAACGTTTCAATTTCATGAAAGCCATCGCTGCGGCGACCTAAAATTTTCAGCGAAAGATTAATTTTCGCAGGCGCGAGGACTTGCATATCGTCATGTCGAGCGTAGTCGAGACATCCCGTGTTGTCAGTCAAAGGTAACGCCGCGGGATTCCCCGACTTCGCTCGGAATGATAAAAGATAAAATTATCGTTGCGCTGGATGTCGCGACAAAGGAAAAAGCGCTCGAGCTCGTTAAGGAGCTGCGCGACCAGATTTCATTTTTCAAAATCGGACTGCAACTTTACACGGCTGAGGGCCCTGAAATTGTGCGGGCGGTCTTGTCCACCAGCGCGAAAGTGTGGCTGGACCTCAAGCTCTACGATATTCCGAACACAGTCGCGGGAGCAGTCGAGTCCGCGAGTCATCTTGGCGTGCACATGCTCACCATTCATTTGAGCGGCGGAAGCGAAATGATCCGGTCTGCGACCGCCGCGCGGACAAACAACATGTTGCTCCTAGGCGTAACTGTTTTAACAAGCGCTACGGAACAAACGCTGCGGGAAATCGGAGTCGCCAGCAAAGTGGGCGACCAAGTCTTGCGCCTCGCCAGATTGGGTGTCGAAGCTGGCATCGACGGAGTCGTAGCCAGTCCGCATGAAATCAAAAAGGTCCGCGCGGAATTCGGCGACAAAATCAAAATTGCTGTTCAGGGAATTCGCCCGATCTGGGCAGAGCCGGGCGATCAAAAACGATTCATGACGCCGCGCCAGGCGCTTGAAGCTGGTGCAGATTACATCGGCATCGGGCGTCCGATTACAGCGCATCCGCAGCCAAGCGAAGCCGTGGCGAAGATTCTGCAGGAACTCAGCTAATGGCTATCATTCCGAGCGAAGATCTATCATGTCGAGCGAAGTCGAGACATCTCTAACTTTTGTCTTTAAGAATTCGAGATTCCTCCACTTCGGTCAGAATGACAAAATCGCGACTCGACAAGACAATGACATGACAAGGAGGCTATTCACTTCCCTCTACATTTATCACGATACAGCCGCGCATTCGGCCGCGATGAACATGGCCATCGACGAAGCGCTGCTTGAGCAAGCGGCGGTTCCATCAATTCGCTTTTATCAATGGCACTCCCCTGCTCTCTCGTTTGGATATTTTGGGAAATTTGCCGATGTCGCTGATTATGCGTTTGAGCGCGATTTGGTTCGCCGCTGGACGGGCGGCGGAATCGTTTTTCATGGAGATGATCTCACTTACTCCATTGTAATTCCCGTGAGCGATGTAGCTTCCGGCGAATCGTCGATCTCGATCTACGAAAAAATTCATCGCGCTTTAGCCGATGCGTTGCCTCATACAGGGCATCGCGCAGTTGTAGCTGGGGGCGCTGACCCCGCCCGTGGCGGATTTGCAAAGGGAGCGGCCGGCTACAGTTGCTTCGCGAACCCGGTGCGCGCAGATGTGATGATTGATGGCCACAAGGTTGCTGGGGCGGCCCAACGCCGGACCCGCTCCGGATTGTTACACCAAGGCAGCATTCAAGGCGTTGATCTTGGGAACGGTCTGGCAGATCGCTTTGCGCAGGCTCTGTCGGCGAATTGCAGTGAGCGGAAAATAAATGAAAAAATTTTGAATCGGGCGCGGGAACTCGCGCAGCGCAAATACGGGGCCGATTCTTGGTTGCGTAACAGGTAGCGCATTCGTCCGGTCCTGTCGTCGCGGCAACACCGACTCGCCGCGGCGAACTTGCGCATTATTAATGCAAGCTAGAAGCTTGCTCTACTCTAACCATCCCGCTATTCTCGACGGCGTGGAAGTCTCTGCACGCTCAGCCGGGTCGGGCACTATGGGTCTAAGCCCGCTGGCGCACGTGGCGCGGCTGGTTCAGCCGCATCTCGAAGAAGTCGAGGCCCGCATCGCGCAACAGGCGGCGGCTTTTGACCCGGCACTGGAAGGTTATGTTGTCTATGCAGTAGGGAGTCGCGGCAAACGCCTTCGACCGCTTCTGGCTCTTCTGGCAGGCGGCGCCACCGGCCAGATCAACTCCAACCATGTCGATCTCGCCGTCATCGTGGAGCTCATCCACATCGCCACGCTCGTGCACGACGACGTCATGGACGAAGCGGAGCGGCGTCGCGCACAGCCAACCGCAAATGCACGCTGGGGGAATTCGCTGAGCGTTTTACTGGGCGACTGCCTCTTCGCGCACGCACTGACGTTATCGACAAATTTCGAAAATTCAGATATCAGTCGCGCGATTGCGCGAACAGCTGCGACGGTTTGCTCTGGAGAAATGATCCAGACGCAACGCCGGTTCGATCTCACTCTGACCGTCCAGGATTATTTGCGCATTGTTGAAATGAAAACGGGATCGCTTTTCTCCGCTGCCGCGGAATTGGCTGCCCTCATTAGCGATGCCGATCCCAAAGTAATCGAGACGTCCAGGAATTTCGGAATTCAAATCGGAACGGCTTACCAAATTTACGATGATTGCCTGGATCTCGCCGGCAGCGAGATCGCGACCGGCAAAACGCTGGGGACCGACCTGCGCAAAGGCAAATTCACTCTGCCGGTTCTGATTTTTCTGCGCTCCGCCTCGGAGTTCGAACGACAACGCTGTTGCCGGCTCGTGCTCGAAGAACAAATCGAAGAAATGATCGAGCTCCTGAAAAATGGCGCGACTAATGGAGCACTAAACGAGTCAATCGCGGCCGGTAGCGATTTGATTCGCGAGGCGCAAAGCACTCTGGATGGGATCGCATCGAATCCCTACGCCGATGCGCTGTTCTTCCTCGGTGACGCATTGTGCGAAATGTTCGATCAACTTCGGGTCTGATGTCGCGGCACCAACGCCGCTCCCACGTTAAATGTCGCAGCTTAAGATCCGCGAGATGCCGCAGGACGAACGGCCGCGGGAAAAATTACTCGCGCGCGGCCCCGACGCCCTGACCAATGCGGAATTGATCGCGATCCTGCTGCGGACGGGCCGGCGTGGAATGAATGTGGTGGAGGTAGCTCGCGAGCTGCTCGATAGATACAAATCATTCGCAGAGTTGAGCCGGTGCTCTGTTAAGGAACTCAGAGAAATCAAGGGAATCGGTCAGGCGAAAGCATTGGAGCTGGTAGCGGCATTTAACCTTGGCAAGCGTTTCGCCCAAGAACCATTGTCGCAGCAAAAACTCGATTCGCCGGAATTGATCCACGAATTGCTGGGCGGCGAGATGCGAATGTTACGCACCGAGTCGCTCCGTGTTGTGTTGCTCGACACGCGTTATCGTTTAATGCGCGTCGAATCTGTGTCCACGGGGAGTATGAATGAGAGCATCGCTCATCCGCGCGAAATTTTTCGGCCTGCAATCACTTACTCCGCTTATGCAGTGATCGTCGTGCACAATCATCCCTCAGGCGACGCGTCGCCGAGCCAGACCGATCACAGCCTGACGAGACGTCTGGCCGAAGCCGCAGAGCTTTTGCAAATCAAATTGCTCGACCACATCATCATCGGCGCGCCGTCGGAAGGAAGCCTGGGCTATTTCAGTTTCAAGGAGGCGGGCGTGTTGTGAACGCGAGATTTTCGGTCGCGCACGGCTTCTGGGTAGCGCACGCGTCACGCGTGCTGGTTTCGGCGTCGCGCCGAAACGGGCTTTTGTCGTGCGCCCTTTGGTCAATAAGCCATGCACTAGAAAAAGTCCGCGACCGCGAGGACGCGTTCGCCAACACGCGAGACGCATGCGCTACGCAGACTGGGCCAGCGTCGCTCGGTGCGCAACGCACGCATCGGTCTATCGCAACATGACTTCACCAAAAATTCATCCTACAGCGCTTGTCGATTCGGCTGCGCAAATCGGCGTCGAAGTGGAGATCGGACCGTTCTCGATTATTGGGCCACAGGCAGTAATCGGTGAAAAAACGATTGTGCAATCGCACGTCGTGATTGAAGGCGAAGTTGCAATCGGCACCGGCAATTTCGTCGGACACGGCGCAATCATCGGCGCGCCGCCGCAGGATGTTTCATTTTCGCCGGAACGAAAAACGAGGGTGGAAATCGGAAACGACAACATCATTCGCGAGTACTGCACGATTCATCGCGGCAGTCCCGACGGCAGCGCCACAAAAATCGGCGACAAAAATTTCCTGATGGCAGGAGCGCATGTCGGACACAATTGCGTCATCGGAAACAACGTCGTCATCGCGAATAACTGTTTGTTGGCCGGTCATGTGCGCGTGGACGATCAGGTATTCATCGGTGGTGGATCAACGTTTCATCAGCACATGCACATCGGACGGCTGGTGATGGTGCAAGGCAGCTCCGCCTTCGGGAAAGACTTGCCGCCGTTTGTCATCGCAGCAGAACGCAATTCTGTTTTTGGACTAAACGTGGTCGGCCTCCGTCGCGCCGGCTTTAGTGCAAAAGATCGCGACGAAATCAAGGCCGCCTTCAAACTGATTTACCTGAGCGGACTCAACCTCACGCAGGCGCTCGAAAAAGCCGCGACGATGAACTGCGGCGCACCAGCGCGCGAATTCCTGGACTTTGTGGCGAACGCAAAAAAACGCAGCATTTGCCCTCTGAAACGCGGCGGCAGCGAAGAGTTGTTGATCTAACGAGAACAAGATGAGCGACGGCGGACGATAGCGCGCATCGCTCGGAGTGAAAAAGTGGAAGTCATCTCAAAAGTGGAGCGTACGGCGGTCCGCCGTTCGCTCCATCGCATGGTTAGGTCTTTCAAGGTCGATCCCAGTTCTTCACGTCTTGGCGTGTCCAGCGCTTCATCGACGAGCCCTCAAAGATAACTCTATCACGCGTAAACTTGATAATGCGGCGTCTGCTTAAATCCTCAAAGCCGCCAAACGACCGGTTGTCGACATCTTCGACCAACTGGTGGTTTTCAATTCTCCACCGGCCGTGGGCTCCTTCTGGCTTGTCGAGCCAGTCGTAGCCGTCTGCGTTCCACCAGCGCCCATCGGCTGCGTAAACGTAGGTATGCCGCGGAGAGCGCCAGATGCCGATCATGAGACGTGTAAGTTCTGTATCGCCCTTGTCCCCGGCGTGCAGTCGCATCGGGATAAGCGCCAGAAGCAAAAAAGCGAACGCACGCATAGACCTAACGAGAATTAGACGAAATTTCGCAATCAAAGGCGAACATATTTCCCATCTAATTCGCAATCGATGGATTCATCCCAATCAACGCCAGCATGCGGCCGGTTTTTCCTTTTTCAGCGCGATAGGAGTAGTAACGAGCCAGATCGCACGCGGTGCAGATGCCGGAATCGTGAATTTCTTTTACACCGAGCGCGCGACATTGCCGGATAATTTCTGAAGCGAAATCGATCTCGTAATGCGGCGGGCGAACGCAGGGGCTGAGTTGCACGATCATGTTTGCGGGATCAGAGCGGAAGCGATCAATCATTTGTTTGATCGCGTTGGTAGCGATGCCGAGCTCGGTGCCCTGGCGGCCCGAATGCACCAAAGCAATCGCAGGCGTTTTTGGATCGACGATGTAAACTGCGCAGCAGTCGGCGACGTGAACACCCAAAGTAACACCGCGTTGATTCGTGATGATGCCGTCGCAGCCGGGGAACCCTGTGGTGGTAGGGTCGGCGCGCTGCGCCGACCGGACGCCGCGGCGCGCCGTCCCTACCTCAACGACTGCGATTTTGTTCCCGTGAATTTGTTTGGCGGTAAAGAGCGGCCAATCGCCGACGCCGATTGCGTTGCGAATTTCGTGATGCGCGGCGTCGAGCCGCTTCAACACTTCCGCTTTATCATGCGAAACCTCGATGCCGGGAATTCTTTGGGTGAAAACGTGACGACAGATTCCGGTGGCGCTTAGCGCGGGAAATTGCTCAAAGGGAAGTTGCATTATTTAAGCTCCAAATCCCAAGCTCCAACATCCAGAGAAGTGCCAATGATTAAGCGCCAAACATCAGGTCGCACGACTGTCATTCTGAGCGGAGCGAAGAATCTCTGATCATTCTTTGCAACGCTCACCCAGGAAACAGTCAGAGATGTTTCGCTGCACTCAACATGACAGAATAGAAAATCGGAAACCGCGCTGCATGCTTTGAGGTGTGAAGTTTCGAATTTGTCTGAAGCTTGCCGGCCTGGAATTTCGGAGTTGAGCTTATTTCGAATAGGAAGTTCTGGATCTTCCGCGCGAAGTTCGCACCGTGGTCTCCTCCACTTCTTTCGGTTTTCCTTCGGCGTCCACGCCGCTGCCGGTGTAATAGGTCTTCGTTTTCGTAGCGTGCGGAGTGAGATCCGCGAACATCTCGTGGTAGACGCTCTGCGCGCCGGTGGCTCGATCGAATTCTGCCAGCGAGGAATTGTATCCAAAGAGCGCCTGTAAGCGCGTCGATTGCGCCGTGAGCAGTTGCACCTGCGCATTGAGCACGTCCAACTGCGTGCCCGCTCCGGCGTCCAGGCGCGCTTTGGCAAGACGCAGCGCCTCCTCGGCTTGCTCGACATTTTTTTCCTGGCTTTGAATCAATTCGCGGTTCTGCTGCAAATTCGAATACGCCTGCTGTATCTCCAGTTCCACCTGCCGAACGTCATCGTCATACGTATTCTTGGCTTCGAAAAGGAGCGCGCGCTGCTGAATGACCTGCCCGGCGATCGCGCCGCTGTCCCAGATTGGCATGCTACCCTGGACCGTCGCGATCCAACCTTTTGAAATATCGTGCCAGCTGGAGTTCGTGGGCGAACTGACCCATTCGCCGCCCCCGGTTGTGGTAATAGTTGGGAGCCACTGACCCGCTGCCGCGCGCACTTGCTCTTTTTGGTTCAGAACGTTTGCCCGCGCCTGTTTGAGAAATGGGCGCCGCTCTTTTCCCATCTCGATCGCACTCGCCAGGCTAATGCTACGCGGGATGTATGGCATTTCACCAGCCACTTCCAATGGCGGATTTTCACCGCGCCCTGGCTGAAAATCGAGGCCGAGTGTCTTGGAAAGAGTAATCTTTGCAATTCGTAAGTTGTTCTGGGCAGTAATGAGCAGTGGAAGTTGATTGTACAGCGCTACCTCCGCCTGTAACACGTTGAAGCGCGGAACGGTTCCCGCTTCAAAACGGTTCTGTTGGTCTTTTAACTGAGCTTCCAAAAGATGCACCGATTGCTCGTTCACGCTGACCAGCTCTCGATTCACCACAATCTGGTAAAACTGCGTTTTCACCATCGCGATGAGTTGGTCCAGAATATTTCTGAACGCGAAGTAGGCGCTGTCCCGCTGAAAAAACGTTCCGCGGATCTGCGGCCAGCTCGTGCCGTTAAAAATAAGCTGCGTTCCAGTGACGCTGATGCTGTAGGATACATCGCTCTGCTGAATGTTTCGAATAGGCGTTGGAGACGGAGCGGCCAGTGGTACCTGAATATCCCTGACCTGCGAAGGCGGCGATTCGAAAAGGGATGCAGCTCCTGTCGCACCTGCCGGCGTTGTACCTGTCCCAGTCGTAGTCCCGAAAATCCGCGCGCCTTGCAGGTTGGGGTCGACCCATTCATAATTTGCCCTCGCGGTGACCTGCGGCAGGACCTGCGCACGCACCTGAATGATCACGCCTTTGGTCCGTTTGATCTCCTGTTCCGCATTCAAAAGAACAGGGTTCCGTTGTAGCGCTGTCACGATTGCCTGGTCCAAGGTAAAAGTGGGAACCTTCTGCGCGTAAGATGTTCCGCTGCCGCCAAAACTCGGCTGACCCAGGATGCTGAACGCTACAAAGATCCCCAGGGGAAGAAAAAATTTTCTCATAGACGTTTAGCCGTTAGATGCGCGAAAGCCGATGTCCGGATTCAACGCAGTCTCATAGCACCGCCGCCAAACAAATGAAAATCATTTCGACTGGCAGTAATCGTAAATTTTACCGTAGATCTGCAGCCACGCCTTTTGTTCGTCGGGCGTGAGGTGGTTCAGTATTTTCATCAGGTTCCCGACCATTTCCTCGCGAATCCGGCGCACCAGGGCCGAGCCTTTCGGCGTGATACAGACCATTACTTTGCGGCGATCGTCCCGCGCAACCGAGCGCACCACGTAGCCAAGATTCTCCAAGCGCGCCACCAGACCGCTCGCTGCCGCGGTGGTGTGCCCCATTTTCTGCGCAATCGCAGACATGGTGAGCACTTCTTTTCGATCGAGATACCCGAGAAGAAAAAATTGCGAGAACGAAACGTTGCCGGGCGCGAGTTCCTTGCACAGATGCAGCAGAAAGCAGCGCTGCATCTCCAAAACCATATGCGAAAGCCGTTCTGCATCAGCGCGAATTTGATCAGTCGAACCTGGTACAGATGCGGTGACGCTTCCCGTATTCAAGGCGATTAAACTAGAAATGCGGGCATACCCTGTCAAACCCGCTTCGAAGGTAGGGACAGCGCGCTGCGCTGTCCGGACGCCGCAGCGCGGCGTCCCTACCCAATTCCCGTAGCTAATCCCAAATTCGCACATCGACAATCACGCCAGCTTGAAAGGACTCGCCTACTGCGACGCGCAACAGCGCATTCGACTGGCTCAGTCCGAAAAGCGCATGTGATTCCTGGCGGCCGATCGGAGTAAAATTGCCGCGTTCGACCGTCCCGCGAATGTAATGCGGCCGATCGCCGTCGTTGGTTAGATCGAGGCTCAACTTCGCCGGGACTTTGGGCAGATCGAAACTCGTTGCACCCATCATTTTCAAAATTGCAGGCCGCACGAATTGTAAAAACGTGACAAACGCCGACACGGGATTCCCAGGCAGCCCAAAGATGAAGCAATGGTCACGAACCGCTATCTCACCCTGATCTGGCTCTGTCGCGTCCGCCCCCCGGGATCGCGACCGGGCGGAGCGTTGAGAGGATTGAGGTGAGGGTGCCTTCTGCTGCACACATCCAAACAGAAATGGCTTGCCCGGTTTGATCGCCACGCGCCAGATGTCGATCTGCGCTCCGAGGTGGCGCAATGCATCCTTCACCAAGTCATGCTCCCCGACTGAGACACCGCCGCTGATGATCAGAATGTGGTTCTTGATCCCGCGCTTGATGGCTTCGTGCAAGGACTCGCGGTCGTCGCGACAATGCTCCATGGAATCCACGACCGCACCGCAGCGTTTGAGCAATCCATTAAGTAATGCAGAGTTGCTTTCGTAAATTTGCCCCGGCTCGAGCGTTTCGCCGGGCGTTACTAATTCATCTCCGGTGGAGAGGATCGCGGCTTTCACTCCGCCGCCGACAGTCACTTTGGTGAAACCTTGAGAAGCTAGCAGCGCAGTTGTTGCGGCGCGAATTCGCTCGCCCTTCGTCAGAATCATCTGACCTTCGGCCAGATCGCAACCGCTTCGCCTGATGAATTCGCCGGGTTCGACATCTACGTTTATGACAATTTCCGCACCGTCACGGGTTACGTCTTCCTGCATGATAACGGCATCCGCTCCGGCGGGTACCGGCGCGCCCGTGAAAATCCGGACCGCTTCACTACGAGAAATGCAGAGTTGCTTGTCACGACCAGCGGGCTGTTCGCCGATCACGCGCAGCCGTTGGCCTTTCTTGCACGAACTCGCAAGGACCGCATAACCATCCATTGCGGAATTATCGAAAGGCGGCAGCGGCAGCCGCGCGAAATGATCTTCGGCTGCGAAACAACCCAGCGATTTTGAAATCGACAATTTTCGCGCCGGCAGAGGCCGAACTGTCTCGAGAATTTTCTTTCGCGCTTCGTCTTCGCTGATCACAGCAAACTTAATCAATTGGAAATTGGCAATTGGCAATTCTGATCGATATTCTGAACTTGCGTCTGTAGCCACGCGCCTGCTTGCCATGCCGAAGCCGCGAGGCGAAGGCAGGTGGCGCGTCCGTTAACGGCCCGCAGGGCCGTGGCTACAATTTGGTGAGGTGGCTGAGTGGTTGAAAGCAGCGCTTTGCTAAAGCGCCGTAGCCCAAAAGGCTACCGAGGGTTCGAATCCCTCCCTCACCGCGTCACCTTGTGATGCGAGAGAGAAATCCACAAAAGGGCACATTCTCGGATGCATTAGCGGGCGCGTAATCCCTCCCTAACCGGTTCCATCGCGGTTATGGGGTTTCGCTGCGCGCTTCGTGCGCGTGGAATCGTCTCAGGGCTCGTAGATGGGCTTAAGTCGTTAAATTCGTTTCCCGCTTACTGCCTGAGTCTATGAATGGCCGGAGTTGGCTGAATAGGCGACACCAAAATCGTACGATGACCGCGAGGAAGCGATCGTTCACTGGGAATTAAGATAGCGCGCCAGGGCAAAGTTAGCCCATTGATTACTAAAGGTGGCTTGAAATCCCACGGCCATAATCTTCCCATCGGACTGAAGTGCGGCGCCGTTGGCTCCGCCATTCAGATCGCCAAACGACGTGCGCACTTTGCCGCCGACACCAAAAGTGGCGTCGAGTGAGCCTCGCGGACTCAAACGCGCCAACAAGAAGTCGGAATCGGAATCTTCAGTGTTCGCATAACCGACGGTGATGATTTTGCCATCGCTTTGCAGGAGGACCTTGTTGGCACTTTGGCAGCAATCGCCAAAGTCGATTTCGGTTTTCCCGTCGCGACTAAACGTGGTATCGAGCACGCCGTTTGAGGTATAGCGCGCGATCGCGAAATTCTGGACTCCTCCGTTTTGGGAGATAGCGAATCCAGCAGCGACGATCCTGCCATCGGGTTGAAGCGCGGCCGAGCGTGCGCGATCAAAGTTTTGGTCGCCGAAGTCGGTGCTCACTTTTCCGGCGACGCCAAATGTCGTATCGATCGTGCCGTTACTGAGATAACGCACGGCGGCGAAGTCATAGTAAGTCGCAGGGTTATTGGCGGAGCCCACTGCGACAATCTTTCCGTCCGGCTGTATCAACACCGAAAAGGCATCGTCTTCATTACCGAAGAAATCGGTCATGACAGTGCCGCCGTTGCCAAAGGTTGTGTCCAGACTTCCATTCGGATTATATCGGGCCAGGGCAAAATCGGTATCGGAAAGCTCGCCAGGAATGAAATCTACGAACACGGTCCCGCCGGCAATGATTTTGCCGTCAGGCTGCAAGGCCACGTCGAACGCGTAACTACCCTCTGGAAAAGTCGTCGTCACGATGCCGCCGTTGCCAAACGACCTGTCCAAGGATCCGTTCGGGTTGTAGCGGACCACTTCGAAATTGCCGGCGAAGGTAAATTGCGGAAAGGCGCCGCCCGCGACTACGATTTTGCCGTCAGATTGTATGACCACCGCGGACGGCACCGCCGCCAGGCCGGGGAAATCTGTTCGCACTTTGCCTCCTCTGCCGAAAGTAGTGTCGAGCGTGCCATCGGTATTGTAGCGGGTGACGACAAAGTCTTCGTTCGAGTAATCATTCTGTTTATAGGTTTGTCCGACGACGACCAATTTGCCATCAGCCTGGATCGCAACCGCGTTGGCGATGTCGGTGCTGCGACCAATATCGGTCGTCACCATGCCGCCGGTCCCGAATGTCGGGTCGAGGTCTCCGTCGGTCGCTTGCGCCATCTGCATACTCACGAATAAGGTCATGATTATTGCCGTGGCGCCGATCGCGCGGCAGCGAGTGCCGAATCGGAAAAGTTTTGAGTTTGTGATTTTCACAGATGTCCTTTCGTTTTTCCTCTAACTTTATAAAGCGAAATCTCGTGGCCTCCAACAGCTGCATTGTAACAAAACTGTTACCGATAAAACATCGGCGCAGCATGTTTTCTTCCCCGACCGGTAAACAGTTCCTCGCTGAAGAATGGTCCAGCGTTTATTCCCATCCGACAAATGTACGGCCGGGCGAACTCCCAGAAACAAGATATCTTGTGTTGAGTTACGGGATCGAATGGCCCCTGTTGGTCTGGACCGATTGCAGGTCAGGTCTGTCCACTACACCGCTTAGATTGATATCGTCGCGGAAGTTGCTGGAAGTGACCGCCTGGTTTTTGTCGGTGTTAATCTGTTGCTGATCCGGCCTGTCAACGATGCGATTGGCGTTCACATCGGCCGTTAGGAAACCAAACGGAACGTCGCCATGTAGCTGGCCGTCGCCGTTGATGTTTTGCACACGAAGCGTGACCACCTCCGCACTGGTCACGCCAGTCAGTTGCGCCGTCATCGTGTTACCACTGAAGGAGATCGTACCAACAGTAGCAGTGCCGCTGAGAACCGTAACCTGGCCAGAGCTGACGGCACCATCGAATGTGAAGACAGCATTATAAGTGCTCGAGCTTCGATCTTCCACGCCTGACGTACCTGTCAGCGGCATCGCGATGTCGAATGTACCCGCCGCGCCATGAGTCAGGCGCGATGCAGCGCTAACGAGGTTGAGGCTGGAAGTCGAAGGAGCGACCCGAACATAATAAACGTCTTCTTCGTGCTGCCCACGGGACGTGTTGAAGTTAAAAGTGGCGGAATACGCCACATTAGCGCCGGTATTGTCTGAAACGATTGTGATGTAATCGCCTATCTTGCTTTGGTTCGGGTAGCCTTCGAATGGATTAAATGCGTTACTCACTGCCACGTTAGGTGCCCATGTGACGCCGCCGTCAGTGCTCCAGGAATAGAATAACTGGGAATCGGTGTTATTAGCGGCATTTCGCGTGTCATACCAGACAGAATCGATGCGACCATTAGGCGCCACCGAAAGTGTGCCGAACCAGTGCCACTTGCTGGGATTAACCGGGTCGTCATTGATCTTGCGCGGCGTGCTAAAGGTTAGTCCACCGTCTGTGCTACGCACAAACATCACGTCGGTTGTGCTTCGTCCCGACGGCACCACGCTGGCCAACATGTAAATGTTATTGTTAGTGGCGGTTCCTGATCGATCGACCGCCAGGAATACCATTCCATCCAATCCTGCTGGATTGATTCCACCGCTACCGAGGAAGCCACCCAGGTTGACCGCTGTGCTTCGGTCAAAAGTCGGTGTCTGGCCCCCGATCTGGGCATTGCTCGAGCGAACACAGTAAAAGGTGCTTCCTTCTCCACCGATAAATAGATTGCCATTAGTGTCCACATCGAGCGTTCCGTACACAGGCCCGTGAGGAACAGTGATAGGCGCCTGCCATGTGACGCCACCGTTGGTGGAGCGTTGGAATTCCACGCCGCCGCCGTTGCAGTTAATGCCGTCGTCTGACTGGTATTGAAAGCCATGTCCGGGGCCGTTGGTCTTATCGATGGTGAACCACTCCTTGTCGCCGCCGCCACCTCCTCTTTCGCCCGAGAGTAAAGACCAGGACTGTCCACCGTTTGTCGAGCGCCACAAGTCGTCGCAAAAAAAGGAGGTGTTAACGTCCGACTGGAGGCTCAAATAGAAAAATTGCCCGATCTCATTGGAGTTTGTCACCGGGTCGCTGCGGAAGACGTTGTTCTCCAGAACACCGGGGAAAGTCCAATTAGTGCCGCCGTTAGTCGTATATCCCCAGCCCGCCTGCCGGAAGTTGGACGTAACGTCGTTGAACTGCCTCCAGGCGATCGTCATCTTGCTCAGGTTCGTTGGGTCAACGGAAATGGAGCACTCGTTTGCGGCGTCGCCCAGGATGTTGTTTCCATTCGCATCGACGTTTGCCTGGAAGCTCGTAAACGAACCGAACTGAGAGATCATTCGCGGCGAAGTCTCTATCTTTCTAGGAGGCGCAGGCGGGTTGTCGTACGTTTCAAGCGGCTCATTTCGAGGCGCCTTGCGTGTCTGTGCCAACTGAGCTGAAGCGCTGGCCAGCGTGATGAGTGAAAGCAGACAAATGAAGACACCAGCCTTTAACATTCTAAAATAGATCATCATAAGAAACTCCTCATATAGGAACGGTTTCAGATTGCAAGAGGAAGCGAACAGAAAAGACAACGAGTTCTAAAGATTCCGTCCGGTTTTGCGGAATCCTCCTTAAAATTACAGTGCGCTCGGGTCTGGAGATGCGCGCTTGCGGCGAATTGTCTTGACGGTTGACTTAATTTTTGCCACACTCGGCGCCGTTCAACGGATTCCGACTCAGGCGGAGGACTTTTCCCCCGCTAGGTTGTTCGTCTCCTCGGGACCCTGCAATTCCAACGATCAACTCAGCGGGGAAAGCAAAGGAAAAACTATGAAGCCAGTAATTCACCTAACTCCAATTTTTCTTGTCGTCTTGGCGCTAACTTGCCTTTTGGTTGGGCAGGTTCCGAAAGCTATCGGCGTTCTCCCAGTAGAGACCGTTAACGTGATCTATAGCTTCGCCGGGGACGAAGATGGCGAATACGCCGACACCGACTTAGAGACGGACAGCGCAGGTAACATTTATGGCACGACCGTGCTCGGTGGGGATTTTGGAGGGGGCACAGTTTTTCGCCTGAGCCCCACAATTAATGGCTGGATGCACACGGTGCTTTACAGCTTCACAGGCGGCGCCGATGGTGGTGAGCCGTATAAAGGAGTCACGCTGGATCGCGAAGGTAACTTGTACGGCACGGCTGTTACGGGCGGCTCGGGCAGTTGTGAAGGCGGCTGCGGTGTGGTTTACAAACTAACAAACTCCGGAGGAACTTGGACCCAGAGTGTAATTCATGCTTTTACTGGCGGCGATGATGGCTCCGGGCCGGGCGCCAGGGTGACAGTCGATCGGAGCGAAAATGTCTATGGAATGGCTCCGACCGGTGGCGCATACGGCTTAGGAACGATTTACAAAATTCATCAGGCGGGTGGAGCTTGGGACTTCAGGGTCATTCATCCATTTACGGGTGGCGCTGACGGTAGCGGCGGCTCGGCTGGAAGGATGATTCTGCGCAACGGCCATCTCTACGGTGCGGCCACCGCCGGCGGTAATTATGGAAGCGGAGTTGTTTTCGAGCTAACGCCTAGTAGTGCTGGAGGATGGCATTTCAGTACGATTTATTCGTTCCAAGGCCAACCAGACGGGAGTTTTCCTTATGGCGCGCTGCTCTTCGACCGTGGGGGTAATATCTACGGAACCACTTATTACGGCGGGGAGAACGGCATTGGCGCTGTTTACGAGCTGTCTCCCCGACCTACCGGAGAATGGAGGGAGAGGGTACTTTATAGCTTCCAAGGTGGAAGCGACGGTAACAGCCCCATCAGCAATCTCGTTTTTGATGAGGCTGGCAATCTCTATGGGACTACGAGTGAAGGTGGTTTGGGTAGTGGCATTATCTTTAAGCTAAGTCCTGTTACCGGCGGTCAGTGGATCGAGACTGTGGTTCATCCCTTCCAAGGCCCTCCAGATGGGGCCTTTCCCTATAACGGCATGGTTGTCGATCAATTGGGAAACATTTACGGCGCCACCGTTCATGGAGGCGATAACGACGACGACGGATCGATCTACAAACTCACGCCCTGAATACGCGTTGGATGAATTGTTCTGAATGGCGCCAAGTCGGTCGCTTTCGACGCAGAGCTTTCGGATATTGAATCCGCAGCCTTTGCTGTCTACCTGATGGATTCGCAGCTAGTCTGAGTTCCCGATGGGCTCCTCCGGATCACCGTTTTAATGGCTACTGATTGGAAATCGTCGCGGTCGTTCCGTCGATCTTCGTGAAATTGACAGTGAACTTCTCGTTGTACGTGAGCGCTCTATCCTGAAGGATGCTGATCGCGAGGGCCTCTCCCAGTTGGATAGACGAATCAGTGTCGCTACGCCAGTGGATGCCGGAGTGAATGCCGTGGCCAAACGAGATGTTGTGCGGAAGCTTGTTGAGTTCGCCGTTGACCGTGATTTGTGCCGCATCTCCCCCAGTATAGGGCAAAAGTGAAAGCCCATCGCTCCCAGGGACTACGGGATGAGGAATCACGAAATTACCATCGAAGAAGAACTTCAAGATAGTGATGCAAGCGCCAGCAACCGTGCCATGGCCGGTAGGGTAAGCCGGATGCGTTGGCGAACCTTCGGGGAACGCCTGAGAGAGAAAGTACTCGCCATGTCTGCTGAAGCTTCTCTGCACAGCCATTGAGTTGAGAACGTTGTCATTAACTCGGCCATCAAGCGTTCTCCCGTGGCCAGTTAGAATTTGGCGGACGATGGCGCCGCCCGACTCGGGACGCTGACGCAAATGGACATACCACTTGTGATACCAGACGCAATTCAGCGCAAAGCCAGCGATCGCCGCCACCATCGCCGCGAAGTCGGGCTGACCGAAGGTACCAAAGCCGTTCTGTGTTCTAGAGTTAACGTAAGGATTCCCCGGGTTCAGCGGCACACCGAGCGTGTTAAGCACCAGGTAAGCGGTGAAGTAAGCCTGGTAAAGGACATCCACGTGCGTGAATGTGGCGAGACCACGGCCGTTATGGAGGTAGCGAGGTTGCGGATCCAGCTGGTTTAGCAATCCGGTGTCGATGCCATTTTGCACTTGTTGGAAGGTTACGGCGTCGGTCATGTAATCGATGCCCGCTGCGTAGGCGATCATCTGCTGGTTGATTTCCTGCACGCCTAAGAAACTCGGGGTTATGCACAACTGAGAAAGGTAAGGCCCAATCGTTTCCCCTTGGAACCCTCCACGGAACAACAAACCCGGCGTGACATTACCATAGTTATCTCTCGGACCTGCGTAGCTGGGCATTCCCGAAAGCTCCTGTGCCGCCTCGGCAGCCGTCGCATTTGAAACGTAGTCGGTGAACGCGACATCGCGGAGTAGCGAGGCCCAGTACAGTTCGACGAGTTCTGTCCCGTAAGCCGCGCTGGCCAGGGCTGGGGCTGGCGGGACAATTATCGCGTCCTCTTGATTCTCTGGACATGGCGCATTGCCAAACTGCACTCCATCGCTGCCTTCCAGGCCGACAGCCAGCCCGCCTTGTGGACCGTTCAACGTCCGGGTGCCGCCCATGGTAATGTTTTCAAAATCCGTTGGGTTCTCACTGTTCAAAGCCCTTTTGAAGGTTTGGAAGGCATTCAAATTCACCAAGCCGATGCCATCCTGTAGAATCGCCTTGCTGTACGTCCCGCACTTGTCGGAATAACGTTCTTCATCGCCGTTGGTTGTTTGGGGAGCAGCGGGAATACGCGCTTCGTCATTAGCAGTCCCGAGCCGGATTGCGAAGCACCGTCTTAGGCGCGGATTACCTCTGGAAGCCGGCGAACGAACGCCCTCTGCGAGCGTACTATTGCCAGACTGCGCGAAAGCAAGACCGGCATTACCAAGCACTGCGCCACCTGTCAGTGCCGCTCCCACCTGGCCTAAGAACTTACGGCGGCTCGGTCCTTTGGCAGCATTGTTGGCGGCAGGTTTTTCTCCTTCTGTAAGATTCGTGATGGGGTTGTTCTTATTCATGGTAATCTCTCTGTTCTTTGACCGGTTGGGCATTGCATGAAGTCGCTGTCGTGGCTCGGAGTTAATTACAAATGACCCCTTCTCGGCAACAACAATTTCAAATCCTCCGATTTTGTATCGACGAATGTCCCTGCCCGGAACAATCGTCCTCGTTCGGCGTCCGATGTTGGACGCTGGGTGTTTAGGATTGTTGGGTTCCCGCTAAGGTAACCGCTATGAACTGGGAGATGATCAGCGCAGTCGGGCGGATGCGACTGCGGGGAGCCAGGAAAACGGGGACTAACCCAGCCGGTGTTTATGAATCAGCACGGTGCCAAAGCTGCCTCTCCGCACCGTTGAGCCCGGCGCAGTCGTTGCTCCCTAAGATTTCGTTTGAGACGACGAATGCGGCCATGGGGGAAGGCCATCAAGGTAGCAGCCAACTAGCAACGAAGTGATGTGCAGCTCTGATGCAAACGTCAGCTAGTGTTTAAATCGATTGTTTCGGACGGTTCACGCGCTTTTCAAGTCACGCGCACCACGATTCGCACGACTACGGTTGAATCCAGCAGTGGTTTTATAGCCGGACTTCATTCATACTTCGGGGACTGGATCGCGACACTATCTTAGACGTACGGTCTTATAGGAAGTCACTGCTGTTTGCATAATTCCGGGCGAGTCACCGACGTCTTGGACCCCGAAATGAAAGCGACGGCGAAAGCCACGCGGAGAAAGGCCAAAATGCCGCTCAAATGCGCGTCGGAAGCTGAAAGCACTCGCAAATCCGACAGACGCCGCCACACTCTCGATGGTATTGCGAGGCAGCAGCAACTGCCGCCGCGCTTCACTCAGCCGCACATGTTCGACAAAATCAGCGGGAGTACGGTGAAATACGCTCTTAAAGAGGCGGGCCAAATGGCGTTCACAAAGTCCAGTCCTTTCCGCCAGGACGCCCACCGAAAGCTTCTCCCGCAGGTGACCGGCAATCCAAGGAGGCAATTCGGCCAGCCGCTCCATAGGACCAGACTGATAGTCCAACGGGTTCGCAAGTGTCTCCTCGTCTCCGGGTGGGCGAAGATTCATTCCAAGTTCGCGCGCGACAGAGAGCGCGAGTTGTGTTCCATAATCTTCCTCTATTAGGGCCAGCGTCATCTCGATCCCTGCGCTGCCGCCGCCGCACGTGTAAAAATTGCCGTCTTTCAGGAATGAAGCGGTGTAATTAACATGCAGTTTGGGAAAGCGCTGAGCAACGTCCTGCACAATCTGCCAGTGTGTTGTTACGCAGCGATTGTCCAATAGTCCGGTCATGGCCAGCGGATAAATACCACCAGACACAGAGGCGATCCGTCGGGTTGATTCGCCGCGCGCAGCAATCCAGTCCGAGGCGCGTGTCATGATTGTATCGTTGCGTAGCCCGATCCCGCCTGGAATAATGATTGTATCGAGCGCGGGCGCAGCGCGAACCGTTTTTTGCGCTTCTAAGACAACGCCGGACTCCGATACGAAGGTCTTGTTTGTCAAGCCTATCACGACCAAATCGTATGGTGGTGATCCGCCGTTTCGGTCGGCCTTGCGTCTTGCGGTAGCGAACGCTTCCACAGGTGCAGCCAGATCGAGCGCTTTCACTCCATCAAACCCAAGCACGCCAACCATTTTCGGGACCATTTTCTTTTTCCCTGCTGAGCCTAGAACATTCTGTGAGGGGTAGTAGCGACTTTGAATGCAACAATTTCGAACATATCCAGGCAATACGAGTTTGACTGAAATACAGATTTAGTCATTAGTCAAAATCAATGAAATCCAATCTCTCCAGGGAAAACATGGAGGAGCGAATTCTCGATGCCTGGGACCGTCTTCTTGCACGCTACGGATACCGGAAAATGACCATGGACGATCTGGCATCCGAAGTGGGGATTGGGAAAGGCACGATCTATTTGTACTTCAGGGGCAAAGAAGATCTCGTTTATTCGCATATCGATCGTGTTATCCGGCAATTGATAGAGCGTCTCGAACGTGTCCTCCGCAGTGGCTTATCGTCCGCCGATAAAATTCGCGAGATGACAATGCTCCGGGTCATGTTCCGCTTCGACGCCGTTCAACATTTTCCCGAAAGTCTGAGTGAAATGTTTCGCGATCTTAGGGCCGGTGTGTTGGAGCGCCGCGAACACTATTTCCAGGAAGAAGCAAAACTTTTCGCTGCCGCTTTAAGGGAAGGACAGCGCGCCGGTATATTTCGAAGAACAGACTGCTCGGCCACCGCGAACGCGATCCTCGGCGCCACAAACTCG
>DASYDT010000075.1:0-1608 GCA_036499425.1 Candidatus Udaeobacter sp. | reverse complement strand
ATCGACATCGCGACCGTCGCTGTCGGCGACTTGCGAGTATGGTTTGCCGGTTGCCGGTTCGATGTTGTCGAGGTACTTCGCGCCGGTTGGATCGACGAATTGTCCGCCGATGAAATTTCTGATTTGAATTAGGTCCGTCTGCACAGCTTCCAGATTCTAGCCGTGTAGTGCGATTCGCTCAACGAGGACTGCGGAAACTCAAAGATGCCGGGCAGAGCCCGGAGTAGGGCTTGGCAGTCGACTTCGCTTGGAATGACAGAAAACCGATCGGTTCGCCGAATTCACTAACGTTCAATGAGGAAAAATTGTTCTGGCCAAGAGACACAACGCCGATGTAAAAGACACCTCCGCAACAAAATCCTATGAAGAAAGCCTCGCTGTTACTTTTTGGTCTCGTACTGTCAATTCTATCTTTTGCGTCCGCAACAAATCACGGATTCAACGACCTATTCGGTCCGTTATTTCACCCTGCGGCCCACGTCCCACCGCTGCAGGGTCCAAGGCAGGGACTCGATACGCTTCACCGTTGGAACGTGATCGCAATTAATGCCAGCGGTCTCGATCACACTCCGGTTGCTCCGGGAGAAAACCGCGTGTTCGGAGAACAACTCGGTCCTGGCCGCGCGAGCCGGGCAATGGCCATTGTCCACATCGCGATGTTCGACGCTCTTGACGCGGTCGTCGGTGGGTTCACCAGTTACACTGGAACACAAGCCGCGCATGGCCCGATGTCAGTAGATGCCGCGATCAGCCAGGCTGCTCGCGACACGTTGGCGGCCTTGTTTCCATCGCAAACGACAACTTTTGATGGCTTCCTGGCGCAAGATCTGGCTGCCATCAGAAACGCGCAGCAAAAAGCAAACGGAATCGATTTGGGCCATCGCGCAGCTACAGCCCTCCTCGCCATGCGAGTCAACGATGGCGCGCAAATTCCGGAGCCGAGGGTGGGGGTTGATTACTTTACGAGTGATCAGCCGGGGCATTGGCGCCAGGACCCGATTAGCTTGATTCCGATCGCCTTGGGCGCGCATTGGGGCGAATGCGCTCCCTTCGTGCTCAACGCGACCAGTCAATTTCGTGCGCCGCCTCCGCCGGACATGACCAGCGCGGCTTACACCACGGCATATAACGAGGCGAAAAACTTTGGCCGCGAGGGGGTGAATACGCAGCGTACAGAGGAACAAACTTTCATCGGCACATTTTGGGCTTACGATGGCACCCCAAGCCTGTGCGCGCCTCCGCGACTCTACAATCAGATCACGGTACTAATCGCTGACCAGAGAAGATTGAGCGCCATTCAATTCGCGCGATTGCTCGCTTTGGTAAACGTCGCTATGGCTGACGCCGCAATGACCATTTGGGAATCCAAATACCACTATGATTTCTGGCGTCCGATCACCGGGATTCGCGAATCGGATCCAGGCAGTGGCCCCACTGGCCTTGGCGACGGCAATCCCGATACGATTGGCGATCCAAACTTTATGCCGTTAGGCGCGCCCGCTAGCAATTTGACTGGCCCGAACTTCACGCCGCCGTTCCCCTCGTATCCTTCTGGTCATGCTGGAATTGGAGGGGCTCTCTTTCAAGTCATGCGACGGTTTTACGGCA
>DASYDT010000074.1:0-17253 GCA_036499425.1 Candidatus Udaeobacter sp. | reverse complement strand
TTAGTATGGCAGGTTCTTTTCAATGTCGCTTTTAGCTGCATTACCCGGTTTCCGAGTCCTCCTACTCACTGAATCTAACTTCCACCAAAGCGCCTAACCCCTATGAAGGGTGTCAAGGAGTGAGTTTGGATAAGTAGGTTTTATTACATGGGTGTGGTTGGTGGTTGGGCAGTTGTTAGTTGGTGTTTGAGAACGTATCCGCTTCGAGTGGGCGTTGAGTTGTTCAGCGGCTGATACTCCTATCCGCGCGTGCCTTTTGGTTTTGGCAGCGCAATGTGACTTATGCTGTCTGCTGAAGCGGAACGTGGGCGCGGTCCAATCTAAAGCGACGGTGCGAGCCCCGAAAGCTTTCGGGGATCTAACCAGGTTAGGCCCCGGACACACGCCACGTTCCAAACTGTTCCCCTCGAACCAAATTGTTTTAAAACTTCAAGCCCAGTTGCTCTGCGGTGCTGCGGTCGGTGTGCAGCCGCCACAGATCAACGGCCAGACGGCGCGCCACGGCTACGATAGCTTTCTTGCGCACGGCGCCGATGGCGCGTGAGCCTTTAGCCAGTATGCCCAGGCGCTTTTGCACTGGTGGATACTGCGGTTGGAAACGAACCATGCGCCAGGCACATTCGACCAACGCGGCGCGGACCCGCGGATTACCGCGCTTGGTCACGCTGCCTGGCACGCGCTTGCTGCCACTGGTGCGTTCGCTCGGACAAAGTCCGGTGTAGGAACTAATGGCGCGACGATTGTTGAATCGGCGCCAGTCACAGATCTCGCGCGTGAGCACGACCGTGGTCAGGTTGCCCAGTCCGCGCGGAATACCCGAGGGAGCGCTCGCTTCCAGTTCACTTGTTAGGGCATTGATCTGCTCCTGCAAACTTAAGAGCGCTGGACGTGCCGCTTGCAGGCGAGTCACCATCCAGGCAGGCAGATGCCGGCCCAGGCGAGAAAAAGTTTGCTCTTTCCACCAGTGGGCTGGCGCTGGCAAAGCGTGGCTGATCAAAAGGGAGCGTCCTTGCGCTTCGAGCTTTTGACGGTGACACACTAGCTGGGTCCGTTGCCGTGAAACATGACGCGCTTGCTCCTCCTCCAGGCTTGGCACCCGGATCACTGCCAGCTCCCGCGTGTTGCCTTCCAGGTAACGCGACAGACGCTGACACAGTGTGGTCGCATCGCGCGGATCGGTTTTAATCCGGCTGCACTCTTCGTCGAGTTTGCGCGGCGCAATGACGTAGCAGTGTACTCCAAGTGCAATCAGCTGCCGGTAGAGATTGAACCCAAAACCGCACGCTTCATAAACCACATGCACGCTGTGCCCTTGGCGCAGCAGTCCCTCCACCCACGGCACAAACTCCTCCGGCCTCAAACGCCGCGCCGCCTTGGGCAAGAGATGATCATACTGCGCCACCGCCACGTAAACACGCGCGTGCATGTCCAGACCGATCTTGATCTGCGCGCTAGTAGGTTTTACTTTAGTTGCGACGGCCTCGAGTGAGGTCGTCCCTTCGTCATGAACGATTGTATTTTTCATAAGCGGGTGAGTTTATACAGCTCACCCGCTCCCTACATGCCATCTAAGCGATGCAGCGAACCGCGGCCTGTTTTTATGCCTAGCGCTCCCTATTTGCGAACATCAGTCGTAATTCGCGCGGTCGCTGATCTTGTGTCTCGTTACGCCCCATTGTAAGTACATCAGTTGATTCACATGAACGACGAAAAGAAAGTCCCCGAAAGCTTCAAGGCATACGAGGAAGGGAAGCACCGGCGATACACACTCTTGTTCGCGGTGAACGGCGGAGCGTTTGCACTCGCTAAGTTTATCGCAGACAGGGTCACTCAATCCGTGGGCGGTCTCAAGCTGTCTTACCTGTGTTACGGAATGGCTCTGTTCACCATCGTCATGTGTATGGATATCTTCATGTTTGGTCTCAAGATGCGGAGGAGTTATTTGCGGGATTCTTTTGGTTGGCAGGGCAAGATAGTTGTGGTGCTCATCGGCTTTCTTATCTGTTTTGGCTGGGTTTTGGTCGCTGTAAAATGACACGGCCTCACCATGGGGAGCCAACCACTGGCCGACCGTACTGAAAGGCTGAAGGCTGAATGGAGCGATGGGATGAGCGACATAGAAGGTAAAGCTGCGCGGGGTAGCAGCGAAAGAGTGTGGGCAACGAATAAGTTTCAATTATGAAGGTTGAAATGAAAACAGATCGCGTCACCGCCTGCCGTGGCTTATCTCTTTCTCGTTATACCACTTCAAGATGAGCAGAGACATCTCGAACTTCGGCGGTCCGGAGCGTGACCTGCTGTGCAGCGGACAAAGCGCGTTCCTTCTCTGGTGTGTACCGTGGCTTGTTTTTGCGCTCGGCTTCGGCGCACGGCATTGGTTGAAAACTATTTTGTGGTCAACGTCGCTTGCGGTCATGGGTGCAGCGTGTCTGCTCAACGCTTCCCGATGCGGCCGTGTTCACTGCCGATTCACCGGGCCATTTTTCATCCTTTGCGCTGTTGTTTCCCTCGGTTATGGCGTTGGCCTTCTGCCGCTTGGACCGTCCGGGTGGAAGTGGATTGGCGTCGGAACAATCATTGGCGGGTTGGCTCTTTGTTGCATTCCGGAGCTGTTTCTGGGCCGGTATCGTCGAAAAGGCTCAGCGGCCTAACCAATCGATGAAGCCAACCCAGCCCTTTGTGGTAAGCTTTGGATCAATGCGCACGCTGATTTTCAAAGGGCTGGGTGGCTTATCTCTTTCTCGTTAGGGGATCGGTTATGAATCGAAAATACCTATTTTGCGTGGCCGCATTGTTATTGCCAGCTTTTGCTCTGGCAGAACAACCAAAGGAAGCGAGTTTAGTTGAGCAGGCTATCAAGGAATATGTGCGTTCACAAGCGCATGTGAAAGTGCACATAGAGCATCTTCGTATCGTTGGAAACTTTGCGAGTGCAACTGCGGCTCCAATCAATGCAGACAGGGATTCTGTGAAGGTATTTATGAAAAAGGTTCGTCAACAATGGATTGGAGTTTCTTTTGGGACAGCTTTTCTTCCGGCAGACTGCCTAAAGCTTGGCCTTCCCAGTGAAATATGTCCCTAACAAATCGCCGCAGCCGACACCGTCCACGCTTGCGCGTGGCTGGCGCGGCTGAGCGTTCTCGTTAAGCGGCGAAAAGCCCATGAATCGCACCTTCTGCAACGTGTACGAAGACGAAGAGCGCGCGCGCGCATATGCGACGCTTCAATTTCCTGGAACATACTACCTCGCCTTTCGCGACTTGCCTGCTTTGATTCGCCGCCATAGCCACGGCCGTCGAGCGCTCGACTTCGGCTGCGGAACCGGTCGGTCGACTCGATTTCTCAGAAATCTCGGCCTGCAAGTTACCGGCATAGACATCTCGCAAGCGATGCTGGACCACGCGCGCGCACTCGACCGTGCGGGAGAATATTACCTTGTTCGTGATAGCATTGGCGGCGAGTTCGCGCGAGGCAGTTTTGACGTCATTTTTGCTGTTTTCACCTTTGACAATATCCCAACGGATCAAGCAAAGGCGGATGCCCTGAGCGGGCTGCGCGATCTTCTAGCACCGAACGGAGCTTTGTTTTTAGTTGTCTCTTCACCTGCAATCTACGTCAACGAGTGGGCATCTTTTAGCACGCGGGACTTTCCAGAGAATCGCCACGCGCGCGACGGTGATCGAGTTCGCATAGTAATGCTGGACGTTCCTGACCGCCGTCCCGTTGAAGACGTCCTCTGCACAGATGCGCATTACCAGCGATTATTTGAGAGTGCGCGGTTGTGCGTTCTTGACGTCCAGAGCCCGCTTGCCACTGGAGAAGAGGCGACGCAATGGGTCACCGAAACAAGCACTGCCCCTTGGACGATTTACGTCTTGGGCCGGCTAACCGATCGATGAAGCCAACCCAGCACTTTGTGGTAAGCTTTCGATCGATGCGCACGCTGATTTTCAAAGTGCTGGGTGGCTCAGCTTCTTCTCATTAGGTCTCATGCGCAGTTGCTGCTTCAGCTGGCGTCGGCAGCCTTTTTGAATCCAGATGATTAGTCTCACGCATCTCAACGAAGATCTATGCTGCGTGCCGGCGCTATACTTCTGACAATTTGGACAGGATTTAAGCTGACTATTGCGCTTGGAATTCTGTTCATGCTGCTTGTGCTCGGGAAGAATTCACCTGCGTTGATCATCCTTTATGGCGACGCTCAGGGAAAGGGTTTGGACCCGCGCGCGCTTACCACGATTAATGCGTTGGCAGTTGTGGCAAACGTCTCGATTGCCGCACTGTGCATGTTGTCGCTTGCGGTTATTTGGGGCGCATTAGTCCGCCGCGCCGTATGGGGGTTTTGGTCTCTGGCTTTGGCCTTGTTGTTTCTGGACGTACTAAGATGGATCGGCGCGTCGTTCTATTATCATGACGCCAACTTTTTAGCGGACGCGGCCATACTGTTGCCGACCATTGGAGGTCTTACTTGCGCGGCGATTGAGATCTTTCGCAAATCAACCTGAATAGACCAATCGATGAAGCCAACCTCGCACTTTGTGGTAAGCTTTCAATCGATGTGCACTCCGATTTTCAAAGTGCTGCGTGGCTTATCTCTTTTCTCGTTAGATGGCGGGACCGGATCAACTCAGGAATCACAAATGAAATCAGTCTTCGTTCTCTCGTCGCGGGTGCGATGATCGCGTCTACAAAGATGGCTCACTCACAGGACCTACCAAACCTGCTGGGAACATGGCGACTGGTGTCGTTTGAAGCGCGTGATTTGAAGGGTCAGCTTCATTACCCATTAGGAAAACACGTGTTCGGCCAGCTCATTTATGACGCCGGCGGCAACATGTCCGCCCATGTTATGAGGAGTGACCGCCCCCTCTTCGTTGCCAACGATCCCGGCCGCGGCACAGATGCCGAAGTCCGGGCGGCATTCGACGGTCACGCCTCGTATTTCGGCACGTACACGATTGATCAAGCAACCCAAACTGTGACACATCACGTTCAGGGCGCATGGTACCCGAATTGGATCGGCAACGATCAGCTCCGTCGTTTCAAGTTCGACGGCTCTCGCCTGGTGTTGTCCACGCCGTCGCTCGTATCCGGTGGCGAATCATTGGAGTACGTTTTGACTTGGGAACGCATCTCATGAGAGAAGAGACGGGACTGAAAATAATGGTGCGAGATGAGCATCCTCGCGCGAGCCTTCGGCTTGCCAAGGGACCATGACGTTCGCGATCAAAGCCGAGGTTAGCGATCCGCGGGCGGAGACGTTCGCGTTCAATGCGCAGAAGACGATGTATGGTGGCAAGTGCATCGCCAAAGGAGACACGATCTTCATCTTCGCGAGCGAGAACGAAGGCGGCCCAGGCCTCATCGCCAGCGGCGTCGTCACCTCGGCCAATGCGATCCCAAAGAAACGCGGGATCGCACGGCAAACGCCGCGTGTGAGCATCACCATCAAACGCACCAAGCTTGCCAAGCGACGCCTGGGGCGGAGCGAGCTCAAACTTTTTTCCGACTGGAACGACGGCCGCCCAGAGACCGAACTCAATTTCAAATTCTATCGTCAGGCAACGAACAAGATCGTTGGCATTTCCGATGAAGCGGCCGCGTTCCTACGCGGATTCTTTTAATGCGGCCGATTTCGTTTTAGAAGATCCGTCATCCACTTTCGCCGAAGGCTACATCGAGACAAGTAGACCGCCGCCACAGGAAACGTCCAATCTCGATTTCACAAATCCGATTACGCGCGAGTCTTTTCCAGGACGACGAGCGCGATTCCGCCCAAGATGGCGACGGACGCAAGGAGGTAACGCAATGTAAGCGGTTCGCCGAGCAAGAGGATTCCCCCAAAGGCGGCGAGAACAGGAACGCTAAGTTGAACGGTAGCGGCGCTGGTGGCTTTTAGACTCGGCAGTGCGCTGTACCAAACCACGTAACCAAGACCTGATGTGATCGCACCCGAGATTATGGCATGGGTGACTCCGGCAGGATCGAGATGCAACCACGGAATGAAAATGATGCTGACAACAGCCGCGAACGGGACTGTGCGTACAAAATTACCGGCGGTCACAGTGGCCGGATTTTTCTCCCTCTTGCCGCGCAATGAATAAATACCCCAAGCTACCCCGGCTCCTATCATCAGGATCGAACCAGATAATGGTGGAGCGGAAAGTCCGGGAAATAAGAGCAAGACAAGTCCTATAAAGGCGACGATTAGCCCAACGATTTGAACTCCGCACAGATGTTCGCCTTTGCGCAATCCCCACAGAATCATTGTTGCCTGGACCGCGCCGAACAGCAGTAGCGCTCCAGTCCCCGCTCCAACGCCGACATAGGCGAATGAAAACGCGGCAGCATAAAGAAAAAGTGCGAGCGCCGAAATCCAGTTGCCGCCGGCTCTGCGGTCACACATAGCCCCTGTGGTTCGTCGCAAGTTCACAATCAGCCACAGTGCAACCGCCCCAGAAAACATGCGAATGAACGTAAATGAGGCGGCGTCAATACTCGTCTGCTTCAGCGCGGCGCGGCAGAGAAGCGAGTTGCTGGCGAAGGCGATCATCGCCAGCGATGTCAGGATAAAAATTCGCGGGCTCACGAACTCAAAACCGCAGTATTCGTGGTGAGCTGTTTCTTCATGTGCGGCCACGTACGCCGCCAAGCTCCGCGTGTCGCTGACATGTGACCAGATGATCGTTGACCATGCCGATCGCTTGCATCAACGCGTAGCAGATCGTCGGGCCGACGAACTTGAATCCGCGTCGCAGCAAATCCCGACTCATCGCGTCGGATTCAGCAGTACGCGCGGGCACCTCCGCCATCGTGCACCAACGATTCTGGATTGGCTTGCCGCCGACAAGGCTCCACAGGTAGGTGTCGAAAGTCCCGAATTCTTTTCGCACTGCGAGAAACATTTTCGCGTTTTCGATTGTGGCCGCGATCTTCAATCGGTTCCGCACGATTCCCTCGTCGCGCGACAACCGTTGAACGTCGCGTTTGCCGTACCGAGCGATCTTCTCCGGGCGAAATTCATCGAACGCCTTCCGGTAGTTCGCCCGTTTCCTCAAAATGGTGTTCCAGCTCAGCCCCGCCTGCGCGCCTTCCAGAATGAGAAACTCGAAGAGCACTCGATCGTCGTGCACCGGAACACCCCATTCCTGATCGTGATAACTGATGGCTGGTTCGGTCGTGGCCCAAGGACAACGCGGCATGACGGAAGGTAGCGCGGCTTGCGCCGCGGCTACAACGCCGAACATCCAACGCCCAACGCCCAACAATATCGTGGTTGATAAGAGCGCCCGCGTTTACTGAGAAGCGGGCGAACTGGCGCCTGCGGCCCGAGCTGTGCTTCCAGCTATGGCGAGGATCACATCGGTCTTGGCAATGGATCCGACCAGGTGTCGATCGTGCGATACCACAGGCAGACGTTCGCTGTCGTGATGACTAAAACACTCCAACGCTTCAATCAGCGACGCGCTCGCACGCACGACCGGAAACGAATCGCGCAGAAGATCACCCGCGATGACGACCTTCGCTAGCTCGGGCGTGTTGAGATAACTCTTGATATCGTGCAGAGAAACGGCGCCGATGAATCCGCCGTGATCGGTCACATAAAGATAGTTGAAGTGGGTGGCGACGAATTTCTCGGCTATCTCGGAGAATCCGGTGGTTGGTGAAATCGTCAGCGGATTTGGTTTCATCAAGTCCCGCACGTGCAACTCGGCCAGTTGCTTTGCGTAATCGCCCGCGCCTTTACGTTTCAAGGCCTCTGCATAAATCGAGTGCTTCTCGATCTTGACTGACGTGTAATAGCCGACCACGCACGCGAGCATTAGCGGCAGGATGATCTGATGGTCCAGTGTGAGTTCGAAAATCATGACGATAGCCATGATCGGCGCGTGAGTTGCCGCCGCCAAAAACGCCCCCATCCCAACAATCGCGAACGCGCTGGGGTTCACGGATGTCGAGCCGGTCACGTGCTGTGTAACAGTGCCGAAAAGAAATCCCAAGCTTGCGCCAATGAAAAGTGTGGGTGTAAAAACTCCGCCAACAGCGCCGGAACCAAATGTAGCAGCGGTAGCCAGCACTTTGAAAATCAGAATGAGCGCGACCGTTTGCCAAAGCCAGTGTTCACCCAAAATCTCGTTTACCACGCTGTAACCGTTACCGCACACCTCCGGATAGAACACCGCAAGCGCGCCAACAATGAGACCGCCGGCGAACATCTTCACGTAAATTGGCGCGGAGATTTGTTCGACAAGTTTTTCGCTCGTTCGCAGCAGCCGGATGAACCATGGCGCAATCAGACCGGAAAACAGGCCAAGCAACAGGTACGGCCCAATCTCCCAGGCTCGAGTTAGCCGGAACAATGGGATTTGATAGAGCGGCCCCGGGCCGAGGAAGCCGCGCACCGTGAGCGTGGCAATAACCGACGCGAACACGAGCGGCCCGAAAATTTCCATCGCCATTGAACCGAGCACGATCTCGGCAACGAACACCGAGCCGGAAATTGGAGCGTTATAAGCGGAGGCGATTCCCGCAGCTGCCCCGCAGGCGACGAGCAATCGCAGCCGCGGAGTTGTCCAGTGTTGGAAACGCCCGGCCAACGACGCCACCATCGCGGCGAGTTGAACCAGTGGACCTTCGCGTCCGATCGAGCCGCCGGAAGCGTTGGTGAAAAGCGCGGAGAGAGATTTCACCACGCTCTGGCGCGCGGAAATCCTGCCGTCGCCAAGAACGACTGCTTCCATGTAATCGCTCGTGGTGATCTGACCATGGAACCGCGAGCCGAACTGAATGATCACACCGGCAATAAGCCCGCCGATTGCCGGAACAACGAGGCGCGCCCACAGTGGTAATTCGGCGAAGCTCTCAACGAGTCCCGGTGTGTTGCTGCCCGTTAGGATCTTGTGAACGAAACTTGTGCCGACACGATACCCGATCGAACAAACCGCACCGCAAAAACCGATGATACCGGCCCAGATCAACGTGACCTGAAGTTCTCTCGGCCGCAGCCATTCCTGAAACCAAACCCAGAATTTGAGGCGCCGCAGCGTCTGGAGATTCAGGCCGGTCGTTCGCCTGGCTGTATCCATGGCGTCCACTATTATTCACTCGGCGTGCCAGAGCAGACGTCAAGGGAGATCGTTCTCGCGAAAATGCGAGAAGTGTACAGGGAAAACGGGCTACGCAGCGTTTGCCGGTGAGGCTGGCGATCGGAAAGAAAAAACGCCGAACGCCGAACGTCCAACGCCCAACGTCGAATTCATGAGCGAATGCTGAACTAATCGATTTTAATCAGCAATAATTCAATAGAAGGAAACGAAGGCGAAGGAGAAAACGTCCAACGCTCAACTTCCAACGTCCAACGTCAAAGTCAGACGTCAACCGGCCTTTGTTTTCTTTGTTGCCTTCTGTTCAGCTCTTCCTGTTATCGCCGGGCACGAGCAGATGGCCGAAGAAGCGGCCGGCAAGTAGGAAGATGACACCGGCGACTCCGCATAGTGCGGAGTGCAAAAGCCAGAAGTGTGTGGCTGGCATTTTTTCGAGAAGACCGCCAATGGTGCCTACGAGATTGTTCGCCGCAAAGAACGCCAGGTAGTAGATACCGATGATGGTGGAAGACAACGCCGCTGGCGCCACGCGCGCGTATAGCGCAAGTGAAACGGGAAAGATGTTCGCAAAGCCGATGCTGTTGAGCACGTGAAAGGTGATGAGCCAGCCGATTGAGACTTTGGTTCCGGAACTCGCTGCGATCGCTGCGCCCGTTGCGAGAGAGATGAATCCAGTTACTGCCACGAGGCTGCCAATCCCGATCTTGGTAATTTCGGGAGGTTCCGGGAATTTTTTCGCCCACAGTCGCCAGAAAATCACTGTGAGCGCCAGAAAACTTACCGATACAATCGAGTCGAGCGTGACCAGCCAGGTAGTCGGCATTTTCTCGCCGAAGAAGATGAGATTTGCGTTGCGTTCTGCCCAAACAAGGTACGCATTGAAAATCTGCTGATTGCCGATGATCGCGATCGTCAACACCGGCAAAAGAAGAAGGAGCGCGATGATCGCCATCTTGTCGCGGTGTGTGAGAGGCGGTTTGGCGACGCGCTGATCTCTTGCCCCCCGGCCGGGGTCGGCGCCCCCGGCTACAGCAACAGCCGAATCGGAAGGAAGCCATTTGCGGCCGGAGAGGTAAATCGCGAGACCTATCAGCATGCCGACGCCCGCCGCACCAAAACCATACTGCCAGCCGACTTTTTCCCCTAGCGTACCGGCGATTAGCGGCGAGATGATAACACCCGCGTTGATGAAGATGTAATAAATCTGAAACGCGTCGGCGCGTCGGTTATCACCCGTCGCGTAGAGCCCGCCGACCTGACTCGCGAGGTTTCCCTTGAAACAACCGACACCGATGAGAAGCAATGTCAGAGCGATGAGAAAAGTCACGTCGTAGGCTACAAGAAATTGACCAGCCGCCATGAGCAGCGCTCCGATCGTGATCGTGCGGGTGCGACCGAGGAGCCGATCAGCCAAAAAACCGCCCGCGATTGGTGTGAGATAAACGAGACCGGTGTAGAGACCGAAAATCGCCGAGGCGAGTGGTTGCACCGCGAGCGGTCCGCGATACAGCGTCTCGAGAAAATGACGGAACGGAGTGAATCCGGCGATGTGCTCGATGTGGGCGGGATGCAGCAACTGGTCGACCATGTAAAGAATCAGCAGCGATTGCATCCCGTAGTAGGAAAAGCGTTCCCAAGCCTCGGTGAACGCGATGTAACCGAGCCCGCGCGGGTGCCCAAAAAAGGCGCGATCCTCGGGGTCATGCATGGCCGCAGAGTGTTGTGCCGGGTTCGCTTTGGCAAGCTTTTCGGATTGGCGCCAAAGGCGCTCATTCAAACCGAAGCCTGGGGCAACGCCCCAGGATTTCGGGAAACCAGAACCACCGGCGCTGAAAGCGTGATTCACCGGCGTCGACGCCCGAAAGCTGGATGACTCGCGCTTTCAGCGCTTATTTGGGAGGGGGACGACCAAATTTCCTGGGGCGATACCCCAGGCTAAAGATGACACAGCGCCGTGAGCGCTAAACGAAACGGTGTTTGTCGGACATTACAGTGTAGCTTTCGCAGCGAAGTCGGAGGAAAACAAAATTCCGCTCTGGGTTTTGTTCGTCGCGTTTTTCTTGGAGAAGATCGGCAGGCGGAGGCAAACTAATCCGTCGTGATTGCAATCATCTTCGGAGTCTCCGGTGCTGGGAAAACCACGGTGGGCAAATTGCTGGCGCGCAAGCTCGGCTGGCGTTTTCTTGAGGCCGATGATTTTCATCCGGCAGCAAATGTCGAGAAGATGCGCAGCGGTCATCCGCTGACGGACGAAGATCGATGGCCATGGCTGGAACGTTTGCGTGAACAGATCAAGCGATCTCTCGCCGCGGAGGAGAACGCGGTGCTGGTTTGCTCCGCTCTCAAACGAAAATATCGTGACTGTCTTCGTGTGAATTCGGATGTGAAGTTTGTGTTTCTTCGCGGCGACTACGAACTCATTGCCGAGCAACTGCGTCATCGGCGCGGTCACTTTATGAATCCGGATTTACTGCGAAGTCAGTTCGCTGATTTAGAAGAACCCGAGCCGGATGAAGGTGTGTTAATCATCGAATTGGGGCGAACACCGAAGGAACTGGTCGAGGAAATTAAGACGAAGCTCGACGCGAAGCTACAGGCAGCGCATTGTGTTATGTTTGCTTCGATGAAAGCGGCTGCTTCGGACGACGGTATCGTGCGCGAGCTCATGCCCGATATCGACCGCACATTATTGCGCGAGAACCTCAAGCTGACTTTCGAGCAACGCGCACGAAAGCATTTGCGCGTGTTGCAAATGGTGGAAGAACTGCGCCGGGCGGGCAAAAAGCTGAGACAGAAGAGCGATGGCCGTTGATCTCGCGCAGATCATTCCTCCGCTTGTCCGAGCAAAGGTGGATTTCATTCTGATCGGCGGAATGGCTGCGATTCTGCACGGATCCGCGCGCGTCACGTTCGATGTCGATGTTGTTTACTCGCGCACGCAAGGCAACATCGATCGTCTCGCCGAGGTTCTTGCGCCGTACAAGCCATATTTGCGCGGCGCGCCTTCGGATTTGCCGTTCACTTGGGACGCCAAAACAATCCGCAACGGACTGGACTTCACTCTCACAACAACACTCGGTGACATTGATTTTCTCGGCGAAGTAGCCGGCGGTGGGATGTACAACGACCTACTGCGGCACTGTGTGGACATCGAAGCGTTCGGAGTGCGCTTCAAATGTCTTGATCTTCCGACGCTGATTCGCATCAAGGAAACGGCAGGCAGACGAAAAGATGTGGAAGCAATCGCTGAACTGCGCGTTCTATTGGAAGAGATCGAGAAGAAGCAAGCCTAGGCGTGCGCTGATTTTCTTAGCGATGCAAGTTTGTTCACGACTGTATTGGTCGCTTTTTCCAGGAGCATTCCCCACGCGCTGAGGACAGCTAGCGTTACAACTGCGATTAACAGGAACATCCAGATCGGCACCTCGCGAATGCGCAGTCCCAGCCAAATCACATATGGCTGATGAGTGAGGTACAAGCCATACGAATAGAGTCCGACCAGCCCGAAGAGTTTCGCCGGTTTGTTAAAGAGCGAGATGACTCCGGCGATGCCGACGATTTCGAGCATGCAACACACGCCAGTCGCGAAATCGCAGAAAATGTATTCATAGAGGCCGTCGTAGAGCAGCAGGGCTGCGGGGTAGAGGATCAATCCGACTACGAAACCTGCTCCGCGAAGAAGAAACCATTCCACACGCGCAGCCGATTGGCGGTGCCACATTGCGAGCGAGATTCCGAGCGCAAACTCGGGCAAGCGACAGATCGCGAAACCGCCCAGCACCCACAACCCATTTTGCGGCCAAACTACGAGCAGCACGTAGCGCGCGAAAAAGCCTGCGGCGCACGCGACTAACAAAAAGAGTCCCGGCCCAAGTCGGCGCGCCGCCCAAAAGAGCAGGGGAAAGATCAAATAAAATTGGATCAGCATGGCGAAATACCACCATGCCGCGTTCAGGTACATGAAGTTCATCTGGATATCGATGAAACGGAGGCCGAGCAGACTCAGCACGATCCGGTCATCCACCGGTTCGAGGTGCGCCACGAAAGGCGAAACGAGATAAACCAAATGCGCTACCCAGTACATTGGGTAAAGCCGCAGGATGCGTGCGCGATACCACGCGCCCCACGCGACCGGAGCCGCTTCGACGCGTCGCATTGTTGATTGCATCAGCGTCCAGCCGCTCAAGATGATGAATACGCCGACGGCGTGGAATCCGAGTCCCGACACTTTGAACCAGACCAATCTCAGGATGGTCAGCGCGCCCACCGCGAGATTGCTCCAGTCAGCTGGCGGAAGAACGCCGTGTTGGAAATACGTTCGGAAGAAATGAAAGTAAGCGACGAAGAGAATTGCCAGACCCTTTGAGACATCGATCCAAACGAGCCGTTTCACTGCATGGGCTTAGCAGCGCGAGTCTGCCGTGGTCAAGGACATTGGCCGAATATAGATCCACCACCCGCTCACTGCGTTCGCTAGAGGACACCCGCCTTCGCGCAAGGCTACGGCGTGGCAGGCGGAGAGCACGGAGGAATTATTTCCATTTTTCTCTGTGATCTCGGGATCTCCAGGCGGCGACGCCGGGTGGTGAAAATTCCGACATCGTTTCGCCGAATAGATCTACCACCCGCGCTCCCGCGCTAGAGGCCCGGAGTTCACGGATAGATTTTTTGATAGAACGAACAGAATTTTCAGAATGATTTTGTTCCGTTTTGTTGACTCGTCTGAATCCTCTGTGATCTCGGGATCTCCAGGCGGGGACGCCGGGTGGTGAAATTGTTACCCTTGTAGGCCCCGTTGATCGGCGCGATTATGCTCCCGAAATCACGGTTGCAGCAGTGAGAAATGAACTGCACAATGCAATGTAATTCTCGTTAGATGCTAAGACACGTTCTGATCGTTAGCCTAGTGCCCTTCGCTCTTTGTCATTGCACATCCGAGCGTAATCGACGTCAGGCAGAGCAATACATTGTTGAGGCCGAGCGGCAATGGGCTGAGTCCGTTGCAACCGGCGACACCGCGGTAATCGAACGCATTTTGGCCGATGACTTCGTGGGCGTCGATCCGAAAGGCAAACTTTACAACAAAGCCCAAATGATCGCTGATACGCGCGAGGCACCAAAGCGTTTCATTTCCAATCACCTCAATCAAGTGAAAGTCCGGTTCTACAGGAAGACTGCCGTAGCCCAAGGAGATGAGTCATGGGAGCAGCGCAGCGGAGAGCCTCGCCAAGGGCGCTTTGTGTGGACTGACACGTGGGTGAGACGCAACGGTAGGTGGCAAATCGTCGCTGCAGAAGATCTGATTGCACCGGAACAGCGCTAGGCGGCGGTTTATATCACATATAGTTTTTTACGGAAATTTTTGAGCGGCCGTTGCTATATTTAAACTGATGATTGAGATGACAAGAAACATGTCTGTCGTGCTATACGTTGTGGTGTTGATAGCCGTTGTCGTTAGTGTAGATCTACTGTTCTTTAGGAATCGATTCTGGGAACGGCTGATAGTGAACATCGGTATTGTGTTGGTGTTTGCAGCATTCTATTTGAGACTCCTAAAGAACCCGTAAGCTAAGCTGCTGCGACACCAGCTGGTTGCCTAACACCCGCATCGAGTCCGACGGCTTACCCCCATCCGCTGCGCTCCAAGGCAAGCCGCGGCTCATGTGCAGGGAGCGGTTTTCAGATCACACACAATATTTTCAGAAAATTTTCGGGGCGCAATATTACGACTCAGTTTGTGCGGATTAGCGACACGAAGGATCAATCAGCACTGCGATCTGGGAAGCCGTTTAAATGCGAGCAAGAGGACAGCGTTGAGTGACGCCGGCCACCCGCGACTAAAGGCCTTTGGTCGAGATACGAACCATCATAATGGTTGCTATGCACTGCACGCCCCTCAGCGGCATCGATAAGTTGGAATATCGTTTCGATCTCCGACCTGGCAATCACACCTTGTTCTCTTTTCAACTGTTTTAGCGTCCGGGAAGCGTCATCATGCCAGCCTCGTTTAAGCATGAATTCGTTCCACATGTAAATTTCCGTTTCAGACGGGCGATGTCCCATGCCAAAACACGATTCTAAAATCGCCTCATCGGATACACCTTCGTTTACGTGCTGAACCAAAAGATTGTAGCTGACGCCAAGAAAGTTTACGCAGTGTTCGTCGAGACCTTGTCCAAGGTTCGCTTGATACTCTGGAGGCAGTCCCCCGTTGGCGTGAGCTCGGATTTGATCGATCATTCGACCAAAATAGACCAAGCCGCCGACCTTATCGGAGGGACTACGCAGATTCACGTCTTTCATGTAAGGGGGAAGAGCGCTATTTCTTAAGAAAAATGACCTGGGAACGTCAAGACAAAAATTTCGAGGTTTTTACGGAATTTTTTGGGCCCCGGGTTTGGTCCCGGAATTGCGGTTGACCTCGTGCAGTGTTTTCCGGCAAACTGCCTGTATGGAGGCAGAAATAGATTGCAAGATGCAGTCTCACTCTAATTAGGCGTGCAAGCGTTCTTCCAGTCTTTGTCTCTCACTTCGGCGTCAGTGCTCGTCGCTGTCATTTCGGGAGTCGCAGCATTGTTGATCGGTCGCATCGGCTCGGCTGTCGATCGCTGGTTCGCGGCGGTGTCGTTCCCTTTCGTGCTCTCGTACTCTGTTTACTGGATGCCAGTGTGGCTTGGCGCGGACGGCTCAGAGTATCCAGCGTGGGCGCTGCTTGGAGTTGGCGTACCGTTTTTGGCTGCCTTGGTTCCATCGGCAGTAGTTACTTTTGTTGTCAAACGCCATGCACAACGGCATGCTTAACCATGCGCCGCAGCGAACGGCGGCGGGCCGTCACGGTTGCGATCAACGCACCTCGTGGCCGCCGTCGCTGAGCTTATCTCGTTAGGCTTCATGCGTACTTGGCAACATTCCAAGATGAGATTGTACTTAGCTTTATTCCTCGTGATGCTCACCACCGCGCTGCGGGCGGATCCCGCAACGATGGCGAAACAGGTGCGGGCGTGGCGAACAAATCACGAACGCGAAATCCTGGCGGAGTTTGCTCAGCTCCTTTCGATCCCGAACCTGGCGAACGATACCCCGAACATCCGACGCAACGCGGACGCGATCCGCACGATGTGCGAGAAGCGAGGCCTTGTCGCCAAACTCGTTACCATCGAAGGCGCGCCACCTGTCGTAGTCGCGGATTTCGCAGTACCAAATGCCAAACGGACGGTCGCATTCTACGCCCACTACGATGGACAGCCGGTCGATGCCTCCCAGTGGAAAAGCGAACCATGGAAGCCGGTCATGCGTGACAACGCAGGCAACGATGTTGATTGGCGCAATGCGAAAACCATCGATGCGGAATGGCGCTTTTTCGCTCGCTCGGCCGGCGATGACAAGGCTGCGATCATCGCCATGCTCGCGGCGCTCGACGCTCTGCGCAGTCTCTCGATACAGCCGTCGGTGAATCTGCGCTTCTTTTTTGAAGGCGAAGAAGAAGCGGGTTCGCCGCATCTCGCCGAATATCTAAAATTGCCGGAAATGTCGCATCCCGATGCGTGGGTGTTTTGCGACGGACCCGTACACCAAAGCCGCAGGATGGAGCTGGTTTTTGGAGCGCGGGGTAGCGTCGACCTCGATCTGAACGTGTATGGTCCAATCAAAGGATTGCACGATGGCCACTACGGCAACTGGGTGCCGAATCCGATCGTTCGCCTCACCCATCTAATCGATTCGATGCGAGACGAGAGTGGACGCATCTTGATCAAAGGGTTTTACGACGACGTCCGCAAGCCGACAGCGATCGAGAAGGAAGCACTCGCAAAAATCCCGAACGTGGAAGGCGATCTTCGCCGCGAATTTCAAATCGGCGCCACCGAGGGAAACGGAAAATCGCTCAATGAATTGCTTATGCTGCCGGCCTTGAACTTGCGTGGCATTGAAGCCGGCCATGTCGGGAGCCAGGCCTCCAACACAATACCGACTGAAGCTCGCGCCTCGATTGATTTTCGTCTCGTGCCTAACGAAACGCCTGAGTCGATCAAGCCTCTGGTTGAGCAGCACATCGTCGCGCAAGGATTCTCCATCGTGCGGCAAACGCCCGACGCGGCCGCGCGACTCGCGAGCGCCAAGATCGTGAAAGTTGAATGGGGCGCGGGTTATC
>DASYDT010000073.1:0-4659 GCA_036499425.1 Candidatus Udaeobacter sp. | reverse complement strand
GATCGAACGCATGTTCAATCGCCTCAAGCAATTCCGCCGTATCGCCACACGATACGACAAGACCGCAAAATCCTATCTCGGCTTCCTATGCCTTGCAGCCGCAAAGCTTTGGTTGCCACACTTTGTCAACAGGACCTAGGTACACTGAACAGGGAGGATTTATGGCTACCGACTCTTTGAAATCTCTTGATCAAGCGCTTGCCCACGTCCAACAGGACCGTCGCGGGTTCCTGAAGACGTTAATTGTCGGCTCGGCCGTCGCGGCGGTTCCTTTGATGACCTCACAGGCGATTGCTGCCGAAGGCGACGAGGGCGACGAAGGCAAGAAGAAGAAGAAAAAGAAGAAAAAAGAGGGCGACGAGTAAGTCGTCGTACCGATTGGTTTCTCTGGGAAAGACGGCCTGTGCACCCTTAGGGATGTGCAGGCCGTTTTTTGTGTGCTTGGTCAGTCTCCGCCTCCCCCATTCTCCGTCGGATGCACGCCGCTCTGTGGGCACCTGAGAGGATGCTGACGGACGCCCAAGCTCGCGGCTTTGTCGATACACTTTTGCTTTGTTTGGTGCGAAGTGTGACACTCTGTTCAAGAATTCCTACTCCCGACACGTCGCAGAGGAAGAACCATGGGTTCACGGCGAATTAATGCGAAGAAGAAGACCAAAAGGCGCGCCCATTCAGCAAATAGAAAAGCTCGCGAAAAGGCAGGCGTGGATAGGGTCACGGATGTCGCGCGCGTAGCCGGCCGGCAGCCGCGGCCTGTGGGCCGATGAGTAAAGCCAAAAAGCGGTGATCGACCAGGACCAAGAATGGTTTCGTGGAACGCTGATTGCTCTTCGAGCACGACATGACTTTGCGTGCAAATTGATGCGCGAACTGGAGCTGGAAATAGCCAGCCTTTCGGCCATCGCCCGTAGTCAGCGAAAGCCAGAGTTCGATTCTCGTCTCGTTGCGTTATTGCAAGAGCAGGACAACATCGCCCTGGCGGCCACCGCTTTTCTTGGTCCGACGGAATACCCAAACCGCGGCAACGCATAGGACGCAGCGAATATGTTCGGCAGAAAAAGAGCGAAGGCTGCCGCGGCACTCCAAGCCCGCGTGGTCCACCAGCCAGTAAAGGTTAAGAAGAAAGCGGAGCTTTCTCCTGCAGAAGAAACAACGAAGCGCGCCAACTCTCGACGAGAACAGAAAAAGAGCACGCCCGCCGTGTGAGTAGCCGGCTGATCATTCGGCCCCCCGCATTTTGCGCAGACGAAATTCCGTCTCAACAAATAGCTGGAGGCGGCGGCACCTAGCGAATGACGAAGGACACAGCGGAAAAGCGCGGTGCCTAAAGCAGTCGCGATTGTTGCAACACGCCCAAAACCAGTGCGGCGGCTGAGAGCATAGTTCGCCGATGGTCGGGACGGGAGCTTCGGGTTTGCGGGGCATGTGGCCGCAGAGGCGAGCAGTGCGGATGAAGCGATCCAAATTCTCGAGACGCGGACTGGGCGAAACCGGGCGTTGATGTATGATGAAGCAATGCAATTGTTGCAGGACGACGATTGTCCTGCATTGTGTACTGGCCTGTGTCTGCCCTATTGGCGACTGCGTCAAGCAAGGCTGGTTGCCCCTAGCACTATGTCGGCCTTCCTATAAAGGTGGGGCTTTCAGGATCTCGGATGGATAGAGTACCCAGCCAATCTGATTTGACGCCCGGTGAGCTTCGGTCTCTTCGAGAAATAGCCAATGGCTTTCGGAGCCGCGCGATGTGTGGGGGATCAATCGGCCGTCTCATAGAGTTGGAGCTAGTTCAGCAGGTGATGGGTGGCCTCATGATCACGCCCGCCGGAAGAATGGTTGCTCGCCGATAGTTGTGACAGCCCAGAAGCGATTCGACCGTCTCGTGCATCGCCAACCACACCTTGAATGGCACGCATTTGATACTCGTCAGCGCGTGTTGGTTGGTGATCGGCTCCGCAAACCATCCTCACTAATTCGCGTTCCGTAACTGTGGACGCGGATATCACTTCGACACGGCTGCATTGATCGCCATTGCGATCAGTACCGTATTGAAGAAGAACGAGACTAACGCGTGTATTGTGACTGTGCGTCGCATCTCGTAGCCGCGCACCTCGATATCGGAAGTCTGCGCCGTCATCCCCACGACCAGAGAGAAGTAGAAAAAATCCCACGCGCATGGCTCCTTAGTACCCGGAAACCCAAGCGTTTTTTCCTGCTTCTTTTCTCGCGGAAGCTTTTTGTAATATAGGTTTGAATAATGCAGGGTCTCGTTGCAATGGATCACAAACCAACCGAGCGGCGCGCCAGCGAGCGACACCATACGCCATAACGGACTGGCCACCTCTTTGCCGTTGAGATTCTTGAAAATTGCCCAACAGCAATATGCAATGGCCGCGAAGATGATGAGAGAGACGGAAAGTGCGCCTTCGTCCTCAATCTGAGCGCTCTCCTTGAGCTTTTGCGGAACATCCCAGGGGACTGTTATTGCAAAGGCGGCAAGAAACGCCACGAAGAACGCATCTGCGGCGATAGCTTCTGGCATCGGCACCTTAAGGTACCAGCCAGCACCAAACGCCACCGCGCCGCAGGCAAAAGCGAAATAGAGCTTGGCATGATGGCGCCAGTGGCGCGAAAAGCGGCCGAGTCTAATACCCTTATTGGGCCGCGGTTCCCGTGCGCGCCCGTTCACCGCTTCCCCTTCGGCGCCTTCGGTTTGGATGCGAGGCCGAGCTCGACGAGCATGCGCAGCTTATTGCTGCCGCATGAGCGATTTAAACTGCAAGGTCGGCATAATGTACTGAACCGCGCCGCCCGGTCGACTAATTCGGTCGCGCGGGCGAAACGAAATCGAACTCGCGTATGAGCGGAGCGCCGATATCCCGAACAGGACGCGATATCTTTCGAACGTTACGGTCGGAAAGTTAGTGCCTGTTCGCGTGGGTGATTCCCCAACATCGGTGAAGTACAGGAAGGGCTTTGGCCGCGGGTCCGGCGGCGTGTGACGGATTAATTGATGTCCAGCTTCAAGCACACACTTAGTAACTGGTTTATGGAAGTCGATGCCCCTGAGATATTGGACCCACGGGCTAGGGTCCACACAAAGGACCGTCACGAAATAATCTGCGACTAGCTCGATGCCATTAAGGACGACGGGTGCAGAGGGAAGGCCTAACGCGGTTCGGAGATAACCGGTGGTCGCCGGGCTCATCGCTTACCCTTCGACTTGTACGCCGGCAGCGCGTCGTCGAGAAGGCGTCGAATGGCTTCGGAACGGGAGCTCGCACCGGTTGAGTTCACCATTGCATCAAGGGCTGATGCTTGCTTCTCAGAAAGGCGCAATTGAACCGAAACTGGAAACTCCTGCCCTGGGGGGCGGCCCCGCATTTTCGTGTTTACGGTAATTGACTTGGCCATATTTCCGTGTTTACAGTAAAAGCAGGCCGAGGGGAAGTTGGAGCTTCACCCCGGCCCTAAACCGCAACTTTGGAGGTAAGTCCAATGTCACGATCTGAAGACGACAATAACTCAGATCCCGCCGCAATTGACCACGAAACCCACCCCACCGATGCCGAAAAGGACGCGAGCGCGGCGAAGGCCTTCCACCTCGCCGACGACATGGAGATGGATTTAATCAACATCGAAAATCTGAAGAATGCCATCAAGATGATGGGCACTTCCGACGATGCCGACGATGAGGTTGGCGGGGCGTTGACCGTGATCGCCGATACGCTCGAAATCCATGTGAACGCGGCAAGGGAAAAGCGGGAGGAAATCTTCCACCGCACATGGTCATACGCCTGCGGCAAGCGCCTGGAGGCCGTGTGATGGACACAACATCATCCCGTCGCACGGTTCTTGCTTCCATTGCCGGCGCGGCGGTCGCCGCCCCCGCAATCGCCAAGGCGCGAACAACTTCCGACTCGCACGCCCCGCTCGTTTTCATCTTGGAGCGATACCAATCCACCATGTCGTTTTATTGCGAGGCGTCAAATCGACACGATGAAACCAAGTTTGCCTCGCATCGCATGAGGGCACGAGTCCTCCCCACAGCAATCACTTGCCCTCGGTGAACCGTTTTTTGCCGCTCGCCAAATCGGTACGCTTCGCATCTTGAGCCTGAACGGTATCGCGAGCCTGTGCCGCAATACGCTTGCCCATTTTTGAATTGTCTTTTGAAGGTTTGGGATCAGGTGTCTCGGCCATCACACATGTCCTCGGTGATCTAAAATCTACAAAAAAGAAGCCCGGTGACGAGGTTCCTTCACATTTAACTATCTGACGGTCGCGCCCTGGCCCGGCTTCACCGTTTCGTTCGTGCAGGTAAACCCGCCAAATCGCGCTCTATATGCCGGCGACGTATATTGCGGCGAACGCCGCAACGACGAGTGCCATTCTGACACCCAAAACGAGCCGCACCCTTCCTGAGATCGATCCTTGGCGAGCTTCGACTGGCGTTAGAACCTCGCCGTGCTCGATGTGATTGCTAGGGTCTGTACCCACATAGATCGTTGAAAAGTTAGGCGAACAGTGATTCACCGTGATGGGAGGTGGATCATGCGATTTGATTTATCCGATGAGGAATGGACGCTCCTTGAACCGTTGATGCCGAAGAGCCGCAAGAGCGCCCGGGCCGACGACCGCAAGATCATGAATGCCATCTTT
>DASYDT010000072.1:0-3964 GCA_036499425.1 Candidatus Udaeobacter sp. | reverse complement strand
CACCAAAGGCCACATCGCCTATATCGGGCAGTTGGAGGACGACATGGAGGACTTTGTTGATTCGACCAAATTGGCTCAGCCTTTCACGCTCGCCGGGTTCTCTTCCGGCGGCGGATTTGTGCTTCGCTTCGCGGGCAGTTCACGTCAGGAACTATTCGCCAACTATCTTCTTCTTTCTCCTTGGATCAGTCAGGACGCAGCAACGTTGCGTCCGGGCAACGGCGGCTGGGCTACCGTGGGGGTTCCGCGCATCATCGCGATCGCCGTGCTAAACGGGTTTGGCGTGCACGCGTTTGACGACCTGCCGGTGGTCAGATTCGCGGTCGACGAGAGGGACAAAGGCTTGCTCACCCCGCAATATTCCTTCGCCCTCGCACAGAACTTCAGGCCTGAGCGCGATTACCAGGCAAACATCCGAGCGATCAGGCAAACCCTTCGGGTGCTCGTCGGTCAAAACGATGACGTGTCGTACGCCGATCGGTTTGCAGCCGTTTTCAAGGCAGCTGGCAAAGATGTTCCTGTTACAGTTCTCCCGGGGATCGACCACATCTCACTCACGCTTGATCCAGTCGCCGTCCAAGCGGCAATCGCAGCGGTTGAAAGCATGGATCACGAAAAGCCTAACCAAACGATGCAGCCAACCGCTGGCCGGCGTACGAACAAGCTTTCCGTGACTCCAACCTTTCCTCCCGCCGCTATGCGCGCCCTCGCCAGCGGTGGCTGATCTCTGTCTCGTTAGGCCGAACACGAATCGATATGCGTGGGCTTCAGATTAGCTACCTGATTGAGCACCCGGAATACATCCCGCAATTGGCGCAGTGGCTCTTTGAGCAGTGGGGACACATTCTCGACGAAAAAACCACTGAGACTCGAATCGAAAAGCTAAAAACGCACATGAATCGAGACGAGTTGCCTATTGCATGGGTTGCGCATGCGAATGGACAACTTTTCGGAACCGCCGCCCTCCGCCCGTACGATCATGAGGGGCACGAGGATCTGACTCCGTGGCTCGGCGGAGTATTTGTCGGCTCGGTTTTTCGTCGCCGCGGAATTGGTGCCGCATTATGTTCCACGGTCGAGGACGTAGCTCGGTCGCGAGGGATACGGACGCTGTATTTGTTCACGCTCGACAAGCAGGCGTGGTTTTCACGCCTCGGCTGGACAGTACTTCGCTCGTGTGTTTGGAACCAGCGACCGGGCGAGATAATGCACAAACAATTGCAGACGGCCTAACCAAACGATGAAGCCAACGGTCCCTGAGCGAGGCAATATCAATGTGCTTGCCACGACACCCTCGACTTTGTCTCGGCTCCCGGCTTACGCTCCCGCTAGTGCATCGATCTTGCTCCCTGCTTTTTGGTTTGCCGCACTGCGGCGTGATTCCCTAGTGCGATTCGCGTCTTCGCGCTCACGCACTCCCGCCGTATTGTTTTTCAACGATTGCCGTGGCTTATCTCTCTCTCGTTAGACCTATGCGGCGTCCACCGGTGCTCCTTACGCGACATAGCGGGAAGTGCTATGCAATCCTCAGGATCATCGTTGGATTACTCTTTGCGTGCCATGGTGCGCAGAAGCTCTTTGGTGTGCTCGGCGGCACGGTTGCGATCCATCGTCCTGTGGGATTGGCTGCGGGGCTGATTGAGTTCGTGGCCGGCGCATTGGTCGCGCTTGGCTTTTATGGGAGAGCCGCGGCATTCCTCGCCAGCGGCGAAATGGCCGTAGCGTATTTCATGGTATGCGCGAGTCGCGGCTTCTGGCCTATTGCCAACGGTGGCGAGACGGCGGTGCTCTATTGTTTCGTCTTTCTCTACATTTTCTTTCACGGCTCTGGCTTGTGCAGCCTCGATTCTCTCCGTCATGCTAGCCACGAATCGGTCTAACCATGCGATGGAGCGAACGGCTACCCGCTGCGCGTTCACGCTTGGCGTGGCTTGGACGCCTTCACTGCGGCCCACGGGCGGCCCCTGTGGCCGTCGCTGATCTTGTGTCTCGTTAGGCGTTGCTCGCGCTATGTCCCAATAATCAACCAGTAAACCTGAATAGATATGATAACCGAGACCTCCACCATTCCGCCCGATGATGTTCAACGAAACATGGCGCTAGCACGACCGAACGAAGACGAGAACTTACACCACATTGGGTTGGCGGGCGATACTTACACGATCCTCCTGACCGGAAAGGAGACCGCCGGACGCTATTGCCTCATCGACATGCTTGTTCCGCCCGGCGGAGGCCCTCCTCCTCATCGCCACGATTTCGAGGAGATGTTCAGTATTCTCGAAGGCGAGATCGAGTTCACTTTCCGAGGCGCAAAATCGGTGGTGCGAGCCGGCGAGACCGCCAACATCCCGGCCAACGCACCGCATCAGTTTCACAACATGTCCCAGCGGCCCGCGCGGCTGCTGTGCATGTGCTCGCCGTCCGGACAGGAAGAGTTTTTCATGGCCGTCGGCATCCGGGTTGCGAGCCGGACGGCACCGCCCCCAAAGCTCGACGAGGAGACGCAGGCGGCGCTAAAAGCAAAAGCAGAAGCACTCGCCCCACACTACCGGACGGAGTTTCTACCACCTCAACTACAATGACCGCACCACCTAACCAATCGATGAAGCCAACGGCCCCATCGCAAGGAGACTTCAGTGTGTGTGCCACGACACCCTCGACTTTGTCTCGGTTCCCGGCTGCCCTGGTGCGATTCATGGGTTCCCTCTCACGCACTCCCGCCGTATTGTTTTTCAACGATTGCCGTGGCTTATCTCTTCCTCGTTAGGCGCAGAATCCGATATGTAAATGAAAAGAAACACACAATGACAACAGTAAGCACATCAAACGGTAAGCTCATCATCAAGGTTGAAGGCTTGGAAAAACTCTGGGCGTTCAAAAGCCGGTTGGAGATTCCATTCGAGCACATTACTGGCGTGCGTTCGGCAGCAGAAGAGCGTGCCAGCGGAATTCGTGCTCCGGGTACTCACATCCCCGGTGTTATCACGGCCGGCACGTTTCACCAGATCGGCAAGAAGGTTTTTTGGGACGTCCATCATGCAGAGCGTGCCATCGCTATCGACTTACAGGATGAGCGCTACACGACGCTCGTCATAGAAGTTGCCGACCCCGAAGCTACGATCCGCGCAATTCGGGCAGCGATAGCACCAGTCAGCGCCTAACCAGGCGATGCAGCGAACCGCGATCTGCGCTTGTGCCTAATTTTCATCGATTATGACATCAGTTCTAATTCGCGCGGTCGCTGATCTTGTGTCTCGTTAGGCACCCAAGACATGCGAGTCGCGATTCTCGGCAACTCCGGATCCGGCAAAAGCACTCTGGCAAAGAAACTCTCGGGCGATTCTTCGCTTCCATCACTGGATCTTGATACGATCTACTGGGAGCCAGGCCAAGTCGCGATCGAACGCAAGACTTCGGATCGCGAGGCTGACCTACGCCGCTTCTGCTCTGATTACGACGACTGGGTGATCGAAGGTTGCTATGCTGACCTTATCGAAACGTCCTTTTCCTGGCGCCCCGAGCTAGTTTTGCTGCACCCAGGATGCGAGGTCTGTGTCCAAAACTGTCGCGACAGGCCACACGAGGCTCACAAGTACCCCACAAAAGAGGAGCAAGATCGGAGATTGAGTTTCCTACTTCAGTGGGTATCGGACTACTACGAGCGCGACGGACCAATGTCATTGAGAGGACATCTCGATCTCTTTGAGCGATACGATGGCGTAAAGCGAATTGTCACCGATCTCATTGCCGCCTAACCAATCGCTGGAGCCAACCGCTGGCCGTTGTGAAGTCCACATTTAATTTCATGAAACAGTTCTCTGAGTTTGCCGCGCTCGCTCCCGCCAGCGGTGGCTCAGCTCCGTCTCGTTAGGCGGCAGGATCAGATCAGCTCGGGAATCGCATTGAAATAAGCTTTCGTTATGTTGTCGCGTGTGCGACGATCGGAGTTTCCAAACATGGCTCA
>DASYDT010000071.1:0-36089 GCA_036499425.1 Candidatus Udaeobacter sp. | reverse complement strand
CGGCGAGTTCGGTGCAGCACTGGGAAATGAACAGTTGATCGGCTTAGCGGCCGAATTGAGCACCGTGCGCTCTTATCCACCTTTGACCCGTCGAAAGGATGGCAAATACGAAGGAGATATACTGGGCTTTGTGAAGGGCCTACGTTTGGCTGCACGCCTAACTTACTTTCTTCGAGAGCGCCTCTCAGGTTCAGCCGTGGCGGTTAATTGGGGACATTTACTGAAGGATGGGCGTTCGTGTTCTCCCGAGTGCGATGTGATCGTCCATCGGACTGGCCACATTCGTGAATGGAATGGGAACGCACACCCGATCATGGATTTCAAGTTCGTAGAGCCCGAGCGCGCAATGGCCGTAATCAGTTGCAAATCCTTTTTAAACGCCATCGACCGAGACTACCCAAAGGCGTTAAAGAAGTATGGCGTCGAGAAAATTTTCCTCTTCGCTGAGTGCTGTCGACGTTCGCGACTTGACGCGTTGAGGAAGACAGCAAAACGGGCGGGTTAGCCGTGCCCTAAGAAATCATTTTAGCAAGCAAGGCAGCCTCAGCGTTGAGAGCAAAGAACTCGCGGAGAAGAAATACATCAGCTCAGTCTACTTTCACACTATCTTTCTGTTTAGCATTACGAAGAGCCGCAAGTACGAGCTAAAGCAGTCGGACAGAGACGTCGATGTCGGCGACTACTTAAAAGATGTTTTCAGCAGCTACTACGCAGATTTCCTTCTGAATTTCGGCAGCGAGCAACTGATGGTGTCGCTGGCAGATTAGCGGAGTGAATCGATCACAATGTTTCCCGCCTATAGTTGATTTACCAGAGATGGTGATCGGCTCTGATTGGATTTGGCAGAAACCGCCTGTGCGCGAGGGTTGGTTAGGCGCGGACCCAGATTGGTGGATTGGGACAGACACAAACAATTGCAAATGGATTGTAAAAATGACTGGGGGCTTCTACGCGTATCGCGAACACGTCTTTGCGTCGCTTGCCCAGCGGCTAGGAATGTCGTGCCAATCATCGGCTTATCTGATAATCCCATCCGCAGATGCGGAACCGAGGCGGTCTACAAGGAATTCAGAGCCCTACCAATTAGCAATCTGGCTGATGAATGAGCACGGTGCGGAACCTTGTTCAGCAGATTGTCCTCTAAAATTATTGAATCAGGCGAATTTTCATAAAATGCATGATGCCGATTCAAAAATCCCTCATATCGGCGATGCAGCTCGGGCCGACGTGCTTGGGCATCTGTGCGGCCAATTCGAACCACACGGTCATTTTTTTACCGTCGACCACGAATACGTGGTGATCGACAACGAAGGCATGTTTGCCGATCCCCCGTCTCTTCGCGAATGCCGCTGGATCGAGCAACTCGAGGATAGATCGATGGTGGCTGGAGTTTGTCGAGATCTTGTGGATGTTAGCGACACTGAACTTCAGTCGATAGCCGCTATTCCACAGGACTATGTGTTGCTAACTGGACATGAGGTTTTCGAAGACTTGCGCGCGGCGAAAGACGCTGCCTCAGAGTATCTTGATCTTTTTGGGAATTCTTTGTAGCCCGTAATTGGAGAGAATCGAATTCATTTCTTCCTCGTCGCCGGTCCGGTCTCTTTTAGGAAAAAAGTCAGGATCAACGCCACGATGATTCCGTAAAGCAACGGTTTGAAACCGGCCTGGTAGTGCGCCAACGCACGGCCCACATCACCTTCGGGCATCTGGACAAGCCGTGCCCCGAATACTGGGCCGAGCAATGCGCTGAAAGTGAAATTAAGGAAGTTAACTACTCCAGTCGCGGTCCCGCCCAGCTCCGGCGGATTCGCTTCCTTGATGACGGAGTAGGGGAGCATGGCTGCGCCCGAAGCAATTCCCATCAGGATGCCGACAGTAGCACCGCGAAGGATCTCCGGGTTGCCGAACAAAACCCATGTCACCACGGCCAATAACATGATCGTGCCACCGAAGATGACGGGCTTGCGGCGACCAATTCGATCGGAAATGAAGCCGAGCAATGGGCAGCCAATCATCCAACCTAAAGGAATCGTCGCCGCCAGCATCACCGCCGCATCGTACTCCTGCCCGCGCGCTTCCTGCAGAAAACGCACACCCCAGGTCATCCCGAGAATGGTTGTGGGAATAAAGAGCAGGCCTGAAATGAGGCCGCACAGAATAGATTGCGGGTTACGGAAAACTTTGCCAAGCGAACGCAGAAGTGTGACGAACGCGCCGGGACCACCAGTGGCTGTCTTGGGAGTTTCTTTCGGCAGAAGAATCAACAGCACACCACTTATAAGCAGTCCTACGCAGCCGGTGTATATCCAGAACCGGTCCCAGGAAAGTCCGTTTTTAATGATCGGCCCAACCAAAAACTGGCCAGCTGATCCGCCAGCCATACCGAACATTTGAGTGATCCCAATGAAGGACGCCGCCATGGATGCAGGAAAACTTTTTGTGATCAGATAAACGGCACCGATCAACGCGAACGCGCCGCCAGCGCCTTGCAGAAATCGCCCGATGTTTGCCAGAGTCACGTTGCCTGTGGCAAACAACAGCGCGCCGATTCCAACAACAGCGGCGCCGATCGGGATGACTCGCTTCGCGCCAAAACGGTCCATGGAACTGCCGGCGACAAGACTGAACGGCGAATAACCGTAGTAGAACATCCCGACGATGGTAGAAACGCCAAGGGCGTTCACACCGAACGCATCGCTCAGTTGCGGCATCATCACGCTCGGCGCCGAGCGCAGTGCATATTGGTAAAAATAATACAGTGCGACGAGTAACCACGCGCCGATGGCCGCGACCGGGAGTTTCGAGCTCATGTCGCGGATTTCCGTCTCAAACTGCCTTCAATCCGGCTGCGCGAAAACGTGAAAGCACTTCGTCCACTGTTTCACGCGAAGGCGGTTGGGCATCACGCATCTGATAATCCATGCCCAGTTTCTCCCATTTGAACCGGCCCATTTGATGAAACGGCAAGACGTCAACCCGTTCAACATTACCCAAACTGGCCGCGAATTCCGCCATGCGATCTACTTCGTCCATGTTATCGGTCCAGCCAGGCACGATAACAAAGCGAATCCAGACCGGATGTTTTCGCGCCGCCAGCCGGCGCGCAAATTCATGAACGGGCTTGGTGTCCATTCCGGTCAGTCGCCGGTGTAAATCGGGTTCTATCGCTTTGAGTCCGAGCATCACGAGATCGATGGACGAGAGATCTTCGTCACTAAGCCGCGCGCCGAAAAAACCATTCGTTTCCAGCGTGGTATGAATTCCGCGTTCGTGCACCGCTGGAAATAATCTGGAAAGAAATCGATACTGGAGCAGCGGCTCACCGCCGCTGATCGTCAGGCCGCCTTTCATCGTGCGAAGGCCCTGGCGATATTGAGCCACGACTTCCACCGCGCGTTCCAAGCGCACCGGAGTGCCGTTGGTTACCTTCCACGTGTCTGGGTTATGGCAGAAGACACAGCGAAATTGGCAACCACTGAGCCATCCAACGATGCGTACACCTGGTCCATCGACGGCGGATCCGGTCGTAAATGAATGGATAAATCCCCAATTTCCGCTGTCCATCGCTGAACGAATGTCCGTCTCGTCGACTTTTTCGCTCACTGACACGCGCAGATCAAAAGGGCTGCCGATCGGCGGAGCTGCAGGCTCCAGTGCTGCGAGCGCTTCCAGCTTCATATTGGTAACTTACGACGCGCCGTGAAAAGTGCGATTGATCACGTCCAACTGCTGGTCCCGTGTGAGTCGAACGAAATTCACGGCATAACCCGACACACGAATTGTGAGTGATGGATATTTTTCCGGGTGATCCATCGCGTCGAGGAGCGTTGCGCGATTAAGGACGTTCACATTCATGTGGTAGCCGCTGGCCCCAAAGAATGCATCTAACACACCCACCAGGTTGTTAATCTGATCTTCCGACGTGCGGCCCAGACCTTCTGGCACCATTGTGGTCGTTAGCGAAATTCCGTCCGCCGCGTCGCGATACGGAATCTTTGAGACCGACGCCGCTGAAGCCATGATGCCGTGTGAGTCGCGGCCATGCATTGGATTGGCGCCCGGACCGAACGGCTCGCCTTTACGGCGTCCATCTGGCGTATGGCCGGTGCTCTTTCCGTAAACAACGTTTGAGGTAATCGTCAGCACCGACTGCGTGTGAATGGCGTTGCGATAAGTCGGATGCTTCCGCAGTTTGCTCATGAACATTGTAACTAGAGCAGCTGCGAGTTGATCGACGCGGTTGTCGTTGTTACCGAACATCGGAAACTCGCCTTCGGTTTGGTAATCGATCACCAGTCCGGTGTCATCGCGGATAACCTTTACCTTTGCGTGACGAATCGCTGACAGACTGTCGGCTACGACCGAGAGACCGGCGATGCCGAAGGCCATTGTACGCACCGGCGCGTAATCGTGCAGCGCCATCTCGATGCGCTCGTAGGAATATTTGTCGTGCATGTAATGGATGACGTTCATGGCATTGACGTACACTTCTGCCAGCCATTCCATCATCCGCTCGAATTTTCCGGCGACGTCATCGAAGTCTAGGTAGTCGCCCTTCACTGGATCGACCTTTGGTCCGATCTGTTTGCCGGTGAGTTCGTCGCGTCCGCCGTTGATGGCGTAAAGAAGACACTTGGCGAGATTGGCGCGTGCTCCGAAGAACTGCATTTGTTTCCCCATCAACATGGGTGAAACGCAGCAGGCGATGGCGCCGTCGTCTCCCCAGGCTCCACGCATAAGCGAGTCGCTTTCAAATTGGAGCGCGCTGGTATCGATCGCGACCTTCGCAGCAAACTTCCGGAAGTTGTCGGGAAGTCGCGGTGAATACCAAATAGTGAGATTCGGTTCCGGCGCCGGCCCAAGATTGTAGAGTGTGTGCAGAAACCGGAAACTGGTTTTTGTCACCAGCGTTCGTCCATCGTCTCCCATCCCAGCAATCGATTCCGTCACCCAGGTTGGGTCGCCGGCGAACAGGTCATCGTATTCAGGTGTCCGCAGAAAACGGACGATGCGTAGCTTGATAACGAAATCGTCAATGATCTCCTGCGCCTGCTCTTCCGTAAGTGTGCCTTCGGCCAGGTCGCGTTCGAAATAAATGTCGAGAAATGTCGAGGTGCGACCCAACGACATGGCCGCGCCATTCTGTTCTTTGACGGCCGCGAGATAAGCGAAGTAGAGCCATTGCACTGCTTCCTTCGCGTTGCGGGCAGGACCCGAGACGTCGAAACCATAGTTCTTCGCCATCTCCTGCAATTCTTTCAGCGCGCGGATCTGCTCGCTCAATTCTTCTCGGTCGCGGATGATGCTTTCGGTTGACATCTCTGTATCGAGAGCGGCTTTTTCGCGTTCCTTTTCTTTCATCAATCGCGCGACTCCATAGAGCGGTACACGCCGGTAATCCCCGATGATGCGTCCCCGACCGTAAGCGTCCGGCAAACCTGTCAGGATATGCGAACTGCGACACGCCCGGATATCAGCAGTGTAGGCATCGAACACTCCGTCATTATGCGTTTTGCGATACTTGGTGAATGCCTCCACCACCGCCGCGGGCGCTTCATAGCCATACGTCTTAAGAGAAGTCAGCACCATTCGAAAGCCGCCGTTCGGCATGATCGCGCGCTTCAGTGGCGCATCCGTCTGGAGTCCTACGATGACTTCGTTGTCTTTGTCGATGTAACCCGGCGCGTGCGCGGTGATTGAGCTCGGGATCAGCGAAACGTCGAGCACGCTTTTCTTGCGTTCCTCGACGAACAAGTCCTCCAGTTTTTTCCAAATGCCCTTCGTGCGTTCAGTGGCGGGTGCGAGAAAGGAACTGTCGCCGTCGTAAGGTATGTAGTTGTTTTGAAGAAACCAGCGCACGTTGATGTCGCGCTGCCACAAGCCCGGTTTGAATCCGCGCCAGGCTTCTTTGGTATCGGGTAACTCGGCTTCCTTCTTTTTTGAAGGTTTGGCTGGAGGTGTAGCGGCTGCGACGGTAGCACTCATAAAATGTTGCGTAAGGAATTTTCAGCAAAGAACCAGGTTTGCGGCGAGACCCGCTTCACTGGTTTCCTTGTACTTTGTGCTCATGTCTTTGCCGGTTTCGGCCAGAGTCTCGATCGTCGTATCGAGGTCGACACGATGCCGTGATGCGATCTCGTTCGTCGCAATCAAGTAAGCGGTCCAGGCCTTTACTGCGCCGAAGGCGCATCGTTCGATGCAGGGAACTTGCACGTAACCGGCGACGGGGTCGCACGTCATGCCCAAATGATGTTCAAGCGCTGATTCGGCGGCGTTCTCCGTCACTATAGGCGAGGCGTCCAGCGCCGAAGCGATGAATGCAGCCGACATCGCCGAAGCGACTCCGATTTCGGACTGACAACCACCTTCTGCTCCGGAGAGAGTGGCATTGTGTTTGCACAAATAACCGATGGCGGCTCCGCCGAGCAAACCCTGCCGAACTTTTTCCTGGGGCAGCGCTCGTTTGGTCTGGGTCAAGCCGTAAACAATTGCAGGCATCACACCAGCCGAACCTCCTGTTGGAGCAGTAATCACCAGATGGCCGCGAGCATTTTCTTCGGATGCGGCCAGAGCGCATGCGGAGAGCAGCGCCACGGCACGGTCCGCCTCGTATTTGTCATCCTGCGCGCGCTGCCAAACGGTTGCTGCCTTTGAGTGTAACTTGATTGGACCGGGCAAAATACCTTCTTTCACCGCCAGTCCGGCTTTTACAGTCGCAAGCATCGCTGCGGCGATCTTGTCCAGAAACGCGTTGATCTGCTCCTCGGTCTTACCTGAAACCGCTAGTTCATTCGCCATGATCACCTGGGCGATGGAGAGGTTGTTCTTTTCCGCGTGCTGGCGGAGCTCCTTCATAGACCCGTAAGGATACTTTGGCTGTCCCTTCTTCGGCGGAGTGTAGCCTTTCCACTCGTAAAACCCGCCTCCGGGCGAGTAGTACTCCAGCTCGTATACTGGCTTGTCCCTGCCCATCAGCTTGCAGGTCATGGTGTTGGGGTGCGGAAACTCGCCTTTTGGTGTGTCGTAGATGATGTCGGCAAGCGACAGGTTGAACGTCTTGTCGCCGAGCTTTAACTGATAAGATTGGTCCGGCTTCTCTTTCATCTCGTCGAGGAACAGCGGATCGACAGTCGCCGGCTCCTTACCTAACAAACCAGCGAGAGAGGCCCGCTCCGTACCATGACCTTTGCCGGTAGCGCTCAAGCTGCCGAAGAGGTGCACCTTCAGTCCAGTCGCCTGTTTCAACTGGTCAGCTGGGAGTTTGGTGCAGCGCTGATAAAAATCGTACGTGATGCGCATCGGCCCGATCGTGTGCGAACTCGAGGGACCAGGACCCACCTTGTAGAATTCATCGAGCACAGTCATTACTGGACCTTTGGATCTTTTCACTACGTCCAGGTCTTGCGACATGGTGGTGGAATCGAGCGGAGGCAACGGCGACTTGGCCGCAGCTTCTTTCGCGGCCTGTTGGGCACGCGCTGTAGCCGTCCAAACTGTTCCCGTCATCGCGGCGGCCGCACCGATCACGGCGTTGCGGATGAGGAATGTTCGCCGATCGATATTTTCTGGGAGGTTTGATTCCGAGGGTAATCCTGGGAATAGGGGATCATTGTTCGTTGAGGATGTTTCGTTCATAGGTGTACCTGTTGGTTTTTGTTGGTTGGTAGTTGAATTGTTAGGTTCAAGTTCTTAGCTGCTCTGGTATCCCTCGCTTTGGATTCCGTCGATGTAACCGTGCGCGCCGGTCTTTACATTGGCGGCGTTTCCTTCATCGGTATCGATATGCATGGCAAGTTTGAAACTCGGATCCACTCGTACCAGCACATCTCCGAAGATCAGTTCGCGGTCACCCGCGAGACGCACCCGCACGAAAGACTTATCGCGGACTCCGTAACGAAGCGCGTCTTCAGGACTCATGTGAACATGCCGCAACGCGCAAATAACTCCGTTATCAATCTGGACGCTGCCGGTCGCACTCTCGAGCGTGCAACCGGGCGTGTTCGCAATGTCGCCGCTTTCACGGATCGGCGGAAGAATGCCGAGCTTGAATTGCTCGGTCATCGCGATCTCCACCTGGGTATATTTCCGCGCAGGCCCAAGAATGCGGACACGTTCAACACGACCTTTTGGTCCGACGATGGTGAGTTGTTCCTTACAAGCATACTGACCGGGTTGTGAAAGATCGGCGTGCTTGGTGAGTTGATGTCCTTCGCCGAACAATGCCTCGACGTGCTCCTGGGTGAGATGAATATGATGCGCGGAGATCTCGACGAGAAACGGCTCCTGCTTCTGCGTCTCCAGGACGCGCGTGATATAGGAGCGGCTTAGCGCACGCAAAGCTTCGCGCGCCATCATGCGTTCCTCGTCGGTCGGCACGAGGAGCACCGCGACTTTTGAGTGATCGCTTGAGATGCGGGTAAGTTTGTCACCGCCGGCGTCACCGTTGCGTTTGTCGTCTAGCGTAATCCCCATGCAATCCAGTCCCTGCAATGCCAGGGCCCGAACCACTGCGCTGCCCTGGCCGACGCCGCCGGTAAAAATCACTGCGTCCAATCCGCCCATCGAGGCGACATAAGCGCCGATGTATTTTCGTACGCGATAGCAGTACGTCTTGAGAGCGATCAAGGCGCGTTGATGCCCCTGATCGGCCGCCCTAAGAACCTCACGCATGTCGCTCGACACGCCCGACAAACCAAGCAGGCCGCTTTTCTTGTTCAACATTTCTTCGCTCTTTGAAGCGGTGAGTTTCTCCTCGCGTTCGAGGAACGCGAGCACGCCGGGGTCCAAGTCGCCGCAGCGCGTGCCCATGATTAATCCTTCCAAGGGTGTGAAACCCATTGTGGTATCCACCGACCGCCCGTGATCTACGGCACACATGGACGATCCATTGCCGAGGTGGCAGCTAACAAGGCGTAGCTCATTGGGGCGGCGCTTTAAGAATTCTGCAGCCCGCAGTGCTACGTAGTTGTGGGACGTCCCGTGAAAGCCGTAACGTCGCACAGCTTTCTTTTCATAAAACTCGTACGGCAGTCCGTAGAGAAATGCATAGGGCGGCAGCGTGTGATGGAACGCAGTATCGAACACTCCTACGTGCGGAACGGCGGGAAAGAGCCGCCGCATCTCGCGAATCCCGGCGATAATCACCGGGTTATGCAACGGCGCGAGCGGATTAAGCTTTTCCATCTCGGTGAGTAGGTCATCACTGAGGAGTGTGCCCTCTGTGAATTTTTCGCCGCCATGAACAACGCGATGCGCAACGAGACTCACTTCTGCCGCGCTCTTGATCACTCCGGTTTCCTTCGAAGTGAGTTCCGCCACCATGGTTTTGAACGCGGCAGCGTGATCTCCTTTTTCCAAGTCGCGCTTCAGTTCGCCCTTGGGCCCGCGATGCTTCAGTCGAGTGCCATTGAGCCCGATGCGTTCAACAAGACCCTTGGCATGGCGCGATTCATCCGCGGTATCGTAAAATGAATACTTCAGCGAAGAAGAACCGACGTTGATGACGAGAATTTTTTCGGGCCTTTCGCCCTTGAGCATCAACCCGTACGGATCATTACCCTGCTGAAGCGCAGCTTTCGTTTTCGCGGGATCGGCCACGAGCATTTTTGTCCGATCGGCGATCGTCCGCGAAATGTGTCGCACTGCGGCTGGCTCGGCTACAATGATTGATTGAAAGAGCGATACCGGAATGAGCAAGACTTCACAGTGCGACTCCGCGATGAAGTCCGCGAGCAATGGATTACCTGTCATCAGCGCTGCTTCGGCAAATGTGTCGCCAGCCTTCAACTGCCCGAGAGGTTGCCGCGAGCCGTTCGTCACCGCTGAGGCAGCTAGTGTTCCGCTCAACACGACCCCGAAGTGTGTAGCTTCTGCGCCTTGATGGGCGATTGCTTCGTTATTCTCAAACGACCTTACGAGGGAGCCATCCACCAACTTTTGGATGCGCTCGGCACTGAAGTCTTTGAACAGAGCGACCCGTTCTTTAATGAAGCCTGTTGTGTCCACGATTCCCCTGGTGACGATTCTAAGGTGTAGCGGGGCACCCGGCTGACATATTGGACTTTAGTCCCATGCGCGAATGAGGCTTTAGTCGAATATTGACCACAACGCGCTAATTTGAAGCCGGAAAGCATCTCCATCCGCGCCGCTCTTTTCCTCTTTGTGACCGTAGAGCCCTTCAAAGCCAATGCTAAGGCGCTTTCGCGCCTGCCACACGAGGTTCAAGCTTGCGTAATGTGTCTGATGGTAGGCATCAGGTGCCTGTGAGAACTCGTTATCCAGGTGTACATAGCCGTAGCTTGCCGTTGATCGCAGCGTGTCGCTCCATTTGTGAGTGTAGCCGATCATCGCTCCGAAAGCAGGGATCGCGGTAAGGTTTCCAGAGCTATCGAATGCGGCGTCGTTGTTGACGAAATCGTCGTTGAAATAACGAAAGAGACCTTCGCCATAGGTTAACTGAGTCTGAACTGAATCAAAAACGGGCTGAACATCTCGCTGCACTCCCGCGACAACGACCTTGTCAGTCGCTAACGCAACTGTTTCCGGCCGTGCCTCACGCTCGAACACGTTAAGGGAACTGGACAGGTTCACGCCCCAACCGAAGGTGCTTTGGTTACCCACGATGGGGCCTTTCACGCCGATGTCGCGGAGGATTGCCCCGAGCTGGACGTGACCATATTTCGAGTCTTCCCATCTAACGTTCATGCCGCCATCAGGTGCATGATTAACGTTGCGAGCATCTGAATCGATCGAAGTATCGACTTCCGCGCCTGGTTTCTCCAAGCCGAAATTTAATTCCCAATGCCTATTTAATGGTAGTAGATAGCGGATTAGGGGGCGCCGAGCGAAAATTGCGGAGTTGGGCCCTTCGTAATCGACCGTGTCCGGCCATGCATCAGGATCTTCGAAGACGCTGAACGTTTGTCCAAGCACGACATTGTAAATTTCTCCGTAAAGCTGCCGGACCCGGAACTCAAGTTCCCCTCCGCCGCTACCAAAGAAGTCGTTTTGGTAATAGAAACGCGGGCTCCCGGGAAGCTCAGGCGCGCGCACGTCGATACTTAATTGCGACCCCTTCGAGTTCGCGTTGAACTGGTTGCCGCCACCTTTGAAGAAGTCACCGTCGACAGGAATCTGAGCGGTGACAAACCGGTCGTTATTTCCGGTATTCTGCGGGTCATCGGTGAAGTCCACACGGGGCTTTGCATTAAATTTGATCAAGATCGGCGTATTTGGAATGGGAACGAAGCCGCGATATTTCGGGTCGAGGGTTAGGTCGTTAGGCCGAGGCGCCGCTTCCTGCTGATTGTCCAATGCGGGACGCTGCGTCACCTGGCTGGCGCGTCCTGCGATGGTCACCGCCGTCGGCGCGATAGTGACGGTCTGATCCGCAACTGCAGCGGGCGCCGCTTCTTCGACTGGAGCAGTTGTAACCGCCGCGGCAGGTTTGGAAGCTGCCTGCTGTTTTTGCTTATGATTTTCCTGTTCCAATTGTGTGATCTTCTTCTGCATCTGCTCCATGCTTTTTTGCATGGACTGCACGGTAGCCTTGAGTTCGTCGAGCTCCGAGGCACGAGCTGGCGCCATCGATGCAAAGGAAACGAACAACATCAGACTAAGGATAACCGGTCTCTTGTTATTTGTTGCCATCATGTGCTTGCCTTTAGGTTGATTTTAATCGAGCCAGAAATGTTGAGATCGAGTGATACGCTCGCCTGCACTGAGAGCCGTCGAATATTGGACTTTAGCCGTACGAACTTACGGCGCGGACTGGTTAATCCTGGATGGAGCGGACGCGCAAAACACCGCGCAGCACGGACGCTATTTGCTCAACAACTTCTTTTTCGCAGCGGCAAGCTCCTTGAGTTTGTCTTCGCCGACTTTGGGATATTCTAAATCAAGGTCGACCAGCGTCTCGATCACTGCCGATGCAACCACAACACGGGTAAACCATTTGTTATCTGCCGGAACGACATACCACGGCGCATACTTTGTCGCAGTTTCCTGAATCATCTCCTCGTAAGCTTCCATGTAGTCGTCCCAGTAGTCGCGCTCGTTGGCATCATTGGATGAAAACTTCCAGTTTTTCGAGGGATCGTCGATTCGCTCCAGAAACCGTCGTTTCTGCTCTTTCTTCGACACGTGGAGAAAGAATTTTCGCACGAGTACACCGTTCCTCGCGAGGTATTGCTCAAAATTGCGGATGTCTTCGAAACGATCTTCCCAAATCTTTTTGCCTGTGAGTTGTGGCGGCAACTTTTGCTTTGCCAGGAATTCGGGATGCACTCGGACGACGAGCACTTCTTCGTAATAGCTTCTATTAAAAATTCCTATGTGCCCGCGATTCGGCAGACATTTCATACACCGCCAGAGATAATCGTGATCAAGGTCCTCAGCCGAGGGAGACTTGAATGAAAACACCTGGCAACCCTGCGGATTGATCCCCGACATGACGTGTTTGATGGCGCCATCCTTGCCGGCTGCGTCCATCGCTTGAAAGATAAGCAGCACGGCCCACTTGTCCTGGGCATAAAGCTTGTCCTGCAATTCAGCGAGTTCTGTGATTCCCATTGCAAGCGCCTCTTTCGCTCTGGCTTTATGTTCGTCCTTCGTAAACTCAAGCGTGTCCCCCGGGTCGACGTCTTTGAGACGAAAATCCTTGCCTTTGCTCACGCGGAACGGCTTGGCGATTTCATGGGCTCTTTTAATGATCTCTTTTGTTTTCATTAGCTCTTAATTGTTACTCCGAGGTGACCTATGGCTTCAAATTTGTCGTCTAACAAAAGCAGCGGTATGATCACGCTGCCGCCGCAGATTCAACTGCTGCTAGAAACTCGTCGTTACCTGACGTTTTAAGGATGAACGCGCGTGCCCCCGCATCCAGCGCTTTGGAACGCACTGCCGGATCGTCGTTACTCGTCAAAACGATAACCCGCGCCGACGGGCACGAGGTTTGCAGCTGCCTTTGCACTTCAAGTCCGTCCATAATTGGCATCCAGATGTCGAGGACGACGACCTCGGGCCGATGAGTTCGCGCATAACGCAGGAAGGCGGTCGGATCCGAAAACGATTCTACTTTCCAGCCCTCGAATGAAAGAAGCCGGCTCGTTGCTTTGAGCACCGAGGGATCATCGTCGACCAGGCAAACGGTTACGGGCTGTTTATCAGGGGTAGCAATCACCGCAGGCCTCACTAACTAGGCGGGAAGTTCCTGTTAACCGAAACTCGGTCGATTTTTCCAATGCATGTCGTAAACACGCTTCTATTTAGCGTGTGGTTGCGACAGAAGAGTATTAGACCTTGGTCTCACGCCTGACCGGCGGCGAAACCACGGCTTTTTGTACCAGTGTCACCAGTTCGGCTACTGAAGTGACGCCGAGTTTCTGCATCACGCGGCCACGGTGGACCTTTATCGTTTTTTCCCCGACGCCAAGCTCACCGGCTACCTGTTTATTAAGCATTCCTGTAATCACGAGCTGCATCACTTCAAATTCGCGCGGCGTTAACAAATCAAGTAAACGACGAGCTTCATTCTTTTCCGTTGCCCGGCGCCGTTGTTCGGCAGATCGATCCAAGGCTTGCTCGACGCATTTCAGAAGCTCCCGGGATTTGAAGGGTTTTGGAAGAAAATCGACAGCCCCCGCCTTCATCACACGAGCACACATCGCGATGTTGCCGTGACCGGTGATGAAGATGAGCTGTTCCTCCCGGCGTCGCTTGATGAGCGTTTCCTGCAACTTAATGCCGTTCAAACCGGGCATCTTAACATCGACAATTGAGCACGACGGTCTGGCATCCGGCGGACGCGCCAGATAATCAGCTGCCGAGTCGAAAACTTCGGTCTCGTAGTCGGCCGCGCTTAACAATCGCTTAAGACTCTTTCGCACCGACTCATCATCGTCGATCACGAACACTACGCCGTTTACAATGGTCATTCCTTCACGGCCCGCTCACTTGCCGGCAGAGTGAAATAGAAGCGAGCGCCACCTCCATCGACATTTTCCGCTGCAATCTTGCCGCCGTGTCCGTCGATGATCGACTTTACGATGGCCAGTCCCATCCCAAGTCCTTGTTCCTTGGTAGTGAAGAATTGCTCAAAAATCCGCTCCTGCACTTCCACAGGAATACCAGGGCCGTAATCCCGCACGCTGATATGGATATCGGTATCGCCATTTCGTGCTGTGACTATTTCCACCTTGCGACTGCTGACTGGCGTCTCGCGCATGGCCTCGATGGCATTGCCGACAAGGTTAATTAGAACCTGTTGAATCTGCATGGGATCGCCTTCGATGGCGGGTAGATCCGTTGTTAGCGATGTCTGTATTTTGCAAGAATGAGTGGCTGCATCCGGCTGGACCATGTGCGCCACACCGATGATGACGTCATTTACGTTGATCCGTCCATGGATCGCAGTCCCGTTCTTAATTGTGCTCCGGACACCGCGGATGATTTCCTGGGCACGGCGTCCGTCTTGCGCCATGTCCAGCAGAATCTCGCGAAGTACGCCGCGATCCGCCTTTCCTTTGTCGATGAAAAGCATCCCGGCGTCCGCATTGGTTACGATGGCCGAAAGCGGCTGATTTAGCTCGTGGGCGAGCGATGCGGTCATTTCGCCAAGCAAACTGACCCGGCCGAAAAGGTCGATCCGGCTACGCTGAAATCGCGCGTCCTCCTCGGCCGCCTTGCGCGCGGACGCAGCTAAAGTGACTCGCTCCTCGAATTCGTGCAGAGCCTCGTCTTTCCTCAGCAGGTCGGTGATGTCCACGCAAGCGCCGATATATCCGAGGAAGTTCCCCTGCGCATCATGGCGCGGCACGCCGTTGTCTGTGAGCCAGCGATATTCACCATCGTTACGTCTGAGCCGATATTCCATCACGAATGGCTGCCGAGCGTCAAAGGCGGACACGTACGTCTTCAAGCATTTCTCGATATCATCGACATGCACTCCTTCAGCCCAGCCATCACCGAGTTCCTGTTGCATGGTGCGCCCGGTAAATTCGAGCCACCGTTTGCTGAAAAAATTACATAGTTTGTCTGGGCCCGACATCCAGATGAGAACAGGCGCCGCATCCGCCGTGATCCGAAAGCGCCCTTCGCTTTCCCGCAACTCCGTCGCCGTCGTGGCGCGTTCTTCGATTAGCGCCGCCAAAAACAACAGCGGGACCGACAGGACAATCAGGAATATTTGGATCGCGAGCGCGCTTTGTTCTGCGGACCCTGCGGAAAACGGTCCATGTCCACGGGCGGCACTCCAAATCGCGGCAAACGTGATGATCGAAATGGCGGTGGTCGCTCCAAATGAGCCAAATCGGAACGCCGCCCACAGGAGGAATGGCAAAGGCAGAAAGAGCAAAGCCGAATCTGCTCCCGATCCAAATTCATATAAAACGATGAAGGTAATCGAGAGCAAACCAAGGAAGACGACGCTCGCCTCCAGGTAATACCAAGGTTGCCTCTTTCGCAGCCACGCAAATCCAGTCGTCGCCCACGTCACAATCGTGGGCGCGACCGTAAGCGCGGCCAAAACATTTGAAGTAAATCGTATTCGGAAGAGTTCCCAATACCCGTCTTGGCCCCAACCATTCCATCTGACAAAGGCCGCGTCCAAAAACGACGATAAGAAGGGGCCGATAAACGCGACCGTAAGGCAAAAAATACCAACACTTCGAACACTGTTGAAGCGCAGTTGCCCGCCAATAAGGTAGCGCGCAAGACCCGCGCCGATCAATGCTTCGCAACAGTTGCTGATGAACCAGCAGAAGATCATCGTGAGAGGGACGTCGCTCTGCAATTGCGCCGCCAGGTGTGCGGGAAACGCCGCGAGTAGAACGAGCCACCATGTGCGTGGCGGTGTCAGCAGAAGCGCCGCAACCAGAATGGAATTGGGGGGCCAAAGAACCGAGATACGGTGCGGCTGAAAAGTGAGAGCGAATCCGATTTTCGCGCCGAGATAATATCCGCCGAAAACCAGCAATGCAGTCGTGAGCTTACGCCAATCGATGGACCCGCTCCAAATCCCGGCATGCGGCGACCGCGATCGAATCTCCGCTGCTTCAAAGGACACCGATGTGCTTTTCATGAGAGGTCGTCGAGTAGTAGAAGCGATTTCCAGAGCGCCGTCACCGAATCCCATAATTAAGGAGCAAAGAAAGGTTAAAACATATGTAACTAGGAAAAAAACTGACTACTCGCCCGGTATTATATCTAGGAAACTGAGCATTTGGGAAGGATTATTTTTAGGAGTCCCGCGTTGGACTGCCTCACGCCGTTAGGACGCAGCCCGCGCTTTCACGTGTCACGGATCGCTTGCGCCGGCACACGCGTGGAATCGCGCGCCAAGCGCAGTGATGCTACGAACAATATCTAACGATTGTAAACTGGGCGGTTTGAGTTTACGCAAAACCGCTGCGACAAGGGAAGATGCCTGCGTGGTTCACATTCACATCGTTCCGGTGGGCGGCAAAAGATACAGCGCTGTAGCGAAGATTAGGTAAACCATCAGCGCGAGCGCGCCGACGAACCAGGCCGAGCGCCCAGACCCAGTCACGAGCGAGGCAGTGAGCGTTGCGAATAGAATCATTGCGACTGCCCCGGGCCAGAAATTCAAATCCATGGGCATGGGCCCGATGAAATAGCTGAGCAGCACCAGAACCGGAGCAACGAAAAGCGCAATCTGCGCGGCGCTGCCCAGTGCAATGCTCACGCTTAAATCGAGGTGATTTTTGCGCGCAGCGGAAAATGCTGCTGCCATTTCGGCTGCCGCTCCCACCAAAGCCACAACGATGAACCCAACGAAGGCAGGACTCATTCCGAAAGCGGTGGCAGCGTACTGAACTGATCCGACAAACACTTCGCTCACCAGAGCTACAAAGATTGTGACGCCTGCAAGCGTGGCGAGAGCGAGGCCGATCGGCCATGCCGCTTCATGTTCCTCGGCCGTGCCGGCAAACAATTCGCGATGCGTGTTGAGTGAAAACCAGAGTCCAAGAGCGTATGCCAGCAAAAGCAAAAATGAGAGCGCGAGGCTCAGCGTTTGATTTAAGCCAGCTGCGCCTAACGATTCGTGCCTGGCGACAGCAGAGGGAATCAACAGGCCTATTGTAGCAAGAAAAAGAAGCCCGGCCTGAAAGCGCGCAGCGATCCTGTTGAATTCCTGAACGTGATATCGGACCCCGCCCAGAAGGAATGACGCGCCCAGCATAAACAAGGAATTCGTCACGATCGCGCCGGCGATGGATGCCTTCACCAATGTGTATTGTCCGGCCTGCAAAGCAGCGATGGCGATAACAAGCTCGGTCAGATTTCCGAGTGTTGCGTTAAGCAGACCGCCCACGGAATCGCCGGTTTTCACCGCGACTGATTCCGTTGCATGACTTAGCAGAATAGCCAGTGGCAAGATCGCGAGCACCGAAAGAATAAAATGTAGCGTGTGTGCTTTGTGATTGAGTTTCTCGGCTGCCAGCGCAACAGGGACGAACACAAGCAGCCAAAGCAGTGGGTTGCGACGGATCTCTTGAAGGAGCAGTTTCATAAGAAGGCGATCTTTAGTTTGCGAGAAACGCTTGCGATCAGGAATGAGACCAAAGTCCAATGGGCTGGTCGGGACGGAATCGCTTATGCAATATTCGAGGGACTAAGCGCAATCCCATGCCATTCGAAAAATTCGATCTTGAAAATCTCGATAAGGAACGGCGCAAAGCCATCGCCAAATCCATTCGCACAATCAGCGTTGAAGAATTAAAGAAGCTTGGCGGAGAGGTGTTCCGTTTCGCCGATGATCCATGGCGAGAAACTTTCTTCCGATTCATTGCCGAGAATTCCGGCGCGACATTCCATCACGCGGTCACCAGCGACGGCGTGAATATTATTTATTGCCGCGACCAAGATAAAGGGATGTGGTTCCTGCCCGGCAGCGGCATGGGACCATTGCAGGCGACAGGCCGCAAAATCATGAAAGAAATGGTTGCGGGGGGGCATTGAGTACATGAGCGGCTCTTGGTCGATCCCTGCGGTTTGCACGCACTACGCCTCACATGCCGACCAGGTCATCTATACGATCGGTGGAGTTTAAGGCGCAGAAGGCAGTCCAATACGGATGACCTGAGAGAATTCTGGTGACGCGTCGGCACGCTTGGCGCGCTGATCGATCAGACTGCTCTGCTTGAGTTCGGCGAACGGCAGGCCGCCGGTCAATAAGGCTCCGTGTTCATACAACAGTTCGTCGGCTTTGCCGTTGAGCAGGATCCGCCAGTCCCACGGGACGCGCTCACTGGTCGGACGCTGGTCGCGGATGGCTGTGGTGCAGTTCGTCGTGATGGCGTTATACCAGCGCGGCTGGGTGTGCAGTGCGTTGAGGGAACGCACATATTCGAGGAACCGCTCGCGCGCCCGGTCCGGCGGAGCCGTCGTGTGGTAAAGGTAGATGTCCTCGTGCCGGTAGTTCGTGCGCAGGCGGATCACGTCGCGTTCGTCAGAGACGATGTAGATGAGCGCAAACTGCCGGTACAGGCCGCCGATAGTAGAATAGCTCTGACCGACGGTCTTCCGCGTCTCTATGGAGAAGCAGAGCGGCGGCGCGTCTGCGAATTGGAAACTGACGATGGGATGCGCGATCCACGGCGAACCCCAGTAGTCGATGGCGAGATCAATGCCGGTGATCTGCGAAAGCCGCACGGTGCGCGTCTCCCAGTGCGGCGTGTAGTCCGTGTCGGTGCGATAGTCGCAGTTGCGGATGTTGTGGAAGGTGCATTCATCGCCGTTGATTTCCGCCCACGCCGTCTGCGCCACATCGGGTTGCCAGTTGCCATCGTTGCTCGGTTTCAGTGTGAGCCACCAGGCAAGCACAAGGCCGAAGGGGAGAAAGATGGCACCGAGCTTTCTCACTGTGCCGCGCAGAAAAATGATCGCTGCTGCGATTACGGCTGCGAACACCCACGCGACGACAGTCTTGGCCATGCGAAAGTCGTAGTGCAGAGCGCCGAACGCCCATACCGCGCAGCCGAGCGCGATGAGCCAGGCAAGTATCCACGCGATAGTCCGCAGAGCGTGCCGGATCATTTCCGCGATCCCCGCACGTGACGCTTGGGACAGATCGTGATGAAGGAACTTCGCCGCATAGGAGATCAATAGGCGGCAGCTAATGTGCCGAGTTATTGGCTTGCTTGGGCTACGATCGGCTTTGCAGTGCTGCGAAGTCCCAGATTTAAACGCAGAATACGATCAAGCTCGGCAATCGTTTGCGGCAGTTCGCACGAGCCGTGCGGACCGGGGACGATGCATTCGGATTTCGCACCATCGAGATGAGAGCTCCAGTAAGGCACGACGCCATCGGTGCTGTTCGGTGAATCGCCTTTTCCGCGATCGCCGATAATCGAGTGATAGGGAACGCTGATCGGCGCACTATTGAGCACAGCCAACGCCGGATTTGATGGCTTGAGTCCCCACACACTGTTAGGCATACGTTTGGAGCTTCCAGTCAACTGAAGGAGTTCTCCACTCGTGAACGCATCCTTCATTACTGTCGTGAGTTGCCCTGGGAGATTTATTAAGCTAATGGCAAATTTACCCAATCCGCCGCTGGCCATTTTGCTGCCACGATGCGGTGTACAGACAAAGACGACGCGTTGGATCCGGGGATTCGCCCGAAATGTTGTGGCGCGGACGATCAAGCTGTTGCGGGGCTCCTTGTCGAAAATGACTTTGGCCGTTTCGCCGATTTTCTTCTCCCACATGGCCTGAGTGACCGTAATGACCTGGTCGTGAGTCAGCATGCCGCCCATGCTGTGGCCCACCATAACGTATGGCTTATGGTTCGGGTAAACTTGATCCACTTTGGCCAGTGCTTCTCGTAGTCGAAGAGCGGAATATAGAATGGGATAGCCGGTCGGATAAGCGAAAACCCAGAATTGATAATGCTTGCGGATCTCGGGGTCGGCTTGAAGTCCATTGGCCGTCTGTACCCAGGTGAATGGTGTTGAGAAGAGACCGTGCACAAACACCAATGGAATTCGATCGGGATCGTACGGCTGGAGAAAATAGAGCCCGATGCCTGCCGGGTAGTGAGTGGCTTCGAATCCGCCGATCAGTCCTCTAAGCGCAAGATTGGACGGCGGTTTGTAGTAGCTGATCGGGTCGGAGTAATTGACGGCCAATGGACGCACTTTCCCTTCAACCTTTGCTGTTGGCCCCTTGGTTGGCCGACGAAGCGCAAGCGTGGCGTCCTTTCCGTGAAAATCGAGCGTAGCCGTAACCGGCGCGGTGATGCCCCGGGGTGGCGCGAACTTTTCGGGTGGGTTGAGGATTCGCACTCCGACAAGCGCGCCGCCAACGCCTTGCTGAATGTTTTCCTTCTTGATCAGTTTCGCTTTGACCTGGTGTTCGAGCTCAAAGTTGTTGAAGTAGTTCGGCGCCCAGACCGCATTACTGGCAGGCTCAAGGCGTAAATGATAAGTCTGATTGTTCCCCGTAAGTGTCAGCGGATGGTTCCACAGCCGTCCTCCTTCACTCGAGCGAAGCAGAACGGTAAGTTCGCCGCACGCTGCGTTGTATGTGTCCTGGGCTGGGCTTTGCTGTGCTCCGCTTCCGAGCAGCGGAGCAGTCATGGCAGCGACCTGCAAATAATCGGTGGCTCGCGTCTCAACTGCGACCTGCGAGGAGCGCGCTTCGCGCAGAATGCTGGCGGCAGGCGCGTATTGAAGGCGACCTGCTGTTTGGGGCGTAGTCGCGCAGCCGGCGAAAAACGTGAGGCATGTTATGCTCGCGATGAGGCGAAGCCGAATCGGTGTTTTCGAAGATTTGGGATTCATGCGATTTGGGGTGTTAAACTGACTCCTCGCTGCTGATGTGAGCGCAATTGTGTCATACCTGCTTCTAAAATGTCTATAAGACTTTAGTGCAATACCAATTGGCCGCAGGACCAGCTGCCGGCGGTCAGCATTTACGGCACTTCACTGGGTGTCGGTTCGTTAGAGTCTGCCGCGCCCATTATTCGCACACTGCTTGATCCGTCCGATTTTTTCGGAAGCCAGTCTGGTCGCCTTCGCGGATGCGTTTCGACAGCGCAGTGCGCAATTGATCTCGAATCGAATCAGCTGCCTGCCGAGGCGTAGTCTTGCATTAGGCGAAACAATCTCTAGAAGTTTGCGTTTCAGTCGCTGCTCGCAATGCTTTTCAACTCGCTCACGTTCGTCGTCTTCTTCACGATTATCGTCACGCTGTACTGGAGCCTCCACAGCTGGGAGCTGAGAAAGAATCTGCTGGTCGCAGCGAGCTACATTTTTTACGGCGCCTGGAACCCGCCATTTGCTGCGCTGCTCTTTTCGACAACTTGCATGGATTTCTGGCTCGGCCGCCAGATTGTGAAGGCGCAAGGTCCGCATCCAAAGCGGCGGTGGCTCGTTGCGAGCGTTTGCATGAACCTGAGCATGCTCGGGTTTTTCAAATACGGAAATTTTTTGATGCAAAATTTCCAATGGTTGCTCGCGCGTATCGGAATCGTTTACCAACCGCCGCATCTCGACATTTTGCTGCCAGTCGGCATTTCATTTTACACCTTTCATTCGCTCTCGTACACGCTCGATATTTATCGTGGCGTGCTTCAGCCGACGCGGTCTCTGCGTGATTTTGTGCTGGCAGTTTCGTTTTTCCCACAGCTCGTTGCCGGACCGATTGTCCGCGCCGGCGATTTTTTGCCGCAGCTCAGGCATCCTCCGCGTCTCAAAGAAAATCAGTTCTTTTGGGGACTGGCGCTGATGACGTTGGGTCTGTTTGAAAAAATTGTGCTGGCCGACACGTTGCTCTCTGGCTCGGCAGACCGCGTGTTCGATTATGCCGGGCCACTGGTCGCGCTCGATTCGTGGGCGGGCGTCCTCGCATTTGCAGGGCAAATCTTTTTCGATTTCGCCGGCTATTCTCTTTGCGCGATTGGCGCTGCCTTAACCCTCGGTTTCCATCTCAAAGACAACTTTCGGTTTCCGTATGCGGCGATTGGCTTCTCGGATTTTTGGCGACGGTGGCACATTTCGCTTTCCACTTTTCTTCGCGATTACCTTTACATTCCGCTCGGTGGCAATCAGGTCAGACCCTTTCGTGCGGCGCTTAATCTTGTCATCGTCATGTTCCTTGGTGGCCTTTGGCACGGCGCCGCATGGACCTTTGTTGTGTGGGGTTTATTGCACGGCTCTTATTTAGTAATCGAGCGCGTCTTTCGCGTTTTGTTCGAACACAAACCGTGGGCGAGCACGTTACCGGTCCGCGTTCTCGCCGGTTTCGCCACTTACGCGGCGGTTTGCGTTGCGTGGGTATTTTTCCGCGCGTCTGATTTCACGATAGCGAGCAGAATGCTCGGCGGTATGTTTGGCCAACATCCACACGGCGACGCGATTCTTACCACGCGTGAATTATTGCAAATTGGAAGCGTCACCGTCGGTGTGATCGCGATGCATTGGGCGATGCGCGATGACACGTTTGAGACCACAGTAATGCGTTTGCCGCACTGGGCGATCACCGCGATCGGGTCGGCGATGGCATGCGCCGTCATTTTCACTCAAGGAAACAGTAATGCGTTCATCTATTTCCAATTTTAAGGAACGGCTCCGGCTGCCGCGCTTGTTCTTCCGCAAACCTTCGCGGGAGGAACAGATCCACGGCGGTCCGCCTCTGGAATTTGAGCGCCCGATTCCGCCTGCGCCCTGGCGCGGAATCGCCGTTGTTGTTACCATCGTTGTAATCGCTGCGACCACGGCGTGGGAGTTATATTGCCGCTCGCTTGGCTACGGCCCGACGCTCAACGATAACGAGGATCTTTGGACGCTGCGGCGCCGTAGTGTTGCGCCGGAATCAATTGTGATTATCGGCGATTCCCGCGCCTGGTTCGATGTCGATCTTGATGAATTCCAAAAGGGTTTAGGCAAACGACCGATCCAACTTGCCATGGCTGGCTCGACCGTTTGGCCTGCGTTGGCCGATCTGGCGGATGACAAAAATTTTCACGGCACAATCATTTGCAGTGTTGTCCCGTATTTGTTTTTCGCGCCGTCCGGCTCTCCGCCGATGGAGCGCGCCGAGAAAGGAGTAAAGCGGTTTCACAATCAAACGCCCGCCCAGCGTGTCAGCGAGTATCTGGCGATGCCGTTGGAAGAGCATGTCGCATTTTTGAAACCGGATGATTTAAGTCTCGAAGCGCTTTTAAACAAATTGCCGATTCCGAATCGTCCGGGCGCGCTCGTGCCTCCACGTTTTCCACCCTACTTTCAAACTGAGGATCGGGAGCGTCGCGCCCGAATGTGGGAAAAATGCGCTGAACCCGGCAGCAAATTAGCGAAAAAGATCCAACAAATCTGGATTCCCCTCTTCACGCCGCCACCACCACCCACTTACGTGCCCAAGGATGTTTTTCTTCGCGCAATGAATGAAGGAATCCAAAAGCGTTTTGCTGACGTGACCGCTGCCATCGAAAAAATTCGATCGCGCGGTGGAAAGATTATTTTCGTTCGGTTTCCCAACACTGGTGGATTGAAAGAACTTGAGGATCGGATCATGCCGCGGGAGAAAACTTGGGACCCGCTTTTGAAAATGACGGGCGCGCCTGGAATTTATTACTCTGACTTTCCCGAGCTCTCAGGATTCATCTGTCCCGAATGGTCACATTTGTCTGCGGGCGACTCAGTGGAATTCAGTAAACGTCTCGTCCCGCATCTGCGCGCCGCGCTGAAGATGTAAGTGCCGCTTGCCGCGCGGCAGCTTCAAACGCCACGCCAGACAAGCGAGCCGGCAGTCGGATTCGAACCGACGACCTGCTGATTACAAATCAGCTGCTCTACCAGCTGAGCTATGCCGGCGAACGAAAGGTTAAAAGGTTACGAGCGTTACAACGCTAAAACGGAAGCGCGAGAAAGCCACCTTAAGTTTTGCACCTGGCGGCCATTGTGGTCGGAGCCTGTCCGACTTATTCGCGGACGCGGGAGTAAGCAGAAAGAGGTCCCGCCGTTTCCAAATTCTTAATGACAGTGCTGAGATAGACCGACTCGGGATAGAGCGCTTTGTATTTTGTGATCTCCGCGCGATTCAGAACCTTGAAGCCGTAGCGTTCGAACATTTTTTCGCCACGTCGGCTCTCGAAGGTGATGATCTGGCCGTAAACGCATTTTTCGCCGGAGCGATACAGATAACTCAAATACGCGCTCATGAGCGCGCGCGTTGTCGAGACTTTGCGGGCCTCCGGCAGCAGATTGACATGGAAATGTGGCGTACGCCGCGGCGCTGCGGGGACTTCGCGCCAGCCGTGCACAAGAATCCAGCGAACGAACCGGCGCGAGCGTTCGTTGTAGCGAAAATAGCGCGTCAGCGCGCGAAAAAAGAGCCAGACGTTTTGATACAGCGCATAGAGCTGGTTTTGCAGCGGCTTGCGCGAACCGAGCAGATAACCGCGAATTTCGCCGTCCACCTCCAGGACAAAACACGATTCCGGCTCATGATCGGTGTAGTAGGTGGTGAGAAAATCAGCGAACAATTCTCGATCCTGGTACACCGGATCGATCGGGTCGCCGAGAAACCCGGTATCGCAGCAGAGTTTCCTTACCGCTTCGCGGTCGGATCTGCGATAGCCACGAATCAGGAACGGCTTGTGAGCGTCGCTCGTCATTTAAGAACGGCGATATTTTGAGCGAACCTCGCGATAAATGCAAAACAGTTCGTCAAACACGCTCGGCCAGCTATAAAGATCCTCCGCCGCGCGGGCAGCGCACTCGCCCAGGCTCGAAAACTTCTTTGTACTTGCCGCTTCAATCGCGCCGGCCAGCGCTTCCGGAGTGTTCTCGCCTGCCCACGAGTCCTGGTCATGGCAAATAATCCGGTCCATGTAACTGCCGCGAATTCCGACCACTGGAGTTCCGCACGCCTGGCTCTCCAGCGCAACAAGGCCAAATGTTTCCTGGACACTCGGGTGAACAAACAGATCCGCTGCGCGATAATAACGGGCGAGATCAGCAGAATCAGCGCAGTACGAAATCCATGAAAGGTTGCCAATGCGTTGCCGCAATTTTTGTACTATGTGCCGCTGCGATCCATCGCCGATAACCAGCAAATGAAATTTATTCCGGTCTCGCAGGCGCAGAAGCTCGAATGCTCGAAACAGCATTTGGGTATTTTTTTCTTTAGCCAAACGCCCGACATAGAGCAGTAGCTTTTGGTCGGCCTCGACCGCTAACGACCGGCGTGTGGCTGGTGCATCATCGGGCGTGGGGTTGAAAACTTCCGTGTTCACCCCAAGCCGTACGGGCCGGACGTTGTGCACACCCCATTCAGAGAGAAGGTCTGCCAGTCTCTCCGATGGGACGAGCGTAGCCTGAAAGCGGTTATAAAGTTTACGAACGTAGGCGCGCGTTAGTTTCATCGCGCGCAGCGTGCCCCGTTTACCCAAAAATCTCGCAGCGCCTTTCAAATACGCTTCCGGGAAATGCGAATGATAAAAACCAACGACCGGAATTTTCAAGGCCCGCCCGGCAGCAATCGCTTTCCATCCAATCTGATATGGGTCGCTCGATTCGATGAGATCGGGCCGCTCACGTTCCAATATTTCTTCGACAGCGCGCAGATCAAGCAGCGCGCGATAACGGGAGCTCCGCGAAACTAACGGCGATCGAATCGAATATTTTCGCGACCGCGCATCGGTTGCCACCTCGGTTTTTGAGCCGGGCACGACCAGAACATGTTCGTCCTCCGGCGAGTGGTTCCTGATGTACGCGATCTTCTCGTGGAGATAACGCTTCACGCCGCCGCTAAACGGAGAATAAAACTGGGTTAGATCGCAAATCTTCACGTTTTTGTCATGCTGAGCGAAGTCGAAGCATCTCTAATCGCTGGCTGCCTCCGAGAGAGAGGAAATTAGAGATTCCTCGACTCTGCTCGGAATGACAAGAAAACGCGGCAATCGCGCGAGGGGCAATCAAGAATGTGATTCCAATTCGCTCAGATACTTCTCCGCGTCCATCGCCGCCGCACACCCCGACCCAGCAGCAGTTACAGCCTGTTTGTACACGCGATCGGCAACGTCGCCGGCCACGAACACACCGGGATGCTTGCTCTCGACCAGATTTTTCGTGATCAAGTAGCCGTCGCCATCCATGTCGAGTTTGCCTCGATACGGTTTCGAGTTCGGGTCGTGGCCGATGGCCATGAACACAGCAGCCACAGGCAGTTCATCTTCTTGGTTTGCCTTCACATTGCGCAAACGCACGGCGCGCATTTCGCCTTTTTCATCGGGAATGTATTTCGTAACCACAGTGTTCCAGATCGGTTCGATCTTCTTGTTCGCAAATACGCGCTCCTGCATGATGATAGAAGCGCGCATTTTGTCGCGGCGATGGATCAGATAAACCTTTGAAGCAAACCGGGTGAGAAACAACGATTCCTCCGCCGCGGAATCGCCGCCACCGACGACGCAGACCGGCACGTTCTTGTAAAACGCGCCGTCGCACGTGGCGCACGAAGTCAGCCCGTGACCGATTAATTTCTCTTCGTCTTCCAGTCCTAAATACCGGGCCGACGCTCCGCTGGCAATAATGAACGCTTGCGTCTCGAGCCACTCATCGTCCGCTTTCACCCGGATATGCTTGTTGCTTCCATCGAGATCGGTCACTTCGGCATAAGAGAAGCGAGCGCCAAATTTCTCGGCTTGTCTATGCATGTTGAGGATGAGCTCCGGCCCGTCGATTCCATCCGGGAAGCCGGGATAATTTTCCACCAATGTGGTAGTCGAGAGCTGCCCACCTGGCTGCCGGCCCTCAAGGACCAGCGGATTCAAGTTCGCGCGCGCAGCGTAAATCGCCGCCGTCAACCCGGCGCAACCGCTTCCAGCAATGATCACTTTCTCCATCAATAAAATTTAGCATACGGCGCAAGTTGCAAAGGTCATAAACTTCTGGTCGCAGTGACGCAGAGGGAACTCATGTCGTGATGTGCACAACAATTTTATGAAATCCGGAGACGCCGGAGAACCAACCGCGGTCTTCTTCAAATTCCTGCACGTCGCCTTCGCCGTCAGTGGCGCGAACGACGAGCGTGTAATCACCCGCCGCCGCAGGCGTCCATTCAGTTTTCCAGAGCGACCACGCGAGATCGCCGCCGGCGTAATAAGTCTCGGCGTCGCGCCAGCTCTTGCCGTCATCGAAGCTGAGCTCGACGCGGGAAACCCCGCGGTCGCCGCCGTAGGCCATGCCCTTGACTTCGATGGGAGAACTTAGTTGGCCTAACGAAAACGACGCCTCATGATCGGGCACGTCGATTCTCGATCTCGTAGGCACGACGAAATCGGGCCCCCAGCCTTGGGTCTCGTAAAAACCCTTCGCGTTGGCGTCGGTCACTTCAATTCGCGTGAGCCATTTCACATGTTTTTCGCCGAAGTAGCCCGGCACAATCACGCGCAACGGGTAACCATGCCGGTGCGGCAATGGGACGCCGTTCATTTCGTAGGCGAGCAACGTGGTTGGCTCCATGGCTTTCTCCAACGGGATGGTATCGGTGTAATTATCAACACCGTGAAGGCGCACCCGGGCGGCGTTGGAAAGCGGCGCAGCTCGATCAAGCAGGTGACCCAGCGGAACACCCTTCCAGCGAGCGTTGCTAATCAGGCCCGCGTCCAAGCCGTTGCTGATACACATGAGCGTCGTTTCCTGCTCGGTCGCGTCCAATCCCACGAAATCCTGAAATCGCCACGTGGCGCGATTTTGCACGAGCCCGTTCACTTCAAGATGCCAGAGGTCGGCATTCACCCTGGGGTCGACCACGTTCTTTGTCACGCAATAAAACAATTTGTTAGGCGTAATTGGCTCCACGATGCGGCCTTTGTATTGGGTGCCGTCGTAGCTGAATGCTGCGGCACGATAAAGTTTGCGCGCCAGCGCAACTCCGCCACCCGCGACAGCAATTCCGATTGCGCCCAGGACAAATGCTCGCCGGCCGATGGCTGGACTGAATTCTTTGGTAGGGACATCGCGCTGCGATGTCCGGACGGCCCAGCGGGCCGTCCCTACCGTTAAGAATTCAAAACCAGTGACTAGCGTTCGCTCGAACAAAAAAACGCACAGCGCGAAGCCTACGAGCGTGACCAGACGCGCGAGGTCGATTGGCAGTCCAACATAGCTTGTGCCCAGGACCGGCCACAACGCGATTGCGAACGCAATGATCGGCAGCAAAACAAAGATCAAAATCGTCCACATTGCTGAGACTCGTGCCGGATTACGTCGCGCCACCAAGCCGAAAACCATTCCTCCAATTGCAGCGACCAGGAGTTGCCCGCCGATTGTCGATCCAACGCCAAGTTGCTTCAGATGATTGTAACCGCCGACCTTGCCCATTAGAGAAAGAAACGGACCTGGCGGGATGAAAACCGAAAGGCGATCGCCGATGATCACGAGCGGGGTCGCCACACCGAGCGCAGCAAGCAATAGCATCACCGTCGTGATCACGATCCCGCCGAGGAGTCCGGCAACCAAACCAGCGAAGATCGCCTTTGTTCTACTCATTCGCCGCGAATATGAATTGTAGAGGCCCTTCTGCCAAGCGACTGATTCGCTGCGGGCGTTCGTCGCTGCAAATGCCACTACAACAGTTCAGCGTGGCTCTTTGCGGTCCGAAGAATTCCTCGTACCCGCTCGACGACCATCGCAGATGTAAGTTGTTTCATGCAGGCGTGATCAAATGGACACTGGCTCAGCCAACGGTAATTGCATGGCGAACATGGTAAATCCAGGCGTACGACCGACTCCGGACGGTGATAAGGACCGACGCGAATCGGATTCGTGGGGCCGAACACGCTGACCATCGGCTTGCCCAGCGCCGCGGCGACATGCATCGCGCCAGAATCATTCGTCACGCAAACCTCGGCACGCTGAATGAGCGCAGCCAATTCTGCCGGGGTTGTTTTGCCAGAAAGATCACAAGCGCCAGGTGCTGCAATTGCGATTTGCCGGCAGCGCGGGTGGTCACGTTCTGTGCCCGCCACAGCCACAGCAAATCCGTCGTGAAGAAACTGGCGCGCGACGGCTGCGAATCCTTCAATGGTCCAGCGCTTGGTCTCCCAGATGGTTCCGGGCGCCAGGACGGCGAGTACTTTGGACGGAGGCACGCCGTGCTCCTCCAAGAGGCGCTGCACATTATGCGCGGTTTGCGATGAGAGGTGAATGGTCAGGTCTGGTGGGTTGTCGTCGAGGCCAAGCAACGGCCCAAGCCAGAGGTAGCGATCGATCGCGTGAACGTCGAGCGTCGGAATAGGGATGCGGTGCGTGTAAGCTATCCATGACCCTTCCCGCGCGCCGCGCCAACCGTGTCTGACTATGTCCTTGGCAGGACGATCAAATCCGATGCGCACACGCGCTCCACTAACAAGGGCGAAAAAGGCAGAGCGCGCCTGACCGTGCAGATCGATTACCAAATCATATTTCGCACGGCGGATTTGCTTGACCAGATCGAGAAACGCCAGTAGCGCGCGCCATCTGCGGCCGCGCTTCGAAAAATCGCGCCGCGCAAAAAGAACCACATTCGAGAGCGCAGGATGGCAGCGCACGATCTCAGCGTGCTCAGGCGTGATCAACCAGTCGATTCGCGCTCTCGGATAACGCGCGCGCAGCTTCATCAGCACCGGCAGCGTATGCACGACGTCGCCCAAGCCCGAAAGTTTGATCAACAAAATGCGCGAGAACTCTGCGGATTGCAGCGTCGCAGCCTCCGGGTTCTTTGTGCGTGCGTTTTCGATTTGACCGTTCAATTGGCAAAACTAAATCGAACCCGCCACGGCGGGCAAGCCGCCAGCGATCCATTGTTTTAGCCATGCTGCCTGCCGCGCCGTGCCGCTTTTGATGGCGTATCGCTTCTCGCGTAAATTCGCAGCGGGATGGCCGCATTGAAAAGAGAGAAGCCGGATTTGCAAAAGAAAGTCCACGAGGTGCCGCACAAGCCTGGTGTGTACCTGATGCGCGACCGGTTCAACCGCGTCATCTACGTGGGCAAGGCGCGCGACCTTCGCAAACGGGTGAGCTCATATTTCCTGCCATCGAAACTGGCGCAGGCCGATTTGAAGACGCGCGCCATGCTGGACGCTACATGGGATTTTGAGACGCACACCGTTCGCAGCGAGGCGGAATCAGTTTTGCTGGAAGGCAAATTGATCAAGGAATATCGGCCGCGTTACAATGTTTCCTTTCGTGACGACAAGCGCTTCCTCGTGGTCAGAGTTGATCTTTCAGAAGAATGGCCGCGTTTTCGCCTCGCCCGATTCAAAAAGGACGATGGCAGCCGCTACTTCGGCCCGTATGCGCATGCGGGAGCGCTGCGGCAGACCTTGAATTTCATGCGCAAAAAATTCGGGGTGCTCACATTTGGACGCGGCGTGCCGACGGAGCGGGAACTGAAGTCCTCGACTTATCAGGTACCGGTGCGTTTGAGCGAGATCAGCGCTGCCGAATACCGCGAGCGCGTCGCGCAAGCGAGCGAGTTTCTCGAAGGCAAATCACGCGAGATGATCGCGGCGCTCCAGGAACAAATGCACAAGGCCGCCGCGAAAATGGATTTCGAAAAAGCGGCGGAACTGCGGGACATGATCGCAGATTTGCGTGACACTACGAAGCCAACACGCCGGTTTACGCGTGGCAGTTTGCCGAGCACAATCGACCCCATCGCAGATGTGCGGGAGTTGGCGGACGCGCTGCGTTTGCCGCGCCTGCCGCGCATAATGGAATGTTTCGACATCTCGAACATTTCCGCGACACACGTGGTTGCTTCGATGGTTTGTTTCCGGGATGGCGTACCGGATAAGAACAACTACCGGCGCTATCGAGTGCGGACTGTGGAAGGACAGGACGATTTTGCGAGCATGGCCGAAGTGGTGCGGCGACGCTATTCGCGGATTCTTCTCGAAGCGCGAGCGGCGAACGCTAATGCGGCAGAGTTTTCGCAGGAAACGGCTGTCGAGGGACTGCGACGCTTAGAACAGCAAACGCCCAACCCTCAACGTTCAACGTCCAACGTCCAATTAGGAGATCGGAGATTCCCAGCGCCCGTTCGTTTGCCTGATCTGATCATTGTCGATGGCGGAAAAGGGCAGCTCTCGGCCGCGTGTCGTGAATTGCAGCGATTAGGCTTGCATGATCTTCCTATCATCGGCCTAGCCAAGGAACGTGAGGAGATTTACCGGCCGGGCCGGGCATTGCCTTTGCGACTTCCAATGGATTCGCCTGCGTTACGTTTGCTTCAGCGCATTCGCGATGAGGCCCATCGGTTCGCAAACGCGTACCACCAGCTGCTCATGAAAAAACGGATCGAAGAAAGTATTCTCGATGATTGCCCGGGTGTCAGCCAGAACCGGAAAAATTTGTTGCTGCGGCGATTTGGCTCCGTGAGTCGCCTCCGTAGAGCAAGCGTTGAGGAGATTGCCTCCACGGAAGGGATCGGCCCAAAACTGGCTGACGACCTGCACCGGTTCCTGCAAAACCATTGACGACGCTGTCGTGTTGAGCGAAGCGAAACATCTCTGTCTATTGTGTGTTTCGGCCGGGAAATGATCAGAGATTCTTCGCTTCGCTCAGAATGACACTCACTAGAAATGTGGTCGGGCTGTGGAACGCCTTGTGGCTTTTTGCGCTGTCGGCGGCAGTGCAAGCCCAGACGCTGGCGCCTGTCCCGGCAGTGAGTCCCAGTGCTTCGGCGGACGAAGAGACGATCATCCCCACTTTCGAGACGCAAAAACTCGCGCGCACTTACATTCTCGATGTTCCGGCTCCGCGCGGGCAGATCACAGACCGCAATGGCGCGCCCTTGGCGCAAAACCGGCTTAGTTACAATCTCGTCATCGCCTTCCCAACGCCGCTGGATTTTTCGGATGCGCGGGCGCTCAGCTACACAAGGCAAAAGATAGACGCGGCAGCGAAAGCAATTGGGCGCAGATTCCGGATTTCCGATGAGACGATCCTGCGTCATTACCGCAACCGGGGAATCATGCCGTTCGAGATCGCACAGAATCTTAGCCAGCAGGAATACGAAAACATCAAAGACGCGCTGCCAGCCGGCATGATGGTGCGACCCATTTACGTGCGGATTTACCCGAACGGAAAACTTGCTGGTCAGATTATTGGGTACACGGGAAAGACCGGGCGAAATCCCGACGGCATCATCGACAACCACGAAACTCTCTGGCCGGAAACTGAGGGACGCGAAGGGCTGGAGCAAACGTTTAACGAGATGCTTACTGGCAAGCACGGCGAATACAAACTGACTTTCGACAAGGACGGCCGAAAGACTTCCGACAAACTAATTACTCCGCCTGAGCCCGGGTATAACGTTGTCACAACTCTTGATTTGCACCTTCAAGAACTGGCGGAAAAAGCATTGGCAGCAAAAGCAAAGCGGGGCGCGATGGTGATTATCGATCCAAACAACGGCGACATTCTCGCGCTGGCTTCCTGGCCTACATACGACCCAAATGTGTTTGTTCCCTCCATCTCGGCCGATCAACTCAAAGCCTTGCAAGATGACAAAGACATTCCGCTTTTGCCGCGAGCGTATCGTTCGTCTTATCCGCCGGGATCGACCTTCAAGATTGCGGTGGGCATCGCTGCGCTGGAAAGCCACGCGATTCATCCAGACGATCGATATGAATGCGTGCCTGCAATTCAGATTGGCAACGTCACTTTCCACAACTGGAAAAAGACCAATCGCGGCGCGCTAAATTTTGTCCAGGCACTCACGGAATCCTGCGACACATGGTTTTACCAGGTCGGCATTAAGACCGGCTCTGGACCCATCATCGATTGGGCATTGAAACTAGGTTTTGGAGCGAAGTGCGGCATCCCGTTGCGAGGCGAGGCGGAAGGTCGCATTCCGAACGACGAATACATGAAGACAACGCACGGCCGCAAAATCCTCAACGGCGACATTGCAAATATGTCAATTGGCCAGGGAGACATCCAAGTTACCCCATTGCAGATGGCGCAAGCGATGGGAGTTATCGCCAATGGAGGAACTTTCTATCAAACCCGCCTCGTCCAACAGGTGCAGACATTTGATAATCAAATCGTGACCGCCTACCAGGTGCGCGCCAAAAGAACGCTAGACCTCTCAACCGAGACGCTGGACCAATTGCGCACCGGAATGATTGACGTCGTGAATGGGGCAGGCGGCACGGCGCATCAGGCCAGCCTCGATAATGCGGAAGTCGCAGGGAAAACCGGCACCGCGCAATGGGGACCAAAAAATAAGGAGCGCACAGCAGCATGGTTCGCCGGATTTTTGCCCGCAGACCAACCGCGATACGCATTTGCGGCTGTTTACGAGGGCGACGTTGGCAGCAAAGTCCACGGTGGTTCCGCTACGGCGCCGATGATCGCAGATGTCTTCAAGGACGTTTACCAGGGCCAAAAGGTGGTCAGTCACGAGCAACGCCGCGCTCGCGAACAACCGGAAATCCGGCGAGCCGAACCGGTGGAGGAAGACGACGATTCGGATTAGATACGCGAAGTGGCACGAATCTCACAACCTTGATTCAATCCCCTTGGTGTAATCGGTGGATCCGTGAACCGAGCTGATGGGACCGGCGAGATAGAAGGCAAAGCCGCGAGGGTAGCGGCGAGCGAGCAGGCCAGCGAGCGAGTTTCAAATTCGTGTCTATGCTGCCGCGGTTTCCTTCGGCAATTCCATTGTTCCCTTGAACTTGGGCGGTTCCTCTTCGATTCCGAAGTTGTCGGAGTAAAGTTCGCCGATCTTCGCCATGTCGTCGGCAGTGAGCGGCGGACATTCTGGCGCCCTAGCGAATTCAACGAGCTGTTCTTCATTGTAAATGTTCGGCAAGGTCGAAGCCACGCGATCCTCCGCGAGCAGCCACAGCAGCGCTGCCTGACCAAGCGTGCGCTCGGAATTTTCAAGGAATCGCAATTGCTCAATTTTCTTGACTCCTTTGAGAAGCCAACTGCGCGGGCGATGGCTACGGTGATCGGTCGGCGGGAACGTGGTCTCCGCAGTGTATTTTCCTTCGAGCATTCCGGACGAATGCGTCACGCGAATGAGGAACATGGTGTCTTTGCCCGCATCGGTCGCCGCTTCGTGAAAGGCCCGTCCGGGATGTTGCTCGAGCATGTTGTAGATATGTTGCACGCTGGTCATGTTGCGTTCGCGAATGCAATTCACTCCCTCGTACAACCAGCCAATCGCCGGCCCCAGCGCGACGCCGTAGTATCGAACTTTTCCTTTGGCCTTTAAATTTTCGAGGGTCGTCCAGAGCGCGTCATCATAAACTTGTTCCATCCGAATATTGTGCAGTTGAAGCAGGTCGATCCGATCCGTCTTTAATCGGTTGAGCGCCGCATCCGTCGCGCGAGTCACCGCTTCCGATGAAAAATCCTGCGGAATTTCGCGTTGACCGCGTCCACGCGCCTGGCCGTAATGGACAAAATCGTAGCCGACCTTCGTCGCAATGACGATTTCATCCCGCTGGCTTGGGAACGCCTTCGCGATCAATTCTTCGCTCAATCCGTTTCCGTACGTATCAGCCGCATCGAACAAAGTGATACCGAGATCGAACGCCTTGTGCATGAGCGCGATCGCTTCGCCCTCGGTAAAAATTCCCCACCACCCGGTAGAAATTGTCCACAACCCGAAGCCGACTTCGCTAACTGTCAGGTCGGTGTTTTTATAGACGCGGAATTTCATCCGCTGAAGCTTAACCGCAGAGCCCGCAGAGGTCACGGAGGAAAACTAGAATGTTGTCTCTGTGCTCTCTGCGTCCTCTGTGGTTAATTACCTGGTGTGACTTTCCGAACTGACGCTGCACTGCTCATCGTCGCTCATGGATCGACCGTGAACCCGGATTCGAGCGCGCCGACGCTGGCGCATGCGGCGGAGATCCGGCGGCGAAAAGTCTTTGCAGATGTCGAGTGCGCGTTCTGGAAGGAGGAACCGAGCTTGCGCGATGCAATCTTCTTGTTCGATCCGGAATCGATTTGCGAAGTTTGCGTGGTGCCAAATTTTATCAGCGAAGGTTATTTCACGCATACGGTGGTGCCGCGCGAGCTTGAGTTGTATGGCCGAATCACAAAACGCTCCAGCGGTCAAATCTGGAGGTACTGCGAGCCAGTCGGAAATCATCCGATGATGACCGACCTGCTTCTGCGGCGAGCCCAGGAAATCGCACCGGGTGTACCCGAGAACGAAGTCACCCTCTTGATCGTCGCCCACGGCACCGATTTGAATGAAAACAGCGCGGTCGCAGCGAAACGCGAAGCGGAAAAAATCCGGTCGCTCGGAAAGTATGCGGCGGTTCTCAACGTTTACATGGAGGAGCCGCCTCTGGTGTCCGATTGGCGGAAGTTAACGAAAACTCGGAACGTCGTCGTGGTTCCGTTTTTTATTTCTGACGGATTACACAGTTACGAAGATATTCCGGTTTTGCTTGGGATCGTTGTAGCCGCGGGCGGTGACTGCGGCCAGCCGGGGTCAGCGCCCTCGGCTACAAGGTCGCGCGCCGGAATTTTCCGTTCGAATCCCTACAAGATCGATAATCACCAGCTTTTCTACGCGCCATCCATTGGCACCGATCCCGGTTTTGCAGACATCATCTTCGAACAGGCGTCGAACGCAAAAGGTTGAAATCGCGCTGGCGCTTAATTTGTTTTGCGCCAGATTGCCTCCCCGCGAATGAAGGAGACCACGTGCAAAAAGCTACAGGAGATCGGGGCGTTTGCGTTGGCTGGCGGGTGCACCCGAAAACGAATGAACCAACTCGTAGAGATGATTCGCGCCGCGCGCGACTACAGGTGGGTGGCCATTTACAAGATCATTAAGGACGAATTTGTGATTTTGGCAGAAACCGGAAACGAGCCGCCCGCGTATCCGCGTTTTCCCATTACACAGGGTCTCTGCGGCGCGGCGCTGGAATCAGGCGAGCCGGTCATTGTGGGAGACGTGCACAAAGACGGGCGTTATCTGCCCGCATTCCACACCACGCGTTCGGAGATTATTGTCCCGATGATGAAGAATGAGCACCGGCACATTCTCGGAATGCTCGATGCCGAGAGCGATAGATTGAACGCCTTCGGCGATGAAGA
>DASYDT010000070.1:0-12430 GCA_036499425.1 Candidatus Udaeobacter sp. | reverse complement strand
GCTCGAAGTGACAATCAACGGACGCTACCGCTCATAGTTTTGGCTGCAGCGTGGATCAAAGATCAGCCTAGCTGGATTTCTGGTGGGACCTCAGGATTCATCAACGACGCGCCGCCATCGGCGTAAATCACTTGCCCAGTTATCCAATCAGCTTGGTCTGAACAAAGGAGCGTCGCAACGTTGCCGATATCCTCGGGTGTTCCCAGCCGCCCCATGGGAGTCCACCCGCGCGCGTGCCAATTTCGGATGAGTTCCTGAACTTGGTCGGGCAGCGAATTCAAAACGCTATCCTCGGTCCATCCGGGACTGATGGCGTTGACCGTGATTCCGCGTTTGGCGAGCGTCACCGCGAAGTAACGCACGAGGGACTCGAGCGCGGCTTTGGCTGAACCCATGCCGACCCACGGTTGCAGTCCGCCGGTGCGGCTTCCCTGCGCGTAAGTGATGGCGAGAATTCTCCCGCCTTTGCTCATGAGAGGAACTGCCTCGTGCACGCTGACGAGGAACGCTTTTGCCTGCGAATCGGACGCCGCATTCCATTGCTCGACAGTAATGTCCATCGGTGGATAGAAGAACGCGGCTGCTTCGGGTCGCGCGTTGCCGACAAAGATGTCGAGCTTACCGAATTCGGCCTTAACTTTGCCGAACATCTGAGTGATCTGTTTGGGCTCCAACACGTCCGCTTGAACCACGAAACCATCGGCGCCTCGTTCGCGTACTTGCGCAAGTGTGTCCCGGGCGGCGGCCTCGTTTTGGTAGTAGTGAACGGCTACATTAACACCCTGTTCAGCCAGCTTGAATGCGATTCCGCGACCAATGCCACGGGAGCTTCCTGTGATCAGCGCGTGTTTTCCATTCAGAGACATATCTGTTAACCGACGTATCTTTGCGCGATCGGCATCTTGCGGCCAAGCCCAAAGGCGCGGCTGGTCACCTTTATTCCGGGCGCGGCCTGCTCGCGCTTGTATTCATTCAGATCGACGCGGCGCTGCACCCAGCGCACCGTCTTCTCATCGAACCCGCGCGCAATGACGTCGCGCGCGCTCAGGTTTTCTTCGACGTAAAGCTGCAAGATCTGATCTAGAATCTCGTACGGCGGCAGCGTGTCCTGATCTTTTTGATTTGGTTTCAGCTCGGCGCTCGGCGGTTTTTCGATTGTCGATTTTGGAATGATCCCTCTCCGAGGCGGTTCAGGTGAACCGCCCCTACCTGTGGCGGTAGAAAAGTAGGGGCGATTGACCCCAATCGCCGGTCGCGCGTAATCGGAATTGATCCAGCGCGCCACCTCGTAAACCATCGTCTTCGGCACATCGCTAATCACGGCAAGCCCGCCCGCCATGTCGCCGTAGATGGTGCAATACCCAACGGCGAGTTCGCTTTTGTTTCCTGTCGTGAGCAGCAGGTGGCCGAACTTATTCGAAAGCGCCATCAGCGTCGTGGCGCGCAGGCGCGGCTGCATGTTTTCCTCTGTCTCGTTTTCGGGCAGACCTTTAAAAATTTCTTTGAACTGTGATTTAAACACAGCGAAAGCATCGCCGATTGGGATCTCAAGAAATTTGATACCGAGATTGCGCGCAAGTGCGCGTGCATCGTCAATGCTGCCGCGCGATGAGTACGGGCTCGGCATCGAGACGCCCGTTACGTTTTCCGGGCCTAGTGCATCGACCGCGATAACAGCAGTGACTGCTGAATCGACACCGCCGCTGAGACCGACCACCGCAGAATGGAAATTGCACTTACGGAAATAATCGTGGACTCCGAGGGAAAGCGCGGCAAAGAGTTGCTCCGGCGTTTTGCCCTCGTGAAATTCGATCGCTTCGGTTGAATCTGTATCGACGACTCTTTGGTCTTCGCGAAACGCAGCCAGTTGCGCGATCAACTTTCCGGCGGCGTTTACTGCAATAGAGTTTCCATCGAACACCAGTTGATCGTTGCCACCGACGAGATTGCAATAACAGATTGGACGCTGATGCGCGCGGGCAGAACCAGCCACCAACTCGTAACGGATCGACGGCTTATGCAAGGCAAACGGCGAGGAACTCAGATTGACGATGATCTCGGCGCCTTGCTCCACCAGCTTGCCCACCGGATCGATGTCGTAAAACGGTCGCGGCAGATAATGTTCCGTCCAGATGTCCTCACAGATGGTCACACCGATTTTTTGTCCTCGCACTTCGAAAGGCTCGACGCGGTTGGCCGGCTCGAAATAACGGTCCTCGTCGAAAACATCATAAGTCGGCAAAAGTGACTTGTAAGTTTTGCGGATTGGTTTGCCGCGTTCAAGCAGAGCGGCGGCGTTGCGAAACGGTCTGCCGCGTCCTTCGTTGCGATCGACAAACCCGACCAGCAACGCCGCTTGTCCGACGCAAGCGTGTAACTTCTCGAGCACAGAAAGGTTCTCAGGAACAAACCGCGATTTAAAAACCAGATCCTGCGGTGGATAGCCGGTGATAGCCAGCTCCGGTGTTAGCACCAATTCAGCACCCGCGGCAGCGAGCCGTTCGTACGCCGCGATGATCAATTCGCAATTACCGCTCAAATCCCCGACCGTTGGGTTAATTTGAGCAAAACCAATCTTCATGCGCGTTAAAGCAGATTATGCGCAACGCAGCATGCGGCAAGCTTCAGCCTATCTGCCGTAGCTCACGCGCCAGATGGTGCCGTTGCCATCTTCGCTGATGAGGAGGCTGCCGTCTTTGGCGACGGTGATTCCAACCGGGCGACCCCACACCTTGCCATCCGACGTGACAAAACCGGTCACGAAATCTTCGTATTCGCCGAGCGCTTTGCCGGTCGCGTGATCGAACGGTACGCGCACGACTTTGTAACCGGTGCGTTTCATCCGGTTCCATGAACCGTGGAACGCAGCGAAGATGTCGCCTTTGTATTCGGCGGGGAATTGGTCGCCGGTGTAGAAACATAAATTAAGCGTGGCCGAGTGCGCCTGCACGAGCACGTCGGGGACGATGACTTTGTCGGCGAGCTCAGGGTGTTTTCCTTTGTGGCGCGGGTCGGCATGGTTCCCGATGTAAAACCAGGGCCAGCCATAAAATCCACCGGGGCGTACACTGCTGATGTAATCGGGGGGTAAATCTTCACCGATTTCGTCCCGCTCGTTCGTGCTCATCCAAAGTTCGTCGGTGCCGGGTCGAAACGCGATCCCGACAGCATTCCGAATTCCCCACGCGTAAACTTTCTGATCTGTGCCATTCGGATTGAACTCGAAGATACGCGCACGTTCGGCTTCCGCGGCGTTATCGGAAACGTTCGAGCGCGAACCGATGGAGACGTACATTTTTTTGTCGTCGGGCGAAAAGACGATGTCGCGCGTCCAATGTCCGCCACTGCGCAGGTGCGCCGCGCCACCGGAAAGATGCGCGCCCAAATCTTCTGCGGGTCCACGCGCTTTGAGGTCGCCACTGCGATAGGGAAATCGAATTACGCCGTCGGTGTTCGCCACGTACAAAAAGTGGGGATCATCGCCCGGCGGATAAAACGCAATCCCGAATGGTTTGTTCAAACCCTGTTCTGCAAAAGTTTCAGTCACGTCCGGCTTTCCCATGCCTTTGGTGTCGCGCAACACCTTAATTCGGTTGGCACGACTCTCGACGACAAAGATGTCGCCATTCGGCGCGGTCAGCAGAAATCGCGGGTCGCGAAAGCCACTCGCGTACAATTCGATTTTAAAACCCTGCGGAACCTGTGGTTGAGCATCCGCCGGTCGTCGCGCGACGCGCGGCGGATTGATTGTCAGAACATTTGAACTCGGCGAGGGCAAATCCTCGACGGTGATCTTGCGTCGCACGCCGGGCGCATCGCTTTTCCAATCGCCCATTGCAGCGTTGACCGTAAGCAGCGCACCGCTGTCTGCGGCCCTTCCGAACGGCACGACGACGGTGAAACTGACTGCAATGAAGATTGCGCAAGAAAAGGAATGAACTCCGCAACGATTTTCCATTCACGTTTCAAATCGATTTCGAGCGAGAGAATGCGTGGATTGGTCATGAACTGTAGCGGCAGGCGTGCCGCCTGCGAACCATTGATCATGCAGCCGACACGGCTGCCTCTACAGAGAGTTGCGTTTCAGTGCGCGATTGTACTCAGCTTTTCCACCAGTATCTCGCTTTTCTTGCGATCGTTGATCACGAACGTGTTGTTTTCTCCAAGAGTGGACCACGGTCCGCGTGGCACCTCACTGAAATCTACAAACCTCCAATCGGTCACATCTGTGCTTTGTAGTCCGAGGAAGTCGCGTACAGCTGGCGAGACATCGAGGCCCGCGCCTTTGTTCAGGTTAGGTTTTGGCCGTTCGTTGCCAAAGACGTACTGCCAGTGATCGGTGCGGAAGGGGCCGGCGTCTTCCCACTGCGCATACGCGACGCGATTGCCTTTGCGAATCGCGACCCAGCGGCCTTTGCAAGTTGAAACAGCTGGGCCTTGATAAGCTTCGTTGAACCACGGAATAACGCGCGGCGCTTCGGGTCGATGGCCCTCCTTCGCTTTATCGTTATATGGAAGCGCGCAGTAAAACGGATTCTGTCGCGGCGTGAATTTCACAGGAATGTAGTTGCTGCGATTAGCGGGATCAGGATCGTCAACCCCTCCATAATTTTTGGTCCAGTCCGGGTCCCAGGAGCTTACTCGATTTGGAACCGGATTCTTAGGAGCGGGTTTCTCGCCGATCCAAAAGATGGTCGTCACGATTTCTTTTTTCCACGGGAAACGCTCTCCTGGCTCGGGCTGATCTTTCACCAACTGCCCCGGCGTGAACGCGATTGAACTCACATCGAATGAACGATCCTCTCCCGATTTCTGAGATTTTTTGCTGAACTTGGTTTTTGCCGGCTCCGCCTTTGAATCTGTGCCGTGCGCGAAGAGAGATGTGATTGACGAAAGTATGACCGCGATCGTGTGAGTAAATTTTCCAGGTTTCATTGGCTGTAATCGCGGACGCGGTAAGAAGACGTTAGTCTCCTATAATGTTTCGTTCACGAGCACGCGGATGCGCGTTAGTCGCGGCGAATTTAGATGCGCCGTTAAAATGCTAGCCCAATCTGCGTGCTGATCCCGGCAAGTCAACCCCTGAATTGCGATTACCACGTGGATAACGTGAATAGACGCGAATGAGTACGAGCGATCCTATCCTGTCATTCTGAGCGAAGCGAAGAATCTCTGATTAATTTCGCGGCGCACCGCCCTACAGAACTAGCTAGAGATGTTTCGCTTCGCTCAACATGACAGTGCCATTGGAGACGCGGGAGCTGGTTGGGCTATGCGATTTTCTAAGAGGGAGTGCTCGACATACCCACGTTCCTCCGTCAAACAAATTTTCCCGGATTCAAAATGTCGTTTGGATCGAGAGCCTCTTTGAGCCGACGGTGCACGTCACGCACTGCCTCACTGGTCGCCTGCGGCCACCAGCGTTTCTTTGCCAGACCGATCCCGTGCTCACCAGTAATCACACCCCCCCAAGCCAGGACTTGCGCGAAAAGATCATCGAGCGCACGCTCGACTTTTTCGCGCACGGCCGCGTCGCGGTTGTAGCGATCCGCCATGATGTTGACGTGAATGTTGCCGTCGCCGGCATGCCCAAAGCAGGCGATCGGGAACCCATGCTTTGTCTGTAGTGACTCGGCGAATTCCATTAGATCGACCAAGTGGCTTCGCGGCACGACCACATCCTGATTCAACTTTGTGAGGCCGGTCGCGCGCAGTGAATTGCTGAACTGGCGGCGCAATACCCAGAGCTTTTCGCAATCCGCTTCACCGATCGCGGTCTCAAGCGCGTTTAGTTTTCGTTTTGCAAGCAATTCGCGAAGGGCTGCGGACTCGCTGCGGACGCTTTCCTCTTGTCCATCCAGATCGATCAGCAAATGTGCGTTTCCCTCGGGAACAATCGTTTTACCCAGATCACGTCGTGCTGCTTCTAGTGTGAAATGATCTGCGATCTCCAATGACGACGGCAGAAATCCCGCCGCAAAAATCGCCTGCACCGCTTCGGCGGCTTGTGTGGCCGTAGCGAAGGCAGCAGACAGTGTCGCGCGCGCGGGCGGAAGCGGGAGCAGACGCAACGTGATCTCGGTGACTACGCCCAGCATTCCTTCCGACCCGACGAAGAGGCCAATCAAATCGAAGCCGGTCTTATTCTTGTGGACGCGTCCGCCGGTGCGCAACACGTCGCCTCTGGCGAGCACCACTTCGAGACCGATCACGTAATTGCGGGTTACGCCATATTTTAAACAGCGCGGGCCTCCAGCGTTCGTCGCGACGTTTCCACCGATGGTGCAATCTTTCATGCTCGCTGGATCCGGCGGATAAAATAATTTTTGCGCGCGCACAGCCGCTTTCAGGTCAGCGGTAAACACGCCGGGCTCAACAATTGCCACCGCGTCGGCAAAACTGATTTCCTTGATCCGGTTCATCCGCATCAACGAAAGGGCAATCCCGCCACACGCCGGCACGCACCCGCCCACATAACCAAATCCGCCGCCGCGCGCTGTTACCGGAATTTTTTGACGCGACGCGAAGTGAAGCAGCTTGCTCACGTCGTCTGTCGATTTTGCGAAAACGACAACTTCCGGTTGATGCGCGGCGAACCATTTATCGCCGCTGTGCGCGGCAAGCATCGCGGCGTCATCAGCGACAATCTCGTTGCCCAAGACTTCACGAAGCTTCAAAGCGAGTTGCATACGAATGAAGGTCGCGCAGCTGAGTTGTAGGGCAACCCCGAACGCTTTCGGGGTTACCAGGCGCACGAACGGCAGGCGATGCGCCTGCCTACAATTCTTTCGCGATCGCGATTCGATAATGCCGCGCGTGCTCCATTCGTGCAATGAGCGCCTCGGCTTTAGGGAAAATCACAGGCTTGCTGGCGTCTGACCCGGCGAATTCTTTTACTGCATCCATGCAATCGAACCGAAGCAGCGTGACGAATTCCACTTCATCGCGATCTTCGCGGATAAACAATTCTGCGCCGCGATAGCCTTCGATGTTTCGAGCCGCGATGCTTTGAAAAATTTCGTTGCGGAGCATCTCTTCATAGGCCTTTGCATCTGCTCGTTTGGTCCACCCGCGCCAAATACGTGCAATCATATTGTCGTTTCGAGCGCAATGGTAGGGCGCGACCGCCGGGCGCGCCGTCACATACCCATGATTTGATACCCGCCGTCGACGTAGATGACCTGGCCGGTGATTGCTGCGGCGGCGTCGCTGGCAAGAAAGACTCCAGCGGCGCCAAGCTCGGCGGGATCGCAACTGCGTTTCAATGGCGCGCGTTCCTGATAGTGTTTTAACATCGACGTAAATCCGCTGATTCCACGCGCGGCCAGAGTTTGCACTGGCCCGGCGGAAATGCAGTTTATCCGGATTTTTTTTGGACCGAGATCGTAGGCAAGATAGCGGGTGCTGGCTTCGAGGCTGGCCTTGGCGACTCCCATCACATTGTAATGCGGCACGACCTTCTCTGCCCCGTAATAGGTCATCGCCACGATGCTTCCGCCGTTGGTCATCAGGGGGGCCGCTTCGCGCGCGAGCGCCACCAGCGAGTATGCGCTGATATCGTGCGCGACACGGAACGCTTCGCGCGTGGTGCTCACGAAATCGCCTTCTAGCGCTTCTCGGGGCGCGAACGCAAGCGAGTGCAGCACCAAATCGACGCGATCGGTTTCTTCCCGCACGTTTTTGAAAAATGCCGTGATCTCATCGTCGCTGGACACATCGCATGGAAATGATGGCGTCTTTTCTCCGAATTCGCCGACGAGTTCCTCGACATTTTCCTTCAACCGCTCGCCCTGGTAGTTAAAAATCAGGTGCGCGCCCGCGGCAGCCCATGCCTTCGCGATCGCCCAGGCGATACTGCGCTTGTTCGCCACGCCAAACACCAGGCCGATTTTTCCGGACAAAACTTGCGGCGTCATAAGCCCTGCATGATACGCGCATTTCAGACATCGCAAAGCTACTGGTCTTCGCTATGAGCCGTCTCATACTGTCATTCTGAGCGAAGTGAAGCTGCAACGCAGCGGACAAACCGCGAGGCCAGGCTTTCAATCTCGGATCAAATTTGGATCCGTTCCTCCAACGGGAAATAAACAGAGATGTTTCGCTTCGCTCAACATGACAGCACCGTTTATAAAATGAGCGATGAGTTCTAGAGTTTTATCTTCCTAAGGCATGCCTGCGATCGGAATTACCGGGGGGATTTCCACTGGCAAAAGCACATTTTGCGAATGTCTGCGCGAGATTCTTCCCTCAGCTAAGTTTTTCAATGCCGACCAGGCAGCCCAGGCTCTCGTTGAGCTTCCGGACGTGAAACAGGAAATTCGAGAAAAATTCGGCAGCGGCGTCTTTTTAAGCGATGAAGCCTTGAACCGAGCGAAACTTCGAGCGATAATATTTGGCAACGTAACAAGGAAACGTGCGCTTGAGCGGATCCTCCATCCGCGGATTCGCCGACAATGGAGGGCCGAGGCGAAAAAGCATCGCAATTCTCCCGATTTTTTCTTTGCTGATATTCCACTTCTTTATGAAACCGGCGGTGAAATATTGTGCGACCGAGTGGTGGTGGTCGCCTGTTCGTACAAGGTGCAGTTAGGCCGCTTAATGCAGCGGATGTCGATTAAACCGCCCGAAGCCAAGCAAATGATCAACTCACAAATGCCACTGGAGGAAAAAATCAGACGCGCAGATCACGTCGCGTGGAATAACGGCGATCGAGCGACGCTTGCCGAGCAAGCGCGGCTTCTCGTCGCATTATGGCAAAAGCAATCATGGACTAACAGATAACAAAGCTCGTGGTAGGGACAGCGCGCTGCGCCGTCCGGACGCCGCAGCGCGGCGTCCTTACCAAAATGATCATGGACGAAAACGTAACGAATCAAACAAAACGGGATGCCGATCTGGCTACGGAAGAAGACAAGGAAGGGCGATCTCTAGATCGCCCCGGCGACTTGGAAGACGCTGCTCCTTGCGACAAATCGGCAGCAGCGCGCTCGCTTGATCTAAATGAGCTGCAAGAGTTTTCGGAAAAAAAGCTAAAAACATTGGCGCGCGATTTGGATTTGTTTTTGCATCCGGCCCGATCGCGCCATCAGCATATCTTCGATATCATCCGCGCCGCGTTGGCGGACGGCGCCACAGTCACTGCGGAGGGTTTTCTCGATCAGGTCAGCGATTCCTTTGCGATGTTGCGCTGGCCCAAATTGAATTTTTTGCCTGTGCCTGAGGACGTTGCCGTTCCGCGTGCCCTCATCGAGCAGTATCGCCTGCGACCCGGGCAAAAAGTTGCTGGGACCGTACGACTGCCGGTCCAGCGCGAAAAGTTCCTCTCGCTCGAAAAGGTCACAAACATTGAAGGCCAGCCCGCAGAGGATTGGACCGAACCGACGGACTTTGACAAGCTAACGCCGCAGTTTCCACAGGGCAGGATAATTCTGGAAAACCCGAATACCGACTCCATCTGTGCGCGCGCGGTGGATTTGCTGACCCCGCTTGGGCGTGGGCAACGCGGCCTGATCGTCGCGCCGCCACGAGTGGGCAAGACGATCCTGCTCAAGGAAATCGCGAAAGCGATTCGGGTAAACCAGCCGGAGATTGTGCTCATCCTGCTTTTGGTGGACGAGCGGCCGGAAGAAGTGACGGACTTGGAGCGCGAGATCGACTGCCAGATTTATCATTCGAACTTTGACGAAAGCGTGCAACGGCATGTGCAGGTGGCCGAGATGGTGCTGGAGCGCGCCAGGCGTCTTGTGGAAATGAAACATGACGTGGTACTTTTGCTCGACAGCATCACGCGGCTTTCGCGCGGATACAATAATCTGGAGCCGGGCAGGGGCCGGATTATGTCCGGCGGCGTGGAAGCGAAGGCGCTCATCAAGCCGAAGAAATTTTTCGGCTCGGCGCGCAATGCGGAGGAAGGCGGCAGCTTGACGGTGCTGGCGACAGCGTTAACCGAAACCGGCAGTCGAATGGACGAATTAATTTTCGAAGAATTCAAGGGCACCGGCAACATGGAGCTGCATCTCGATCGCGGGTTGCAGGAGAAGCGGCTTTATCCGGCAATCCATCCGCTGCTTTCAGCTACGAGGCGCGATGAGTTGCTTTATCATCCCGATGAATGGGAACGCGTGTTGATGTTGCGCAAAACGATGGCAGCGCTTCCGCCTCTCGAAGCGATGGAAAAGTTGATCGATAATCTGAACGCGACGAAGACGAACGCGGAACTGCTGTTGAGTGGGTTGAGGTGAGGTGAATGACGAAGCACGAATGACGACTGACGAAGGAAGCACGAATGACCAAAAACGAAGCGACGCTCCCACTGTTGATCGTCATTCTGGCTTTGTCATTCCTTCGTCATTAGACATTCGTCATTCGTCATTCCGATCGGATCTTATTGCGAGCGATGCCGAGTTGGCTGAGTTGCTCAAGAAAATTGGCGATTCCGATCGCATTGCCATCGATACTGAGGCAGACAGCCTGCATTCGTATCGGGAGAAGCTTTGTTTGCTCCAAATCAGCGTGCCTGCCGCGATCAACGCTCGCGGCTACAACGACTTCATCGTCGATCCGCTGGCTGGTATCGACCTGGAACCTCTACGCCAGGCGCTGGAACCCAAAGAAATTGTCTTGCATGGCGCCGACTACGATCTCCGCATGCTGCGGCGCGGCTTGAATTTCGTCGCGCGGAAAATCTTCGACACGACAATTGCAGCGCGTCTCCTTGGCATTCGCGAATTCAGTCTGGCTGCGCTGGTGAAACGCTACTTTGACGTGGAACTTCCCAAGGGTTCGCAGAAAGCGGACTGGGCAAAGCGGCCTTTGCCAGCTCGAATGGCTGAATACGCGATTAACGACGTGCATCATCTGTTACCGCTTGTTGAAAAATTGGAAATCGATTTAGACCATTACCAGCGCCGGGATTGGTTGAGGCAATCATGTGAGCGCGCCATCGAGCAGGCGACTGTCGCGCGCGTCCGCAACGAGGACGAGCTTTGGCGTGTCCGCGGATCAGGCGCGCTTCGCGGGCGTCCCGCTGCGGTGCTGCGCGCGCTTTGGCATTGGCGCGAAAGGGAAGCGGAGATGGTTGATCGCCCGCCATTTCACATCTTACAAAATGAGAAACTTTTGAACGCTGCGTTAAGTTTTGATTCAGGGAACGTGCCCGATTACAAACATTTTTCCCACCGCCGACGTCAGGCATTTCGCGAGGCGGCACGAAGTGCATTGCAGGCGCCTGAATCGGACTGGCCGGTGTTGCACCGGCGCCTTGGAACCCGGCCAACTACCGAGACAGTGCGGCGCACAGAGGAGTTGCGGCGTCGGCGCGACAAATCAGCCGAAGAGCTCGGCTTGGAGCCATCCTTGATTGCGCCGCGCAGTGCGCTGGAGGCGATCGCGGCAGACCGCGCGCGAGCAGCGTCATTGCTGGTTCCATGGCAACGTGAATTGCTTGGAATAGAAGGGTGATGTTGTAGCCGGCATCGTTGATGCTGGTCTGGATACTAAAAGTTCAGCACAGACACTCGATTTATTTTTGGCGTTGCTTCGCAACTGCCACGCCGAAGGCTTCGCGAAGGCGGGTGTTTCGTGGGCAATCCCTTATCCGAGAAATTCGTACTGCTATCCGGCAAATTCATCGGGTTTTGGGAAGATTTTTTTCTGCCCGCGAATCACGCTAATTGACGCGAATAAACAATAGAGTTTAGCACTGGCAGCTGGCCGCGCGCGGGAAGTGCCTGGCGAAACCTTTCGGAGTTGGAGTGCGGGCGTCCTCGCACCGCTTTTTGGCCTGGCCTTGTTTCTGACCAAAGCGACACGACGACTTGTTGCACTCCCAAAGCTTCGCGAAATCGAGCAACGACTCCTTTGCCTTCCTATTCGCGTTCATTCGCGTTATTCGCGGGCTCAACTTCGGTTGCGGCGGAGCCCCGCTGCGCTATCCGCGGTTTAATGTTCCATGGCTGGCAGCAAAAATTTAGTGCGTGATGCGTAAAAATTACTTGACCAAACAGCAGACAAGCCTCAAAAAAGCCACCGAATTTTGGAACGCGCACATATAAATCGATATCTCCATCTTCTTGCGTTAGCGGTGTTCACAGCACCGGTGGTGACCGGGGTCGCGAGTGTTGCCCGTGCTGCTTCACTCAACCAGGCGCGCATCACCCGGGTAAGCAATCATGTGCAATTGCTGCATCCGATGTCCGCGGCGCGCGTCGCCTCGGTGAACGGCATCGTTGACGGAGACACCATCGTACGAACCGGCATCTCCTCGGGCGCTGAGCTGACTTTTCCAGATGAAACGGTTGTGCGGCTTGCGGCCAAGACCGCTTTCAGTTTCAAAAATGGAACACGCGATTTGAATCTGACAGAGGGCGCGGTGCTGATTCAGTCCCCGAAGGGGGCGAATGGCGCGGGCAATTTCAGCGCCGCCACCAAC
>DASYDT010000069.1:0-28612 GCA_036499425.1 Candidatus Udaeobacter sp. | reverse complement strand
AAGTGCGAAGGGAAAAGGACATCGCATCAGAGTGCTCCACAATTCATTGCGCGCATGACGATGATGAATGCGAATCTCATCGCGGGCCTGCCCGGAATAATGGTGACGGATGGTAAGGATGGGAGAAAAAAGCACGTCATAACCCGCCGCCACACATTGCAAGGCGTAATCCGGCTCTTCATACATGTGGAAGAATCGCCGCTCAAATCCGGGCAGCTGGAGATAAGTGGATCGGCGCAGGACCGCGCCGGAGTTAGCAAATGAACGCGTCAAATGTTCCGGGCCGGATTCTGTTTGCGAAAGTGTTTCAGGATATTCATCGCTTCGCTGTGGAAAATGAAGAACAGCCAGTTTTGATTTTTCCTCAAAGAAACGACTGACGAGCGCGATGCAATCCACCTGTTCCGGATAGCTGTCGTCATCCAAGGCAAATACAAGATCCGCCCTCGCCTGTCGCATCATAACATCCCGACAAGCAACAGACCCGCGCGCTCTCTTGTTTACGATCACTGTTGCGTGTGGCAGGCGCCTCCGGATGACGTTCACCGTGTCATCTGCACAGCCGTCCGCTGTAATCAACACTTCAACAGGCTGGGGATTGAGAGCGGCAATTATTTCACAGGTACGCTGTAATGCCTCTGCGCGGTTGCGCGTTGTGATCATGATTGAAATAGTCAATTGTTCGCTTCAATTTTGTTGGATTTTTACCAAAGACTCCTTTAACGCGAACGTGTCTTGGTCGGTCTCGATCCACCAGTATCCTCTGGTGTTCAACAACTGACGTGATGCCAGGCGTTCGGCTTTGCTCAGATGTAGCGACTCAAAGTTGAGCACGTCAGGCTCAACACCGGCATCAAAAAACCACTTCAGTATCTGATAATCCATGCCCTCTGTGTCCACCTGAAGGAGATGGAGGCGCTCACCATGAAACATCTTTAGCAGGGAACCGACGGAGATAGAGGGTACTTCGAGCTCGCGAACGTCCTTTGCATCGGCTCCAAATCGTCGGTGATGTTGAGCGATAAGGCTTGCCTTCGGTGAGTCGGCCGAACCGGGCACGTAAAGCTTTACCACACCATCGTGCTCTGCCACCGCGGCATTGATTAGAGAGACTCTTGGATTAGCTGCATAACGTTCTACCAAACGCTCGTACGGAATTTTTTGCGGTTCCACCAAGATGGCAGAAACGTTTTCGTTTTGAAGAACCTCCAAGAGTGGATCACAAGCGTGCCCGTCAAATGCTCCAATTTGGAGGACATGAATTGTCCCGTTTCGGCTTGCCCGTAAGAGAGCGAATCCCAAGACGAGAAGATTTCCGTGGACCTCTGGCCAGCGATACTCGCGCGCTACTCTATAGCCGCACTTTCGGACCAACTGTCCGAGTTGGTACCGGAGGTTAATGGACATTTTGGTCTCTCAATTTGGCGCTTACTATCTCATGGAGCTTTGCAAACACTTTTAAGTCGTCAGTATCCTCCAAAATTCCGGACTCAAGCCATGCATCGTTGATGGAGCGGAACTTCGTTTGGTCCTGATCCAGGGCAAATTCTATAGTGCGGCGCGACGAAAATCCGAACTCAGCCGGATCGATCCATCTGGCACCAGAGAGAAACCTGTTTTTCACGGTGGCGTGGGCATGATATACAGGGATGCATCCTGCTCGCACGGCATCAACGAATTTTTCAGTAAAGTAGTAGGCTTCGGTGCAATTCTCCAGACATACAGCAACCTTGTAGCCGGACAAAAACCGGATGTTCTTATCGTCGTGGATACCGGTGCCGGGAGACGCTTGCCCCGCATAGTTATCTGGCGGCCTCTGAATCCAGAGCTTCGGAAAATGGCGGAAAGTTGCCCATGCGTCGGGCTTGCCGAACAGCTCGACGCGCCGATCTAATATCATCCGATTCCGGTTTCGAAAGTGAGACTTAAGGAACCAAAGGCGTCCACCGAAATTGTTGACTGTAGCAACTGCGGCATGCCTTACCGAAGGTACTCGTGGCCGCGACAAGCTTCCACTATAGGTAGGATGCGGAATGCGGTGAGTGACGTCCGGATGCGCGTAAAACGCCCGTGCCGAAGCGTCCAGCTCTCGAACCAGCCGCTTCCCAACGGGGTGCGAGTGGAAGTGGTGATGCCAGGAAGGTTCAGTCGTGAACCAGAGCTTCGGGCCGTCGAACTTGAGTAGTTCGTCACTTGGGTCATACAGCACAAGTAACGCATCGGCTTTCGTAAGGGGCACGCGCGAGGAATAGACGACGGCGTCGAGCCGAAAATCATCCCATGAATCGGCCGTGAACTGCTGAGAGACTATCCTACAGCTGTATTCCGTCTTCGTATTCAGGATCGCCGCTGCCTCCGTATCGACCAGTTTGTCCGAACTGGCTTAAGGCTTCCACGAAACTCCATCTTCGCTTTGCTGCCAACTGACACGACAATTCAGCACAATGTCAACCGCCCAACGGCAGCGCAGCGCGCTTGACCCACATCACGTCGGTAAACGCGGCTCGCCCCAACTCATCTTTCGTACACGGATAGATGTCGAACAGGGCGAAACCCAGCTCCTCCACCATCGTTTGATTCAACTCGCACAAGCTCGTCTGGTTCTCATATTGAGGGAGGATACAAATCTCGGTATAAAACGCCGCTACGCGCTGGGCGAAGGTCTTCTTTCCGCCCGCCACCAGAAGGCGCTCGGCGCCCTGGATGTCGGCTTTGATCAGCAGCATCCCATTGGGCTCGAATTTGGCGGCCCAATCGTCGAGGGTCATAGCCTGCACCTGCACCTGCACCTGCGAGAGGTGCTGCTGCACCTGATCGTATGGTGATTGGCCGGGAGCCAGATTCTCCAGCAGAGAATTAGTCTGCTCGCCGACATTCAGATGAAAGCTGACGATCCCGGTCGTGCCACCAAGTGCTATTTCATGCACCTGGACGTTTGGCCGTCCGTTCATTCTGCGGCGCAGCACCGCGGCGCTGTCTGGTGTAGGCTCGAAGGCATGAATCTTTGCTCCCGGCGCGTAATCCAACAGCTTGTCCACGGTAAAACCATGATGAGCGCCGATGTCCAGAATCGCCGCAGGCTTAATTTTCCGACAGATCTGGCCCATGGAATGGTATCCATCGGGCATGTTGAGCAGTTCCTTAACACGGTGGACGACACGCCGCTGAATGCGGCTGGTCATGCGATTGCGGGACAGAATGTGGTGGAGCAGGCGAAGCATCGCGGCGGACTATAATATGCCATGTGAGAGGGTCAAAGTGATGTGACGGAAGGCCTCGCGGCTGGCTCCTTCCGCTATAACTTCATGAATTACGCAATCATGTTCAACGGTGTTGATCAGAAGGTCCTAGAACGAAGGGCGCAAGCCGGCATTGCCAAAACCGCAAGGTACCCTACATTCCGCCGGGTACTGCTTACTGCCTAGTGGATAAAGGAATGGCTCTTTTCAACCCGCTCGATCACCCGATTTGTTTCTCCCACCCTCTGCGAACGGCTTCCATAGCAAGCGCGCGTTTCTGGATGGAGCACATTCCTTTCGGGATGTTTCTTGTGGACGTGCTGCGGCCCAGAGTACTCGTAGAGTTGGGTACCTTCTCAGGCGTGTCATTCTGTGCCTTCTGCCAAGCCGTGAAGGAACTGGACACCGGCACGCGCTGCTACGCAGTTGACACCTGGCAGGGCGACCCACATAACGGCTATTACGGCCTTGAGGTATTGAGCGGCCTCAAAAGCCACCATGATCCTCTCTATGGCGGCTTTTCCCGCCTCATCCAGTCCACTTTCGATGAGGCGGTGTCTCACTTCGAGGATGGCTCGATCGATTTGTTGCATATCGACGGCTTCCATGTCTATGAGGCGGTCAGGCACGATTTCGAAGTGTGGCTACCGAAGATGAGTGAACGGGGCGTGGTACTCTTCCACGACATTAACGTCCGCGAATTCGATTTCGGCGTGTGGAAATTGTGGGAAGAAATCAAGCGACGCTATCCTCATTTCGAGGCCACCTGGGGTCAGGGCCTCGGCGTTCTCGCTGTGGGTAAGCAACAATCCGATCTGCTAAGATCCCTGTGTAACTCCCCTGAGGGCGACCTAACGGAGGTGCGCGACTTCTTCTGCCAATTGGGGCTGCGACTGGAGTTAGCCCGCGAGCGTGACGAGTTGACTGCCAAGCTCCAGGAGCAGTCGAACGTCATTGGCAACTTACGGCACAGCCTTCCTATGCGCTTCCTCTATATCTGGTCGCGTGAGGGCTTACGAGGTGTCGCGCACCATGCCATCGGCAAGTTATCAGCTATCACTCGTCAGCTATCGATTGGCAGACATCATCGCAGGACTGAACGTGATGACCAGCAAAGGAACGTTCGACCGATAGCGTTTTACCTGCCGCAATTCCATCCTATACCCGAAAACGACAGTTGGTGGGGCGACGGATTCACCGAGTGGACCAACGTATCCAGAACCACACCCCTGTTCTCTACGCATTACCAGCCGCACGTCCCTGCCGACCTCGGTTTTTATGACTTACGCCTGGCCGAAGCGCGCCAGGCCCAGGCAGATCTGGCAAGGGAGTATGGCATCTATGGCTTTTGTTACTACAGCTACTGGTTTAACGGCAAGCGCCTTCTGAGTTGTCCTTTTGACGAGGTGCTGGCTTCTGGACAGCCTGATTTCCCCTTCTGCCTCTGCTGGGCCAATGAGAATTGGACGCGGGTCTGGGATGGATTGGAAAAGGATGTCCTTATCGAGCAAAGCTATTCTGAGGAGGACGACAGGCAACACATACGCTGGCTTGCCAACGCTTTTCGGGACAAGAGATATATCAAGGTGGGGGACAAACCGCTGTTCCTCGTTTACCGGGCGAGAAGCATCCCTGACCCTGTGAAAACTACCTCTATCTGGCGGGACGAAGCCCGTAAGCTGGGCTTAAAAGAACTATACTTGTGCCGCGTGGAGAGCTTCGCCGAAGAGCGCGAGCACCCGGCCTGCCTGGGCTTCGATGCCTCGGTGGAGTTTCAACCCGATTGGTCGTCCTTCCCAACCTTAACTAGGCCCTCCCGTCGAGGCAGAGTGTGGCAGCGCCTTACCAGGTGGGGTTTGTCGAGCAAGGCTTACCAGCAGAACGATGTTTATAGCTATAAGCGCGTGGCAAATCTGATGCGCCGCAGAGATGTGCCGCCCTACAAGAGATTTCCCGGTGTTACCCCTGGCTGGGATAATACTCCACGACGCAAGCGCGGAGCCATTATCCTGAGGGGATCTACCCCGGAGCTTTACCGTCGCTGGTTGGAGGCGACTCTTGCGAGATTCGAGCCGTACGGCCCTGGTGAGAATCTGGTGTTCATCAACGCTTGGAACGAGTGGGGAGAAGGGAGTCACCTTGAACCTGACAAGCGGTGGGGCCGGGCATATTTGGAAGCCACTCGCAGGGCGCTACGTGGGAAGTGAAACGGAAAGAGACGGGAACCACTAAAACCGGAATCGCCAAGATTATCAGGGTCTTACGCTTTTATGTTTTACGTTTCACGATAACATAGTGGAAGCATGCAAAACCTGGAACCTTCACGCCGCCTTTACCTCGATCTGATGAAGCGGTGCCTTGTGAACATGATTTATCCACAGGCGGAGGAGGTGCCGTTACCCGCTACCGCAGCCGGTTTCCGCGGTAGATTGGCCCGGGCGCTGCTGAGACTGCCAAGTGGCCCTCAGCCGTGGCCATCCCTTCGTGACGCTCAGGGCAACCTTTTAACCCTGGATACAGCAAATCGCATGGAAGGCCGCATTTGGCCTCTCGTTGCGCACACAATGATTGGTCTGAAGCGCCTCGATAATCTGGAATTCTGTATCGAGGAGATAATCGCCAAAGGAGTGCCCGGAGACCTCATCGAGACAGGCGTGTGGCGCGGAGGGGCTACCATCTTCATGCGCGCAGTGCTCAAGGCCTATGGCGTGACCGACCGCTGCGTATGGGTCGCCGACTCCTTCGCGGGTCTGCCGCCGCCGGACGCGGGTAAATATCCACATGACGCGGGTGACCGCTTGCACGAAGCAAGAGAGCTTGCCGTTTCGCTTGAACAGGTGAAGGCTAACTTCGACAGATACGGTTTGCTGGACGATCAAGTGCGTTTCCTCAAGGGCTGGTTCCGCGATACTTTGCCCACTGCACCCATCGAGCGCCTGGCCGTGCTGCGATTGGATGGCGACATGTACCAATCGACCATGGACGCGCTGGCCAACCTCTATCCAAAGGTGTCGCAAGGGGGATACGTCATCGTTGATGACTACAGCGCCATCCCCGCCTGCCGCCAGGCAGTTCATGACTACCGTTCGGCCAATGGCATCACCGAGGAGATACGCGATATAGACTGGACCGGCATTTTCTGGCAGAAGGGCAATTAGCTCACAGCTAAACAAAAAATGTCCGTTTCCATTTCCTCCACTTTGTAACCGGCAAGCTCCATCATGGTTTTCGCAGCCTGTCGATCTGGGGCGGTTAAATGCTTCTGTTCAAAAAGCACAATACGCGGGCGAAGAGTGGTGAAATCGAATTGGCGTAAAATGACGTAGTCGAATCCTTCACAATCAATGTGCAGAAGATCGATCTTTTGGATGTTATGGCGGGAGAGTAACGCATTCACTGTTAAGGACTCCACCGAAGTCTCCTTCACGGCCGAATGCAGCTCGGGACTAAGATGTTTGAGTACGTGAAGTCGGTCCAAGCTGGCGACCCCTCGCACCCAATCCAGATTGCCAAGTCCGATCCCTTTTAAAGCGTTTTCGTCCACGTAATACATGTTTGTCGTACCCGAAGATGCAGCTACTGCAGCCTGCTCAATCGCAAAACGGCCGCACTTTCCATAATTTGCCCTAAGCATTGCGGCGTACATGGGCATGGGCTCGACCAAAAGCCCACGATATCGCGCATCTGCAAGCAGTAGAGTAGCAAGGGAGTCATTTGTTATGCCGTCGTTCGCGCCAATTTTCAGGACAAAAATGTCTTGGTAATCTTTGAAGGCAGCTTCCGTTTGAAAACGAATGCCAGGGCGAAAAACACAGTACGCCCGTCTGGCAATCTTGTGAAAACGAGGAAATCGTTCGGTAACTTTGGATATTCTCAGGACCAGCGCAGCGAAATTCATGATAACTGCTATTCCCGCATTTGATCAAACTAACGCGAGAAGCGGCCTTTCACTTTGCCCAGGAGAACTCGGGCCTCCTCAGTCATAATAGCCAGCCAAGCTCCGAGATTAGAGCGCCGCCGACGATGATGCTCCAAACGAGCCATCGTAAAAGGGCGCGAGAAAGCCTTCGGGTCAGACAGAAGAGGCTTGCGTCCGCAGAAATGAGCCACTCGCGGGCGGCGAATTTTCGTCGGGAAATGCCAGCCGGCGCCAAGACAGTCGCGCATTAGCTCTTCTTTTCCGTGATGATTCCAGATATGCTGCAAGTTGGACATACCAATCCTGATCTCTCCGCGTTGTGACATCGAGTGAACAAAATAATTTAGAAGCGGCTGCTCAGAAAAATCACCAAATAATCCAGGCGTTTCCTTCCCCCACAACTCCGCTTCCATCCACTTTTCGAACGGGATAACATTCCGTTTGCAGGCGAAGGCGCCGGAAGAAAAATACGCGTTTCCACGCCACTCAAACTCGGCATCAAAGCGCCTAAGCTTTTGCGGATCAAAATAAAAATGCGCCAGCCAACCTGGGACCTCCAGGGCATCTGGCGGGATGGAGATCTCACTCCAGAAAATCTGAAAATCGACGTCGGAGCGGACCTGTGGAGTAAAGTCTCCCCAAACAATCGCGTCCGAATCCAGCCACACGTAATATTCAAACGGGCCCTCCCACATCGCGGCGAGCTTGGCGCGACCACTCCCGCTTACGAGAGTCCGCATTTGTTGGGCAGGCAGTTCTGAAACGCGCAAAACGATTAAATCGTATTCCTTTTGTAGATCAACGACACCAAAGTCGCCATCTACAATGAGGCACACTGGAACATCGGGACTGTAATGCCTTATGCTAGCCAGCGTGGCCTGAACCATGAACTTGTCTCCCCCATGGCAGCCAGTCACAAAACCAAACGGCGCTTGCACCTTCACAATACAAGAGCTGATTCTTTGCGCTCTGTGTTCTCACGAGTCAAATCGCACTCTCGATAGATTCCTTCGAACAGAGCGGAGAAAGAACTCAGTTGGTTGCGAACGTGCACTGTCTCACGACCAGCCGCCCCAAGCATCTCGCGCAGTTGCGCCGAATTTCGCAATTTCATGATTGTCGCGATAAGTGCCGCCCCATCTTGGGTTACACATAGCACGGCTCCCTGTCCCTCAGGCGCGGCTTCTGGAATTCCGCCTACTCGAAAGGCCACCACTGGTGTTCCGCAAGCCATCGCTTCGACCAGCGTCAGACCATAGGTCTCCATTTGCGACGCACTAACGAATAAATCCGCTGCTGTAAGGAGCCGCGCCAAGTCATGTCGGTCGCGAATGCCACCCGTAAACCGCACGTCCAAATGGTCTGGAACCGGCACAGCCCCTTCGCCGAATGCCAAAACGATCACGCCTGCCAGATCTGGCAAATGGGACAGTTGCTCGAATAACCATGGCACATTCTTATTTGTATCCGTCAGCGACGCGCCACCCGTAACGATTACAAACGCGTCTGCGGACAAGTGGAGGTGTTTTCGGCACAGGTTCTTGTCCTGCCGTTTAAAAACAGTTGTGTCAATTCCGGGCGGAATTACTCGCACACCGCCGCAAGCTTTGGCGATTGGGCTTCGCCCGGCGATTCCGGCAAGCCAATGGCTGTTAGCTACCAAACGCGCTCCGCATTTGTGATAGGCGCGCAGCTTTCGCGATTGCTCGTCCGTTGCAAGAAATCGGTTCGCAGGCCATCGCAAGATCGGGCATGGCGTGCAGGTATCACTGTAAAGATCGCAACCGCGATAAAGGAAGCAGCCGCCAGTCACATGCCACATGTCATGGATGCTGATGACGACGCCCATTCCGCGAGGCAGTTTGTCCAACCATCCCGGAACATCAAACCAGTCCGCTACGGTATGCAGATGTACAACATCAACGTCTGCCAATTCTTCAGGACCAGGCGGTAACAGCAGTCGCCGCGTCCCATGCCACGGCTCGCGAGACAACGACACTGATGCACGGCGAATCAACCGATTCAGAAAAACTCTGCCACCTTTAGCCGTCGCATTTTTGCAACGCATACGGCTTTCAATCCCCCGCTCCGCTAATGCTGCGGAAAGAAGCGCCGCGTACTCGTAACTGCCGCCGGACGGATGAGTGTTGAGATGCAATACTCTCATGTTGCGGACTTAAAAGCGGCGAATTTGAACTTCGTAATTTCCCGGACGCGCCTATGATGAAGGCGACGCCGGCGCGGCGCCTTGAGAATATAATACAGCCAATACCGCGCTGCTTTCTGATATCCCGCACATTTTTCTTTTTGTTGGGCAATTTTGTAAAACAAGGATACCACCGGAAAAGCAAGCGCCCGAAAAGGTGCAAGTACATTGCGAAAGAATTGTTGTCGCCGCGATTTTTTGAAAACTGCTACTTGTCGATTCACAGGCGAACCCGCATCCGCGGCAAATCGTTCAAACAACGCCTGGGCCGGGCCCGGTATTCCACAGACCCACGGCGCCGAACGCGTGTAGTGAAGCACGCAGTCCAGATGGTTGTCGTCCTGCTCATCAAAACGCCACGACGGTCGATTCCAATGTTCAGGCAATTCGTCAATCTGGCCGTGAAGAAGAAAATTGATGGCCGATTGGTCGTGAAAACGATAGTGTCCCCGCCAGTTTTTCAAGAACTCGAAAGATTTCTCGGTGAAATTCTGTTTCCGCAGTTCGTTCAGATTCAACAGCATTACGCCCGAGTTAAAGTAGCACCCAACGGCCGGGAGATTCATCGCGCTTGTTAAGGTGCGGGAGTCATCGCTGAGCGTCAAAGTCTCTGAGTCCGGAACAGCCGCTAAAATTTTGCCGGGAGCCAATTCAAGATCAAAAAGCTCGGAGAGATCACGAAACACTAACAGGTCGCAGTCCAGGTAGATCAACCGAGGCACATCCAGCAAGCGTGGGAGCAATGTCCGGCAATAAGCCATGTGCGATTCGGCCGGCCCAAGTGTCGCATCGCGAAACAGCGATTCATCCACCGCCACAAACTGCAGCCTGGCGACTTTGCCATATCTCTCAACCAACCGACAAAGAGTGTTCTTCGAGTGTTTTGAAATTCCGCCATCTAGCACCTTTAAGTCCACTTCTCTAGTTGAGTCCAAGTAGCCCAGTGCGCTCGCTACCGCGCAATACAGTCCGGTGAAGTAGCGTTCGTTACTGGCTAACGCTATAACAACTGGTTCCATCAAATTCGTTTTAAAGATGAGCCGCCGCGAAGACACGGTGTGTCGCGCCCGCGACCAGCATCGATCGAACCCAGAGATGCATGTGCGTGTAAAGCCCTAAACGGCTTATGAGCTCAGCGGCCGCCGCGCACCTGAACTGACGAGCGGAGCCGCTGCTGTTGGACAGCAGACGCGTCCGAATCGAGGAACTTAGGCGGCACGCCAACAATGCTAGAGGAATCGATATGAAGCAGTTTTCCAGGTCTCTTGGATCTTGACAGCATGTTTGTCGCAGAGGTGCTTTATGGGCTGGACGTCCGGCCATATGTGGTCGTCGAGTATCAAGACGCCGTTGGAGCGAAGGACCGCACGGCAGAGACCGAAATCGATTGCTGGCCAAAGTTGTTCGTGTGACCCGTCAATGTACACGAGATCAAAGGTGCATCCATTCCTGATCAGTTCGATCAATCCATCTGCGCTCGTGCGCTCGATGATCTCGACATTGAGGCCAAGTTGAGCGTATAGGCGCATTGCACACGACTTTGTATTCTTGGTTACTGCCACCTGCGAAGCCTTCCGGTACGGACCAGCCTCGCCTTCGATATATCCCGTTTCGAAGTATGGATCGATCGATACTAGCAAGCCTAGTGCGCTGCGGTCACGCAGGAGGCTCGCAATAAGTGACATGCTGAGGCCTTGGCAGGAGCCAATCTCGAGGTATTGCACTGGTTGGTTCGTCTGCACAACTGCGTCTATCGTTCGCACAAAACCCTCGGCTATTTCGGGACGCAGTGCGTCACTGTAGTAGTTCCAGGAGTCGCCGTAGATGGCGGCGGCGGCGGCTTGCACCGTGGCCCGGATGCGCTCATCTCGTTCCGGGAGTGCAACATTGTATTCGGTTAGCACCCCTAGTCGGTAGAGCTCCCGTGCGGATGATGGCAGACTGCGAAGCACGCGGCGCTTGTGAATCGCCGCCCATAGCTTTCGATACATCGCCAGGAGGGCCGCGGGAGCTGCTTGTTTGATCTTCGCCTTCATTAGACGTGTTTGTCTGGACTCGGGCAGTAACCTTGCCGCCTAACGAGAAGTAGATCCAAAAATTGCGTCTTCAAAGGCGTAATTTGCACGTCGAATCTTTACACCGGCTCGGACGACTTTATCGCAAACGTGTTCTTCGCGCACGCTGCGTTCCCCATTGTTAGCGCTAAGCGAAGGTTTTCGAGCCATAGCTCAACCAGCTCGAGTTCTGCGGATGGAAAGATTCTTGCGGCAACTAACGCCTCATAACAACGGTGGAGATTGTCGGCGACTTGCGCTTCCCCGCTCTCCAGTTGCAGCCGCGAAAGGACATTGGCAATTTCTTTGTTTCGCGTGTAGCCCGGCACTTCGTCTGCAAAATCACGGTCAAGATCGTGCTGATTGCGATCCTGAAATACTTCGGGCGCATGAAATGTAATTCCGTATCCGAGCTCCCATAGGCAGCGCTGGGCGATAAAACTTTTCCAGATGTCGCACGTCCGAAACGAGCAGTGACTTGGAACGTATAACAATGGATATGCTACGGGCCACCACCAGGTGCTCTGGGTATTAAACGAGCACCAGTTTCCCGCCTCCAGCACAACCGACGCGCCATCGCTGAACGCGAAATTTCGATCAAAGATCAGTCGCCACACTGCATCCACATCTGGTGAGCCGTTGGCCAGCCCCTGTTGGATCGGGCTACGCATCGTCGCAACCATTCTCGTTTCAGGCACCTTCGAGTGAACTTCGGACAGCGGGAACCCGCGGGGCCAAATTAGCTCGCTACTGAAATATCGATATGCATTTACCCATCGTCCATTTGTCGGAGCGACAGACCGAGCAGCGGCCACGGACTCGGAACGAAGCCGCCATGAATCGAGCGGGGCGTTGTCATCGTCAGTTTCATAAAGGAAATCTGCCCGGGCAGCAATTGCATGAAGATAAGCAACATTTTTGCGACCATACGAGCCAACGGGCAATTTCCGGGCTAAGTCAAACTCGCCCGCGTGCTGGTCGGCCAGCGTTAAAAAATCGATTCGACAGCCTTCAGCGAAATGCTGGCTTCGGAAATGCGCCGGGCCTTGTTTATCGCCCGCTACGACGAGCAGGCCTCCACATTTTGCCAGCTTCTCAACAAGTCTAACAACTGCGCGTGTCGGTTCCTGAATTGTGGTGATTACAGCGGCAAACATTTCGCAACACTAGATCACCGAATTTAACGCTTCCATGAATTGCTGCTGCAAACCGACTGGTGAAAATTCTGTTTCGTACGCGCGCCGTGCTCGCGCACCGAGTTCCAGTTGCAAGGCTCTATCTCTCTTTAAATCCGCAAGGGCATCTAGCAACGCGTGAGCATCGGGATCCGTTACGCAGAGCGCAGCTCTACTTTTTTTTCCCCACTGCACCACAGCAGATGACTCCGGCGCCCAGATGACAACTGGCCGACCGGCGCGCGAGTAATCGACGAGCTTTGTTGCAAAACATGTTTCCGCACGGCGCCGCTGTGCTGCATCAAAGAACATTACGACCAGGTAGGCATCGAACGAACCCAGCCAATCGTCAAAGCCTGGTCCGGGTTCGAAATCGTGCAGTAGATGACGATGTCTCATTTCATGCATTAGCGCTTGCGGCCATCTCGGGCGTCCTCTGAATTCGATCCGAACGTCACTTTGTTTCAGCGTCAACTGAGCCAGATCACCCAGCATATCGCTGTAATCAAACATATTGCCACTATAGCCAACGCGAAACTCGCCAGCCGAATCCTTGCACTTCGATGGCCTGATTGGCTCAGCATCAGGAATCGGCAATATGACGCATGCGTTCCGATGCGGGCCTAATGCGTTGCGCATTCCTTCGCTGATGCACAGACTGAGATCCGCAGATCGATGAAGCTCGAGAAAGCGCCGCTCCAGTTGCTTGCGTACTGGAGCATGAATCTCGGCAATGTCGGGCCACCAGTCGTCGAACCTCACAACCAATGGCAGTCGGTGCCGCCTGGCATAGCGTTGCGCCACCCAGCAGCCGCTGCGGTATGCCAGTGTCAAAACAACTGTCCGCGCCCCAGCAGGCGGCGCGGCCAGGCGCGTTTCCAACGGCAATGTAGTGTGCATCAGGTAATCGATGTCCCCTGCCCATCGGCGCGCTGAACTTCGCATGAGCCGTGGGATAATCTTAGAGTGAAAAGAGCCGTGGACAATCTCGTGATGTTCAGCGGGCAGGATGTGCAGTTGAATTCCGCGCCGGTTGACCAGATGTCGATGCAGCGTCACTGCGGCAGCCGTACTTTTCTCGGGCCGAACCGAGGAAATGACGATCACATTAATTTCATCCATTGAAGTGCTCATTGATTGTCAGTTTGAGGTCTACCGGACTTCTGCCGCCTCTCCCCTTAAAGAGGGGAGAGGATTAAGGTGAGGGGTTGCTATTAAGAGCTTCAACTGGGACGAAATCATCCCTCACCCTCCCCCCTCTCCCTTGGAAAGGGCGAGGCGACCTGTACGGCCTAACTGACAATCGGGCAACACTACCTCATCCATCGACCAATTCGGTTATTTTCTGAACGAATATATTCTGCAAGCGATCGGGATTGAACAGAGTTTGATGCAGCTGCAGGGCTTCATTAGAGAGCTTCTCACTTAGCGCTGAGTCTGCGGCAATTTGACGGCAAAGGGAAACTACTGCGTCGGCGTCCCTGCTGGAGACAATCGCAGCTCCCCCATGCTTTCTAGCGACGCGAACCGGCGTGCAGTACTCTGGCCCCCATAGAATCACGGGTTTCCCAAATGCGACGTAGTCCAGGAATTTTGTCCTGAAACTCGTGCGCATGAAGAGTTCATGTTCCTTATCGAAGCTCATCACAACCAGCAGAGCGTCGGCGCTAGCCAGCACCGCCGCGGCTTCTTCCGGTGGTTTGAAGCCGAGATAGGCGCCTGTCGCCCGCGCTTGCTCGAGAAGTTGCTTTGGCCAGTCCGCACCCGGTCCGACCACGATTATTTCCAAGTCGCTCGTCGGTCCAATTTTCTCGAAGAGCGAGCACAACATCCGCCCGTAGAAATTGTCCACTGCGCCGCCGACATAGACCAATCGGAATTTCCCATTGGATCGCGGCCAGGAGCTTTCCACGGGGACCCGATGTTTTCCCGGCATGGGATAAATGACATGGCTGTTGGGATGCGGGCCTAGCATCTCCCGCATGCCATCGCTGGTGCAAAAAGCGAGATCACATGCGGCATAAAGTTCTCGGTACCGGCGGCTCAAGATTCTTTGCGTCGACTTGTGACCGTAGTGACCTTTCGTCACGGGAAACCAGTCGAGGAAAAGCCCTGCCAGCGGCAAACCATGCCGTTGCGCAGTTTTTCGAGCGATGTGACACAACCCGCATTCCGCAAGAGTAAGGATTACGTCCGGTTTGAATTGTTGCACCGCGTCTTCCAACGCTCCATTGGCTGTCAGCGGCCAGATGAAATTTTCGTAGTCCGTGATCCAGGCAGCCAAACGCGGACCGAATCGGCTCTTTCGCAGTCGATGAATTGGATACGGCAGTCGCAGGGGGGTATGCACCAGAAGGCCGTCCTCAAAATCCGCGTTGCTGGCCACGTGGAGTTTGAATGGATTTCCCTCCACCAGATGCCGGTGCATGACTATACGTACGCCATAATCGTTCCTTGGTGGAACAATGCTTACGAGCAGCACCCTCAGCTTTTCCATCTAGTGTTGGGTAACCGGTATGGCTTGCCAACCGCCGCCAGGAGTTTGGGTGAATTTCAAGAAGCCAGCGAAGCGCCCGTATCCATGGCGATACTGGCCGAGCGAGCGACGCGGAAATTCGCCCAAAGAACTGCGGCCCGGACGGTTGAATTGAAAATGGCCCGACGCCTGCGTTGCTCCTCGATCACAGTTCGCGGAGGACATGCTCCCTCGTCGCGCCTTGGCGGCGGGACATTTTGAACTCAACGATTGGCAAGCCATACCGGTTACACAACACTAGCGAATCCGTCGAAACCAGAAGCTGCCAGCCGACACGCCGGCCTTGTACGATGGAAATGCCTTCATGAGCAAGTCCGGATATTTGATATGCATCCACTGACCGGCCCAGAGCACTTCGAATGTCGTGTTGAAGCTCAGGAACGCCTGTAAGAGGTACTGCTCATTCCAGAATCGATGCCAATCCAGCACCCACCGCTTCGGATATTCCAGGGGCATAAAGATGTCGTGCATGTGCACAACAACTCCCGGCCGGATGCGCGGCAAGACCTCCAGAAACAGAAATTCCACGTCGCTGCCGATTTTGCATACGTGCGAGGAATCAATGAACAGAATATCGTTTTCGCCGAGCGATTGAAACTCGCTGAGCGAAACCTGTTGAACAGGCATGCGCCAAAGCTCAACATCGGATGGAAGCGCACTTTCCAATTGCGCAGATGGGTACGGGTCAATGGCAATGAAACGGCACGGACATCCATCCATGCCGTTACGACGTAGTGCATCGGCAGCGAGGAGTGTGGAGAAGCCGGATCCGATTTCGTACATGCGCCGCGGTTTCAAGAGACGGATTAGGCCGAAGAGCATTTCTGCGTCCACCGCCTCGAAAGCAACGTTTCCAAGGTAAAAATGAAACTCTGGTGTCGAAGCGCCTTCCGGGATGGCCGCGTACTCGTCCTTAAATTTTGCGACGATCTCTGAGAGCAGTTGTTTTTGCGCCTCTTCCCGCATATCCATGCCAGGCAAATCGCTAACGCGGTCCCAAAGCGAAAGAGGTAAAACGCGCGTGTCAGGAATTGGCTGGTAGTTGTCAGATGGCAAAACATGAAAACCATGACTTTGCCACAGCTCAAAGTATTTTGGATCTGGTGCCAGCCTGCGTAGCAATGGCGCGATCGCACGCGCTGTAACATCGCGTGCAAACTGCTTCGCTTTAGTGAGGAGAGCCATCCTTGTAAACCTGTACGATTGTAATTCAGTGGGCAGGACAGACCAGTAACATCAAACCCTGCGGTTTCAGTGAAGGCTACTCATTGTGTTCCCGGCTGACGAACTTACTCCGGCAAACGCGGCGCGGCTCGCCCGATTCGGGACTTCCCTTGCTATAAGGCCATCGACAAAAATGAAGCCGCAACCTAACTGCATCACGGTAAAGCATGTGCCGCATCCAGTGGACATAGTGCCGCGAGTAATAGCCCTCAGTCTTCATGTTGCGGGAACGAAACCTGTGGACGTCATCGAACTCGACCAGGCTCAGTTTTTCCGGGAATAGTTCGCCACCGAGCTTTACGGCCGCGGCGATGATGGTTTGCTCGCATGAACTGTCTTGAGGATACGGCAACGCCTCCTGCACCATGCTGCGCAGGAGATCGGGCGGCATGAGCTCGCCATGCAGAGCCACGATCCCGCTGTTTACAAATGGCGGCTCTAACACCTGCGCGCAATGCCGCAGCGCCATCTCCCGCCGCTGATGGCAGTTGCGCTCCCGCAAACCCCGAGGCTTCGTCCACCATACGGGCTCGCCTAAAAGCAGCACCGGATCTCCGAACCAAAGAACGTCGGCATCCACAAATAGCACAGGCCGTTTCCTCGCCTCAATCACAATCGCGGCGAGTTTGAGACCGTAGGGGCTTTCGCGGGCGTAGTCGGCCAACTCCGGAAGATCAGCAGACGAAGCCGCCTCGCAAATTTGTTGCCGCGTCAACACAGTAATGGACGCAGGCCACCAGGCAAAGACATCCCCGAACTCACTTGGCGTCCAAGTGCCGTCCGATACGACAGTAATCTCCGGCAATAAAGTCCATGAGCGGTGCAGCGAAAACAAACTTTCCCTCAACATCAGCCAGTGCGCGCGATCACACATCGTGACATAGCAGAAGTTCGCAATTGGTTTGGCTGGTTGCGGACGAACCGGCCAGCGCGCAAGGATACTGTGCGCAATCTCGCCTAACCGCACAGAGACGTTCATCCCGCTGAATGGCCGCAGAAGACCAGGCGCAAATTTTCGCGCCAGCGCTTTTCGCTGCGCATTCGTGTCAGGGGCTGCTCTCATTCCACAAGAGCACAGGCTTACTAGGCAGGTCGAATTCGCCTGCGACATTCGCGCATCGCAGATATGGCGCGTTCACCCAATGCGCGGTGAAGACGCACTTTCCCTTCCAAGCGCAGCCGACGCAAACGGTGCTGGCCACGGTTCCATAAGTCTTTAGCGGCGCGCAACTGGCTTGTGCACGCGGCAACATCATTATTAGAGAAAAAATACTGAGCGAGCGCCAGTGCGATGCCCGACCAATAGCGACGGCCCTGCTGTTCCAACTGTGTTCTGGAATTTGCCGGTAGATAATCTTTCCAGATTTCGATCGCTCTGGCCATGTCTTGCATGTTTGCGCCCGTTCGCTCGTCCATCACAGATTGATTGTCGCCATGCCGCCGGAACAAGGCCAAAATTTGCGGGTCGTAAAAGACGGGGACATTCGCGGCAATCCTGACCCACATCTCGATATCGAGCACGGAGATCAAATCCGCTCTGAAACCGCCAAGTCGCTCGTAAGTCGTCCGCTTAACTACCACTGCCGGACATTGAACGCGACAGTCTGTGGCCACGCGTTCCAACCAGCCATCCAACACGCCTGGGGTCGAGCTTTCGAGTGGCCCAAGCTCCTTCCAGTGGCCGTTCGCATCAACGATTGCAAATCGGCAAAAGGCCATGCCCACCTGCGGATTGAGGCTAATGCCGCGATAAAGATGGTCGTAAAAACCCGGCAACACTACGTCGTCCTGGTGCAGGATGTGTAGCCATTCTCCACGGGCCCGCTCGATGCACCGGTTCCAGATGGCCGCCAAACCATTGTTGGCAGGCTCCTGGTGCACGGCAACCCGATCACCAGCGACCCGGCGAACCAGCTCCACAGGCGCGCCATCGGGCGAACAATCGTCCACCACCTCGATCTGCATCTGGGCCGGCCCGGGATCTTGTAGCAGGACGCTTTTTAATGTTTCCTCCAGGTAATCGGCTCGCGCTTTGTAGGTGGGAATCATGACCGACCAGAAAGGTCGGGTCGCGTCTGGAACCAACGGGCGAATTACTTGCATCTTCTGAGTGAGAAACGGCGCCATAGTTTTCGCAACAGTCGCGGTGGAGCAAGCAATGCGCGCCCTAAACGATAAGAATATGAAGCCTCTATTACTCGAAGTTGCCCTCCTAGATGCTGCACTTCTTCATCTGTCTCGCGAACCCATTTGTAAAACGCCATCTCGGGCTTGTTGAAAATGTATTCTATCAGTTTTGCGAGACGCGGGCTGGCCTCCACGAGATTCAAGTCCTCTCTGGCCACCCGACCATCAAACCCGATCGTCTTCACGATTTGAGAATCCGCCCGCACACAGTAATCAAATCCGACCTCAGGAAGATGGAAAAAGGTACCGCCATGGCAGGCCACCCGCAGCCAAAAATCCCAATCCTCCAAACCCATCCACGGCATTTGCTCATCATATCCGCCAACTTGCTCCCATAGCGCCCTGCGATAGAGCGCACAGACGTCGATGAAGTTCTTTCGAATCAACGACAATAGATCGAATTCCTGCACATGCCATCGGCCAGTCTTTTCACCGAAGTACTCGGCGTCCGCGTAAACCACTCCTATACTTGGATTGTCCTTTAGTAGCGACACTCCCTCTTTTAAGTAAACGTCTCGAAGACGATTATCGCTATCCAAAGGCAAAATGAATTCGCCGTTGGCTAATCGGATCCCGGCGTTACGAGCCGCGCTCACCCGGCGGTTGGGCTGAGACACGACCCTGTAGCCAGCCTCCGCGACTTCCTTAAGAATCCGAATAGTTTCGGCGTCGGACGATCCGTCATCAACAATGATGACTTCGAGTACATTATCATTGCGGACCTCTTCCACGCTGGCAAGGGCTTCGCGCAGCATTGCCCCGTGATTATAGCACGGGATAATAATTGACACCTTACCTTCGCTAATCGGGGTCCTCGTCATTTGCACGCCTGGCATATTGCGGAAGCTGAAAGAAAAAGCCGCACGGCGAAGACTCTCAATGAAAACAGCGCCACAGTTTCCGCAACAATCGCGCCGGGGCAAGTAATGCGCGCCCTAAACGATAGCTGCGCAAACCTTTTACATCTCGGACTAAATCTTCCATGCTTTTGATTCGCGTCCGCAAAATTTGGGCTTGTTCATCCATTTCACGAATCAACCTGTAACAAGTCATTTCAGGCTTACCAAAAACATAGTTAAGGAGGTCCAAACGATTCTCATCGGCCAGGGGCCTCACAGATTCGCTTCCCACGCGATGATCGAATCCAACCTTGGGAAGATGAACAAAGGTACCCTGACGGTAGGCCACCCGCAGCCAAAAATCCCACTCCTCCCACCCCGTCCACGGCATTTGTTCATCGTATCCGCCAACTTCTTCCCACAGTTTCTTTCGGAAGAGAGCACAAGCATCGATGAAATTTCCCCGGATCATTGACAACAAGTTGAACTCCTGTACGTGCCAGAGGCCAGTTCTCTCGCCGAAATATTCAGCATCAGCGTAAACCACTCCTAAACGAGTGTTGTTCTTCAGCAGGGACAGCCCCTCATTTAGGTAAGCGTCTCGAAGGCGATTGTCGCTACCCAATGGCAAAACGAATTCGCCTTTAGCTCGGCGAATGCCCGCGTTACGAGCGGCGCCTAAGCCACAGTTTGGCTGAGGAACTACGCAATAGCCCGCCTCCTGGACTTGACGCAAAATCGTTGTGGTTTCGACTTCGGACGATCCATTATCGACAACGATTACCTCGAGCAGGTTTTCGTTCCGCACCTGCTCGACACTGGCAAGAGCTTCGCGTAACAGTGCCCCCTGATTGTAGCATGGGATGACAATTGAGACATTCCCTGCGCCGACCGACGTGGAGCTCATTTTAGCGATAAATCATACCCATAAGTTGCACGACTGCACTCCGTGGTCGTTGCCATGCAATACATCTCCTTGAGCGATCTTCATCGAAACTTCGCCTTAACACGAAAACAATTTCGCCGTAGTTGTCCGAATCGCAGCGCGCACTTAACCCGCCAATGTAACATCGGATAAATTGTTGGCGTTCTCAGGGTGTCCCGCAGACGATCTTTCTCGAAACAGTCTATCTCCTCAGTTGTGTGGCGGCTCGATGCCTGCCGGGCGTGAACACGCACCGAGCTCAACGCTCTCGGAATATATCCAACATGCGAAGTCGCCATGAGGCGTACCCACATTTCCATATCGACTAGCTGACGCATGTTTTCATTGAACAATCCGACCTTACCGAATAAATCTGTCCGAACTAAGACGGCTGTGGGTTCTCCAATTTTGTTGAGCGGTTGTTGCAAGAGCTCAGACGATCTCAGAAGCAATGACCCCGGTTGGTTGGTCTTGAGATTGCCAAACGCAGCAGAGAGATTCTGATGTTCCAAGAGCCATCGGGCAATCCAATCGTCTTCTACAGATGGTTCAACGACTAAATCGCGCGGACTAAAAACCAGACCGATGCGTTTATCGGACTCGGCCAGTTTGACCATCTCTTCAAGGCAGTTCGAGTGCAGCAGATCGTCCTGGAACAGAAACTTGATGTACTTACCTGATGCGGCGCGAATAGCGCTGTTCCAATTAGCCACCATACCGCGGGTTTTTGTCGGCAAGATGATGAGCGTGGCTTGTGCTTTCCGTGCCTCCTCGCGGACGATATTTTCCGAGCCGTCTGAAGAACCGCTGTCGGAAACGATAATTTCCTGAGGGATTGCGGTCTGATTGAAGATACTCTGGATAGCATCCCTGACATACAGAGCGCCATTGTATATCGGCAAGCATACACTAACAGGCACGGCGTTAAACATATTGGGTCACGCTTATTATTAATGCTCGGCGGTATGAATGTGGCCAGGAATTACCGACGAGAATGAAATTGCACCTTGCACAGCCGTGCGCGATTTCGCCAGATACGATTGCAACTACCGAATTCGTTTTAGCCAGCCATACTGATGAAAGGAGAAAAGATTCCTCTGCCATAGTTGGTCATCCCTTGCGAAACAGTGATCAAGTTCCAGGAACTCTTCCACCGCCTCGAATGGGCCAGGTCCCGATTGCCGTGCGACCGGGTGACCGTTAATATTTGTGTCCTCAGCTACGAGATATTCACCTGTTCCAACAAATTCTTTGTAAATGTGCAGCTCCTTTAGCACATGAGCTTTTGAGTGATCCGAATCCAATGAGACGAGGCCGGTACGTCCGGCAACCAGAGCCTTCACTTGTTGAACGATTGCCGGGTCTGTAGAATCTCCTTCAACGAGTCGTATTCGGGGATGCGTCAATGTCCGAGCTCGTTCTGTCAGGGTGAGGTCAATTCCGATGACGAGTCCTTCAGCACCCGCTTTGATCAAGTCTAAAAGGCTGGCAAAATAAAGGAGTGAACCGCCCAGGTTGACTCCTGTTTGAAGAATGAAAGATGGGCGAATTCTCGCTACGACTTCTTGATACAACTGCAAATCTAACGGGCACTGTTGAATTTCGTATCCGAGAAACGTGTTCTTAAACCATGTGTCCGTGCTGTGGTAATAGATACGGTGAAAATAGTCGATTATCTTTGGCCGAAGCTTCCTTTTGAAATAGCTCCGTAGCATACTCATCGTGTCGGATGGCAATCGACGTCTTCGGTCGACTCGTCAAGATCCTGGCCGCGATCTTCTGAAGGTGACGGCAATTCCATCAGCTCGCCCTTGTTGGTCTTTCGCCGCCATTCAATAACGCTACACCGTCGCGTTCACCTTGCAGCCTCTGCAATGACACCGGCGGCGCTACGCAGATCAACCAGTTGGTCGCAATTTGCCACGGCACTAAGGCGGTGAGCGGCCACCACCATCGTGAGCTTACCCGCAACACTGCGGAGCGCGTCGAGCAGCTTTGCTTCAGTCGCCATGTCTAGCGCGCTGGTTGCTTCGTCCAGGATCAACAGCGACGGACGATGGTAAAGCGCGCGCGCAAGACCAATGCGCTGCCGCTGCCCGCCCGACAGACGCACACCGCGTTCACCCACGTACGTGTCGAAGCCAAGTGGCAAATCAGTTTCAATGAAATCGAGTATCTGCGCCATGGCGCAAGCTTCACGCAGGCGCGCAAGATCGATCTCGTTATCCGGCACGCCAAACGCGACGTTGCGCGCGATCGTATCGTCGATGAGAAAAATATCCTGCGGCACATAACCGATGGAAGCTTGCCACGAGGGCACCAACTCAGGTGTAAGAGGCCGATCATCGATCAAGATTTCGCCTGTCGTCGGACGATATAGGCCAAGTAACAAATCAACCAGAGTCGATTTTCCCGAACCGGTAGGGCCGATCACTCCGACTGAACTATTCTTCGGGATGTTCAGAGAAAGGCCGTCCAGCGCCGGCCGCGATGCACCAGGATAACGAAAACTGACTTCGCGCAGACTGATCCCTTCATTCCAATGGAAAGGCATCACTGGCATGAGACCGTCTCTACTCGTTCCCGGCAAAACCGACCCGTCACTCTCTGCTGTAACAAACTCGTCATAGACCTCATCCAGCGCGTGGCGCACCGAGCTGATCTGAGTGAGCTGGCTATAAAGCAACTGGAGCGAAGGCAGAAGCCGGTATCCTGCAAGCGCCATCACTCCAAGATTCGGAAGAATGTCGGAGAAATCCCGCCCTCTCGCTGCGAGCAGCAACACAGCCACAACGAGACCGCCGAAAGCGAGTGGCTCGACAAGATACCGAACGCTGTTCGCGAACACCGGCACCCGGGCATTCATCTGCGCGACCACCGCGGAATGCCTGGAAAACCGGCTGAGAAAATGTTCTTCGGCGTGGTGGACTTTCACCGGTTTAATCCCGCCGAGCATCTGTTGCGCTTCACGGAAGAAGCCGCCGAGAGATATTCTTAAATTTTCATCCACCTCTCGACGTTTCCGCGCGAGGAGTCGAAAAATAATCATGTAAAACCCGCCCAGCACGATTGCCGCCGAAACAGCGATCACCGGCTGGACCAGAAAGAGCGTGGCCAGTAGAAGCGCCGCGGTGAGCACGCGCGCCACGGTGTCTAGCAACGGCAGCAGCACTCCGGTAGTGTAATTCGCCACGTCGCCAATAATTTTCTTGAGCAGATCGCCGGAGTTACGCTGAAGAAAATAAGTGTATGGCTGTGATGCCATTCGACGCAGGAGCCGGACGCGCAACCAGTGACCAAAGTTCTGGGTGTAACGAGTGCGCGCATACTCGGCCAGCAAGTTCACCGCGTTGGATGCAAAGAGCCCTACGATAGCAATGATGCCCGCTACGAGGAGCAATTGCCGGTTTTCCATCGGCGGAAAAAGACTGAGGAAACGCGTGCCGAAGTCAGATCGGCGGATGCGGTCGGGATCGGCTGCGATCGCCAAAAATGGGAAAATCGATGTGATCCCGATCACTTGAAACAGGGCCTGCGCAAGTGAGAGCGAAAATATCAAACCCAGCTTCGCTCTGCCGTATGGCCGCGCGAGAAAGAGAACGCGACGAATCAGGTCGGCAACGTTATGAATAAACCGGGGCAAGGCGTCGTTACACGTTCAAGAAAAATGCGCGCATGAAATCCCGCTAGCTGTGGCCAACTATCTGCGGGAAAAACTCAGATGTCAAAGGTTCACCGGAGGAATTGGGACCGCTTGCCGCGAAGCCTGGCCACACTTTTTCCCTTAGTCCCGAGTCAGAAATCTCGCGTGTTCCCGCAACGCGAGAATTTGCGGCGGATACGGCGTATGATGCGGGACGCGACCAGCCCAGCTGCGCGGAGATAGAGGCCGCTTGCGAGCAAGTGCTTTAGTCTGACCTGATTCATCCAGGGAAAGTTATCATGTGTCGCATATGCAATGGTGGCCTCATCCAAGGCGCCGTCACGCTGAAATCTGCTCATGAGATACCCCAAGAGAATGTTTACAGGAATCTCGTCGCCGTAGACGCTCGCAAAAAAATGGAAGATGCGTGCCCGGCCCCGCAGCATCGCTGTGGAGTGGGTAACCCAATTATCACGATCGGGAAGGATGGCAATTGTAGCAATGCCCGCGGTGCTCGCACTGTTTAAAGAAAACTGATCTTGCCAAATACCTAATGAGAGCGCCTGTTTCCACCGCCGGTGCCACTCAGCATAGAACGCGTGAGCCGCGGGAGTGTCCCGAACGAACATCACGCCAGCGTTAAGGTAGCGATCCATCCGGAATTCCCAGGCCAGTTTTGCGCGCAGCTTTTCGACACTAGGCAGCGCCAGTGGTGTTATTCCGCGCTGGTTCCGGTCGCGAGCGATTGCCATATCCGCGTGCCTAGGCCACCCTCGATCTAGCGGTCGCACCGCGATGGCGTCAGTGTCCAGGTACAAGTAATCGCCTTTCACCAGTTGTCTGAGAACCGTCCGCAGGTGTCGACTGCTGATGTTTGGGTCATCGGTACTTGTTGAGTGCACGATGATTTCAGTCACGACATTGGCTAGTGCGTGGTTGCCGTGGTCAATTGCCTGTGCCGTCGGCTCGTCCGTCACCAGGATAATTCGTGCTTGCGGATGAAGTCGGCGCACTGAAAGCGCAGCCACCGCAGCCATGTCAACATAAAGCCCCGAATTGTTAGCTGTAACTACAAAGCAAATGGTTGGCAGCCGTTCGCTACTGCTGTTTCTCTTCATCGCATAATCACTACGGCAACAGACTTCTTGATCTCCGATCTGTAGTTACCGAGTCGATTCTTCGTAAATCTTTTTAATCTTCTCTGCTCCATCGCTCATATACCAGCCGTTGAAAAGCAGGATGTCACCACGCCGGACGGCGGTTAGTAAAGCATCGTGATCCTCTGGCCGATCGCCATCAGCCGCCATCAGCACACTAAACGATTCTGGATAAACCATTCGTGCGCCAGCCGGCGTCGATGTTATCTTGTGATGATAATAGGAATTAAGCGGTGCCGAGTATGCGAAGTAACGCATCGATTCATTTTCCGGAATCAACAGGACATCGGGATACGCCTGTGCGACCTCTTGAAAAACGTCCGGATAATACGGGCGACCTGCTGTCGCAGTTGAATCAACATAGAAAAGTGTGCAACCCCATCGCTGTTTTGCGTAGGCGACCTTTTCCCGAAGAATCTGGAACGCTTGCTCGTCGTCGGTAGGCTGGTGCACCGGCCTGCCATCTACCATCGCGATTCGCTGCGGCCGAAGGCAGACACCCGTCCTTAGTCCGGCAGCGCGGAATTTTTCGAAGTATTGATCAATCGCGGTTTTTACACCGCCATTTTTAAACTCCATTTCCGGCGCAAGGGTAGGAACGAGCCGCGGATCGCCGTAATAGCACGATCCCAGGAACTCCTCCCCTTCAGGGTCCCACGTAATCATTCCCTGAGCGTTCACGTCCTTTAACACTTTGACGCTGTTATCAGCCAGTTTAAGCAGTGCTTCGCGAAAAGCCGTTTTGCCCTGATCGGTTGTAACGTCGATCCTGCCGTCGTTCAGAATCCAGCGGCGCGGATTGCTCGCCACGTTGATCTGCGCGCCAGCCAGGAAGATCGCGCCGATGGCGCGACGATCTTTCCAGTTTACCTGGAAGGGATACTTGCTCGCGTATGCTTCCAGAACGTCGCTGGACAGATCCTGCACTCGTGAACCTGGCGGCCCGAAACGCAGTGAGACATTAAATGTTTTCGATGTGTGCGGCTTAATGTCGCGGCAGGTAACCACCAACGGATAATGGGTTCTGGCCGGGAAATTCGTCGAATACGGCACATTTACAGAACATTCCAAATCATCGCTGCAAAAATTGAGTGCCCCGGTTCCGTAATCCATTCGGACAATCGGGACAACAAACTGCGGATCGGCAACCGAAGGAATCGAAGGCGGACATTGGTCAAGGGGCCACTCGGGACCTTTAAAGCCAAATCCGAACATGCCCGCTTCAAGCGGCCCGCCGTCCGGGAAATGCGGAAAGTTCAGTTCCATTAAGCGGACCGAGAGCTGATCGATTTCTTTATCGCCCGTATTCGAAACCTCAATACGCAATGTGATTTTGTCATCTTGTTTGCCGTACGCACAGGAGATGCGCCCCCACGGGTAAGTTAGATCGACTGTATCAGTCGGTTCATTCCGCTTGGCGACTCCTGGTGAAGAAGGAGGAAACAATGCCTCGAGCACAGTACGGAAAACAGATTTCTGCGGCTGCAACTCCCCGCTTTGAGGCGAAACGAGAAGCGACTCTCCATTGAACGAGAGTGAATCGAGGCCGCGATTCCCAATGGAGAAATCCAACCCTCGCTTTACGGGAGGAGATTGATGGGCGGCCGGCGTCTCGGCCTGGCTGCTTTGTAATTGCGGCTTCCCCGGGCTCGCGCCGGTGAAGATAGTCAAAGCAAGAATAGCGACAAAAGAGTGACGAGCGACGACTGGCAGGGGCGGTCGGTTGTAGCCACGGCTCTGTGAGCCGTCCTTGCTTTTCACGCCTGCGCTGGCTCCGTTCGACCGCCCACAGGTCGGTGGCTACAGGAATGTATGTCCGCGCTCCGCATCGGGTCGTCGGCGCTCTGCCTGCTCACTCGCAGCAGCGTGCGCCTTGCCTTTAAACTCGTGAACGAATGCCGCCGCCTGACACAACCGCTCAAGCCGTTGTTCGGGAGTAAGTCGATGAAATTCAGTATGACCATCGAAATCCTCCGGCTTGCACTGTGCAAGTGCACACTCGAATTCCTCGCGTGTTGATTTTTTGCGCAGATTCAACGGCGAGTCGTTGCTCCCAATTTGAATTTGCGGAGACGGCCCGTATTGGGATCACGTTCATATCCCATCGCGATTGTAAGGTCCTCAAGATCTTCCAGGATCGTCAATTTCTCCTCAAGTGGTAAGGCAGCAGATTCGGTGAGCGTGCTTAGATTGTGCCTGCGCCAGGCGGCGCGTTCGTTTGGCGATAATGAATTTAGACGGGCACGTTTACTCACTTTCTGCTCCTACCGGTGCCGGTTATCGGGGGCAGAATTTGCTTTGCCCTTGAACTCATAAACGAAGGTTGCTGCCTGAGATAGCCATTCGAGCCGTTGCTCGGGGGTCAGCCGATAGAATTCAGTGTGGCCGTCGAAATCCTCGCGTGTGCATTGAGCCAGCGCGCTCTCGAATTCTGCGGACGGCCTAATTTCACTCTTTCGATTATTCACTTTGGCTCTGCAATTTTTCAGTTGTTTAATATCGATCAAATCTTTGTCGCGCAATGGAGTAATCGCGCGTTTTGTCTCGAGAAGCTTGCTTATTCCCATAATCTTAATCGCCCGGTTTTCTATCACGACTTTCCGCGCGTCGCGGCTTAACTCTTCAAATGAAAGGTTATCCTGCAAAAATATAACGACATGTCGCAATGGTCGATCGAAATCCACAAAGGAAAAGACCAGCGCCCCTTTTTCCGCAACCATTCGTTGCACCGCCTCTCGGCTCATCAGATCACGCGCTGGAACTGGCACTCGAGGTTGCAGCCCGAGTCCGTGTATGACACGCAGAAATTTCTCGACGTTGGCCGGATCCATATCCAGCGCAAGATCGATGTCCAGGGTTACCCGCTCGACCCCGTGAAGAACCGCCGCAACGCCTCCGCCGACGACGAATTCCACTTTGGCATCCGTAAGTGCAAAGAGAATTTCGTTAATGTGATTGCTCATTCAATCGTCCTGTAGTCCGAACTAGCGACATCTAACCTACTTTTCACTTCTTACCTCTTACGTCTCACTTCTGACCTCTGGCTCCAGCGGCGGCGACTTCTCGCCATATTTCCAAATCAACCATGGGAGTTCCACTGCGCGCGACAGCCGCGGGATAAAAACGCTCGGCTGCGCAACCAATCGCCAGAGCCAGCCGAGATAAAGCCGGTCCGCCCAACCGGGAATTGAAACCTGATCGCCGGTGACGAATCCGAGCGCGGCGCCGATGCAATGGATCGCCGGCCGATACGACAGATTTTCGCGCAAATAATATCCGAGCTTTTCCTGCGCGCCGCTGCCAATCGCGATGATGACATGCGCCGGGCGATGTTCTTCGACGAGCTCAAGAAGATTTCGATCTTCAATTTCCGATCCGTACCGCGGCGCGACATAACAATCATCCGTCTTGATTGAAAAAGTTTCCTGGCACGACCAATCCAATAAATTTTGCCGCGCGCCTTCGGTGGGAAGGATCCAAAACACTTCTCGGTTCCCCTCGCCCTTCA
>DASYDT010000068.1:0-18168 GCA_036499425.1 Candidatus Udaeobacter sp. | reverse complement strand
TTTGTCACGACAAAATCGAGTTGCAAATCAACATCCAGCCGAAATCGCGGCTTGTCGCCTTTCAGTTGTGCCACTGCCTGCTTGAGCAACTGGCAATACAAATCGAAACCAACCGCCATGATGTGGCCGCTCTGAGCCGTGCCCAGAATGCTGCCGGCGCCGCGAATCTCCAGGTCCCGCATGGCCACGCGAAAACCCGCGCCCAGCGAGCTGTACTGTTTTATGGCGCTGATTCGTTTGCGCGCGGCGCCGATTGTCATCATTTCGCGCGGAAGAAGGAGATACGCATATGCCTTGTGCTCGGCTCGGCCGACGCGTCCACGCAATTGATACAGGTCGGCGAGACCAAACTGATCTGCCCGATCGATGATGATGGTGTTTGCATTCGGAATATCGAGACCGCTTTCGATGATTGTAGTGCACACGAGCACGTCGGTTTTCCCCGCGATGAATCGTGACATCACCGCTTCCAGCTCGTCGGCGTCCATCTGGCCATGCCCGATTTCAACTCTGGCCTGCGGGCAAAGATGGACGATTCGATCACGCGCTCGCTCGATGGTCGCTACGCGATTGTGCAGGAAAAACACCTGCCCTTGCCGTTCCAGTTCGCGATCAATCGCGGCACGAATGATTCGTTCATCGTAGGCCGACACCACTGTCTCTACCGGCAAACGGTTCAACGGCGGAGTCTCAATTGTGGACATCTCTTTTACACCTACGAGTGAAAGATAGAGAGTGCGCGGAATCGGCGTGGCAGAGAGCGTCAGCACATCGACCAGCTTAAATAGCTCTTTGAATTTCTCCTTGTGCAAAACTCCAAACCGCTGTTCCTCATCGATCACCACCAGGCCGAGATTCTTGAATACGACGTCGCCGGAGATGAGCCGGTGCGTGCCAATGATGATATCGACGCCGCCTTCGCGCAGCAGTTTTAGCACTTTCTTCTGTTCGGATTGCGAACGAAAGCGGCTGAGCATTTCGATGCGCACCGGGTAATCGAGCATGCGCTGGCGGAACACCTCGAAATGTTGTTGAGCGAGAACTGTGGTAGGCGCGAGCACAGCGACCTGCTTGCCGTTCATGACCGCTTTGAATGCGGCGCGAACTGCGACTTCGGTTTTGCCAAAACCAACGTCGCCACAGATCAGGCGGTCCATCGGACGCGGACGTTCCATGTCGATTTTTGTATCAATGATCGCCTTCATTTGGTCCGGTGTTTCACGGAACGGAAAGGAATGTTCGAATTCCACCTGCCATTTTGTGTCCGGGGCGAACGCGTGGCCCGAGTGCATTTGTCGCTCCGCCTGAATGGCGAGCATTTTGCCGGCATAATCAAAAATGGAACCCGCGGCTTTTATTTTGGCGCGTGCCCATTTCCCATCGCCGAGCGAGCTTAGCGGCGGCGATTTTTTTCCTGCACCCACATAGCGGGAAACGAGGTACGCCTGTTCGAGTGGGACGTACAGCTTTGCTTCATCTGCGAACTCAAGGACCAGCACCTCCTGTGGCTGACCCTGCGGTTGTAGGGCAACCCCGAAAGCTTTCGGGATTGCCGATTCTGTCTCACCTGCGCTCGGCACGCGATGCGCCTGCCCTACAGCAAATTTTTGCAGCCCGAGAAATTTGCCGATGCCGTGCTCGAGATGCACAACCAGGTCGCCTTCATTCAGTTCGCTGAAGTCGATCTGCGCGCGGTGCCGCTCGGCGCGGCGGAGGTGACGACGTCTGTGGATCGCAAATCGTCCAAACAATTCAGCGGCCGAGAGGACGACGAGATTGGCTGCGGGGAAACAAAATCCGCGCGCAAGTGTTCCCTCGACGAAATCGATGGCTTCAGTGGCGCCCGCCATGATTTCGCGGAAGCGCTCAATCTCGCCCTCGGTCTGAAAATAAATGACGGTTCTCGCGTTGTTGGCGCGCCATTCTTTCAAGCGATCGACAAACCGCGCCCGTTTAGCCTCGGCCAGCACGAGATCGCCGGCTGCAAACTCTCCCACCTCGCAATCCTCGAATGCGCCGCTGAAATCTTCCGGACCAGTTTCAATCCAGCCTTCGCTGATCTGGATGTGCGCGTTCGACTTTACTTCAGGATCGATTTCGATCTTGAGATGATTTGGAGCGACGTAATCGCGAACGAACCCGCTTTGGCCATCCGCCGTTTCGAACAGAATATCGACCGACCTTAGATCGCGGACTGAAGTTTGATTATCGATGTCGAACTCGCGAAGTGATTCGATTTGATCGCCGAAAAATTCCAGTCGGAACGGCAACGGCGCCTGCCATGAATAGAGATCGACAATACCGCCGCGAACGGCGAACTGACCCCGAGTTGTTACCTGTGCGACACGCTCATAGCCGCTGCCTATAAGTTGATCCAGAACCTGTTCCATCTTTGCGTTTGCTCCGCGCCGGAATTGGGTAGCAGCAGATTGAAGCGTGCCGCGCTTTGGCGCGGGCTGATCGAGACTTGCGCGCGTCGCGACGATGATACGCGGACCCGTCCCGATTTGCATGAGCAGCGCCAGCCGTTCCGCTGCAATTTCCGGATCGGGCAAGACATTTTCTACCGCGGCGAGTTCGGCTTCTGGCAGGAAAAGCGCATCTGGCTGCCAGTTGACTAAACTTTCGTAAAACGATTCTTGAGAATGAACGCTGGGACAAAGCACCCAGATGGTGGAATCGACATCTTGTCGATCATTGGCTGGAAGCCGATGCCACGAGCTCGCGATTACGGCGGCCAGAAACGCCTGGGCCGGCTCGATCACATGCGAAAATTGTGCTGGCCATTGAGCCTTTTGTATCGCACCGAGTTTGCGCGCGATCGGTTCGCTCGCTGCGACACGTTCCAGAAGCTCTCTGCGAATCGATTCTTCCACGGTTAATTCTATGCGCGGAAGGAGATTCAGGCCAGATGCGCCGCGTGATCTACGCGAACAGCCAGCTTTCGAGTCTGTCGAACGACTAGTCTTTGACCGTAACTAGACTGGCTAGATGGAAAAGCGGCAGAACACTGCCGCACTCCAAAACGTGGCCGGCAATTTCCACGCCCAATCCGCGCTTGCGTTTTGGAGTGCGGCGCTGCTGCGCCGCTCTTTACAGCGCGCGCCCAATCGCGGCGGCGACGGCGCGAAGGCGCGGGACGAGCTCGGCGAAAATTTCCGGCGTGAGCGCTTGGTTACCGTCGCTTTTGGCCAGCTCCGGGGAATCGTGCACCTCGATCATGAGCGCGTCCGTCCCGGCGGCGACTGCGGCGAGAGACATCTGCGGCACAAACTCGCGCAGCCCGAGCGCATGTGTCGGATCGACAATCACCGGCAAATGCGTTTTAGCCTTTAAGATTGGAACAGCGCTAAGATCGAGCGTGTAGCGGGCGGCCGTGTCGAACGTGCGGATGCCGCGCTCGCAAAGAACCACATTTGAATTGCCCTCGTTGAGAATGTATTCGGCGCTCATCATCAAATCGTAAATTGTCGCGCTGAATCCGCGCTTGAGGAGGACGGGAAGTCTACTGCGACCCACTTCTTTCAAGAGCGAAAAATTATGCATGTTGCGCGTGCCGACCTGCAGGCAATCTGCATACTCTTCGATCATCGGGAGATCACGCGGGTCCATCACTTCAGTAACCACAGGCAGGCCCGTTTTCGCGCGCGCTTCCGCGAGGAAACGAAGTCCGTCTTCGCGTAATCCTTGAAAACTGTATGGCGAAGTGCGCGGCTTAAACGCGCCGCCGCGCAAAATTTTTGCGCCGGATTCTTTCACGATCGTCGCGATCGACTGAATTTGCTCCCTGCTTTCGATCGAGCACGGGCCGCAAATGAGAACAACATCCTCGTGTTCGCCCACGCGCACGTTGCCAATTGCGACCGAAGAGGCCCCGCGCGAATCACGTGCGGCAAGTTTGTACGGCTTGAGCACGGGCACGATCGCTTCCACTCCGGCCATCGCGGCAATCGGCTTCTCGCGAAGAAGCGCCTCCGGCCCGATTACACCGATGATCACTCGCGACGCGCCGCGGCTGATTTGTGCCTCGAGCCCAAACTCGCGGACACGCGTGACGATCCGCTGGATCTGTTCCTCAGTCGCGTTTGGTTGGGTAATGACAATCATATTTTTTGCAGCGGGATTATCAGAATGACGCCGCCGGGAATTTTCTGCAAGCCTGGATAAAGAGCCTGCCGAATGAGCTAATTGGTGATCGTGACCGGTGTTCCAAGTGAGACCGATCTAAAGAAATTTTCAGCCATGAATTCGGGCATGCGGATACACCCGTGCGACGCGGGGTACCCTGGCAAATAGCCGGCGTGCATGCCTGTCCCCGACACGATCCGCATGAAGTACGGCATCGGTGTGCCTCTGAAGTGAGCGCCCGGCGGCGGTTTCGGATCCTTCTTAATGTCAACGTTGGGAACGACCACGTTGCCGGCCGAGTCCACATAATCCCCGAATAAGCTGGAGGCGTGGTCTTTGTCTTTTTGAATAATCTTAAAATTACCAAGGGGAGTGTTGAGTCCCTCGCGGCCGGTGGATAATTGCGAAACCCCGACGAGCACGCCGGCTTTGTAAAAATAGGCGCGCTGTTCTCCGAGGCTGATCTTCACAGATGGGCTTCCGTTAGCGCTGTCTCCGTCCCAATAAGAGACAGTATCACGCGGCGGACCAGCCGGGGCGCCGCCATAAACGCCGCCACCCAGGTACTGTGTATTGCCGGAATAGCGAGTGTCCTCGCCGCAACCGGCGAGGAGTAAGACGAGACCAACACAGACAATTACTCGCAGACCGCCCAACATTGAATGATGCATAGACTTTCGACGGCGTTCTTAATGCGCAAGCCGCGCAAAAAGTCAAGCGAGTGCCTGCTGTGCCTCGATGAAGCAATATCGTTTGTCATTCCGAGCGGAGTCGAGGAATCTCTAATTCTATCAGAAACAGCAAGAGATGTCTCCACTTCGGTCGACATGACATTACAATAAGCCCATGGCTCAAGTAACAATCGAGACAATCAAGAACGGCCCTTACATCGTGACGGGCGAAGTGGAACTGACCGACGCCGACGGAAACAAATTCCCCGTGGAGAAACGTATGGCGCTCTGTCGCTGCGGCGCGTCAACCGAGAAACCCTTTTGCGACGGCACGCATTCCAAGATCGGTTTCAAAGCCGCTGAGAAAGCTGTGCCGGAATCGAAAGAATAAACTTTGTTATTCCAAGAGAAGTCGAGGAATCTCTCTCGAATGAATTTTCGAATTGCACTCGTAATCGCGTTCATATTCTTCACCGCAGCGGTTCACGCTGAAAAGACTTCGCTCGTCGGTGCGACGGTGATTAATCCGGCTGACGGCAAAGTGTTGCCGAACGCGACGGTCGTGATTAACGGCGATAAGATCGAACGCGTCGCGGTTGGCAAACAAGACGCGGCCGCACTTGGTAAACAGATCAGTTGCGCCGGCAAATTCATTTTGCCAGGCTACATCGACACGCACGTTCATTTCTTTCAATCCGCAGATCTATTTACGCGACCCGACGTCGCCGATTTGAACAGCGTTCGGCCGTACAAGGATGAGGTCGCGTGGATCAAGTCGCATCTCGACGATGTTTTCGCACGCTACATTCGTTGCGGCATCACCAGCGTGGTCGATGTCGGTGGGCCGATGTGGAATTTCGAAGTCCGCAAAAAGGCGAACGCGACACAGAAATCGCCGCGGGTTGCGGTGGCCGGACCATTAATATCGAGCGTCTCACGCGAGAAGCTTGATCTCGGTGATCCGCCAATTGTGAAGATCGACACTCCCGAGCAAGCGCGCGAGTTCGTTCGCAAACTTGCCGAGCAAAAACCCGATCTGGTGAAGATCTGGTACATCGTGGACAAAGATCATCCGGTCGATTCGTTCCGACCTGTTGCGCGTGCGACGATTGAAGAAAGTCACGCGCACAACATTCGCGTCGCGGTGCACGCGACCGAATTGGAAACCGCGCGCGCTGCCGTTGAGGAAGGCGCGGACATTCTCGTTCACAGCGTCATCGACAAGCCGATCGACGACGCGTTCGTGAAGCTACTCAAAGATCGACACGTAATTCTGTGTCCGACGCTGGTGGTGTTTGAACGCTACGGCCGAACGTTTTCGCATCAGTTGAATCTCACTCCCGAAGAACAAAAGTGGGGCAACCCCGAAGTGATCGCGTCGCTCGACGTCACGAAGGTTCCGCAGGACAAATTGCCACAGCGAATCAAGGATGCGTTGGCTGATCCAAAGGCTGCTTTGAATCGGATTAATAAGACGTATGAAGTCGCGCTGCCGAATTTGAAGAAGCTGCACGATGCTGGTGTCACGATTGCTGCGGGGACCGATGCTGGAAACATCGGCACAATTCATGGACCAGCATTGTTTCGCGAATTCCAGCTGATGAAACAAGCCGGGCTGACGCCGATGCAGATTCTCCAGTGCGCCACGGCCAACGCGGCGAAACTTTTCGGGGGCGACACCGGCGCACACATCGGGAAGATTGAAAATGGCTATTTCGCCGATCTCGTGATTCTCAATTCGAATCCACTCGATGACATAAAGAACGCGTCGGATATCGAAACTGTCATCAAGAACGGCGTGGTCCATCCTGCTGATTCAATTCTTCGCTGAGTTTCCGCCTGGGGGATTGACCCGTTTCGGTGTTTCGGAACGTAGACGTGTAGTCTGTGCGCCCAGCGGGTTTGAAACCCGCTGCGTCGAGGAACAGCGGAGAACATTTCCGCGGGGAGGCACAGGCCAAACGGCCTATGTTCCGCTGCTGTCAACGCTCCAGGGAACGGGAAAGTCCTTGCCCAATCACGGGAGCAGCCGGAAGTTTTTTATATGGCTACTTACCCAACGGAATACGCGCATCCAGAAGCGCTGGTGGAAACGGATTGGCTGGAGAAACATCTCAAAGACGAGGGAATCCGGATCGTCGAGTCGAATGAAGATATTTTGCTTTACGACACCGGGCATATTCCCGGTGCGGTGCACATCGATTGGCGCGCCGATCTCCAGGACGCGGTGATCCGCGATTATATTTCGCCGGAAAAATTTGCGCGGCTTTGCAGCCGGCACGGAATCACGCCGGAGACCACTTGTATTTTTTACGGCGATAAGGCGAATTGGTGGGCGTGCTACGCGCTCTGGGCGTTTCGTTTGTTTGGGCACGAGAAAGTTAAAATTCTCAATGGCGGCCGCGACAAATGGAAGGCCGAAGGCCACCGTATGACGCGCGAAGTCCCGGAATATCCGGCCACAGATTATCCGGTGCCGAAGAAACGCTTCGACAAGGAGATCCGCGCGTTTTTCGATGAAGCTCTGACGCAAAGCAAGAGCGGCAAACCGCTGGTCGATGTGCGTTCGCCCGGTGAATACAGGGGCGAGATCACGCACATGCCGGAGTATCCGCAGGAGGGCGTGCTGCGCGGCGGCCATATTCCCGGGGCTAAGAGCATGCCGTGGAAAACTGCGACAAATGACGACGCGACATTCAAACCCGCCGCTGAACTGGCGAAAATTTATTTCGATCAATGCGGCCTAAAGCCGGGCACGGACACGGTTGTTTATTGCCGAATTGGCGAGCGTTCCAGTCATACGTGGTTCGTGCTGACATATCTCCTGGGACTTGATAACGTCCGGAACTACGACGGTTCCTGGACCGAATGGGGCAACAAAGTTGGCGCGCCGATAGAAAAGAGTAGCTAAGCGGCGCTGGTCTGCCTGACTGAGGCGCGTGCGCTCCCTAGAATTCAAACCCGCCCGGTCTTTTGTAGGAGCTCACGGATTAGCTGCATTCGCATCTGCTCTTTGCGACTGGAACTGAGCTGCGCAATTGAGCGCTGCATGCGCCGCGTCCAATTCAAGCTCGCCTTTGTCCCGGGCACATTGAAGCGGTATTCGCGCGCCAGAAGATCGGTGAGCATGACCATGGCAATCCACGAGTCGCACCTGAAAAGCGCTTCCATAATTGCTGAATAAAAATCTCTTTCGAAATCGAGCTCGGCGAGTTTTGAATTCAATCCGGCAAACAGAGCGATCTTCTCCAGCGTAGCTCGCGCTTGTGCGCCAGCATCCGACGCTGGATGCCCGAAAGCCTCATTCCATAAAGCGCGAATTGGTTCGTGATCGTGCGTTGCGTAAGTCGCGATAGAAAACCGTTCATATGCTTCTCCGGGAATGATCATCCCATTGTAAGACTCCCATTGCGGAATTTTAAATCCGGCAATCCCAAGTGACCGTAGGTTGGGCCGCACATATTCAGGAACAACGCCAAGGTCTTCGCCGATCACGCGCCCGATGCCTGCTTCTTCCAGAACCACGCGCAGGTATTCTTCGCCCTCGCGTTTATTTAATTCGCGGTTTTCGGGAGTGTTGTCGTCACGGGGAACGAAATGCGGCGCGTGGCCGCCGGTTCGTTCCAGCATTTGGCGTTCATCGAGGGGAAGGAATTCTTTGTTCAGTCGTGGCCGCCAGGGGAACGCATAGATGCGATAAAATCCCTGGACGTGATCGATCCGGAACAGATGAAAGATGCGCCGGACAGCGCGCACCCGTTCGCGCCACCACTGAAAATTGTTCGAGCGCATGGCGGTCCACTGATAGAGCGGGATACCCCAATTCTGTCCCCATTTTTGGGTGAACGCGTCGTCCTTAAAGGTCGGCTCGGGCGGCGCGCCGCCGAACCAGTCGAGCACAAATTCATCCGGGCGTGCAAACACGTCGGTGCTGTAGTAACTGACGCCGAATGGAATATCGCCCATTAGCGCCACGCCGCGTTCCTCGGCGTATGATTTGATTGCGCGCCATTGCTGGTGCGCGATCCATTGGACGTAGCAAAAAAAATCCTCACGCCGGGTCCAGACTGCTTGTCGATCAGCGGGCGCTTCGTGCCGCCAACTGCGCGCTCTCTCTATCGTTTGATGCTGCGCCGGCCATCGATCCCACGCGGCGCTGCCATTATTTTCCTGCACCAGAACCCGAAAAAATGCGTAATCGCGCAGCCAGACGGATTCTTCTTTGCAGAACGTTTGGAATGCTGATTGCCGTTCTTCACGGGCATGTTCGGAGAAACTCGCGAATGCCTTTTCCAGCAGGTGCCACTTTAGTTTTTTTACGTGGCGGTACTTGACCGGGCCGCGCTGAAGGCTGGGAAGATCGACATCAGCAATTGATCTCTCGAAATCTTCGCGCGTTAAATCTTCTGGCGAGTTCGGCGCAAGGTGCAGTGTCGTCGGTTCGATGGCCATGGCGCTAATCGCGTTGTATGGACTGTTATCGGCTCCGACCTCGTTGATGGGCAAAAGCTGGACGAGTTTGAATCCGATTCCTACAACCCAATCAATAAACTCCCGCAGCGCAGCGGTATCCCCGATTCCCAGATCGTTCTCGCCGCGCAGCGCGAACAGCGGCGCGAGAACTCCCGCGATCTTCTTCTCCGGCGAAAGAGTCATGAAGAAAATGACGAATGACGAATGACGAATGACGAAATAATGACGGAGCACGAATGACAAAAAAATCTACCGAGCGCTTTCGTCATTGTCTTCTCACTTGCCAGTCCTCTAGAAGCTCGTTTGGAATTTCCTGCAGAAGACGCGAGGGCCGTTGAAACACGTCGCCGTAACCGCCAGACAAGCGCATTTGCGGATACGTGAGATAAAGCTCGTCGCGCGCGCGTGTGATGGCCACATAGAATAGACGCCGTTCCTCCTCCAATGCATCGCGCGTGTCGAGGGAGCGGCTGCTCGGGAACATCCCGTCGGTCAACCAGATCACGAACACGGTATGAAACTCGAGACCCTTCGCCTGATGCACGGTGGACAGGTTGACCGCCTCCTTGTCTGCGCTCTGAGCCGGCTTGGCCTCCGCATCGACGTTGCTGATCAGCGCCAATTGCGAGAGAAATTCGTGCACGTCATTGAATTGACGGGCAAACACTGCGAGCTGATCGAGGTCTTCACGACGCAGCTCGTAGTTGGTGAAGTTCGCTTTGGCATAATCATCGTAAATTGCGCCTACAACCGATGTGATCATTTCCGAAGGCGGATTGGGTTGGCCGCCGGGTGCAATTTCATCGAGGGTATGCGCGAGTTGCGTCCACAGTTTCTTTGATTTTGCGGAGACGTTCATCGCCAGAAGGCGTTCGCCGAAACTGTAGCCGGGGGCGGTGACCCCGGCCGGCGCCGACGTGTCTCCAGAACCGCGGTCAACGCCCGCGGCTACAACCCCTGCCTCCCATTCGCGCCAGAGATTTTCCGCGGTACGATTGCCGATGCCCGGAAGCAATTTCACCATGCGGTTAAAGGCGACTTCATCGCGCGGATTGGCAACGAAACGGATAAATGAAGTCACGTCTTTGATGTGCGCCTGCTCGAAAAATCGGATGCCGCTGGTGATTTGATAAGGGATACCGCGGCGGGAAAGCTCCAGCTGCAACTCGACCGCGTGATAATGCGCGCGGTAAAGCACGGCGATGTCGTTGAGATCGACATCTTCGTCGCGTAATTCAAGGATGCGCTGCGCGACAAACTGCGCTTGCTCCGCGCCATCATTCAGTGCCACGAGGGCTGGCTTCGACGTTTTTGATTCCCGCGTCGCGCTTAAATGCTTGCGGAATTGTTGAACGTTTGCGGCAATCGCTGCGTTTGCTACCTCCAGAATTTCCGGCACGCTGCGGTAATTCATCTCGATCTTGAAGACCTGCGCCTCCGGATACCGTTTCGGAAATTCGAGAATGTTTTGGAAGTTCGCGCCACGCCACGAGTAGATCGACTGCGCGTCATCGCCCACCACCATCACGTTGCGGTGATCGCGAGCGAGCACATCCACCAGGTCAGCCTGAATTTTGTTCGTATCCTGATATTCATCGACGAGAATGAACTGGAACTGCCGCCGGTAAACTTCCGCAATCCGCTCGTGCTGCTGAAACATCGACAACGTCTTTTGCAACAGGTCGTCGAAATCAATCGAGTTCGTGGCCTTTTTCTTTTTTTCGTATCGCTCGTGAACATCTCGAATCTTGTCGAGTAGCGGCAGGAAATAAGGGAACTTTTCCGCGAGCAATCCCTCCAACTGCTTCTCCGTGTTGACGACGAAACTGAAAATTTCCGCGAGCACATCGCCTTTCGGGAACCGGATTTCCTTCGGATCAATCCCTGCGCTGGCCACCACCGTGTCGATCAAATGCTTTTGATCTTCGCGGTCCATGATGGTGAATCCGCTGGAGTAACCGAGCGCGCTGCCGTGCCTGCGCAAAATCCGATTTCCTACCGAATGAAATGTTCCGCCCCAAAGTCCGCTCGCATCGACCGGCATCAAATTCGCGACGCGATTCAGCATTTCCCGCGCAGCTTTGTTGGTGAATGTGAGAAGCAGAATATTGCGCGGATCGATCCCGTTTTCGAGCAGGTACGCCACGCGATAAGTGAGGGTGCGCGTCTTTCCCGAACCCGCACCGGCAATGACAAGGAGCGGACCGGCCTCCGCAGTCACAGCCGCAAGCTGTTGTTCGTTCAGCTCACCGGCGTAATCGAGATGGATCGAGGTCGATCTTGGTGTGCGTTGCAGCGTGTATTGACGGGACATAGTTCGTGTCCGATCCGCCGACGCGGACTGTGTTATGAAACGGCTTCCAACGGCGCCGCCTGTGACACCGGATCAACCCATTTGCCATGCTCGCGAATCAAATCTTTCAGCCGATCGACCGCTTCCGCTTCGGGAATGTTGAATTTCACGGCTGTCTTGCCGACGTAAAGGTTTACTTTGCCCGGGGCGCCACCGACATAGCCAAAATCAGCGTCCGCCATTTCACCGGGGCCATTCACAATGCAACCCATGATGGCGATCTTTACCCCTTTGAGATGCAAGGTCGCACCTTTGATTTTCGCTGTTGTGGTTTGCAAGTTAAATAGCGTGCGCCCGCAAGAAGGACAGGCCACGTAATCAGTTTTAAAAATCCGCGAACCCGCGGCCTGCAGAATGTTGTAACTCAAACGGAGCGCTTGTCCCGGCGCTTGCTCACCCTGCACCAAAATCGCGTCGCCGATTCCATCGCATAGCAACGAGCCAATGTTGATGGAGGCCATCAACAGCGTTCCGAGAAAATCTGTAGGGCGTTTGACTCGTTCGCTCCCGCTCTCTCGCTCTGGCGAGCTGCCCGTCTGTGTCGCTCGCTTCCCAGCGGCTCCGCTCTGTGAAACGCCAGCGTCTTGGCCGGCGTCTGACACAGACGCCCTACAATTCAAAACGTCTTTCAGTAGAATCGGATGCCGCGCCTGCAATCGCGCTGCCAGTAACCGGAACGCTGCGATCACTGGGAGATCGAGGTCGTCCCTTACGGTGACAAATTGTGCACTCGGCTCCGCGTTGATTTTGGCGATGGCTGAGTCATCGCGTGGATCGATCTCCACTACGTTCGCGTTTTCGTAAACAATCTCCGGCTTGTAATCTCCCAATTTGTCGATTTTGTGCGCGACCTTGTCGAAGTTGGCCCGCGTGACGACTACGCGAATCAATTCTGCGCCGCCGAGCTTTATTCGTGGGCCGGGATCATCCGCCTTCGCCGAGGCTACGGCGGACGGGCCGATCCCGGCTACAGAAATCGTCTCTGTAGCGCGCCGTTGATATGAAAACGGATCGAAAGAAAGTTGGACGTTGGGCGTTGGACGTTGGGCGTCGGACGTTTTCTTAACATTCTCAATCAGCGCTTTCGCCACGGGAATTTCATGAGGGCTATCCTCCGTGAGCGAAACGCGGATCGTATCGCCAATCCCATCCGCAAGAAGCGATCCGATGCCGATTGCGCTTTTGATCCGCGCGTCTTCGCCTTCACCAGCTTCGGTGACGCCGAGATGCAACGGATAATTCCAGTCCGGCCCAAGTTCGTCTAATCGAGCCGCGAGCAATCGATATGCAGCAATCATGATTTTCGGGTTGCTCGCTTTCATCGAGAAAACGAAATCGTGGTAATCCAGGTCGCGCGCTATCCGAGCAAACTCGAGCGCGCTTTCAACCATTCCTAGAGGCGTGTCGCCGTAGCGATTCAGGATGCGATCTGAAAGCGAGCCGTGATTCGTTCCGATACGCATGGCGATCCCGCGTTTCTTGCACAGCTCGACCAGCGGGAAAAACCGCTCGCGAATACGCGCCAGCTCGGCTGCGTACTGCTCATCCGAGTATTCGCGAATCACGAACTTTTTCGAATCCGCGTAGTTGCCTGGATTGATCCGCACCTTGTCCACCCATTTTGCGGCTTCCATCGCTGCCTCGGGTTTGAAATGGATATCCGCGACGATCGGCACATCGCAGCCGCGCCCCCGCAGACCCTTCACAATTTGCTCGAGATTGCGTGCGTCCTTTACCGTCGGCGCGGTGATGCGCACGATCTCACAGCCAGCCTGCGCCAATTCGATTGTTTGTTGAATCGACGCCTCGGTGTCCATCGTATCGCACGTGATCATCGATTGCACACGGATCGGGTTATCGCCGCCGATCCCGACGTTCCCCACGTTCACGTCGCGCGTGGCGCGGCGGTGATAATGAAGACGATCAACACAATAGTTCACGAGATTTCGAATGTACGAAGCCTCGACCACTCTCGCAACGAGCGCAGCTACGGCGTCTGACTATCTTTTGCCGGCGATTGTGCTTCGAGCTGGTCGAGCTTTTTTCTGACGAAGGGCAAATCCTGCACGTCGAAGAACGTGATATAGAGCATGTAACCGATGATCACCACGGCGCAGCTAGTTTGAACGACCTCCAGAATGCGCATGTTCACCGGTTTGCGGCGCACCGATTCGATGAGCGCCAGCACAATGTGTCCGCCATCGAGCACGGGAATCGGCAGCATGTTTAGAATCGCGAGGTTCACATTCAGAATGACGCTGAACCACAGCGCCAGTTTCCAACCGCCCTCGGCTTCAAAAAGCCTGACGTAAATGTTCCAAATCCCGACTGGCCCGCTCAAGTGCTGAAGCTTCACGTCCGATTTCGGCGAGGCGACCGCGCCGATTGTCTTCAATGTGCTGGTCACGCTGTTGTAAACCTGCTCAATTGGGCTCGGATGCTGGATAGACACGATTCCAGCTGTGTCCCATTCAATGCCAATTCGCGGCTTCATCTGATCGCCAGTGGGCAGAGGCGTCGGTTTTACGGGAATATCCAACTTCGCGCGGCCGCGTTCTACATGAAGGACCAGCTCATCCTTGGGATGCTTGTTGATATATTCCAACAACGCGATTGGATTATAGATGGGCGTCTGATCGAACCCACGAATGATGTCTCCGGCACGCAACCCAGCCGCCGCCGCCGGCGTGTTTGGCTCCACTTTAGCAATGATCGGTGTCTCTGCCGGATAAACCAGCAGTTGGCGAATACTTTTCCTGCGCCATCCGCGAGTCTCGGCCTTGTAAGGCTCCACCCACACGGTTTGCACTTTGCCGTCTCTCTGAAATTTCACCGCGATCTTGTCGCCTTCGCTGCGCACCACATCCCAGCTCACGCTATCGTTCATCCCGAGAAAGCGTCTGACCTGCTTGCCATCCACTGAAAGGATTTTGTCGCCGGGTAGCAAGCCAACCTTTTGCGCCGGCGAATCGGGCATGACGTAGCCGATTACAGTGGTCGAATCGGCTTCGCCCACCGGATGACCGACCGCCCAAACAATGGCGGCGAAACAAAGCGCCAGCAGCAGACTGAAAAACGGGCCAGCGATGGCTACGATGATCTTGTCGAGCGCGGAAATTTTCGGCAGCCGCGCCCGGTCCAGATCGGCCTTTCCCTCGATGATGTCCATCGGCGCAAGCTGCGGCAGCGCCACAAAGCCTCCGAACGGAAGCGACCCGAGCGAGTATTGGACGCCGTTGATCTTTTTTTTCCAGAGTGGTTTACCGAACCAGACGCCGAATTTTTCGACGTAAAGCCCTCGCCAGCGCGCCGCCAGAAAATGCCCCAGTTCATGCACCACGATCAGCAAGTTAAAAAGGATGAGAACCTCGAGCAGAACGAAGATGACGCGGACGATATGAAGTAGCATGATTAGTGATCAGTGATCGGTGAACGGTGATCAGTTGGACGCGTTCCCGCTTCAACCGTTTAACGCTTCAACGCATTTCCTCGCTTGAGCCCGAGCCCTCTGATCAGCTTCCAATATTGCATCGAGATCAGCGTGCGCAACGGGCTTGTGCCGGTTCATGACGTCTTCAACAATCTGCGAGATGTCCGGAAAACGGACTTGTCGATCCAGGAAGGCTGCGACGGCGATCTCGTTCGCGGCATTCATCGCAGCGGGCAAAGTGCCGCCGGTCTCGCCTGCTCGCCGCGCGAGGTTCAATGCGGGGAAATCGTTGTAGCGTGGAGTAAAAAATTCCAACTTCGACAGTTTCGAAAAATCGAGCGGCGGCAAAGTGTTCGGGACGCGATCCGGCCAGGTCACCGCGTATTGAATCGGGAAACGCATGTTTGAATGACTCAATTGTGCCAGCATCGAGCCGTCAGCGAACTCGACCATTGAATGGACAATGCTCTGCGGATGGATGACGACTTCAACACGCTTCATCTCCACGCCAAAAAGCCAGTGCGCTTCGATCATTTCCAAGCCTTTGTTGAACAGCGTTGCGGAATCGATTGTGATCTTGGGCCCCATGTTCCATGTCGGATGTTTTAAAGCCTGTTCTGGCGTTAAGGAGTCGAAGTTTTTGCGCGGTGTTTCGCGGAATGGCCCGCCGGACGCGGTAAGAATGATCCGCCTAATACCTGTTTGCTGTTTGCCGTCAAGGCACTGAAAAATCGCGTTGTGTTCGGAGTCCACAGGCAAAACGTGCACACCATTCTCGCGCGCCTCGCGCATCACAATCTCGCCCGCCATTACCAGGATTTCCTTGCTCGCCACGGCCAAATCTTTTCCTGCTTCGATCGCCGCAAGCGCGGGCCGCAAACCGCCTGTGCCCACAATAGCAACCAGCACCATGTCCGCATCGGTCAGGCACGCGATCTCGCGCAAACCGACCTCTCCCGAAAAAATTCGAGGCTCGTAATCAAGGGCTCTTCGCAGGATGTCGATCTTCGTCTCATCAACCAGGCAAACTGATTCCGGGCGTGTTTCGTTTGCAGCCGCGGCGAGTTTTTCGGCATTACTGTTCGCTGCCAGTCCGGCGATTTCCATCCGCTCGGGAATGTCGCGCGCCACCTTCAGGGCGCTTTTGCCGATAGATCCAGTCGCGCCCAGAATAACGATGCGCTTACGTCGCCCAGACTTCTGCATTCTCATTCACTTAACCACGAATGCCCACGAATCGACACGAATGTTTTGTGCGGCACAGTCGCTTTGGAGAGTTTCGTGTCCATTCGTGTTGATTGGTGGTTAAGCGACGTGGATCACCAGGCGCAGGTAGAAAAACAACAGCGGCGCGGTGAAAAGCAGACTGTCCAAAAGATCGAGCGCACCGCCAATTCCCGGGAGCAGATTTCCCGAGTCCTTTACGTCAGTGCTGCGCTTAATGATTGATTCAGCCAGGTCGCCGAGCACCGCGGCGAATCCAAGAAGGAGCCCGAGGATCGTTGCGTGCGTCCAGGTCAGCGCCGGCAAATGGCCGGGCATTAGTTTGAACAGTGCCAGGCTGCAAAGCAGCGCAAAAACAATTGCACCAAAAAAACCTTCCCAGGTTTTTTTGGCGCTGATGTGCGGGACCATCAAATGCCGCCCGATCGCGCTGCCCGTGAGATACGCGCCCATGTCTGCAAATTTTGTGACCGCTATCAGGTACAAAACGTAAAACTGCCCCGTCAGCTGGCCCGAGCTCGAACGCGGCGTCAGATAGACGATTTTGGTGATGAAATTATAAAGCCAAAGGACATAGAGCAGCCCGAATAAAGTGTAAGCCATCGTTTGCAACGGCTCGTCATGACGCAGCCGCGCAAACATTTGTCGGCCGAAGACCGTCAGCAGGAAAAAGAGCAGGACGGCAACTTCGAAATCGTACGAGCCGGCCGGCCCGATTTTTGAAAAATAATAAAAACTGCCGGCGAGCATCACCGCGCCGCAAATCATTCCGGTGATTTTGAAATTCGGCAGTCGCTTGTGATCGAGCATCCGGTAAAATTCCCAAAGGCCAATCATTCCGAACACGCTGATCAACAACCAAAACAAGATCTCGTAGCCGGAGAACATGATCAGCAGCGCGACTGTCCAAAGCGCGACGGTGCTGATGAACCGCAGAATAAATGCAGAGCGGGACGTAATGACGTTTGTCCCGGTTTGCTCAAGAGTCACGGGCATGCATTTGCATCATCCCCAAGGAACGAAGCGGGCGCAAGCGCAGATGAGCCGCGTCTCGGGCAGTCCCATTGATTTATTCGTGCCGGTTCGACTGGGCACTTGGCTCACTTGGCCCTTTTGTGGCCCCAGAGTTTCACGGTTCTACAGTGCCTATCCTGGCAGTAGAAACTTTCCCATCAGCCTCGACTAGAACCGTTATTCACGGTGTGTGCCCGCCGTCGCTGGCATGGGTGAGTGCCTTGCGTAGTAAGCGACGCGGCTGTCATTAGCGCTGATGACTGTAACGGTGGCCCCGTGCGTGAGGATGGCGACAGCCAAAAATAACACTATGGCGATTGCACCGGGGCTGATATGGCGTGCGATTTTTGTTTTCATAAGGCATTCGCTTTTACCTTTTCCTTCGGAAAATTTTTCCCGGCGTTGCAAAAATTTTTCGAAACCGGAATTTTTTTGTCGCGCAATTGCACGGAATCGCACGGATTCACGACACAATCAGAAACAAAAGGAAACCATTGAGCAACATCGCGTTTATCGCGTCGTAGCGTATGCTGCCGCGCACTAATAATGGATACAAGATACGGATGCCGCGCCGCCCCGAAAACTTCCCGGGGGACAACGCGGCGGTCCGTTCGTTGCTGCCTGTTGAAGACGCACGGTCACTTAATCCACATTTGAGCCGAGGTAGGTATACCTACCGCATATCCCAAGCCAGGCTCCAGCTTTACCACGACGCTGTAGGCTTGATGGGAGGATCCTGCTCTGGGGTCAGGCAACGTTGCGAAGGACATCACTGCGTAGCCGGATTGTCCAATGTAGGCTGGGGAGACGAACGCAACGTAATCAACTCCTGGGATAGCGGTGCCGCCGACCGAGAAGTTTACGTACATTCCACC
>DASYDT010000067.1:0-3087 GCA_036499425.1 Candidatus Udaeobacter sp. | reverse complement strand
AGTGATTGTGACAGATCAGCCGGTAGTGCGGAATCCAATCCCTGATTCCACATATTTCGCCGCTAAATGATGCCACTGGTATGCGCGTGCTTCTGGCCGCCTTCGGGACTGTGCTCATCCTCAGCGGTTGCGCGACCGGTCCGTATGCAGAGGTCTGGCACAAAAAGCCGCAATTGACGGGCCCGCGTGGTCCTGAGCCGCTGGCGACAGCCGAGCAAAACTTAACGAGAGCGATGCACGAAGAGCGGGCAAAACCGCTCGCAGCAATGGCCGACTGTCTGGTGGCGCTGCAGTTCGCTTCGGACGAACTGAAGCGCAATCCTCAAAACGCGACAGCTGTTCGTGATTATAATTTTGGTATTAGCCGCATTTTCCAGATCATACATGACACGAAGCTCGATCCATGGGCGCAGCCGTTGAGGGTGCCGTCCGCAGACGGCGACTTCGTGCTGACGTATAAGCCTGACCCGCGACCTGAATGGAACCCCGCCCTCTACGAATTCACGCCGGCTGACCAATTCGATGTGGGCGGCAAATACGTAACGGAGCGGACCACGCGAACAGGCATCGGCGCCCCGATCGTTGCAGTTGAGCGAGAAGCAAGCAACACTGCCCGCGGAAAACTGGCGCCATCGCGCATCTTCCGCACCGTCAGCGCTGTCGCGCAATTTCACGGTCGCCGATGCGTGCTTGAATTTTATGATCCGCTCGATAAAGAAACGGTCAGCTTTTATGGCCGCACCGTTCCGCTCGCTGCGGATTTTACCGTTCCACTGGCGGTGATGCTTCAGCAGACAGACCCGGGAAAGCACGAACTGTGGCGCGTTCTTAACCCGGAGAAATATGCAGACACGGCGGCAATCGAGCGGCTCCAGCCATTCGATCCGAACAAAACTGTCGTGCTCGTTATCCATGGGCTAAAGGATTCACAAGCGACATGGACCCCGATGATTAACAAACTGCGGGGCGATCCGGTCATCCGAAAGCATTACCAGTTCTGGTTCTACAGCTATCCAAGCGGCTATCCATTTCCGTATTCTGCGGCGATCCTGCGCGAGGAACTTGATGAGGTGGAGAAACAGTTTCCAAAACTCAAACCAATGGTGGTGATCGGACACAGCATGGGCGGTTGTATCAGCCGGCTACTTCTTACTGACAGCGGCAATCAGCTTTGGATGAAAATCTTTGGTCGACCGCCAGACGAAGTCCCGCTCTCGCCGAAAGCGCGAGAATATTTTCGCGAGGAACTCTTCTTTCGACACCGGCCGGAAATCGGCCGTGTCATTTTCATCGCTTCGCCATTGCGCGGAAGCAACATGGCCACTGGCTTGATCGGCGGTCTTGCAACCCTGCTCATTCGCGAACCGACATTGAGCAGTGAGGCCAGCCAGGAGATGCTTCGGGCGACGAACATCAGAGAGGAGGAACTCAAACCCAAACGGCGGGCCAACAGCGTGGACAGTCTTTCGCCAAAAAGCCGTTTTCTTAACGCTCTGAATACGATCCCGATGACGCCGGGGGTACCTTATCACACAATCATCGGCGACCGCGGCCGCGGTGATTCACCCAATTCCAGCGACGGCGTTGTACCGTACTGGAGTTCGCATATGAATGGCGCCAAGACCGAAGACATCGTTCCGTCCGATCACAACGCACACCAGAACCCGCAGGCGATTGAGGATGTGCTGCGCATTCTGAAGAAATACGCTAACTGACGGTCCGAGAACGAGTCCAAACAGTAAGACCAATGTCTGATTGCCCAACCGGTGGCGCCTGATTCATTAAGCGAACGATTCGTCTAAACGCCATCATGAGTTCTGGCAGCAAAATTCCTGGTAAAGTTACCGTCGACGAGATCAAGCAGGCTTTCCGCGATAACCTCCATTCCGGACTTGGCCGACTGGAGCGGTTTGCAACGAAAAATGATCTTTATCTCGCGCTCGCGCTAACAGTCCGCGATCGGCTGTTTCAATGCACGGTCGAGAGCATGGACATTTACGGAGGAGCGAACGCGCGCCGCGTTGCATACTTGTCTGCGGAATACTTGCCCGGGCCGCATCTGGCGAACAATCTGCTCAATCTTGGGATCACTGACGTGACGCGCGAGGCATTGCGTGAGCTTGGCTACGATCTCGAGGAACTCGTCGCGCAGGAGGAAGAGCCAGGCCTGGGCAATGGAGGACTGGGCCGGCTCGCGTCGTGTTTTATGGATTCGCTCGCGTCCATCGAGGTGCCGGCCATTGGCTATGGTATCCGCTACGAATTCGGCATTTTCGATCAAGTCATTCGCGATGGCTGGCAGCAGGAAATTACGGACAAATGGTTGCGCTTTGGAAATCCGTGGGAAATCGCACGGCCGGAAATCGCGTACAGAGTGAAGTTTGGAGGACGCATCGAAAGACTTAGAGATCAGCAGGGAACGTTTCGTGACTGGATTCCTGATACGGAAGTAAAAGGCGTTGCGTATGACACTCCCATCGGGGGTTATCGGGTTAATACGTGCGACGTTCTAAGGCTCTGGAAAGCCGAAGCCGTCGAGTCGTTCGATTTCGCTGCGTTCAACCACGGCGATTATTATCGCGCAGTCCAGGACAAGGTGGCGTCGGAGAACATCACGAAGGTTCTTTATCCAAATGACGACGTTGAGGTCGGCAAGGAATTGCGGCTTAAACAGCAGTTCTTTTTCGCCACCTGTTCGCTCCAGGACATGCTACGCATCCACGGCCTGCTCGGCGGCATACCGGCGACGTTTCACGAAAAATGGGCGGTGCAGCTGAATGACACGCACCCGGCTGTGGCCGTAGCCGAGCTAATGCGGTTGCTGGTCGACGACCATCGACTTGGATGGGACGAAGCATGGACCGTGACGCGAAAGACCTTCGGGTACACGAACCACACCTTGTTGCCCGAGGCGTTGGAGAAATGGACCGTCGGCCTGTTCGGCAAGGTGCTCCCGCGGCATCTGGAAATCGTGTACGAAATCAATCGCCGTTTTCTTGATGAAGTGCGCGCAGCATTCCCCGGCGACGATGCGCGGCTCGCCCGGCTTTCACTGATCGATGAAACCGGTCCGCGTTACGTGCGCAT
>DASYDT010000066.1:0-5923 GCA_036499425.1 Candidatus Udaeobacter sp. | reverse complement strand
CGAAGCGCTTGGGCAAGGATTTGCTTGTCGAAGCCAAAATCGTCGGTAGGCTGGCCACATCTCAGGGTCTCGGCGTAACAGCCGTTGGCTACAACACATGTCCCCGAATAGCCTCCTAGGCACCCACATGCCGAGTCCCACGGAGCCAAACAGGTTTGTAATCGTGCAAACAATTGATGTGAAATCGCCGCGCTGTCATTTTTTTCCCGATGTCGCAGTTTTCGCTTTCACCGCTTCATCGATCAATCTGTGCACTTCCTCAGGGGTGGCCTCATTCATTCCCATTTGATGTTTATCGATAAAAAGGGTCGGGGCGACTTCGACCCCCAGCGACTTGGCGCGAGCTTGATCGGAATCGAGGCGCTCCCTGAGTTTATCACTCTTCAAGTCATTTCTAAACTGACGCATATCGAGTCCGAGCGTTTCCGCATAGGAATCAAACAGCATTGACGGGTAGTTAGAGCTGCTCCAAACAGGCTGTTCCCGAAACAACATATCGTGCATTTCCCAGAAGCGGCCTTGCAGGCCTGCTGCTTCGGCAGCCAGGGCCGCATCGTGGGAGTGCTGGTGCATCGCGAGCGGAAAATTGCGAAAGATCACCCGCACGCGCGGTTCATACTCCTTTGCCACCTGTTCGAGAAACGTGGCGAGATTCTTACAGGACGGGCACTCGAAATCGCCGAATTCTTCCAGCGTAACCGGAGCCTCCGAGTTGCCGCGAATGTGAACGGATTTCGCCACGCCCCTTCTAGAGATCCTTTTATCCGACGAGATATCCAGGCGAGACGGCTGAATTGTTTGAGAGAGCAGGGGACCGCCAGCGAGTGCAGTCAATGCGGCCGCACCAACAAGGATAAAAGGCAGATAGTGTTTCGAAAACGACACGAGTGCCGGAAGTTTCAGCGCGCAATCGAATTCGTCAAACTTAATCGAATCGCAGACGCTCTGCCCATTCCGAGAATCGGGTCGATCGAAAAGCGCTGAAATCTTCTCCGAAACTGACGCTTGTGTTCAGGGTTGAATAGAATGAAGGTTAACCAGAGGTTTCGAAAGCTATGAAAATATCCAAAGAAATGAAGTTGGCGGTCGCGCTGTTAGTAGTGTCGATGGTGGCGGCTACAGCATTCGCGGGGCCGCAAAGGGTGGAGAAAGTAGTGCCCATAAAAGACCAGCCAGGGTACGCATACGTGTGGGTCACGGGGTCCCGGATCCCGCAGAGGGTGAAAATTAGTCCGATCGGGACAACGACTCAGAGCCCGCTGTCCGAACACGATCGGCTTCAGATTAACAGGACACGCGGGGGAACGGTGCAGCAGGCCCTGAGCAACGAGCCTTCACTTAACTTCAGGGGCCGCTAGACGGGATTCCAAGTGCCGCAAATTGTCGGCCAGGACACGAGACCTATTGTCTCGTAAGTGTCCAGTGCCGACGGTGCGGACTCAATACTTAGCGTGGGGCATCGCCCGCAGGGATTTGATTGGCACGAAAATAAGCGCTCAAAGCGCGATTCATGCCCGGCATGGCTGCAAAATCCGCTGTCCTCAGATCGCAGCCTGAAATGCGCTGAGACAGCGCACGCTACAGCAATTGAATCAGGTCTCCGGCGCTTGCCTACAGGGCTTGAATTCCTGCCCCAAAAGCTTCGGGACAGGCTAAAAGCGATACAGCGCCGTTAGCGCTAAAACATTCAGTCGTCTCAGCGCGACGTGGAGCCGCCGCGTTCCTGCACACTCAACGCGAAACGCAGGTTTTCCGCTGCTTCAGTGTCGTCCGGGTTTAAGCGCAGCGCTTCCTGGAACTGAGCAATGGCTTTGGAAGTTTCTCCCAGCCGGAAATAAGCGGCGCCAAGTCCACCGTGGACTGGTGCTTTGGGGTCCAACCGTGCAGTCTCCAAGTAATGCACCTTGGCGCCTTCGTAGTCGCCTTTCACGTAAAGCGCTCTGCCGAGATAATAATGCGCTTCGGGATGGTTCGGGTTGTATTTTAGCGCCGCCTCGAATTCTGGAATGGCCTGATCGAACTTGTCATCTCGGAAAAGGAACGTCGCGTATTCGTAATGCACCCTTCCGGATCTCGGCGTCCAACGGGTGGCGCTGGCATGTTCTGCCGCTGCTTGGTCCTTCAGGCCGAGCTGTTCCAAAACACGCCCATATTCTGAATGGTATTCGCCGTTGCGAGGCTGGGTTCGTAAAGCTTCCTCGAGTTCGCTGCGGGCTTCATCTAGGTGCGACTGCGCAAGGAGAACCTGCCCGAGATGGTAATGAACCTCCTTCTCCTTGGGGTTGAGGCGCAACGCAACGCGGTACTGTTCTGCTGCTTCATCGAGCCGTTCCGCTTTGTGCAAAGCAAAGCCGTACTTCCAATGGGCGCGAGCGCCGTTCGGTAAATCCAATGCGATCCACGCTGCTTGTTCTACTTCAGGCGTCTTGCTTAATGCTTGCCCAATCCAGAGCGCAGCGAGCGGGACCACAAAGACTCCAACCCATTTTAACCCGTGCAGCGCCCAACTGGGCAGAAATTCACGTGACGGGGCGGACACGCTTCCGGCGTCAAGACCGAGATTCTCCCGCGTCGAACGATCACGCACCTTCCAGATAAATCCGTCGTAGTAAAAATGGAGAAGACCGGATGCAGCCACCACGCCCGTGAGCACGCGCTTGACGGTTTCGAGCTCAAGGTGGGCAGTGAAAAAGGCGAGTGATCCGTAGGCAAAAATCAGCCCGATATACAGACCGATGAGCGAACCACTTCTTCGAAAAACAAACCGCATAAACCCAGCGATGGAACTGTCCTTTTCCACACGGCTACGATTGTAAATCCAAACGAGCGAGAGGTACTGCACATCATGATAGACTTCGAACAAAGCGATGCCGGCCAGAATGTTCGTGATGCCGTTATTGCAGTACCACCAGAAAGCAATAGTAGTCGACAACAGTGCCAACTTTACCGGATTGGGACGTTTCCCATCCGCCCACATCCGGGAAAAATTGAACAGGAACAAGACGCCCACGGCAATGGCGATGGCCAGAATGACTTGCTGCGCGCCGTGCAGGAGCCACGGCGAAATGAAAGGTCCGCCGCTGGCGTAATACATTTCCAGCGTGTCTGTCATGCGTTGCGGTGAAAGGAGCACTGCGGCGGCAAACCAAGTGGCGCAGGTCGCAAAGTCGAGTCGGCGCGTCAGGGTGGCGAACGAGCCCGTCTTCGCGTCGTAGATTCGACAGAAACCGTAGGTTTGCATCATCCCATGCCAGACGCCCCAGAAGAAGACGATCAGAATGATCCCTTTGAGATCCCACCAGTAAAAAGCGACACAAACCGAGAGTAGAAAAATCGGAGCGAAAATAAAGCGCCAGCGAAAACGTCTGAACAAAGCTCGATCGCCGTACGCGCGAATCATTCCCGGCAGATGGTGCCCCATTGCGCCAAACGCAGCGACGAAGATGTAAATGTCTTGTGCGCTCCAGCGCCCCTGCGCTAACAGAAACATTGGCAGCAGAAAAAGCGGTGTACCGACGTAAAGAATCAGGTCGCGCCAGCTATTAAGAATCCAAAGCGTTTTCTTCGGCGCCGCGACCTGCACGGCGGGAACAGTCTGCGGTCGTGAAAATGCGCTGAGAAGCTGCATTGGTCTGAGCTGCAAGTGTGTCTTAATTCGGCAAGAAAATCAATATTGAATGCGCCGGCTGTGGCCTCCGCTTCCAGCCGATTGGATTGGCAACACTACTACAGTTCACCACTAAGTACCTTAAAAACTGCTGTGCTATCGACTACGCCTTGCAGCACGTCCGTTCCCGGCCCACTGCCAAACACGACCACGTCGTCGACGGTGGGCAGCGCTGATGTTGTGTACAATGCAGCCGGTTCCAGGCTTTCTGCACGTGGTTCATTCTGTCCACCCAAGGACGGTTCCCCCGGGACGGACTTGTTATTCGGAACATTCGCTGCTCCGTACGACCGCGTGCCGTGTGGTCCGGTCGCCCAGGTAATCCACGGTTGGCCCGAAGAATTAAGCCCGAGCAGCGCGATGCCACTGTCCTGTCGAAATGGGAAACCATTCAAATTCATGCCACCAATCGCGACATCGCCGCACACAATGATCGTCGATTTTTCTCCAGCGTAGCGTCGAGCAACGGCGACCGCGCGATCTAATTCAACTGTCTGCGCAAGCGTCCTTTCTCCGTTGTTTGCCTCGGCCGCTTTGCGCATCAGACCCGCATCAACGACGAGCAGGTAACCACCGGCGTTATATTGCAGCAGTTGGATCGCTCGCCGCACCATGTCCGAAAGATTCGGTTGCTGGCCGCGCTCTTCGACCTGATTTGCGAACGCCAGCTCCGCATTGTTAAAAGCGCCAAAAAGCTTCGGACGCCGCCACGCCGGGATCGCCTCCAACTCCGCTCGGGTACGAACGATATCAAAACCGTTGGCGCGGAGCTCGAGCAAAAGGTCGCGTCTATCCTGTCTCTCGCCGCCTTTTGTAGCGGGAAGGAATTGCGACGCGCCACCTCCCATCGCGATGTCGATCTTTCCTCCATCGACGAACTCGGCGGCGATCTTCTCGATATCGTTCGGATCGACCGGATGCCCATAAAAAGCGGCGCTTGTCGGATCGGTCAATTTTGTGTCCGTCACCAAGCCAGTGGCGCGTCCATATTCGCGCGCTAACTCAATAATGCTCGGTATGGGTTTCTTATCGCCATTGATCGCGATCGCGCCGTTAGGCACCCTCGTGCCGGTCGCAATTGCCGTGGCGGCAGCCGCCTGATCTGGAGCAGCGAAATCTTTCGAGTAATTCGTGAGCAAAGCCATACGAGGCATCGAATCCAGGCTCAGGCGTGTGCCTGCGCCGCCCGCGTAAGCGCGCGTCGGGGCCAGTCGATCCGGCGCAAGTCCTTCGCCGATAAACAAGATAATTCCGAACGGCTTCCGAAAGACCCAGTGTTGAAAATAAAGAACCCCCATCCCCGCAAAGACGAGAAGACAAAAAAGCGCCAGCAACTGGTTGCGCCATTTCACGAGGCCGATCTAGGCGCGCGGCCTTAGCCTTGTCAATCCCGCAACCATGTGAAACCGCTTGTCGATCTTCTGATTCATCAGCAAAGTGCGCGATGTATGGCTGGCCCGGTGATGCTCATCATTCGCGACGGCTGGGGCATCAATCCGGGCGGGCGGGACAAGCGCAAGGAGAACGGAGACGCCACGCTGCTCGCGTCCACTCCCTTTCATGACAAGCTCTATCGCGATTATCCATGCTCCAGGTTAAGCGCCAGCGGCGTTGACGTCGGCCTGCCGGAGGGACAAATGGGCAACTCGGAAGTTGGCCACCTCAACCTGGGAGCGGGTAGAATTGTCTATCAGGACCTGACGCGGATCAACAAGGCGATCGAAGATGGTGAACTGCAACGCAATCGTGTTTTGCAGGAAACGTTCGCTGCGGCCCGGGGACATCGGCTGCATTTGTTAGGCTTGGTTTCCGACGGCGGCGTGCACAGCCATTATTCGCACATGATCGCGCTGGCCAACGCAGCGCATGCAGCAGGGGTTACCGAGATTTTCATCCACGCTTTCACTGACGGGCGAGACACTTCTCCCACCGGCGGTGCCGGATTTTTGAAAACGTGCGAAAAAAAACTGGACAAGAGCGGCGCTAAGATCGTTACGGTGATCGGCCGCTATTTCGCGATGGATCGCGACCGGCGCTGGGATCGCACGAAAAAAGCTTGGGACGCAATCGTTCTTGGTCGCGGCGACGGGTGCAAAGATTCGCCTTCTGCGGCGGTAGATAGGCAATATAAAGCAGGCAAGACGGACGAGTTCATGCCGTCGTTGATTTTTGGGTACGCCAACGAGCAGCGCGTGCGCGATGACGATTCAGTTTTGTTTTTCAACTTTCGCGCGGATCGAGCGAGACAATTGTCGC
>DASYDT010000065.1:0-15750 GCA_036499425.1 Candidatus Udaeobacter sp. | reverse complement strand
TACGAACCGGGAAAGCGCCTACGGGAATTGAGGTGACAACCTGGTTAGTCGAGGTATCGATCACAGCAGTCGTATCGGAGTATCTCGTCGTGACAAAAAGATTCTGCGGCGTCTGAGCCGAAGCCGAGTATGCGAAGATAAAGGCGGAAATAATCAGTATCAAAGACAGGCGACATGTTTTCATAGCGAAGCAAATCAGATTGAGCCGCGAATTAGCCACGCCACCGCGAATTGTCCAGCCGAATTTTAAAAAAGCCTCCGATTTGTGGCGATGTGATTTAAGTGGTGGCGCTGAGACAACCGAGCAGCGATCAAGGACAGCGATTTTGAACCCGCCAGCGGTGGGACCTCCGCACGAACTGTCGTTTCGCTCACAAAATCCCTTGTTTTGCTGAGCCGAAATGTTCAAACGAACGCGACAGGATTTGGAGTCAAATCGGATGCGCTCCGTGCAGACTACGATCTCAATTCATTCGGAGCGAAGGAGGTTGGCGCGCTTTCGGGCTCAACCACGGCTGGATTTCAAATGTTGAACACATTCAAGCGCAAGTTAAACCCGCAGGGCGGCTTGCTGCTCGCGGATGCGCTCAATCGCGGCGTCGACCTGGGCGTTCACTTTATCGAGGTGTACGCGGTCGACCGCAACGAACCATGCAACGCGCAGGTCCTTACGGAAGCGGCCGGCAAACTAAAGAAAATTATCCAGCATGCTAACGCTTCCAGCGAAACGCGGACGGTTGATAGAGACGTGACTTGGTTGTTCCCTACTATGGGAAATCCACAGTCACAGTGTTAGAACAGGTCTGGGTTGCAGCGTCACACACGTGATACATGAAGCTAGCCTGGCCGCTGGTACCGGTGTTGTCGTCATACGACCCATTGTTCGGCGTTGTCGCGACGACAACTCCATCGCGATAGACATCGACGTTGGCCGAGGTCGCCCCCGTCCATCTGAGACGTGATATATTGATTCCCCCGATTCTTCTCGGCTGGCCGATGAGCTGAATCGGTCCAGGTGTGGGTGTGGGGGTGGGTGTGGCCGTAGGAGTTGGCGTCGGGGTTGGTGCACCACCGGGAGCAAATGCCATGTCAAACGGCTGCGAACCGACATTAGGAACTGTCGCGGAGACAGTCAGTGATGGAATATCAATGACCGTTACAGTTGTAGACCTGGTATCGGAGACGTACAGTTTAGTCTGGTCTGGCTTGATTTGCGATATGAAAGGTCCGTGTCCGGCCGGGATCGTTGCGGTGACCGTATGCGTGGCGGTGTTAATGACCGAAACAGTGTCGGAATATGTGTTGGACACGAAGGCCTTTGTTCCATCAGCCGTAATTACCAGTTCCCACGGGTATTGTCCGGTAGGGAGGGTCGCGATCACACTCAATGTGGTGGTATTGATGATCGAGACCGTGCCACTGATGACGTCGGCCGTGTAAACCTCCTTGCCGTCGGGCGTAATGGCAATTGCTCTCGGCCTTTGTCCAACAGGAATGGTCGCGATCAGTTGTTTCGTCGCCGTGTCGATGGCGGATACGGAGTTGCCGTCGTAGTTGGCGCAATAGACGCGATCACCCGCGGGAGAGATGCACAGACGACGGGAGCCAGCTGCGGTGGGGATATTCGTTACCTGGTAGGTGGCCGTATCAATCACGTCCACTTCTCCCACGGCTTGGTTCGCGATATATGCGGATCGTCCATCCGGCGTGAACAAGATGTCTTTGAGCCAATTCCCGGGAAGAAGGACAGTGGTGATGACTAGATTAGTTGCCGTATCAATAACGTTGACAGGGCACATTTGACCGCCACTTTGATGCACCACGAAAAGACGCGCACCATCCGGCGTGACAGCGCTCTCTCCGGGTACATTCTCCACCGGGATGGTGGCAGTGGTCGTGTGCGCCACCGTGTCTAGAACCGAGATATTTGCAGACTGCCCGTTGGAAACAAAAGCCTTGAGCCCATTCGGTGTCATGGCAATACGAATCGGGAAAGTGCCTACAGGGATTTCGGTGATAACCTGGTTCGTCGAGCTGTCGATCACAGCAACGTTATTGGAGTATCTGTTGGTGACGAAAAGGGACTGCGCCAAAGCCGAGGATCCGAAAGCAAACAAAATAACCAACAGCAAAGGCAGGCGATATGTTTTCATAGTTAAAGAAGTCCGATCAGCAGAGCACTTTTTTTGACAGAGGCAAACGCGATTGACTCAGGGATGCCTCGGGGGTTACTGAGCTTGAAAAAGCTGACGGAGTTGCCGACGTACGGACCAACAGGGCGATTTCAGTCTTCGTTTCCATAGTACAATGGCGACTACCGTAATTGCACCGCACGTCAGTAGTTCACAAGTGCACGCCCAAACGTTCTCGATACTCAATAATGCGGCGAGATTCTTGTGGTGGATACCAAAAATCAATATCAACGGCGAGCTGAAAGTTTTGTGCCACGGCCAGAACAGCGGCATACCAAATCCAGTATTAGTCCACCCGATCTTAGTTCCGGTAAAAAAGTCGATCAGGATATGTGAACTATACGCCGTAAAGTAGAGAATGGTACTTCGCCAAAAACCTGGCGCGATCCGCCATATGCAGCTAAGAGCCAATGATATTAAAATGGCGGCCGTCAGGCTGTGCGTGAAACCGCGATGCATTACGTTGCTGGGGAAGCCAGGCGGTAGGAACAAGTCCAAATCAGGCGCATTGGCTAGCAATATCAGCACTCCAAGACGCGGGAGATATTGGCGCCAGTGCGCAGTCGGTCGAGTTTTGGAACGCCCTGTCGTGGCAAGAAAAGTCCAAAACCCGGCGAAGCTGTGTGCAATTGGCGAGGCCATCGTTTGAAGTGCGAACGCTGTTAACGCGTGCGCGTGGCAAATGGCGCAGATTGATTCTGTGTGCGCGCAAAGGCGTCTTTAGGCTCTCCGAGAAGTTTGTCGTAAATACGCTCGATCTTACGGCAAATCTGGCGCCAATCGAACTCCGCCAGAACTGTCGCGTTTCCATTTGCCGCCAATTTTTGAGCCAAGGCGCGATCGTTCAGAAGAGTGACAATGCCACGGCCGAGGGCCTCGAGATCGTGATTCGGAACGACGAAGGCATCATGCATATGTCGAACGCCTTTGGCGCCGCCCGCAAACGAAACGACTGGTTTGCCGGCCAACAGGTAGTTCAAAAGTTTGATGGGATGACCAGGACATTCCGGCCGGGGAACCACGCACACATCTGCGAGGGCGAGATAACTGGGCAAATCGTGGAGAGGGTGAGGCGAAATCCAGACGATCGAGTTTGAAATCCCGAGCTCGGCGGCGAGCTGTTTGTGTTCGTTTTCGCAAGCTTGGGAAACCAGAGGACTAACGACTAAAAGCAACGCGTCCGGCTTTTCGCGTAAAGCGACGGCGAAGGTTCGCAACAGATAATCGATCCGCTGATAGGCATCGAGCACGCCAGTGTACATAACTACGGGACGACCGTTCAGCTGGTATTTCTCGCGGAACTTTTCGGGCCGCGCTTGATCGAACAGATCCGGCTCGATTCCGGCAGGGATCATATCCACTTTTCTCGCTGGAATCCCCCGTTTCAGGAACCAATCTCGTAATTCAGGTGACACGGCGGTGATGTGATTTGGAAAGATTGGCGTAAACCGGTCCAAGCCATAAGCGATGCAATGGGCCAGCCATGCCGGGTGAATGAAGTTATAACCGGCAAGCTCGTCACTTAGCAAATTAACCGCGTTGTAGAGCAGCGGTCGGCGCGTAAGCCACTTGGCCAGGATGCCGATGAGCGCGCCTTCGTAGTTATGGGCGTGAATGATATCGATGTTCTCTCTGCGAATGACCCGGCAGAGCAATCGCAGGAGTTGAAAATCGAGAGAAAATTTCTCACGCGATGGACCAACTTTCGGGTTCGTCTCGGGGTGAAAGGGTTTGGCGCGATGCACTTTGGCCCGCCGCACTCGGATATCCCCCTGACCAAACGGGTAAGTCACGATATGAACGTTGTGACCCATATCCGAAAGCGTGTCGGACATTTCCCGGATACTCGCGGCCGAGCCGTAATTGGCCGGAAAAGGACAGGCCGCCACTACGGCGATCGAGTAACCGCCTTTCCGGTTGCGCTCCGTGGAAGTCAGGTTACTCACGAGACACCCGAAGTCGAAGCCGACGTCGGGCTGGCTGGCTTGGAATCTTTTGCCGCCCCAGGACCAACCGGCATGATTGGGTACTTGAGATAGGCGCTGGTCGCCTCGCGCGAAATAACGCGCGCGGGCACGCCGAGAACCGTCGCGCCGCTCGGGACGTCGGTAAGCACAACAGAGTTAGGGCTCACCACGACGTTGTCGCCGATCGTGACCGCTCCGACGACTTTACAACCGGCCCCGAAATAGCAATTGTTTCCAATCGTCGCACGACCGACGCCACGCACGTTCATGATGCTGACTTGCTGATTGAGGGTGCAGCTATGGCCGATCTTTTTCGGCAAGATGAGAATGCCACAGAAGTTATGGATAACCAAGCCCGGCCCGATGTTGCTTTCGTGCGAGATGTGAATGCCGGTTATGATCATGCACGCGACATTGATGAAGAGATAAAGCGTGATGAGAATCTGGCGAATTACGGGGACCTTAACCTTGTAGGCCCAAGAACCGAAGCGATAGACGATAACGGCAAAGGTGCCGAACTCGAGAAAAGGTGTGATTCGTTTACGAAAAAAGGTCTGATCTTCCGGGCGGACACCAAAGGCGGTGGTCTTGCGGCGAAGATCGGCACGAATGTTTTCAAACATATGGATGCTTACTTCGGTTTATTCGAGATAGCCAAGAGCCTGAAGACGTTCCTCGACTTTGGCAGCCTCTTCATCGGTGTAACCACTTGGCCGATCGGTCGCGGACGTGCCGGAGGCAGCACCGGATCGGATCGGCCGCGCAAGGAGAAAGTCTGGCTGAAAAGCGCTGGCCAGCACTTTGCCGTCCATGTCTTCGGGTACAGGCACGCCGAGCAAATGAAGAAGGGTCGGAGCGATATCAATGAGTCGTGCATTCGCGATCTCGGCGCCACTTCTAAAGCCCGATCCCCGTGCGATCAGGATCCCATTAAGCCTGTGCGTACCGCCCCATTCGGATTTCTCCGATGGCCGATGTTCTCGAATGATAAGTGCCGGCTTACCGGTGTCTTCGGGAAAGCTAGGCTGACTCGAAAACAGGCTGTCCTCACTCCACCAGTCGAGGACAAGATCGGCGCCCTCATGGGCGAACGGGCCGTGAAAAATTTCGTTGCGGCGGTAGACCCGGTTAATGACTGGCTTGCCGGTGCGCGGATCCTTGAGCTCGGCCAGCTTCTCGATGATAAAAGTAACCAGAGCGTCGTAAGCTCCGGGATCGACGATGCCCTGCGGCTTCACACCTTTGAGATTGATCCATATACACGGAGGCGAAGCGAGCACCTCGCTACAGTAGGCCTTGGTCCGGCTCCAGTCGATGCTAGTGAAGGATGAATAAGCCATTTCACTCTTCTGCCGGGTCTTGGGGAAGAGCCGAGCGAGCCAGCTCTTCTGACGCGAGCTGAGAGTGCTGCGCAGCATGGAGAAACTGACGCGCAGGAGCTTCTTGCCTAAACTCCTAATGCCGGATGTAGTTTTCTCGTCGTAATGCAGGAGGCCAAGCTGGGCCAGGTAACGGTTGAGGAAAATTGTCCGGTCGACGACCGGGCCGCCGCCATGATCGGAGACGACAAAAACCGCGGTCTCGGGCGGAAGCCGATCGATAATCTGGCCAGCGGCCGCGTCGAGTCGCTCATAGACCTTGCGAACCGCGTCGCCGAACTTCGGTGCTCGCTTTGGATCGTGGAGAAAGTGCTCCTTGTCCATGTGCTGCCAGAAGTAATGCTGAACTGTGTCGATCGACATGAAGACAAACATCATCACGTCCTGGGGATGGTTCTCCAGCAGATAGAGCGCGGCTTTCGTCCATTGGTTGTCCATCTGCTCCATCTCGACGAGCACCTTGTTGCGCCGTTCGTCGGTCGACATCGCGCCGAGGAACCTGATATCGAGTTGGATTCCGCCGAGGTGCTTGACCAGCTCCTCCCGCAACTCGGGAGGATGAATGAAGGGGCTGGTCTCAGAAGGCGTATCCATCCCAGAAATCTGGAATCCGTTCAGTGGTTCAGGCGGATAAGTGAACGGAATGTTCATCGTGCCGACCGAGTAGCCGGCGTTATTCAAAAGCTTCCACACAGTGGGCGAACGGCGCGATGTAGCGTTCGCGTAGTTCATCGCGTAACCGCCGTGTTCTGTTTCGACGAAGTGAAAGATGCCGTGTTTGCCTGGATTTTTCCCAGTCATGAAAGACGTCCAGGCCGGCGGAGTAATCGGCGGGAGAATTGAGTCAAGCTTTCCTGACACTCCGGCCCTCATGAGTTTCGACAGGTTCGGCATTCCGCCTTCCGCCATCCATGGCCGGATAATTGTCCAAGTTGCTGCGTCCAAGCCGATGACGACTGCCTTTGGAACCTTCTTCATTGTGATGATTACGTTAAACTTCACGCAGGCTTCCGTAAAGTTGCACTGGCGAGACAGTCGCTCGACGTTCATTTGTAAACCCTCCAGGTCTGCATGCCGACCGGGTCGAATCGAAAATCCGTCACTGAAGTTCCGAGTGCACTCAAACGCTCGCGGACAATGTGCCGTTTGTTAAACGGGCAGTAGAGCAAAAGGTGGCCACCACCCCCGGCACCAGTGATCTTGCCACCGATCGCCCCGGCTTTTCGCGCCTCTTCATAGAGCTCGTCAATGCGGGGCGTTGTAATCCCTTTGGCCATTTTCTTCTTCTGTAACCAGCCTTCGTGCAGCATTTCACCAAAGCGGTCGAGATCGCCCGCGAGCAACGCCTTCTTCATCTCAATCGCGATCGCCTTCACTTGATCCATTGCAGCGAGCGGTTCCGCTTTATGCTTCTTCGCGCTCTCTATCTCACTGTCGATGATCGGTTGGGATTCGCGGCTCCCAGTGAAACAGAGGATGAGATTGTATTCGAGTTCGTTGATCAAGAACTCGCTAAGTCGCAGCGGAGTGACCACGACCTCTTCACCATTGAATTCCATAAAATTGAAGCCGCCGAAGGCCGCCGCATACTGGTCCTGACGACCGCCTCTGATTCCGACATCGTTGCGTTCGATATCGAAGGCCAAACCCGCCATGCCAGCAGAGGTGATTGGCAGGCCAAGCAACTCACGGAACAAGCCAATCAACGCGACGGTAAATGTCGAGGAACTTCCGAGTCCGGAGCCCGGCGGCGCGTCGGCATGGACGAAGAGATCGAAACCCTCCGTGCGGAACTTGTCGAGTTCGAAGCGCTTCAGCACCCCTTTAACGAGGTCCATCTGTCCGTCGAACTGGAAGTGTTCCTCCTGGGTCCAGTACACGACCGTTCCATAATCGAAGGAGCGAACGCCGATCGAACGTTCCGACTTTGGCACCAATGTACCATAAACATAGCGCGAGATCGTGGCGTTGAGCACACAGCCGCCGCGCGTATCGGCATAAGGTGAGACATCAGTACCGCCCCCGCCGAAGCTTAGCCGCAAAGGCGCACGAGCGCGCACCATTCTTATTTGCTTAAGGAAATTACGAGACTGCGCAGTCATGATAGATTGGCGGAGGCAAGTGGTTTTCCCTCCATATCTCCCGGAACCGGCAGGCCAAACAACTGCAAAATCATTGGTGCAATATCGATTATACGAAGCCCGTCGATTCGGCGTCCACCTGGCAGATCGCCGTTAGCTGACCGGAAAAGGAAGATGCCGTTCTCCGCGTGGTTGGCCCCGTCTGGCCCCGTGTCATTTTCGAAAGTGTGTATTTTTCCGCCGCCAACCGTGCCAACGGAGCGCCAGTAAAGACCGCCAAAATAAACGATCAGATCCGGTGCCACACCGCGCACCTCTTTGTACAGTTCCTCCGGCCGGAAAACTTGCGTGCCGATTTCCTGTCCGTTTTCATCTGGAATTGCTTTGAGTCCGGCGCTCAGCTCATCACGCACTTTTTCATAATCTCCTGGTGCAATGGTTCCGTTTGGCTCGCGGCCTGCGACGTTGAGAAACACACGCGCATAATATCCGCCGTCGCCCCATGCTTTCGTCCGGGACCAATCAATTTTGACTTTAGCAAGCGGTGTTGCGCGGGCAGGCTTTTCGGCGAGAGCCAGGTAGCCATTTGCAAGCAGCCATTCGTTAACGCAGATGCCGCCATCCATCCGCTTGGCACCGTGATCAGAGACCACCAGCACATTCGTCCCGTCATCTGTAAATGCGAGCAACTCGCCGATTTCACGGTCCACTTCTCTGTAGTAGTCGTGAATCGCGTTCTCAAATTTGTTGCCGGGCACGTAGAAGCGATGAGCCGGGTCCATATTGTCCCACAACGCATGGTGAATACGGTCTACGCCCATCTCAACCATCATGAAAAAATCCCAATCTTCCTTCGCTAGCAAATGCCGCGCGAGCTGGAAGCGTTTCCGGGTCATCTCATAAATATCGGTCAGAATCTTCTCCTTGTTGCCGGATCGAAAATCACGCACATCCAAAATATATTCACCAACCACCCGCTCAATCTCCTGTTTGAGTTCAGGCGGATGCGTGTACTGGCAGGTCGTGTCCGGAGTTAGAAAGTCCGTTATCATTAAGCCATTCAGGGGACTTGGTGGGTAGGTTCCCGGCACGCCTATGACAATGGAGCGTCTTCCACTGCGCGAGAGGATGTCCCAGAGCCGGTCTTCTTTAATGGCAAGCGAGTTGGCAATAGAATACCGGTCGTAAGAGTAATCCGCACGGTTTCGGAACCCGTAAACTCCAAGCCGGCCAGGACTCTTGGAGGACATCATCACCGACCACGCCGGCACTGTAATGGGCGGATCGCACGAGCGAAGCGGTCCGTGCAGTCCACTCCGGCAGATCGACTTCAAGTTTGGCAAATCATCAAGCCAGCGATCGAAGATCAACTCAGGCGCTGCGCAGTCCAGTCCAATCACCATAACTCGCCTCCGCGCTTTTTCCGGGCCGGTCCCTAAGGTCCGGTTCCGCGCGTCGCGCGAGGATTGACCTGAAAACATTTTTTCCAACATTATCCTCTTTAGTGCGTCGTCGCCGCCGCCGCGCAGATGCGCGCGTCCTCCGATGACAATCTCAAAATAATGCGCTCTTGATTCTCAATCTTTGTGACAAGAAGCAGTTTCGCTTCGCGTTCAGGCCAGTTCTTCATTAAGTCCGATGAAGCCTTCACGCTCTAAATGTAGGATGATCTCCTGCGCAGCTTCTTCGGGTGTGAACTCGGCGGTATCGATTACCACTTCAGCATCGGTAGGCTCCTCGTAGGGGTCTGAAATGCCGGTAAATTCCTTGATAATTCCAGCCCGCGCCTTCGCGTAGAGACCCTTGCGATCGCGCTGTTCGCATATGTCAACCGAGGTCGAGAGATGCACCATAATAAATCCGCCAACTGGTTCGATCATACCGCGCACATGTTTGCGAGTGGAGTCATACGGCGCGATCGGAGCGCAAATTGCAATGCCGCCATTTTTGGTGATCTCCGAAGCGACGTATCCGATGCGGTGAATGTTGAGGTCTCTATGTTCCTTGGAAAAGCCAAGTTCTGAAGAAAGATGCTTGCGAACCAGATCGCCATCCAAAAGCGTCACTGGTCTGCCGCCCACTTCAAGAAATTTGCTGACGAGAACGCTGGCAATCGTTGATTTACCGGCGCCGGAGAGGCCAGTGAAAAAGACTGTCAGGCCCTGTTTGTGCCGTGGTGGGAAACTGCGCCGTAGTTCCTGTACGACCTCGGGATAGGTAAACCATGCGGGAATGTCGCGCCCTTCATTTAATCGCTGACGCAATTCTGTGCCAGAGAGGTGCAAAACGTGTGTACCCTTGGGAACTTCGTTCTCCGGAAAATACTTATCTTCATCTTCCACATAGACCATCATGTTAAACGGAACCATGCTTACGCCGATATCAGCTTCGTGTTTCCTGAATAATTCTTGAGCTTCATACGGGCCGTAAAATGGCTTTCCGTCTGCGTCTTTGCCTGGACCAGCGTGATCGCGTCCCACGATGAAGTGTGTGCAGCCATGATTCTTGCGAATCAAAGCGTGCCAAATCGCTTCCCGTGGTCCACCCATGCGCATGGCGAGCGGCAACAAGGAAAGCTTTGCCGTCCCATGCGGATACTTCGCGAGCAGCAGTTGATAGCATCGGACACGCGTGAAGTAATCTACGTCGCGAAGCTTGGTCACCCCAACCGATGGATGGATCAGCAGGTTCGCTTCAACCTGTTTGGCTGCGCGGAGAGTCAATTCCACGTGCGCGCGATGCATGGGATTACGCGTCTGAAATGCCACGACACGGCGCCAACCAAGCCGGCCGAATTCGACCCGCAATTCAGCCGGGGTCAAACGGAGATTCTTGAAATCGTAATGTGATGGCGGCTGGAGACCTTCGATGCGACCGCCCACGTACCACGGGTTTTCTTTGTTCAGCAGATAGTTCACCCCGTGGTGAACCGGGCTCGTGGTATTAAAAACCATCTTTGCTTCAGCTTTACGATCCGGCTCCCACACCTCTTCGACGTGCAGCACCGCGAGCATTACTCCCTCTGCATCCCGCAGCGCGATCTTGCTGCGTCCTTGCTTCAGGCTTTTGGCGAAAGACTCGGAGACATCGAGCGTGATCGGAATCGGCCAGAGAACGCCGCTCGTCAGCCTCATATTGTGGCAAACCCCTTCGTAATCTGCCCTGGTCATGAAGCCCCGTAAGGGAGAGAAGCCCCCGTTCAGCAACAGTTCAAGATCGCGGATGTGGCGGGCCGTCAAATCCCACGAAGGGAAGTCCCTCGATTGGGATTTTAGTTCCGCCGCTCTTTCGTCGTCTGCAGTGAGATTAATGAGTTCGCCCCCGTGTGGAGGGATTAGGTGACTGTGGGTTGTTGAAGTGTCCAAGTTCGTAAATGTTCTAAATTTTCAGGTAATATGTTGCAACGTCATCTGCTTGATAAGACTGGCGGAAGATAGCGATTGCTATGGCGAATGAAGCAATTCGAATTCCGTCATCGCTCTTCGCAGCAAAACTCCGTGCCTACGCTGCCGAGGGATGAACATCGCCATCTCATGCCAGTTATATCATGGAACAAGAATCGCGTGTGCATTGCGGGTTGAGGCCGAAGTTAAACAAGCAAATATTTTACATTGTAACTGTGATATGCAAATCAATTTCCCGTAAATCACAACTCGACCGGATATTGTCGGGAAATTACTTTAGATGTCGCAGCGCCAGTATTGCGGAATTTCGCCAAGCCATGTTTGATGAGCGCGTAACGCTTATGGTTGCGAGCCATTGCCAGTAAAGGTAGTACTATTGGAAAGAGGCAGGCGAGGAATGGTCTCAACCCCTGAGGGAGTTCCCCCGCGCAATGGGCGGGCACAATTTTTCCACGTATTCGCGATTTCCGAATAATCGTCTTCGTGCTCGTAATTTTGCGTCCGCTTGAGCATCTTACGGAATTTGAGCATGGCGGGCGAAGGCTGGTGTTCACTCTCCCATTCCGATCGGTTCGCGCTATTACTCAGAGCGCGCTCCCTTGTAGGAACCTACCTCGCCCATCGGAACGACCGAAGAATGGATGATCGCGCAATCCTAATCCACAGGCGAGTGTGCGGATCAATCTTCTTGACGAAGAGCGATTGCTGCAACTGTCTCGGCCGGGAGTAAGCATGCATTTTGCGTCTCCTAGCCCGAAGGTCGAAAAGAATAGCGGCGGCGTCAGAATGTGACGACGACATCCATCGCGACGGTTAGCATGTCGCGTATTATTGAGAGAACGATCGTAGCGGAATTTAAAAAGATAAAAACTGTGCATTTGGTGGAAGTCGTAATTCCGCTCTTCCGAAGGTCAGACCTCGGCGTGCGTTAGACTTCGACTCGCGGCACTCAAATTCGCAATGCCCGAGGTGTGCCTTTAAGCTGCCGGACTTTTTACACGATGAAACGCACAGCTCAATTGTATTTGCTGATCGTCAGTATTGTTGGGCTGGGCATCTTCTTCATCCTGCATGTAGGGAGTCAACTTCCTCTCCCCGTTTCTCGACTTTCGACTGAATCAGTACCAGCAACTGCTCCGCACTCGACGGAGGTTAGCGACTCTTCGTTTCTTGCGTCAGTGGATTCCAACTTGCGGCAGAATGCGACCAATCCGCTAAGCCGACTTTTCCTGCAGCTCCTTATTATCATTGGCGCTTCCGGTGTGGTTGCATGGCTCTTTACTCGTTGTGGACAACCCGCGGTCATAGGAGAGATGGTGGCTGGCATCCTTCTAGGCCCGTCGCTGTTCGGCCTGTTGGCACCCAACGCGTTTCAGTTCATTTTCTCTGCATCATCCCTGGATGCACTAAGGCTCTTGAGTCAGATTGGGGTATGCCTGTTTCTGTTCGCCGTAGGTATGGAACTGGACATGTCGGAGGTACGACACAAGGCACAGACTGCGGTGGTCGTCAGTCATTCCAGTATCGTCATTCCCTACTTTTTGGGTGTAACTCTGGCGTTGTTCTTATATAGTCACCTCGCGCAGCCTGGGGCTTCATTTCTTGCCTTTGCCCTGTTCATGGGAATCTCCATGAGCATCACCGCCTTCCCTGTGCTGGTTCGCATCTTGCAAGACCACGGTATTTTCAAAACGTCCCTCGGAAGCACCGCCACGGCTTGCGCCGCGGTGGGTGACGTGACTGCATGGATCATGCTGGCCTTTGTGGTAGCTATCGCGCGAGTGACCAGTATAGGTGGAGCAGCTTTCAATCTCGGTGTCGTGTTGGTCTTTATCGCATTCATGCTCTTCGTCATCAAACCAAAGCTGCCAGGTTGGCTTGGGCAGCAGGCGTTAGAGGGTCCTAACCCAAGTAAGGCGGTGCTGGGTCTTGTTCTTGGAGTGGTACTTGTTTCTGCGTTGACCACAGAACTTATCGGGATTCATGCGTTGTTTGGGGCTTTTCTGGCAGGAATAGTCATGCCTACAGCAGGTGGTTTTCGCGACAAGTTAGTTGTACGGGTTGAAAACTTAAGCTCCGTCCTGCTCTTGCCGGTGTTCTTCGCTTTCACCGGTCTGCGCACCCAAATCGGGCTCCTCAACAGCGCTCAGGATTGGCTCATCTGCTTTCTCATTATCGCGGTAGCCACTGCCGGAAAGCTCGGTGGAAGCGCCCTGGCAGCCCGTCTTACCGGGATGAAATGGCGGGAGTCACTTCAACTTGGCGCATTGATGAACACCCGTGGACTCATGGAACTCATCGCCCTCAGTATCGGTTATGACATGGGCATTCTCTCACAGCGCATTTTCACCATGCTTGTGATCATGGCTCTCGTCACTACTATCATGACCGGACCGCTGGTCACTTTTTTTGGGAGAACACGAGGAATCGCTGCAGCGTGACTCCGCGGGTAGTGGTACCGTCTGGCGGCGAACAATTGCGACCTAATTGTATTCGAGCGCTTGTCGGGATAAACAGGCAGCCAGCTTTTAGGCGACCAATTCTGCCCGAGCGTCTGTTCGGACAATCGCATTGCCCAATTGCCCAATGACCCCGCCTCAAATCTGCTGGAAGCTAAACTATTAATTGCCGAGGTAGCGTGCGACGGTGGTTCCGCTGTTGCTGTTGCCGGCGGCGACGATCTTGCCGTCGGTTTGAATGAGTACCGCGTTAGCAAAAGCTTCGCTACTGCCGAATGCTGTGCTTACAAAGCCGCCGTACCGAACGTCGTGTCTATCTGTCCGTTAGGAAGATAGCGTGCCAGTCCAAAGTTGGATGGAACGGCGTCGGTGAGCGCCGTTTGTCCAACCGCGACAATGTCGCCGTTTGTGTTGGGAAATCGTCGCCGACAACCTCAGCAAAGCCGGTTGGAGTTGGGGATGTGTCGCAACCGTGGACTCTCGCGGGCGAACGATCTTTGTTGCGGACGCGCATCGCGACGAGGGAAAGCGGTTCGTTGTGCACGCCGATGAAAAGTTGACGGCGTTTCTGGAGTTGGAATCGGCGATTCGCGTGTCAGGCCACGCCCTATATGAGAATCAGGTAGCGTTTAACTAGACAATATCTGCACGGTTCCGTATAATCTACTCATAGAACAAACGGATCTGAATCACGCGGAGGACTCTTCCCCCGCTAGGTTCTTCGTCTCTTCCGGACCCATTTAGATTAGAAAATCAATTCCATCGATCGGAAACGCGCACCACGAGAGTAAAAATAACAACATGAAATCCATGAAAAATCAATTGATAAGCCTTAATCGTATCGCTTTGGTGATAATCACGGTCGTAACCACACTAATTTCGTTCCCGACCCTAAGGGCTGCGCCGACCACGCGCGTTTGCGTAACGGGGGTGAGCGAACAATATGGAGTCGGCGGAAATACTCCGTTAATATGGAGAGCTTTTATCCCACACGACAGTGAAATACACCCAGCGATAATTGTCATTCACGGTGGCCATTTCAGTGCTAATGATTTTTCGACCACGCAAACGGATCAAGATTTGGTTTGCGCTGGTTTTTGCGTTTTCGACATCGAATATCGTCTCGCGCCTCCCGGAAAAATTCGGGGACAAGGCCGCGACCTCGGCCATTATCCAGAGCAGACCGATGACGTGGCTACGGCGATTCGGGCCGCAAGGAACCCAGCGCCAACGTCAGTGGCGTTTGGCAGAGTTAACGGCAGGGTAGGCGCTGTTGGCGGGAGTGCAGGTGCCTCGCATGCTGCCTACTGTGCTGCGGCTCCGACCCTCGGAGGCGACCAGTTGGACGCCGCCGTGCTCTTAAGCGGGGCATACGATTTTCACGATCCGGCTTCGCTTATCGATACGAGGTGCACAACGTTTGGCGCAGACGTTCGCAATTACGTTGGTTGCTCGCCTGGCCCTGCTTGCGACGGTAACGGAGGATTGCTCGATCTGGCTTCGCCTTATCGAAGATTTACCAGTTCTTCTTCGCCGGTTTTTATTATCGCGAGCAATCTCGATCCGATGCCGCCCAATCAGTATACGATCTTAGTGAACAAAGTGGCGGAGGTACGTGTGCCAGGTTGTGAACAGCTTCTTATAACAGAAAGGCCGGGGCCAAATGGATGTACTGGACATTCCTTTCAGTTATGGCCGAATGTTAGAGCTCAGGCGATTGTGTTTCTCAATGCGCTTTTATAGGTTCCGGCTACGAGTGCAGCAGTCACCGAGTAACAATTGCAAAGCATAAAATGCTAATCGTATTAGCCTCGTCATCCCATTAAAGGCCCGTATCTGGAGGGCGGGCAGGCTAGCATCGTGACCGCCGCGAGGATCAGGCGGAAAACCAGTCGCGTTTCGACCAACTCGTAACCGAGGACTCTTCAGTCGTTTTAGGCGTTGAACTTTTCGACCGTTCAACGCTTTCATCGATTGTAATTTCGAATCCCGCCAGGGCCTATTGGAAAACGGGAGGCGCGGCTTTCTGTTTGTGGCAGGGTGTGAAACAAGGTGGCTGCGATAAACAACGTCATGTAAAGAGAAGTCCCCGTTGTTATACGGGTGCACCGTTGTAGGATGGATTGCTTTCAAACGAACCCGCCTTCTCGAGGATGAAACGCACGGCCTTTTATTACTTCTTCATGGTCACTGCCGTGGGCTTGGGCATCTTCTTCATCCTGCGAGTGGGAAATCAACTCCCTGCGCCGGCTCTTCCACTTTCCACAC
>DASYDT010000064.1:0-37505 GCA_036499425.1 Candidatus Udaeobacter sp. | reverse complement strand
GCTTGCCCGTTGCTCGTTCCACTGATTGAGGAAGGCTGGCTGGACGACCCACTGACGGATGGCGTCATTAGGCGCTACCTTGAGCCACTTACACATGACGGAATCGATACCTTGGTGCTCGGCTGCACGCATTATCCGCTGCTGACTGATGCGATCGCTCGCTTTCTCGCGGGGAAAGTGAAGCTTGTCGATTCCGCGCGCAATTGCGCCAAGGCAGTCGAGCAACTTTTGGATCAACAATCACTTTGCGGGTCGCGCGAAAGCGAAGGTAGCCTGCAAGTCGCGCTGACTGATGCGCCCGATACCTTCCTCGGCGTAGCACGCAGGGCATTGCAGTTGGAAATCGGTGAAGTGCAACTGCGAGAGGTATTGCATCCGGCGAAGTTGTAGGGACGCTTGTGTCAAGCGTCTAGCCATAAGCAGGCGGCTGACACAGCCGCCTCTACAACAATTTGCGCTTGGCAAGGGGTAAGCACTTCACCACCAACTCGTACGAGTGGTCGATCATTCTGCGCAGTTCTACATCTGGAATTCCGCTGTCAATCTCCACAGTGTTCCAATGTTTCTTGTTCATGTGATAGCCGGGCTGAACTTGCTCATATCGGTCGCGAAGTTCGAGCGCTAAATCAGGATCGCATTTTAAATTTACTGTCGCTGGAATCTCATCTAGCGGAGCAAGCGCGAACATCTTTCCACCTACTCTAAAGACAAGAACATCCTCACCAAATGGCATATCCTCGTTCGCCCCTCGCTTACTCAGGCAATACACGCGTAGCTTCGCGAGATCCATTATGCGATTCGCGACTCAACCAGAATTCCTACTTCGGCGGATTCGGAATTATCGCTGGTTTCACGAACAGCGGAACCGAGGCCTCGTGTCGCCCGTCTATCGCCAGATCGATCGAATACTCGCCGAATTTCGGCAACTTCAGCTGCTGAATGCCAAGTGCCATCGAAACGGTGCTCGTCGAATCGTTGCCTTCGAAGCGCACCTCCGCGGTTCCATCTAGCGGCGGCATTACAGCTCTGCCGTCTGAATCCACAAAAGCGAGCCGAAATTTCTTCTGCCCCTCCTCCACGCGCTCAAAACGCAATTTGAGTGCTAAAGCGCAGTGCATATGCACGAGTGGTTCAGCCGGTGCATTTAGACGATCAAACGAACCGAGAATGTTCAATTTACCGGCAGCATCAACAGTAGCTGCGTCGCACAACGTAAAAATCTCAACGTTCATTGGTCCGACTATGCAATGCGCAGCGAAAGCAACTCTAGCAAGTTGGAAATTTTCACGCGCTCCTGATTCATCGAATCGCGGTCGCGCAGTGTGACTGTGTCGCGGAGTTTCGCGTCTCTCTCGCCGAGCGTTTCGAAATCGACGGTGACGCAAAATGGCGTGCCGATCTCGTCCTGGCGGCGATAGCGACGCCCAATCGCACCGCTTTCGTCATAAAAAACGAGTAAGTGCGGCCGGAGCAGATCCACAATCTCCTTTGCCTTTGCCACCAACGGCTCCTTGTTTTTCAAGAGCGGAAACACTGCGCATTTGATTGGCGCGATCCGGGGATGAAATCGTAAGACAATGCGAGTTTCCATTTTTCCTTTTTCGTCCGGCGCTTCATCCTCCGCGTAGGCTTCGCAAATTACTGCTAAAACCGTGCGATCGACTCCGGCGCTTGGTTCGACGACGTGGGGAATAAATCTCTGTTTCGTTTCTTCGTCGAAATACTCGAGCGATTTTCCGCTGGCCTTCTGATGCTGTGACAAATCGTAATCGGTGCGATAAGCGACGCCTTCCAGCTCCTGCTGGCCAAACGGAAAATCGTATGCAATGTCGTAAGTCCCTTTGGAATAAAACGCGCGCTCTTCATCCGGCACAGTCAACACATGCAATTTTTCGCGCGAGATTCCGATGTTCTCGTAAAACTTCAGCCGCTCTTCCTTCCAATACTCGAGCAGCTTCATCCCCTGGTCTGGCCGACAAAAATATTCGAGTTCCATCTGCTCAAACTCGCGCGAGCGAAAGGTGAAATTGCGCGGATTAATTTCGTTCCGGAACGCTTTGCCAATCTGCGCGATGCCAAAGGGTATTTTTTTGCGTGACACTTCGAGAATGTTTTTGAACTGAACGAAGATCGATTGTGCCGTTTCAGGGCGCAGATAAGTAATCGACGATTCATCTTCGGTTGCGCCCACATAGGTCTTGAACATCAGGTGGAATGGGCGCGGCTCGGTCAAATCTTTGCTGCCGCAATTGGGACATTGTCGGACGCCCTTTTTCTCGATCACCTGATCGGCACGCAAACGGCTCTTGCAAACTCGGCAATCAACCATTGGATCGCTAAACGTGTCTTCGTGGCCGCTGGCTTTCCAAACAGAGCGGTTCATGAGGATCGAGCCGTCCATGCCGACAACGTCGTCGCGCTCCTGTACCATGGCGCGCCACCAGTAGTTTTTCAGGTTGCGCTTTAATTCGACGCCGAGCGGGCCGTAGTCCCAGAGGCCATTCAGACCGCCATAGATTTCGCTCGATTGGAAAATGAAGCCGCGTCGCTTGCATAAGCTGACGATTTTTTCCATTCGTTGGGCATCTGCCTTGGAATTCATGAACCAGTCTATTGAGCCACAGATTTACACAGATTGCACAGATCAAAAGCGTTGTAGAGACGCTTGTGCCAAGCGCCTTTAATTTGAATTCGGCGTTTGACACAAACGCCGCTACACCAGAGGCCAGTTACGTTTGCGTTTCGATTGTAATTTCAGTCTTGACCGAATTGGCGATGAAGCATTGCTCGTGTGCGCCATGATTCATTTCCTCGATTTCTTGTGACGTAGGTTGCTTATCGCCAGAGAATTTGAGTCGCTGCTTTAACGTCACCCGAGTGATGGCCAATCTGCCTTCGGAGTTTTTCTCCATAACGCCGACCGCGTCGTCACCGTATTCGTCGAGCACGAACTTTTTTTTGCAGGCAATCGCCAGAAACGTGAGCATGTGACAGCTCGAGAGCGATGCGACAAAAGCCTCTTCTGGATCAACTAGTTCTGGATTGCCCAGATAAGCGGGCGCTGCCGACGCCTGCATTTCGTGCCCTCCGTCAAATTTCCAAGTGTGATCGCGTGAGTATTGCTGATATTCGAACGGCTTATCGCCGCGTTTCCAAGTGAGGGTGATTTTATGTTCGGACATGTCTCTAGATAAAATGCGACTCTGCGCAGGGCAACCCCGAAGGCTTTCCCGGTTGCCCTACTATTCCTGCCCATCGCTTGCGCTCCCCGGCACGCTCTCTATTTTCTCGGCTTCTGAAAAGTCGCGCGATTAGCTCAGTGGTAGAGCACTTGCTTCACACGCAAGGGGTCGCTGGTTCGATACCAGCATCGCGCACCAGATTTTTCATTTCACAGCATGGCAAATAAGTCCCAAAATTCTATGGTTCTCATTCAGGAAGTTCTCGAAACCGTCAAAAAACGTAACCCCAATGAGCCTGAGTTTCTTCAGGCAGTGACCGAAGTGTTGGAATCGATCCGGCCGGTGATCCAGCGCAGCAAAAAATGCCGAGACGCCAAAATTTTGGAACGTCTGGTCGAACCGGAACGAATGATTCAGTTTCGGGTTCCCTGGATCGACGATAAGGGCCAGATTCAGGTGAATCGCGGTTTTCGCGTTCAGATGAATAGCGCGCTCGGCCCTTACAAAGGCGGCTTGCGTTTTCACCCGACCGTCTGTGCGAGCATCATCAAGTTCCTTGCGTTCGAACAAGTTTTTAAAAATTCGCTGACGGGTCTGCCGATGGGCGGGGGCAAGGGCGGCTCGGACTTTGATCCAAAAGGCAAATCCGACAGGGAGGTCATGCGATTTTGCCAGTCCTTCATGACCGAACTGTTCCGGCATGTCGGTCCACATACCGATGTGCCTGCAGGAGATATCGGCGTAGGCGGTCGCGAGATCGGGTATCTCTTCGGCCAATACAAACGCCTCGCGAACGAATTCACAGGTGTGCTAACCGGAAAAGGGCTCAGTTGGGGTGGGTCGCTGATTCGCCCGGAGGCGACTGGTTACGGCGCAGTGTATTTTGCGCAGGAAATGCTCAAAACGCGCAATGAAACAATTGAAGGTAAAGTTTGCACGGTCTCAGGGGCGGGTAATGCGGCACAATTTACTGTGGAGAAATTAATCCAGTGCGGCGCAAAGCCGATCACGATGTCCGACTCCAGTGGCTTGATTTACGACAAGAACGGTATCGACGAAGAAAAGCTCGCCTGGGTTAAAAGTATCAAGAACGTGCGGCGCGGGCGCATCAACGAGTACACCAAAAAATTCCGCGGCTCAAAGTATGTGGCTGCCCAACGACCCTGGGGAATCAAGTGTGATTGCGCGTTCCCATGTGCGACGCAGAATGAGATCTCTGTGGAAGACGCACGGAAATTAGTCGAGAACGGATGCTATTTGGTTTCTGAAGCGGCCAACATGCCGAGTGTCCCCGCAGCTGTCGATCTTTTCCTGGAGAAGAAAATTCTCTTCGGTCCCGGCAAAGCGGCCAACGCCGGCGGAGTGGCGACGTCTGGGCTTGAGATGAGCCAAAACTCCATGCGCCTGCCGTGGCCGCGCGAAGAAGTCGATTCACGTTTGCGCCACATCATGTCCACGATCTTCAAGAACGCCTGGGAAACCGCGGAGGAGTACGGCCAGCCGGGTAATCTTGTTGTTGGCGCGAACATCGCCGGCTTCGTCAAAGTTGCGGACGCGATGCTCGACCAGGGTGTTGTTTAGTTGCATAGATCCGCCCAAAAAGATTAAACAGATGACATGAAAAAGAATTTTGATACTCGTCTCAGCACCGGACTTGGTGCCCCAGCAAAATGGGCACTGATGATATTCACGTTGATCTTCATTTCCGCCGCTGATGCCCGTCAGCCTTCGGGGGGTTCTGCAGCCGATCTTGACGGTCAGTGGTATCACAACGGGAAACCGACACGAATTCTTGTCGCGCCTGATGGGCGAAGCATAACGATCACCAACGAATTCGGCCAAAGTAATGACGGCTACGCAAATGGTCCTCGCAATTTAGTCATTCCATCGTTAGGCATAAGCGGTGAGGTTAACAAAAAAGGACGACGAATCAGTTGGACGAACGGGACGGAATGGACACGCGAATCGAATAATCCCGGTCCGGATTCTGGAGTAAATTTCAGCGGACGCTGGTTTCGTAACGGCCAGGCGACGAGCATCAACGTCGCATCCGACGGCAGAAATTTCACCATCACCAACGAATGGGGACTGCCGGGGGTCGGCTATATAACCCGCAGCGGCGAATTAAAGGTCCCATCCTGGGGAGCCACGGGTCATCTGAGTAAGAACGGCCAACGAATCTCCTGGTCAAACGGTACTGAGTGGACGCGACCGCGCCTGTATTAGTTCTCCCCGTCGGCTGCCGTCGCTGAGGTTAATTGGGTTTGCTGGTTCTGCGGAAGAGTGCCGTGAAATTCACATGGTCATGAAAGTGGGGCACGTAAACCGTATTTCGAATCCGAATATCAGTTTGTATGAAAATGAAATCCCTTATTCTCCATCTTACTTTAGTTTTCGCCGTGCTCTGCGCGGTAGGCTGTGAAGGATATTACGCTGCTTACCCGGGCTATTACGGACCGTACTCCGGTGGACCGTATTATGGAGGTTATCCAGGCTCTGTAACCGTCGAGGTTGGCGACCGGCCTTATTACGTTCACGGGGCTGGCTATTACGCAGGCCACACGTATTACGCCTGGAGGCCGGGACATTGGAGGTGGCGACATGGCCAACGGGTTTGGATCCATGGCCATTACGTCGTGCGAGGATACTGATCGGACAGTGTTTCGTCGCAATCGATATTTAAACAATTGGCTGAACCAGGCGCCAGCGCGCGAAACGGAAACGAAGCGCCGTCGCCAGGCAGCCTAGTCCGTAGCGCACGCTTCTCCGGAAATTGATCGAAGACGCTTCGGGCATGTACCGAGCTGGACACGTCACTTCACCGATTGCGGAGCCGAGAGCAATGATTTGCGCGAGGATCTGGTTATCGAACACAAAGTCGTCAGAGTTTGCCTCCAGAGGCAGCCGTTCCAATAATCGTCGCGAAAAGGCACGATAACCAGTGTGATATTCCGAGAGCTTCGCGCCGATTAGAAAATTCTCTACCAGAGTCAGGAACCGGTTTGAGACGTATTTCCACCAAGGCATGCCACCGCGCAGGGCGCCACCGCCGAGAATGCGGGAGGCAAGCACGCAGGGATAAAGACCACTCGCCACCAGGGCCGCCATAGCCGGAATCAACTGCGGCGTGTACTGATAATCAGGATGAATCATGATAATGATGTCCGCATCTGCGGCTAGGGCCAGCCGATAACAGGTTTTCTGATTCGCGCCGTAACCGCGATTCTCTGGGTGCACCTCAACTTGTGCGTGTGGCAGCGTGCGCGCGATTGCCACCGTCTCATCGTGACTGGCGTCGTCCACGATAATCACGAGATCGACAATGCCATGCACCATGACTTCATCATAAGTCTGCCGCAATGTACGCGCAGCGTTATACGCAGGCATCACCACTACAATTTTCTGGCCGTTTAACATCTTCGTACTCGAATATGCGCTGGATCGCTACGTTGCAACCTTCATGACGATTTTTTACGATCCGCGCTGTCTGGAGTATTCGACCCCAGGCCATCCAGAACGGCCAGACCGTATCGCTCGAACCACGCCACTGATAAAGGACCGCCATCCTGAGTGGCATTGGCGCGATCCGGTTCCGGCGAGCGACGAAGAATTGTTGCGCGCGCATTCGCGTGAGCATATCGAACGCGTCGCCACTCCGCGGCAAGACTTCGATCCCGATACACCGCTCTATCCAAACATCGAAGCGTACGCGCGCCGCTCAGCAGGGGCTGCGCTTGAAGCAGAGCGCGCGGCGTTGCGCGGCGAACCGGCGTTTAGTTTGATGAGGCCTCCCGGGCACCATGCCACGCGAGATCGCGCGATGGGTTTCTGTTATTTCAGCAACGCCGCCATCGCTGGGCTTGATGCATTAGGAAAGGGCGCCGAACGCGTTGCGATTTGGGATTTTGATGGACATCACGGCAACGGAACCGAGGCAATCGTGGCGCACAATGAGCGAATTCGATTCGCGTCTATCCATCAATTCCCGGCGTATCCGGGAACCGGCGCGAAATCGTTCGCGAATATCGCTAACTATACCGTGGCTCCTTTCACGCCGCGGAATGAATGTGTTGCTATTGCGAAGCAGTCACTGGAAAAACTGATTACATTTAAGCCTGATCTGCTATTTGTTTCAGCGGGCTTCGACGCGTATGCGCGCGACCCGCTGTTGCAGATGACTCTCGAAGGCGATGACTTTGCGACATTCGGCGAGTGGTTGAGCGAAGTCGACATCCCCGTCGCCGTTGCCCTCGAAGGCGGTTACAGCAATGACTTGCCGAGACTGATCGACGCGTTTCTTAGTGCCTGGGCGCCTTAATTTCAACTCGGCCAGCAATTCGTCAGCCGCAGCTTCGATATCTGTGTATCCGTACTCGTGCGCGCGAGCTTTCACTGCGAGCAAGCCGCAGCGATGCATCGCTTTGAAATCGCCAAACGGAAATTTGTAACGCGCTTTGCTGCCGACTTTGTGGCGACCGTCGATCCCCAAATGCCACTTGCCGTATTCTTCAAATCCGCGAAGCCGGACGAATTCATTCTTCTGCGCGGCTGACGGTTTGTCTTGTTTCCAGGCGCCTTTTTTATCGGGAATCACACGACCTTCACTGATCAATTCGTAGGCGTTCAAAAGAGCTGCCCGATTAAGCGTTGTCGATTGTGTTTCCTGGGCCAGGAATCGTGGTGAAAACGTGCAAAGCCAAATGGATGCTGCGATGAAGGCTAAGTTCGTCTTGTTGAGGGGAATCATTTTATAACTCGGGCTGGCGGGATTCGAACCCACGACCTCTTGAACCCCATTCAAGCGTTCTACCAAGCTGAACTACAGCCCGATTTACAGGCGCAAAGTATTCACCCGTTCGGAACAAATCGCCACCGCTGAAATTTGCGACGTTTAGAGACCGCCGCTACAGAGGAAACATGCTCAGCGCTGGAATTGTTGGACTGCCGAACGTCGGGAAATCGACGCTTTTCAACGCGGTCACGCGCACCCACAAAGCGCCAGCAGAAAATTATCCCTTCTGCACCATCGATCCAAATGTTGGCGTTGTCACGGTACCCGATCCGCGTCTGGCCAAGATCGCGCAAATTTCCCATTCAAAAAAAATCACGCCGACTGCGATCGAGTTCGTTGATATCGCTGGCCTGGTCAAAGGCGCAAGCGAGGGCGAAGGGCTCGGCAATCAATTTCTCCATCACATTCGCGAAGTGGAGGCGATTGTGCAGGTGGTTCGTTGTTTTGAAAACCCGGACGTTCATCACATCAACGCTACGATTGATCCGATCCGCGACATCGAGGTGATCAATACGGAGCTCGTGCTCGCGGACTTGGCGTCTTTGCAGAGACGACGCGACCGATTACAGAAGCAGCTTCACGCCGGTGACAAAACGGCAAAGATCGAAGACGCAATCATCGGAAAACTCTCTGCGCATCTCGACGCCGGGAAGCCGGTGGTAACCGCAGAATTGATCCCGGAAGAGAAGGCAATCGCGCGCAGCTTTTTCCTACTCACATCGAAGCCAACAATTTTCGCGTGCAACGTGGCGGAATCCGACTTGGCGGCAATCTCAACTGGTGAACGAGATAGCGCAGCTGCGCGACATGTCGATCTTGTCCAAGATTACGCGCGCCATCACTTTGCCACGGAAGCCATCGTGATTAGCGCGCAGATCGAGAGCGAACTGGTCGATCTCAGCGAGCAAGAGGCTCTGGAATATTTACGAAATATTGGCGTTGAAGACAGCGGTGTGCACGCGCTTATTCGCGCTGTTTATCATCTGCTCGGTTTGCGCACGTTTCTTACCACCGGCGAACAGGAGACGCGCGCGTGGACAATTCATGAAGGCGAGAAAGCGCCAACTGCAGCGGGGGCGATCCATTCGGACTTCGAGCGCGGCTTCATTGCCGCAGAGACGATTCACTACGACGATCTGGCCGCGCTCGGCTCTTTCGCGAAAGCTCGCGAAGGCGGGAAACTGCGGCTGGAAGGAAAAGAATATATCGTGCGCGACGGCGACGTGATCCTTTTCCGGTTTAATGTGTGATTGGTAGGGCGCGTTCGCCGAGCGCGCCGGACGGCCTGCCGCGAGTTGCGGGATCCCTACCCTTGGTCGTATAAAATCCGGCCGCAATTTTCGCAGCTCACGATTTCTTTGCCCGCTTTGACTTGCGCCGCGGTGGCAGTTGTTACCTTCATATGGCAACCCATGCACACGCCGTGCTCGATCGCGACCACTCCCGCATCGCCTTTGCTCTTGAAGAGACGCTCGAAGCGCGCGAGCAAATCCTCATCGATTTTTCCGGCCAGCTCGGAGCGCTCCGTCGTCAATTGTTGAAGCTGTGACTCCAGGGCTTTCGATTTCTCATCGAGGTCAACGCTTTGCCGGGCGATCGACTGTTGAGTGGCAACTGCTTTCTTTTCTTCTTCAGTCAGGTCAGCCTTTACCTTGTCCGCCAGCACCATCAGTTCAAGCTCCTCATCCTCTATTTTTCGAATCTCATTTTCGTAACGCTCGATCTCGTGACTGATCGCCTGGAACTCATCGTTCTTGCGCGTCTGATATTGCTGCGTCTTGAGACGTGAAATCGTGTCGGTGCGAGTCCCCACGTCCAGCTCAAGTTTCTTGCGATCAACCTCGACTTGTCGCGCTCTTTGCTTAAGGGTTTCGACGCTTGACCGGCTTGCGGCCAATTGCGCGTCCAAACTCGTGCGGCGCAGCGGCACGGTCTCAATTTCGGTGCTAATCTGTCTGATCTTCTGGTCGCGATCTTGGAGAATGAGCAGTTGTTCCAATTCGGAATTCACGTGCGCTGAAGTTATTGACTCGGCGCAGCGGCGTCAATCACTGCTCGGCAGACCCAATTTGATCGAAGGCGCTGAGGACTTGCTCAGGCTGCGCGCGCACGGCGATATTGTCGGTGAGATTGACCCAGCGAACGATACCGTTGGAGTCGATTAGAAACTCTGCAGGTCGCGCAATGTCCGTGCCTTTCGGCCCCGCGCCGCGATGCAACACGTCGTAACGGCGAATGACTTCCGCCTTGGGATCGGAAAGTAGCGGGAAAGTGTAGCGGGGTTTTTGCGATTGGCGGCGGTTGGTCTCGGGCGGATCGACGCTGATGCCGACAACGCGAATCCCGCGCGCATCGAAATCTGAAAGCCGTCGCTGAAAACTCCGCAACTCGGAGTTGCAGAGCGGTCACCAGTGGCCGCGATAAAAAATCAGCGCGACAGCTTTTGAACGGGAGAGTAAATCGGCCAGGGCAACCAGCTTCTCGTTGTGATCGAGCAGTGTGAATTCGGGCGCTTTTTGGCCGATACGCGGCGCTCCCGCTGAAGGCGGGACCTGCCGCAGCACATAGAAAATTTCGTAAGCGAAAGATGAAAAGAGAACAAACGCGATCACGGTAAAAATCGCGCCAAAAATCTTCCCGCGATAGAGTTGCGGCCGCCCACACGCGCGAAACAGGCCGAAGATCAACAACGCAGCGCCGATCCCAAAAAGCAAAAGATTCGCCCACGGAAAATCGCGCGTGATCGGGAATCGAACCAAGTACTCATAGCTAAACAATCCGCCGACCGCGACGACAAAGCCGACCCAAAGTGGCCAATTCCACTTTCGCTTCATGCCGTCCTGCCTGATCCCATTCGGACGATCCAGCGATACAGCGCGAAGGCGATGATCGCGAACGCCAGTCCGCCAATAATAATTCCGGCTGTTTCGTACGCCGGCCCGACCACGGACAGCGGTGCGTCTTTTCCGGAGAACACCACGATGGCCGATATAACGACACCAAGAATTCCCTCGCCGACGATGAGGCCCGAAGCGAGCAAAACGCCGAGCTGCTTCGTTGCCTCCGGCTTCGGAGTGCGATCCGCGCGTCTATCGAAGAACCATCCGACGATCGCGCCGACAACGATCATGAGCGTGCTCTGAGTCGGCAGATAAATTCCCAATCCGACCGCCAATGGCGGCACGCGCATGTGCTTTGTTGTCCGGGCGAGAATTTCATCGAGCGCGATGATAGCTACTCCGATCAATGCGCCGATTCGGATGAGACTCCAGTCGATGTCCGCGGCGATAACGCCTTGGGCCAATGAGGAGATCAAGCCTGCTTGTGGCGCCGGCAATGGATGCGGCCGCAGTTCTGCGCCGGGCGCGCCGACAAATCCGTAGGCCTGATTCACCAAACCGAGTACCGGCGGAATCACGAATGCGCCGGCGATCACGCCGAAAATCAGCGCGACTTGTTGCTTCCACGGTGTCGCGTCAACGAGCTGACCGGTCTTGAGGTCCTGGAGGTTGTTGTTCGCGATCGCGGCTACGTTGAAAATCACCGCTGTAGTGAACAGCGCGAAGGCAATCAGTGCTTTGGTTGTTTCGGGACCCACGTACGGTTTCACGCCAAGTACCAGCAACAAAGCGGCGCCAATCACGACGAGAATTCCAATGCCCGAAAGCGGGCTGTTCGAGGAACCGATCAAGCCGGCCATGTAACCGCACACGGCGGACACGAAGAAGCTCATCAACACGATGTAAACCACGCCACCGATGATCAGCGTTGGCAGATGCGCCCCGAGACCACTGGACGTTCCGAACCATCCGAGCAACCAACCGATCGGCAGCATGCAAATCAGCGTGGCAAGGCCAACGATGCCGATCGGGATATCGCGCTCGGTGATTGGCAACGTGTCAGCCTGACCGGCTTTGCGCGCGCGCGAAGCGGCCATCGCACCGGCCAGTCCGCTCGCGACCGGCTTCACCAATTTCAATAGCGTCCAAATGGCTGAAACGCCGATCGCGCCCGCGCCGATGAAACGCACTTTCGTGCTCCACGTTTTTTGCGCCAGCGTCGCCACCGCCGTCGTGATGTCTCCAGTCATCGCCGAGAAATGCGGAACGCCCCAGCCCCAACCGATGAAGGCGCCGATGAGCATCGCGATTCCAACCGAAAGACCCACCAGGTGTCCAATGCCGAGAAGCGCGAAGGACAAAAAGAAATCGAAACCGCTTACGGCGCCGTTGCGGCCGATCCGAAATGTTCGGGCGACGTCCGAAGCGAACAACTGCGTCGCAACGATCACTGCAAAGACTGCTGACACGATCGAACCCCACAAAACGGCAAGAAGACCGGCCCGCCCGTGTTCGATATCGGCAGCGTGCTCAGAACCGCCACTGCTTCCAACCTTGAGCACTTCAGCGCAAGCGACGCCTTCCGGATACGGCAAATCGGACTGGGTCACCAGCGCGCGACGCAGCGGGATTGAATACATGACACCCAGAATTCCGCCGAGCGCGCAGATCCAAAACGAGGTCCAAAACGGAAACTCGGTCCAATAACCGATCATGATCAAACCGGGCAACACGAAGATGATCGACGACAACGTGCCCGCAGCTGAGGCGACGGTCTGCACAATGTTGTTTTCCTGGATCGTTGCGTCTTTGAAACCGCGCAGAAGGGCCATCGAGATCACCGCTGCCGGAATCGACGTTGAAAAAGTCAGACCAGCCTTGAGCCCGAAGTACACGTTGGCCGCGGTGAATACCAGCGTGATGATGATGCCGATAATCAGTCCGCGGATGGTAAGTTCGGCGCGCATATTCGTTGTGATGTTAGATGATCGACGCGAGCGGAGGATAGGGTGGATTTGTAAGACTGGTCAAGGCTCGCGCCGGTGAAGCCTCGATCAGATTTCTAATTCTCAAATCGGTCAGCGGTTTGGCGGAGCGCTTGGTTACGCATCGACTATTTCGAAATCATCCCGATCGTCTTCAGCCACGTCTCCGCCAACGGTGGCCATGCCGTGATAGGAAACTTTGTGCGCCGGAGTCCAAACCCATGCCCACCCTGCGCGTACAAATGCATCTCCGCGGGAACTCCGGCCTTGTTTAGAGCAATGAAATAAACCAGCGAGTTCCGAACATCGTCCACTGGATCATCCTCGGCTTGCAGCAAAAATGTTGGCGGCGTATTGCGGCTAACGGGAACGTTTGGATTCAACTCAAAGTTGTTGTCATCATGGCTGTACAGATGACCGGGATAAAGAGCGATCGCAAAATCCGGCCGACAGCTTTCTTTGTCAGCTGCGTCAACAGTCCGATAAGATCGTTTGTCAAAATGGGTACTCACTGCGGCGACCATATGCCCACCAGCCGAAAAGCCGATGACTCCAATTTTGTGTGGATCAATGTGCCACTCAGCCGCGTGAAAGCGCACGAGCCCCACTGCCCTTTGCGCATCCTGCAATGCCAGCCGCGATTCGTGATACGGACCCAACTCTCTCGTCGGCACGCGATATTTCAAAAGCACAGCGGTAATTCCCCTGGAAGTCAGCCAGTCGCAAACCTCAGTGCCTTCAAGATCGATCGCCAGAATGTAATAGCCCCCGCCCGGAAACACGACCACCGCAGCGCCCGTATTCTTTCCCTTTGGCGAATAGACCGTAATGGTAGGCCGCGAGACGTTGTCAACAACTAACCACGGCTGACCGGCGACGAGGTCCTTAGCGTTCGTCGTCATAGTCTCTGGCATCGTGACAGGCTTCGCATCAGGCGGTCCGTTTGGCCATATCGGCAGCTGAGTATGTCCCGGAGACGGCTGCCAGATATTCGTCTGAGCGTTCAGACCGCCAAGCGCAAACACAAAACAGAGAGCAAAGATCAATGGCTTCAATAAATCTCTGCTAATGAACATTTGCCGTCTTCCACGCTCCGTTGTTTGGCGCGTTCTTCGCCGAGAATCGCGACGCGAAGCTCCCAATTTCACTGTCGATCTTGCGAAACGCGGGAGCACTGGTGCTACGCGCTTCCAGTGTTCGCGTTAAGAGCGCATTGATGATTTCTGCAGCGAGGTTGGGAAGGGACTTACTGTCGTGATTATCGAGCAGGATGACAGTCCAAGTGCGATTCAGAAACAAACTCATGCAGCTGTGAAAGCCCGGGAGGTCGCCCGAGTGTGAGGCAAGCAAGAGGTCGACACTGTCAGGTGCCGATTGTGCATCATAGTCACTTGCCAGAAAAGTGCGAAGTTGCGCCTGATTGCTTCGTCCCACGTGCCAGCCGAAGGAGTAACCGAACGGTCGGAGCGCAAATATCTCCTTCGCTCCTGTCTCGCTTAGGACGCGCCCAGCAACGAGTTCTCCGCGCCATCGCCAGAGATCTTGAACAGTGGAATAGACGGCACCAGACGAAAACGCGACGGACCAGTCGATGTATGGCGCCTTTATTTGCTGGCCGTTTTCGAAGACGTACGCTGTGGCTAGCCGAGGCACAATCGCGCGCGGACCGCTGATATCTGTGTCCGTCAGGCCGGCGCGAGTCGTCAAGCGCCGAAGTCCATCTGCGTACGTCTCGCCCGTCACCTGCTGGTAAAGCGCACCTAAAATCAGGTAACCGCAGTTGCTGTACTTGAACTGCGTTCCAGGCGTGAACTCAAGTGCGTTGCTGCAATACTTACTAATCACCTCCTGTGGCGTTGCTGGTTCTTTCACGATTTGCATGATGTCAGATCTGTGAACGAGATCTGGCACGCCAGCCGAGTGCCCCAGCAATTGGCGAATGGTAACTGCCTCAGCTATGTCGCGCCGATAATCCGGCAAATATACCGACAAAGTCGCATCGAGATTGAGGCGGCCTTGCTGCCCGAGTTCTAAAATAAGCGCGGCAGTAAACTGCTTCGTCAGCGAGCCAATCTAGAAGCGCGTCGCAGGAGTGTTGGCGATTTTCCATGTCTCGTCGGCCAAGCCAAAGGCTCCTTCATAAACAACTGTGTCGCGGTATCCGACGAGCGCCGACCCCGAGAACTTGCCATTCCGGTGATACTGTTGAAGGATTTGTTCGATCTTGTTCTTAGATGACGACGCGCCGGTACATGAGCAAATAATTGCCGCGAGAAAGCCGGTCCCGGTAGCTATGAAAACCGTCGCCGCAGACCGACTTCGGAACATCGAAAGTGATTAATAACGCTCCACAGGGGAGCGTTTGCCGTCTTCGGCGCTTGGCATTGCGGCACGTTCTTCGCCCAGAACAGCGACGCGGAGGTCCCGGATTTCACCATCGACCTTGCGAAATGCGGCTTCGGAAAATTCGTGCGGCGGCGTAAGATTTTTCTTAAAACGTGCGACGCTCTTCAGGGCGCGATCGATTTGCTTACGCGGCAATGTGCCCAGAATGCGGTGCACGTTCTCGATCTCGGGAATGCGGTGGCAAATCATCGCGAGATCGTTTCCAGCGCCGATTGCGAGCTGAATGGTTTGTTCCAGGTCGTATCCGTTCAGAATCGCGCCCATGTCGAGATCGTCAGTCATCACCAGACCATCGAAGCCAAGTTCGTTGCGTAACAAATCGGTGATGATACGCCGCGACAATGTGGCTGGTGTTTTCTCCGTCTCGAAACATGGATACCAGCCATGGCAGATCATCAGGCTGTCCAGGTTCTCAACGAATGCGCGAAACACAGCCAGCTCGTATTGATCGAGTTGTTCCCGGCTGCGATCGATTCGCGGCATCTGGTAATGAGCATCTGAAGTCGCCGCGGAGTAACCCGGGAAATGTTTGCCGCAGCTTGCGATCCCCTGCCCTCTCATCGCTTCGTTAAATGCAGCGGCATTGCGCACCACTTGTTCGACCGTTTTCCCGTAGCAACGGCCGCCCAACGAATTATCGGCGTCGTCATCAAATGAAATGTCGAGGACGGGGCACAAATCTAAATTGAATCCGAAGAGCCGCAGCAAACGTCCGGTGATGTCGCCATGACGACGGATCAATTCCACATCATCTTTGTCGCGCAATTGTTGCGCGTTCGGTGGCTCGTTGCCGATCAGACGCAATCGCGACACGCGGCCACCTTCCTGATCGATGGTGATAATCGGCTCGATTTCGCTCAAGTCGCGCAAATCGTCGATGAGCTTTCGGAGCTGCGCGGCACTTTCGATGTTGCGGCCGAAAAGAATGAACGCGCCCGGTTGCACTTTGCGAAAAAGCCTGGCCGCCGCTGGCTCGAGCTCTTTCCCAGGCACACCCGTCATGATGAGTTGACCGAGCGAATCGCCTTTCATAGCTTTCAAGCTAGATGTCGCGTCCGTCTGGCGCAAAAACCCACGGCAAATTACCCGTGTTCAAAGCTGTCATTCTGAGCGAAGCGAAGAATCTCAGATCAGAGATGTTTCGCTTCGCTCAACATGACAAGAAGAAAAATCATTGAGCATTGAAAAAGATCGGCATTTATGGCGGCTCGTTCGATCCAATTCATCATGGTCATTTGATTTTGGCCCGCGAAGCGCGCGAGGATTTGAATTTGGAAAAGGTAATTTTTGTTCCCGCCGCGATGTCGCCGTTTAAGGGACGCGCCGCGGTAGCGAGCAGCGATATTCGATTAAAGATGTTGCAAGCCTCGGTCGAAGGTGAACAGGAATTTGCAATCGACGATTGCGAGCTGCGCCGGCCGCCCCCATCGTGGACGATCGATACGGTGTTGGAAATTCGGCAACGCGAAACCGACTCCGAGATTTATCTTCTTATAGGCGAAGATAACGTAGCCACGCTGGACCGTTGGCGACGATTCGACGAGCTAAAGGAAATGGTGCGCTTTGTAATCCTCGATCGTACGGGCTCACAAACCCAGCGCAATTACCACATCGTGCGCCGGAAGATCGACATTTCAGCCACGGACATCAGAAAGAGAGTTGCGCGCGGACAATCGATCCGTTATCTCGTACCGCCAGCGGTGGGGGAAATTATTCAACGCGAAAAACTTTACCGGGAGCAATCGAAATAACGCCGGAAAACTTAGCAAAAACCTGCGCGGAACTCGCCTCGAACAAAAAGGCCGAGGACATTGTGGTGCTGGATTTGCGCGACATCTCGACGTTTACGGATTTTTTTGTGATCTGCTCCGGCACGTCTGAGCCTCAGCTGAAAGCGATTGCAAACGAAATCGAAACGCGCTTGCGCGAGGACCATTCACTCCGCCCCGTAGCGATCGACGGATTTCCTGCCAGCCAATGGATGGTCCTCGATTACCTACAAGTGGTTGCGCACATTTTTCATCGGGACAAGCGCGCCTTCTACAGCTTGGAAGATCTATGGGGCGATGCGCCCCGGATGGAATGGGAAGCGGCCCTGAAGGAGTGACGGCTTCCCGAGCCGTCGTTCCTTCAAACATCAAGCCGCTATGATTATTTCGGCGAGGGCTTGGGCGGCGGCGTACCTTTCGGCGCACCCTGCGGGGCAGGTCCTGCACCTTGCGGGGCAGGCGTCGGAGGCGGCTTAACGTCCAGCAGTTCCACTTCGAAAATCAGAGTCGCATTTGGAGCGATGTCCGGCCCGACGGAGCGCTCGCCATATGCCAGGTTCGACGGAACGACGAACTGATATTTCGATCCCTTCTTCATTAGTTGAAGCCCTTCGGTCCATCCCTTGATGACGCCATTAAGTGGAAAGGTGGCTGGTTGGCCGCGCTTGTATGAACTGTCGAACTCCGTGCCGTCAATCAGCGTGCCGCGATAATTTACTGTCACCATGTCGGTCGCTTTGGGTTGCGGCCCTGTTCCTTCTTTAAGGACTTTGTATTCCAATCCGCTGGCAGTGGTTTTTACGCCTTCCTTCTTTTTGTTCTCCTCGAGAAACTTCGCGCCATCGGCCTTATTTTTCTCGCCGGCTGATTTCTGTTTTTGTTCCATATCTTTCTCGAATTGCGTCATGACCTCCTTGACTTGGTCCTGTGTGAGCTGTGCTTTACCAGCGATGGAGTCCTTTATGCCGGCGGCCAGCACATCTGGATTGATATCCACCTTCTGCCTGCTGAGATTGGCCCCGATATTCATGCCGATGCTATAGCTGACCTTGTCTTTCTGGTCTTTTAGTTGCGGTGATTTCTCTTGCCCGAACAAAGGCAATGCAAGTAAGGATGCGCTGACAATAAGAATAAAACGTTTCATAAGATGGTTTTTCCCGCGCCGTTTTAATTAATTTAATCGTCGCGGAAAGTCGCACGCTAATGGATAAATGCCGCCCGTCAAGAGAACAGCCTTGCTGGCCGTTATTGGCTAATTATCGCCCGAGATGTTCGGTCAGTGCAATGTGCTACAGGCGTGTGGGGGCGCCTTTCCCTGATCCCAGAGAAAGGCGACCAACACCGCCATTCGGCCGCTCTTGTTTTTTGGCCGGATTTCTCGTTACGCTCACAATTGCGCTGTGGCCGCACATATCGTGTGCCATCACGTTCTCGCATGGTGACACTGTGAGAATTGGAAAAAGAGTCTGGCAGAACGAATGCAACGGAACTATTTCCGGGCTCACCGCATGGAATGAAGGCGAAGACTTCGCTTCGCTGGGCATTGGCCATTTCATCTGGTACCCGAAGGGACGACGCGGGCCATTCGAAGAAAGCTTCCCCAAACTGATAAGTTTCATTTCAACGCGCGGCGCCAAATTGCCAACGTTACTCTTGACGAGCAGCGAGCAGCCATGTCCTTGGAACTCGCGGGCCGAGTTTCTTCAAGCGCAACGCACACCAGAGATGAATCAATTACGCCAGTTTCTTGTCGATACGATCGATCTTCAGGCTGAATTTCTTATTGCGCGGCTAGAGGGCGCGTTGCCTAAAATGTTGGCCGAAGCAACGCCTGCCGATCGAGCAAACGTACAGCAACAGTTCGAGCGCATGTCGAGAACGCCACGGGGATGTTTCGCCCTTGTCGATTACGTAAACTTCAAAGGGGAAGGCGTCTTGCACACCGAGCGTTACCAAGGCCAGGGATGGGGTTTGCTTCAAGTTTTGGAAAGCATGCACGGCGCTACAGACGCCAGTGCGGTTGATGAATTCGTGCGCGCAGCGAAGGCGACCTTGACTCGACGCGTGCACAATGCACCGCCCGAACGTCACGAATCACGATGGTTATCGGGTTGGATTCGGCGCGCGAACGGCTACAGTGGCAGCTAATTTATGCGGGCAAGAGTTCCCATGCTGCTTTGCGGAATTGTACTGGTCTTTCTTACCAGTTCGGTCACCGGCCAGTTCCATCTGTTCGGGCCACGGCCCACTCCGAAACCGATGCGCAAAGCCTCCGAGTTTATTAGCAGGCAACCAGCGTTGAAAGTGAATCAATCTTTACTCAAGGAAGCGACGCCGGACAATACACGCATTGTCGTCTCGATTCCGAAGCAGCGCGCTTACCTGATGATCGAGGATCGGGTCGTGGCCGATGGTCCAATTTCGTCCGGCAGACGGGGGCACGAGTCGCCAACCGGCCACCTGCACGTGCTTGAGAAAGACCCGAATCACCTTTCCAATCTGTACGGCGATTTTGTGGACTCTTCGGGCCGCGTGGTAAGAGGTGGGGTTAGCGCCAGGATCGATTCGGCTCCGAGCGGCACGCACTTCGCCGGTGCGCCGATGAGATGGTTCCTGCGGTTGACCGACGAAGGCGTGGGTATGCACGTGGGAATTTTGCCAGGCTATCCAGCTTCACATGGCTGCATCCGTCAGTCAGCAGATGGCGCGAAATTAATCTACGACAAAGTGAAAGTCGGGACGCCTGTGGACGTAGGCGACTACTAACATTTTTGGGCTTTCATTCCGAGCGAAGTCGAGGAATCCCGAATTTTAAATAGCAATCCCGCAATCGCGCGAGACTTCGCTCGACATGACAAGAGCCGCTAGCTTGAAGCAAGCAATTTCCGCCGCAACATCGCAAACGCGGCCTGTGCCGCCAATTGTTTAAATGTTTCCCGATCAGTTGGAAAAAAGAACTTTTTTGCGATCGTCTCTGAGCCCGCTGAAGCCAACGCAACGTAAACTGTTCCCACTGGTTTTTCCGGCGACCCACCGGTTGGCCCGGCAATTCCCGTTGTTGCGAGAGCGCAGTCGGATCCCGCACGGGCACGGGCACCTTCAGCTAATGCGCGCGCGACTGGCTCGCTCACGGCGCCATGCTCCTCGATGAGAGTTGGATCGACATCCAACATGTCAGTCTTCGCTCGATTGGCGTAACAAACATAGCCAGCCACAAAAATCTGCGATGCGCCGGGAACGTTCGTGATGCGGTTCGCGATCAATCCACCCGTGCACGATTCTGCGGTCGCCAACGTTTGATTGCGCTTTGTAAGCAGTTTGACGATCACCTCCTCCAGGATCTCGTCTGCTATAGAAAAAATCGAGGCGCCCAGCGCCGATCTGATGATGGCATCGGCCTGTTCGATTGCCTCCGCTTTTCCGATAATTCGTGCTTCGACTTCACCCGGACGCGCGCAATAACCGAGTTCGATTCCCGGAATTGCGAGAACTTTCACGCCAATTGCTTCCTCAACCAGCGACTCGCCAACTCCTGCGATCCTGTACAGCCGTCGCTCCAGCAATGCCGAGGGTGGAACAATCGAGCGCAAGATCGGCAGCACGAACTTCCCAAACATAGGCTGAAGCTCGCGCGGCGGGCCTGGCAGAACAAAAATGTGCGGGGATGGAACGCGCGGATTGATGTTTGCCTTCAAATATAATCCGGGCGCGCTTCCGTTTTCGTTTGGGAGAATCTGCGCACCGGCCGGAACATCGGACTGACGGGCGATTCCCGCAGCCCATTTGATTCCGCGAATTCGAAGTCTCTGCCGGAGCGAAGTCAGCAATTGAGCATCCTGACGCAGTTCTAGTCCGAGCGAATCAGCAATCATTTCTCGCGTAATATCGTCGCTGGTGGGTCCCAGCCCGCCGGTCACAAAGAGAATTTCGCAGCGCGGAAACAATTCAGCCAACGTTTGCCCGATTGCCTCCGTGTCCGGTACCGTGCGCCGCTCCTCGATTCGCAGACCCAAAGGAAAAATCTCGCGGGCAATGAACGCTAAGTGTGCGTCCTGCACGTCGCCGAGCAAAAGCTCGGTGCCGGTGTTGAGAAGGGCTGCGCGCATCGAAGATCGACAAGCAAACGTCGAACGCCGAACGCCCAACGTCCAATGCCGAACTCAGAAATTCCAACAAACGCGAGTCGCCTGCAATTCGACGTTCAGCGTTCGATGTTCGGCGTTCGGCGTTTTCCGCAAATCACGCCGCGGTCTTGTCCTGTTTCTTACGAATCAGCGGTAGCCGTTTGCCTTCTACTACCGCGCGGTTGATCGTGACTTCTGCGATATCTTCCCGACTCGGCACGTCGTACATGATGTCGAGCATGATCCGTTCGAGCATCGAACGCAACGCGCGCGCGCCTGTGCCTTTCGTGACTGCCCGCGCCGCCAGCGCGCGCAAGGCATCCTTGGTGACTGATAAACGCACGCCTTCCATTGAGAAAAGCTTCGTGTACTGCTTCACCATCGCGTTTTTCGTCTCAGTAAGAATGGCGACCATTTCTTCCTCGGTCAGCGTGTCGAGCGAACTGACCACCGGTAGGCGTCCGATGAATTCAGGGATCATTCCAAAAGCAAGCAAGTCCTCTGGCTCCACGTGGCGGATTGCTTGCTTTCGCAATGCTTCCTCCACTTCGAGCGTCGGGCTGCCGAAGCCCATCACCTTTTGGCCGATGCGCTTTTGAATAATCTTGTCGAGTCCAATGAACGCTCCGCCGCAAATGAAAAGAATTTTCTCGGTATTAACCTGGATATATTCCTGGTGCGGATGTTTGCGGCCCCCCTGGGGCGGAACGTTGCACATGCTGCCTTCCAAAATTTTCAAAAGCGCCTGCTGCACGCCTTCACCGGAGACATCGCGTGTGATGCTCACGTTATCGGTCTTGCGGCCGATCTTGTCGATCTCGTCAATGTAAACAATACCGATCTCTGCTCGTTTCACGTCGTAATCGGCATTTTGCAGTAAACGCAGAATGATGTTTTCGACATCTTCACCGACGTAGCCGGCCTCGGTCAGCGTGGTCGCATCGGCGATGCAGAACGGCACATCCAGGATTCTGGCCAGCGTTTTTGCCAGCAAAGTCTTTCCGGAACCCGTTGGACCGATGAGCAAAATGTTGCTCTTTTCAATCTCAACGTCCGCAAACGGATCCGGCTGAAAAGTAGCGGAGGCGTCGCCTGGCGATGCACTTTGCAGTACGCGCTTGTAGTGATTGTGCACTGCGACTGATAGCGTCTTTTTGGCGACGTCCTGACCGACGACATACTGATCAAGTGCGCGCCGGAGTTCTGCCGGCTTCGGGACGCGAATGTTGGAGGACTGACGCCGGGCGTCTTCGTTGAGCTCCTTGTCGAGAATGCTCTTGCAAACGTTGATGCAGCTATCGCAGATGTAAACGCCAGGCCCGGCGATTAGCTTGCGCACCTCTGCATGGCTCTTGCCGCAGAACGAGCACATCGTGAGGTTGGAAGCGCGGGCCATAATGGTTTGGGGTAAGAACGGTGTTATCCCGACACCTTGCGCGGTAAGGCCACCTCCGCGACTTCTACAGACCGATCACCGGACGGCGGCGTGGCCCCATCGAGCAGCTTTATTTGCTTTCGCGACTTGATCACTTCGTCCACCAAGCCGTATCCCTGAGCCTCTTCGGCGGACATATAATAATCTCGGTCTGAATCGACCCGGACCTGCTCCTCGGACTTGCCAGTGTGTTGCGCGATGATTCGGATGAGGCGCTTCTTGAGCTTGAACATGTAATCAACCTGACGTTCCACATCACTCGCCGCGCCTTGCGCGCCGCCAGAAACCTGGTGAATCATGATGTCGGAATTTGGCAGCGCGAAGCGTTTGCCTTTCGTACCCGCGCAAAGCAAGACCGCGCCCATGCTCGCCGCCATGCCGAGACAATACGTTGTTACATCGCAGGTGAGAAATTGCATCGTGTCGTAAACGGCCAGCCCGGCTGTGACCACGCCGCCAGGACAATTAATGTACACATTGATGTCTTTCTTGGAATCCTCCATCTGCAAAAACAGCAATTGCGCGATCACAAGATTCGCGATGTGATCGTCAATCGGCGTTCCGATGAAAACGATCCGATCCTTGAGCAGCCGCGAGTAAATATCATAGCTCCGCTCGCCCCGGCCGGTCTGCTCCACGACCATCGGAATCAGCACCTGCGAAACATTTTCCTCGAACACGCTCATAGTTTTTCTTCTTTAACGGTGGATTCGATGCTAACACTCGCCTTCAGGAAATCAAGAGTCTTGCCCAGCAGGATCTGCTCAGCCACCTCGTCCAACGCATCCTTTTGTTGCAACTCCTTGCGCATTTTATCAGGCGAAATGTCGTAACGCGCCGCCTCCTGCCGGATGCGAAGATCGAGGTCTTCCTTCGTTACCTGAATTTTTTCGCGATCTGCGATCCGGTGCAGAATGAAATTTGTTTTCAACCTCTGAGCCGCCACTCCGGCGGCGCCGTCGATCAGCTCTTTTTCTTTTTCCTTCAGCATCTCATCAGTAACACCGCGCTCGCGATTCCGTTGCACCAATTCGGCCAGCGCGCGGCGCGTTTCGTTTTGCAAGAGTGCCGGAGGCAACTCGAACTGGATGTGCTCATGTAAATACCTAAAAATCTGCGATTCCTTGGCCCGCTCGAGATCGTGCTGTTTCGCATGCTCAATATCGTGCTCGATCATTTGGCGAAGATCGGCAAGGCTTTTCCCCGGATCGAGTTTGGCTGCAAATGCATCATCGAGCGGTGGCGGCACTTTCTCCTTAATCTCGCGCAACGTAACGGCGTAGTCCGCTTTTTTACCTGCCAATTCTTTGACCGGAAAATCCGCTGCGAATTCCACGATCACTAGGCGCGTTTCGCCGGCCTTTTGTGCGATCAACTGCTCACAAAATTTCGGCAGAAAATTATCAGGAGCCAGATGCAGCCAGAATTTTTTGCCGCCTTGCAAATTCTTGCTGACCTGCGGCCCAATTTCACTGATCGGCTTTGTGTCCACCGAACCTTCGAAATCGACCACGGCAAAATCGCCCATTTGCAGTCCGCGGCCCGGCACATCGACAAAGTCTGCCGATTGATCACGCAGACGCTCCAGCGCCGCGTCCACTTCGGCCTCAGAAACTTTTGTGTCTGGGAGTTGCACGGAAATGTTTTTGTAATCCGGCAGATCGAACTCCGGCGCAGTAACGACAGTCGCGCGGAAGCGCATCGACTTGTCCTCACCAAACCGGATGTCTTCGATGTTCGTTAACGAAGCCACGCGCAACTGCTCCTGCTCGACTGCTTCGTGATAACTTTTCGAGACGAGTTTTTTGGTCAGTTCGTCTTGGATTTCCTTGCGAAACCTTTTGTCGATTACGGTGCGCGGCGCCTTGCCCGGCCGGTACCCTGGAATCTTGGCAAATCGCGCGAAGCTGTTCGCGATCGCGTCCCACTCCTTCGCCACTTCTTCAGGCGGCAATTCAATCTGAAGCTTCGAGACCAAGCCCGGCTGCTTTTCTACTTCAACCTTCATTGGAAAACCACGCTACGCTGCGCGCTTTTGTAGGGCAACCGCTTCGGTTGCCGTTCGGCAGGCGATGCGCCTGCCCTACAATTACACAACCCTTTCGCCCTTCACATACACTGAATGCGCCTGCGGCATTCCAAACCAGTACGCCAGCTCGCGATAATCTTCGCAATCGAAAACAGAGAAGTTGGCCAGCTTGCCTGGTTCAAGCGAACCGATCTTATCGCCGCGATTTAACGAACATGCCGCGTTGATTGTGGACGCTGTGATCGCTTCTGTCGCCGACATTTTCATCTGCGTACAGGCGAGCGAAAGAATCATTGGCATGCTCGGCGTCGGTGATGAGCCAGGATTGAAATCTGTTGCGATCACAACAGCAAGCCCGGCTTCAATCATTTCGCGCGCGCGTGGATAATCCACCGAACCGAGCGCATACACCGAACCCGGCAACAGTATCGGTTGCACGTTCGCTTTCTTCAGCGCCGCGATCCCCTGCTCATCCGTTTTTTCCAAGTGGTCCGCCGTCGTTGCTTTCAATTCAGCAGCGAGTCTCGCGCCTCCTGAATTGCTCAGTTGATCCGCGTGAATTCGCACTTCAAGGCCGAGCTCTTTCGCGGCAGTTAGAATGTTTCTCGATTGCTCGACGTCGAAATAGCCACGCTCGCAAAATACGTCGCCGAACTCCGCGAGTTTTTCCCTTGCGACCCGCGGCAACATCTGATCAATAACAAGCTCAATGTATGCATCGGCGTCGATGCCGCGCGGCACTGCGTGCGCTCCGAGAAACGTCGGCACGATCTCAAGCGGCGATTGCTCGTTGAGCAACCGCATGACACGCAAGATCTTCAGCTCATCTCCAAGCGTCAGCCCGTAGCCAGATTTGCCTTCAATAGTCGTAGTCCCGCAGCGTAGAAACCAATCTGCGTGTTTCTTTGCCTGGGCGAGAAGATCGTGCTCACTGGCGGCGCGCGTCTTCTCTACCGTGGACCAAATGCCACCGCCAGCTTTGGAGATTTGCTCGTAACTTTCACCGCGTGCACGCCGCTCAAAATCGTCGAGGCGATTTCCGGCAAAAACTAAATGCGTGTGCGCATCGACAAATCCCGGCAATACAACGCGCCCGCCAACATCGACAATCTCCGCGCCACGCGATTTTTTTTCGATCTCATCGCTCGGGCCGATCCTCTCGATCTTGCCGCCTCGAATTAGCATTCCGCCATCGCGAATAATTGCCAGTTCGGCCATTTCCGCCCCAACGCGCGGCCTTTTCGGACCAGCCAGCGCGACCAGTTGCGCGTGAAGGACAGCCAATGACTTCACGATTTGCTTAGCTTGCCTTCAACAACCTGGATGATCGTTTTGAAATGCGCCTCCGAATCCGTCCTGATCTTCTGCACTTTGTCAGAAAGCGTCGTTTTGAATTTTTCGTCCTTCAACTGGCCGAGATTGATTCGCACATTCAGCGCTGCGCCTTCAATGCATGCGCGAGTGGCCAGCGCGCCGACGCCCACATCCGAGATAGAAGCCGGATTTCCTTTTTCGGCCATTTCTGCCAGCAATGCGTACGATTTTGATGCCGCTTCCATGACTTTCAGAGGCACTTCCGCCGCGTATTTGGTCGCAGCTTCAATCGCAGCCGAGCGCGCCGCCTTCTCTTCTGCCGACTCTTTTGGCAGGGCAAATGAGTCCATCACTTTATTGAACGCAGCGGTGTCTTCGTCCACAAGCGACAGCAATTCATCTTTGAGTTGCTGCGCTTTCACCGCCCAATCGCTGAAATATTCGAGCTTGTCGTCCCAGCCGCGTTTTCCTGCGGAAAGGTTCGCGACCATTCCGCCTAACGATGCGCCCAATGCGCCCATCAACGCGGCAACCGAACCGCCACCCGGCGCGGGCGAATCGCTCAAAGTTTCATTGCAAAACTCGCGCACATTCATTTTCACAAGCGACTTCCTGGGCTCAGTGGATTCAATCTTGAATTCAATCACCTTTTCGTTTGGATCGAAAGGCTTCAGTTCGCTCAAGCCCATGGAGCGAATCGCAATTTCGATCAGCTCTTCCTCCGAAACACCTTCGGACCATCGTTGCTTGCGCAAGAAATAGCGGCCGGCATCGACCAGACATTTCTTTGGTACCATTCCCACAATTTCTGAGCCTGTTACGCGCATGCCGCGTTTAGCTGCCGCTTCGAGACAGGCGTCGAATGCCACATGCAACGGCGTCTCCTCGATGTTCGTCAGGTTCATCGACACCTGCGCGATCCCATACTCGTTCACGAACCAGCCGATAGCTTTCACGTGTCTAAGCAACCCGGGAATGCGAATTGATCCGCCATTTGCATCCAACACCGGTTTTCCCCACGGCGTGCCGTCTTTTGTCTTCACCCTCCCCTGCTCGCGGACATCAAACGCAACCGAGGTCGCGCGACGCACCGACTTTGTGTTCAGGTTTACGTTGTAAGCCACCAGAAATTCGCGAACACCGATCACGGTGCCTCCCGATTTCTCATTGAAAACGGCCGAGCCGAAATCAGGTTTCCATTCCGGTTGTTTTATTTTTCCGAAGAACCCTTCGTACTCTCCGGCGCGAATGACTGAAAGGTTCGATCGCGATTTGTCCTTCGCTGCTTTTTCGTAGAGGTAAACCGGAATTTTCAGTTGCTCGCCGACACGTTTTCCGAGTCGGTTCGCGCACTCAATCGCTTCTTCCCAACTGACGTTGCTCACCGGAATGAATGGGCAAACATCAGTCGCGCCCATGCGCGGATGCGCGCCTTTCTGTTTGCGCATGTCGATCAGCTCAGCCGCCTTCTCAATCGCGCGAAATGCAGCCTCCACAGCCGCGTCGGGATTTCCGACAAACGTCACCACCGTTCGGTTCGTGCTCGCCCCGGGATCGACATCGAGCAACGAAACGCCCTCCACCGATTCAATCGCATCAGTGATTTGCCGAGTCACGCCCAAGTCCCGCCCCTCGGAAAAATTCGGCACACATTCAATCAACTTTTTCATCGACGTTGGATGCCCAGAGATGGATGTCTGCTGTGATGACGGACTACGAGAATGCGAACGGTATCCCCAACTATTCGAAAGAGACAGTGATAAGGAAAACGATGAAGGTTTACTCGCCGAATATCGCCTTTGCGAACCGCGAAAGATTCGGGTCGAGCAGCGGCTGCCGCGATGAAATGTCGCAATTCGGAATAGAATTCATTCGCGAGATCCGCCGTCGCGACTTCCTCGTAATAAGCCATGATCCTGTCGATATCCGAATAAACTTTCGGATGAAGAACCAGCCGCATCAGCTTCGGCGACGGCGTTCGATCTGTTCGTCGAGTTCTTTGAGTGAAATAGCCGATGACGCGTCGACATCAAGTTCAGCATCCCGCCGCAACGCTTCGGCGATTCCTTCATCTACGTCGTGAAGGACTGCCGGCAGCGATCCAAGCAGGTGTGCCGCAAGAACGGCCCTTTGATTCTCGGGCAAGTCGAGAGCAAGTTTCTCTACTTCGGTAATTGTAGCCACGGCCGCCAGTGTAATCGGCGGCGTCTTGCCGAGCAAGTATCCGGTTTCTTCGTTGGGTCCTTCAATCGCGCCGTTTTAGCTGCATCGGAGCGTCGATCTTGTTGCTGGCTGCGAATTCGATTGCGCGCGAATAACCGGCATCGGCGTGGCGAAGGATGCCAGTTCCGGGGTCGCTGGTGAGAACGCGCTCTAGGCGGCGCTTGGAATTCTCTGTGCCATCGGCAACGACGACCATGCCGGCATGCTGCGAAAAGCCGATGCCAACACCGCCGCCATTGTGAATCGATACCCACGACGCGCCGGCGGCGGTATTGATGAGCGCGTTGAGCAACGGCCAGTCAGCGATGGCGTCGCTGCCATCGAGCATGCCTTCGGTTTCGCGGTTGGGCGATGCGACCGAGCCGGAATCGAGATGATCGCGGCCGATCACGACCGGCGCTTTGATTTCACCGCGCCTAACCAGTTCGTTCATCGCGACGCCAAACTCGGCCCGTTCGCCGTAACCAAGCCAGCAAATTCGCGCCGGTAATCCTTGAAATTGAATTCGCTGCTCGGCAAGCTTCATCCAGCGGTCCAGCGTTTGGTTTTCAGGAAACAATTCGAGCGCGAGTTTGTCTGTGCGCGCGATGTCTTTGGGATCGCCGCTCAACGCGACCCAGCGAAATGGACCACGGCCTTCGCAAAACAACGGCCGAATGTATTCCGGAACAAAACCGGGAATGTCGAACGCGTTTTTAACCCCCGCTTTTTTTGCCTGCGCGCGGATGTTGTTTCCGTAATCAAAAGTCACTGCGCCTTTTTTCTGCAATGCCAGCATCGCCTCGACGTGGACGGCCATCGATTGCACTGCGCGCTCGATGTATTCGTCCGGATTTCTCCGGCGCAAAACGAGCGCGTCCTCGAGCGATATCCCGTGCGGGACATAGCCGTTTAAGGCGTCGTGCGCGCTGGTTTGATCCGTCAAAACGTCGGGTACAATTCCGCGTTTCACGATTTCCGGCAGAACGTCTGCGCAATTACCAACAAGTCCTACCGAAAGCGATTTGCGATCTTTGCGCGCCTGATCGATCAGCTGAAGCGCTTCGTCCAAAGTTGACGCGATCTTGTCGCAGTAACCGCTTTTCAATCGCTTCTCGATGCGGGCAGAATCGACTTCTACGCCGAGGAAAATCGCGCCGTTCATCGCCGCAGCCAGCGGTTGCGCGCCGCCCATGCCGCCAAGCCCGCCGGTCAAAACAAATTTTCCACCGAGCGAGCCACCGAAATGTTTGCGCCCCGCTGCTGCAAAAGTTTCGTAAGTGCCCTGCACGATTCCCTGGCTGCCGATGTAAATCCACGAGCCGGCCGTCATCTGGCCGTACATCGTCAGGCCCATTCTCTCAAGTCGATTGAACTCAGCGTAATTATTCCATTGTCCGACAAGATTCGAGTTCGCGATGAAAACGCGCGGCGCTTCTTCGTGTGTCCGAAATTTGCCGACCGGTTTTCCTGATTGCACGAGAAGCGTTTCGTCATTTTCGAGTTCGAGCAGCGAGCGAACAATCGCGTCGAACGCCTCCCAGCTTCTGGCAGCGCGCCCAGTCCCGCCGTAAACCACAAGCTGGTCCGGATTCTCAGCTACGTTCGGATCGAGATTGTTCATCAGCATGCGCATCGCTGCTTCCTGGTGCCAACCTTTGCAGGTGCGTTCGCCGCCCTGTGGCGCATGGATAATTCGTCTTCCGCTCATGACTTTTCACTCTCCGCATCAAAGTCGCCGCGGCGAATCGCTTCGGCAACAGACGCGATGTCGCCCGACAGCGCACGGTCCTCCGTAAGCGGCCGCGCGATTTTCCGCACAGCAGCGAATGCGCGCTCAACGCCAACTCCGGCTTTCAATGGTCGGCGATGTTCCAAGCCTTCAGCAGCAGCGAGCAATTCGATGGCGAACAAATTTTCGGCCTGATCGACGATTGCGCGCAGTTTTAGCGCGCTCGTCATTCCCATCGAAACGTGGTCTTCCTTTCCACCAGATGTGGTTATGTTGTCAATGCTCGCAGGATGCGCCAGCACGCGCGCTTCGCTGACTAACGAAGCAGCCGCGACGTGCGCGGTCATAAAGCCGGATTGCAGCCCCGGCTGTCGCGCTAAAAATGCAGGCAGCCCTTCGTTCTTGTCTGGATTGACGAGTCGATCCGTCCGGCGTTCGCTCATGCTCATCAGATCGGCCATTGCAATTGCAGCGTAATCGAAAGCGAGCGCGAGCGGCGCGCCATGAAAATTGCCGCCGGAAATTACTTCACTGCTTTCAGCAAACACAAGTGGATTATCCGTGGCCGACGCAGATTCAATTAGCAAAACATCTTCGCAATGTGCCAGCGCACCACGAACCGCTCCGTGCACCTGCGGCATGCAACGCAGGCTGTATGCATCCTGAACGCGCGGGTCGCCCTCGATATGCGACATGCGAATTTCGCTGCCTTCCATCAGCGACAAAAGATGTTCGGCTACAGCTTTCTGACCCGGATGCGGGCGCGCATCCTGCAGGCGCGAATCGAAAGCGGCAGGTGTGCCTCTCAACGCTTCGAGACTCATGGCGCCGGCAACGTCGGCGACCCGCGTAAGACATTTCGCGCGCAAAAGCGCAAGTCCACCCACGGCGTGCATTCCCTGCGTGCCATTGAGCAGTGCCAGGCCTTCTTTTGCTTCGAGTTGCAGCGGCGTTAGTTGAGCACGCCGCAGTGCTTCGGCGCTTGTCATCCGCTGCCCTTCAAAAAATGCCTCACCTTCGCCGATGAGACTCAAAGCCAGATGTGCCAGCGGCGCCAGATCGCCGCTCGCGCCTACCGAGCCTTTTTCCGGAACCACTGGACAGACCCTCCGATTCAGCATTTCACAAAGCAGCTCGATAACATCGCAACGGATTCCACTGAAGCCGAGGGCCAGAACATTCGCCCGCAGCGCCATCATTGCCCGCGCCTCGGGCTCGGACAGTGGATTTCCAATTCCGCAAGCGTGGCTGCGAACAAGGTTCAACTGAAGCTGCCGCAATTCGCCCTGCGGTATGCGGACATCTGAGAGCTTGCCGAAACCCGTGTTGACTCCGTAAACGACCGCGTCGCGCTCAATGATTTGTTCGATCGCTTTGCGCGAGGCGAGAATACGCGGTCGCGCAGCAAGAGAAATGCGAACGGCCTCGCCTCCGAAAGCGACCGCTGCAAGTTGAACAAGAGAAATCTGCTCGCCCTTCAGCTCCACATACGCAGTTTAGTCAGAATCGTTGAAGCGGAAAAAGAAAAAGGCCAGGTCGGAGCACGACCTGGCCTCCTGAGCGAAACCGCCCAGATTAAATTGGGTGCCGGATTTATTTTCCGCTCGGCGCCGGAGGTGGTGTCACTACCTCCTTGTGTTGCGCGCAAGCCCCCAGTCCCAAAGCGGTGACCATAACGGCCACGACCATGATCGTTTTCAATAGTTTCAATCTATCTCGCCTCCTTTCGCAGCAAGTTGCTCCGGCCTGTTTAGATAGGGAACCCGGGGGACGCAATGCTTTTCTGAAGTTTTTTTTTACCGATCACAAACCGGGTTCCGGTTTTATTTGGAGTAACCGGTTGTTCCCGCGCCTGTGGTCACAGTCTCTTTGTGTTGAGCGCAAGCACCAAAGCTCAAAGCACTGGCCAAAATGGCCATGATCATGATCGTCCGTAAAATTTTCAATTTATCTCGCCTCCTTTCGTCGCAAGCTGCACTGCCCGTTTAGGATCACAGGGAAACAACGTTTCTATTGTCTCGTTTGGATGTATCATTGGGCGATTCCGCCCCGAAAGTTTTCTCGAGCATTCAGGCCTCAATTACAACCGGCGTGCCTTCATCCACCAAGTCGAACAGTTCGATCACATCCGCGTTCCGCATTCGCACGCAACCGCAGCTGGCGGGCGTGCCGATCTTGTCCTCGTGTTTGGTGCCATGAATGTAGATGAAGCGGTCGCGCGTATTGGCGTTCTGCTCTTCCAATCCGTCGAGCCATAAAATGCGCGACATGACCAAATCCTCGGTTGGAGGAACCGGATCAACGGGCTTGAGGGCGACGCGGCTTCGAAAAACCGTGCCGCTCGGTGTGTCGCCGCCAATCTTCTCCGTTACTCGAAAACGACCGGTTGGCGTTTTCATGCTTCCCATTTCCGTTCCAATGCCGAACCGCGAAGTGGACACGGAGTAACTGCGGATCGGCGTGTCGCCGCTCCTCACCGTAAGCTTCTGATCACGGATCGATATGTGAATGTTTCGCGAAGTTTGCATCGAATCACCTCGGCGATAAACTGCGTCTGCAGATGAAAGGCTATCATATCGCCGTCGTTGGCGCGACTGGCGCTGTCGGCCAGGAGCTTTTGCGTGTGCTGGAACGGCGAAATTTTCCAGTGGCGAGTCTGCGTCCGATTAGCTCTGCGCGTTCCGCCGGCAAATCAGTGCGATTTCGAGATGAATCAGTCCCGGTGCAACAACTCGACGAAGATTCATTCGAAAAGATCGACGTCGCATTTTTCAGCGCCGGCGGCGAAATCTCGCGACAATGTATTCCGCTTGCCTGCCAGGCCGACGCAATCGTTATCGACAACTCGTCGGCATTCCGAATGGATGCACATGTCCCGCTGGTAATTCCCGAGATTAACGCCGAGGATGTGCGGCAGCATCGCGGGCTCATTGCGAATCCAAATTGCACAACGGCGATCACGTTGATGGCGCTTTTTCCTCTGCACCGAGCGTTCGGCGTCCGCCGAATTTTCGCCGCGAGTTATCAGGCTGTTTCCGGCAGCGGCGCGCGCGCGATCGATGAATTAACTCAGCAAATAAAAAGCGGCGAGTTCGCCATGGCGAATTCGATGCCGGGCTCATCCGCCTTCGCAGAAGCTACGGCGGACAAGGTTTATCCGCACCCGATCGCATTCAATGTGCTGCCGCACGTGGATTCCTTTCTGGAAACCGGTTACACCAAGGAGGAAATGAAAATGCAGAACGAGGCGCGCAAGATCATGCATCTGCCGCAATTCTGCGCCTCGGTCACTTGTGTGCGTGTGCCGGTGTATCGCGCGCACTCAGTCGCGGTGAGCGCTGAATTCGAAAGAACGGTTTCAGTGGAACGAGCACGCGAAGTTTTGGCTAAAGCGCCGGGGCTGGAGCTCGTGGACGAACCGCAGAATAATCGGTACCCGATGCCGCTAAGCGCTACCGGAAAAGACAATTGTCAGGTAGGCCGGGTTCGCCTGGACTGCGCTTTTGAAAACGGTCTTTCGTTTTGGGTATCAGGCGATCAGTTGCTCAAAGGCGCAGCCCTAAACGCGGTCCAGATCGCCGAGTTGTTGTAGCGTCAGCTGTGTCAGTCCGCGACAAAAGCGGCGGCGCACTGCAAAAACGTGGCCGTTATCTCACGTCCAATCTTTTTACGTTTGCGTTTTGGAGTGCGCCGGTGCTCCGGCGCTTTGGGATAAGCGTTACTACTCCACGATCGGCGTGAAGTTATCTGGCACGCTCAACCGATCGATCTTAAAGCGATAAATCGAGCGCACTATTGAGGGCGACGCGATTTGCTCGAACCATCTCGCCGAACACCATCGATATTGATTTGCCACCGGCACGAGGCCATGTTTCACCGCGTTTTGATGCACATAATTTAACCGCGCCAGATAAGATTTTTGATACGTCAGCTTGGTATCCCAGAAGTTGTGCCACAGCTTGCGGCCCGGTATGCTATCCAGTTGATTGATCCATTCAGCGGTGCGTGTGTGAAGCATACCTAACATTTGTGAAAGACTGCGAGCGTCCTCCGAATCGATCGGCGCACGGGCAACGAAGTGGTAATGATTTGAGAACACGGCCCAAGCTTCAAGGTTCCAGGAGAAATCGCGTGTCGCGCTGAGTAGTCCACGATGCAAAACATCGAGCCGCTCTGGCGTGCGAAAGTAATGCGCTTTAAGATAAGTGCCGGCTGTGACAAAGTACGCGCGGTTTTCCGCGAGCTGATGCGTAGGTGCGTGCGGCCACGGCATTGCAGGCTCAGGCATCGGGACTAAGACTGCTCGGGTCGGCGTTAAAAGACAACGCGTTTTCGGTTACGAATCTTTGTTGGAAAGCGGCGCAGCAGCGCCGCACTCCAAAACGTGGCCGACAAATCGAGCGCCCATTTCGCGCATTACCCGAGAAAATAATTTCGGGGACGCTGCACGTTCACAAAACCGAAAAAAGCGGCTCCGGAATTTTTCTCTCTGGAGCCGGTATCACACATTGCGGCAGAGTTATTGTGGCCCTGGCGGTGGTGATTCTTTTTCGGGCTTTTTCTTGCCGCGCTGTGGCTGCTCTTGGCCGCGCTCGGCTCCCGGGGCGGGTGCTCCACGCCTAGCTGGCTCGCCAGCAGCGGGCGCTCCACCTCTCGGTGGTGGCGGTTCGCCAGGTTGACCATAGACGCCTTGCCCTCTTTCTCTCGTGCCGCGCGCCTCACCAGGGGGCGCACCTGTGGGCGGCAATGTCACCGGCTGGCGAACTGCCGGTTGGGGTCGCTGTTCCGGGCCGCGACGCTCAGACGCACCCGCGCCTGTCGGCGGCGGAGTCACGAATCGCTGACGCTCGGGTCCTCCGCCACGACGCTGCTGCGGAATATTTTCAGGACCACCCGCGCCGGGACTTGGACTCTCGCCCAGCTTGTGCGGTGGTTGCTGGCCGTGTTCTCGCGGTGGCGGTGAAGGCCGGAAAGCACGTGGCGCGGTCGCTGCCGGTACACCGGCTGGACTGGTCTTCGCTCCGGGCCTCGCACCGGGCTTGGGTTTGCCACGTTCAAATGGTGATGGCGAAATACCCGCCGGCGCTGCTGTCACACCAGGCTTGGGTTTGCCTCGCTCGAACGGCGAAGGAGAAATACCTGCTGGCGCTCCTGTCGCACCCGGCGCTACCCGCCCGGGTTTTCCTCGCGGGCCAGGTGAAACCGGCGCCCTCCCCGCTGGCGCAGCGGGTGGGCTTGCGCCAACAACCGGCGGGCTGCCCGCTGTTCGTGCTGCCGCACGCGTTGGCGGAGGAATATTCTTCGGGTTCTCGGTTTTAATTTTCTGTTCTACCTCGGCTTTATTGGAAACACCCTTCCAGCCGTGTTCCATCTTTGGCTGTGCGACTTTGGCTTTCACAGCTGGCGGCGCAACGCCTGTGGACGCCTTGACGAGCTTTGGCGGTGCAGCTACCACGAGCTTGTTGCCCTGCACTTTGGTGAGCGCTCCGGATTTAGCAGCGCCGGACAAATCAGTGGCAGTCTGCCGCTCGATAGTAAGTCGCTGAATCGGCCGGCTCGAGTATTCGTTAACGACGTTGTAATTCGGGCCGTAATTATAGACCACATTGTTTTGAACGTAGATATTGGTCACGTTCACTGTGTTTGTGATGTAGGTGATGTTCTGCGTGGGTGGAAAGATCCGGTCCCGCAAAACCGGTTCACCGATAAAACGAATGTCGCAGAAGTTGTAATATTGCGGGCCGATATCGTATTCGACGTCCACGCTGGCGCCGATCGGCTGTCCCTCATAGACGACATCCGGACCGCGCGGGGGCAAGGGCGCCCAGCCAATGTAATCACCACCGGTTCGCCACGACACCCAGGCCGGGCCCCAATCCAAATCGCTACCCGGAAACCAGACCCAGCCGTTGTCCGCCAGATTCGCCCAGCGACCATAGTGATAAGTGGCCCAGCCGAAATCCTCGTAACTGATCCAGGTCCATCCGTAATCTGTGTACGCCCAATATCCGTCCGAATAAGGACGCCAGTTCGGATCGCTCACGGCTACGTCTGGCTGCCAGCCATATCCGTAACCTTCAACATCGATCCAGTTTCCTCCAGAGAGATTGTTGTAAAAGAAATCGACCGATACGTCGTCTCCTCTCGCCTGCGGAAGAGCAGACACAACACAAGCGAGCATGGTCAATGCAAAGAGAATTTTTTTCATAATTGTTAGAAAGGTTTACGAGGCGTTCGACTTTTCCGCTCCCCGATTTATTCAACCTTCTGATTCGAAAACGCTGTTTGGGTCGCGCGTGTTTGGAGGAGCGCAAGCAAACACGAAGATTCTAACCACGAATAACCACGAATCGACATGAATAAATTGTCGTCCGGAGAACCGTGCGTACTGGTGACGACGGGAATTGTGTCGCACATGGCATGCACGCCACCGCAATAAACCATTGGTGTCCATTCGTGTTCATTCGTGGTTAAAAGAACTAAGCGGAATTCTCTTTCAATTATCAGGAATTGAACCAAATATACCCGATCACCCCATGCACAGCGAATCTCCCTCACCAATATCGCCGAAGGTTGCAACCGGCTTGATGCCGAGCTTCGAACCTTCGTATAAAGGAAAGGTGGGGCGCAAAAAAATGAGACGCTTATTTCTGAGTGGAATGCTGTTAGGCGTGATGATCACGGCCGCGTTCACCTATGTGTTCGCAATTCCAGCCAACAACTATTACTGGCAAACGGAAATCTGGAACCGCGGCGGTGGAGCTTGGACTACCGACTTCAAGAATGCCCATTCGGGTTGGAAGTGGAAGTGGCTAGTTGAACCGATCCCCGATACTCCCGTTAAAAAGCCAGTTGTTGCACCGCCGTCTCAGATAAAGGTTCGTAGCGAGCAGCTGTAGATCAGCCGCAGGATCAGGTAAACACGATTGGCGAGAAATCGCGCCAAACGGTTTCAGCTGCGAAACGAACACTCACATTACGCGGATAAGGGGGGACTATCGATCTACCCGCGAATGACGCGAATTAACGCGAATGATTTTTCTTTTATGACGTTTTCCCGCATCTATTCGCAGATTCGCGGGGCAACATCAATTCTTTGAGAGCATATCGAAAGCAAACTCAGAGTATCCTTGCGCGCAGTTTTCTGGAGCGGTTGCCGATCCAACGAAAACCTCGGATGATTTCGTTTGCACAACGTGTCCTGAACGTGCTTTGGCTCGGTTAGAACGTGTTGTCGTCAATTAGTGAGGTCACCGTTTTTCCAAATCGCCCAAGCCTTCCTCGATCTGACCACCTGAGTTTGGCCAACTGTCGGCGCGTTGAAGGGCATGGCCAGAGCACTTGACTTTTATTGACGTTTCACAGTTCTTGGCGGCGGACTATTCATGGCGCGTCTTCGACACTTCGGCCCGGCAACGCCAGTTCTCCGTTATTCTAATTGGATCGCTGCCGCTCTGGTAACATTGTTCGCAGTGTATTTGCATGTGCTTTTTTTGCTAAGTGCCGGAGGGCTGTGGCGGGACGAAGTCGATCTTGTGCATTTGTCGCTGCTCCCGTCCTTTTCGGAGATGTGGCAAAAGCTGCCACATGATTCCTGCCCGATTCTTATGCACCTCGTTGTGCGCGCATGGTCGGCGGCAGGCCTCGGAAATACGGACCCTGTTTTGCGTGTCTTAGGTTTGTACATGGGCTTGT
>DASYDT010000063.1:0-3031 GCA_036499425.1 Candidatus Udaeobacter sp. | reverse complement strand
TTCATCGAGGTACTGGAACAGATCTTGTCCGGGCAAGTCCTGGCACTTCGCAATGACTTTCGCCACTCGACGATCGGTAATGTCCACTTCGTGAGGACGCCCACTCTTGCCGCGAAATCGAAAGCGCACCTGCGCGCCTTTCACCCTGACATGACGACTTTTCATGGTAGTCAAACCAAATGATTTGTTTTCGCGGGCGTATTCCTCGTTTCCGATTCGTATGAACGTTCGCTCCAGGAGCCGCACGATTGTCGCGAGCACCTTTCGCCTTGGCAGACCTGGCAACTTCAGGTCCTGAGCAACTTGCCGCCGGATATGTGGGAGCGCTTTGGCAAACTGGGCCAGTCGCTCGAACTTGTTTTCATCGCGCACCTCGCGCCAGCGTTCGTGATAACGGTATTGTTTACGCCGGCGTGCATCGCGGCCAGTTGCCTGGATATGGCCGTTCGGCGAGGCACAAATCCAGACGTCGGTCCACGCGGGTGGAATCGCCAGACGTTTGATCCGGAGCAGCCGCTGCTCGTCGCGAATTGGTTTTCCATGGCTATCGAAATAGCCGAAATGCTTGCCCTTCGCCTTTCGCCGGTAACCGGGGCGTTCGTCGCTTACGTACTGCAACCCGGCTTCCTTCGCGGCCTTGGCTGCCTCTGCAGAACTCGCATCAAAGGCGGCTTCGATTCGCTTCTGTTTACGGGATTTTTTGATACGCGAGAACATCGAGAAGGTCAATCTTTACGAGATACATTCGCAAACGCCGGCCGTGCCGCTCGCTTTCGTGGAGATTTCACCAGGGGGAATGAGCTCCAGCGCGCTGACTGAGCCGGACAGATGATCCGCGGCTCTGTCGAAAAGCTGGCGCTGAAGCGCTGGTTAGGCGCGACATGTTTATAGAACGTGGGCCAATAAATCAATCCAAGCTCCGTAGGAGTTCAGGTTTGAGGCAGCGGTTCTTCGGCCGGACCAGCGATGACTTCGCCGCTAGGTTTGAAACGTGAGCCGTGACAAGGGCAATCCCAGGTCGATTCAGCATGGTTCCACCTGATAAGGCACCCAAGGTGAGTGCAAACAGGCGAGAGACGATGGAGCTTTCCTTTGCGGTCGCGGTAGGCGGCAATTTTCTTCCCGCGCGAACCGACAACCATTCCGTCCCCACGTTTTAGTCGCCGCACCGACGTTGCTTCGGGACGCGCAAGTCGATCCTTAATCATGTAATAGGGGTAGTCCTTGTTTTCTCGCAAATAATTCCAGGCAGCGCCTTTGATTTTCTTTCGATCCACAGCAAACAGGTCTGCCCAGGGATTCTTTCGTCCCGCGATCCAATCGCGCGCCATCATTGCCGCTACGGTTGCGAAGGTCATGCCGTTTCCGCAAAAACCGGTCGCAATGAATTGCCCCTCCGCGTTCTCCCCGATATAGGGCAACTCGTCGGGAGTGGAAATAATCTGGCCTGACCAGCGATGATCGACGTGCGCAGCAGGGATGATCTTTTTCAGCCGCCCCCATAGCCGGGCATAGGCCTTTTGGGTCTTGTTCTTTTGTCCGGTCTTGTGATCCTCACCTCCGTAAACGAGGTAATCGAACCTGCGATGTCGATCGATTCGGAGGTAATCGTAAGGTTCGCGTGTGTCCCAGAAGAGCCCTTCGGGAATCGTATCCGATGGAAGCCGGGCTCCGAGTGCATAGCTAGTGTACAGAAAGAGCTTTGTCTGTAAGAGTGTTGCGTTGGCAATACTCGAGAAACCGACCAGTGGGTTGTTGGTTGCGATCATCACGCGATCGAAACTGATCCAGTTGCGGTTAACCTTAACGCGGCGCTTCTTCGCATCGAATTCACTGGCCGCACTTTTCTCGAAAACATGCGAACCGTTGCCAGGAATTTTCGCAACCAAAGATCTAAGATATTTTCTGGGATGGAACTTGGCCTGATTGGAAAAACGCACGCCCGGCACATTGAAATATGGGACCGCAGTTAAATAAGCGGCGTCAAATCCACGCTTCGCAGCGAGGTCAGCTTCTTTTTTCAGTGACGAAACCTCCTTCGTGGAAGAGCGATCCACGCGGACATGCAAGAAAGCCGGCACCCGCGTGAATTTACACTCGATCTCTTCCTCGCTAACAATTCTCTCGATCTCATCGATCGCGGCTGCACCGGAATCCCACGCCGCTTGCGCGTGATCCTCGCCAAAATTATTTGCCAGCCGTTGCAACTCAACATCGGTGACAAAGGTGAGATGAGCAGTCGTATGGCCGGTATCGATTGACGCGACGCGTTCACGGTCGATCAACGCAACTGTCGATCCGGCTTTTTTCAGCAGATACGCAGTCGTGATGCCAGTGATGCCGGCACCGACAACAGCAACGTCAACAGTGACGTTCCTCTCCAGCTTTGGGAACTTCCGAATCGGTGCGCTGTCGATCCAAACAGGAACATTCGTCATCTTTCATTGTTCGCTGCAAATGTGCCTTTTAGACGTGCGGACAGTCTGTTTCCATGCGCTGGCGAACGGTTCGCGTGACAAAAAACCCACGCGCGGGTAGCTCCAGATGCGACTATCTTTTTATGAAGAATTCAAACGAAATAATCGATGACCTAATCCAAACGCTCAAAGATGGTCAGGAAGGTTTTAAGCAAGCCGCAGAAGCCGTTAGCGATCCGAAATTGAAGTCGCTTTTTCGCGAGTACTCGGACCAGCGTTCGCGCTTCGCCACCGTGTTGCAGAGCGAGGCTCGCCGCGAGGGAGAAACCGAGCCGGAAACCAGCAGCAGCGCGACCGGTGCGTTGCATCGTGGCTGGATCAACTTGAAATCGGCGATCACGGGCGGGGATGAACATGCGATCCTGGCTGAATGCGAACGCGGCGAAGATTCAGCGGTAGAAGAATACAAAAAGGCCCTAGACGACGGTTTATCTCCACCGGCTCGGGAGCTTGTTTTTCTTCAGTTCCCCGAGATCAAAGCTGCCCATGACCGGATCCGAAGTCTACGCGACGCAACTAAGAGCTGACCGGAGTTATTATCGGACTAACACGCT
>DASYDT010000062.1:0-19754 GCA_036499425.1 Candidatus Udaeobacter sp. | reverse complement strand
AGTCATGCCTACAGCAGGTGGTTTTCGCGACAAGTTAGTTGTACGGGTTGAAAACTTAAGCTCCGTCCTGCTCTTGCCGGTGTTCTTCGCTTTCACCGGTCTGCGCACCCAAATCGGCCTCCTCAACGGCGCTCAGGATTGGCTCATCTGCTTGCTCATTATCGCGGTAGCCACTGCCGGAAAGCTCGGTGGAAGCGCCCTGGCAGCCCGTCTTACCGGGATGAAATGGCCGGAATCGCTTCAACTCGGCGCCTTGATGAACACTCGTGGACTGATGGAACTCATCGCCCTTAATATCGGTTATGACATGGGCATCCTTTCACAGCGCATTTTCACCATGCTCGTGATCATGGCTCTCGTCACTACTATCATGACCGGACCGCTGGTCACTTTTTTTGGAAAGAGGCCAAAGATGCCTTCCAGCGTGAGTCGCGCTGTTCCTCTGGGCTCTTAGCCTGGGTGGAGGCGTAACGTGAGTCCGTTTGGAATGAAAGGAGGTCTCTGGCTGACGGGAAGAGTGAAAATCTCTTTTTCTTGCTAGAGCGTTTTTTGTTGTTATGGTGAGCGGGCTGACGAACATGAAAACTGATGTGCTAATAATCGGCGGCGGGCCGGGAGGCGCCGCGATGGCAATGTTCCTCATTCGGGAAGGAATTAAGCCAGTCATCTTGGAACAGGAAAAATTTCCGCGGTTTCACATTGGCGAATCGATGACAGGTGAAGCGGCTCAGGTCGTTCGACGACTCGGCCTTGCGGAGGAGATGACAAAGAGAGAGCATCCCGTCAAGCACGGCGTCAAAGTCTTTGGCGCAAGCGGCGCGGGTTCCTGGTATGTCCCCGTTTCGGGCCGCGATAAGGACTGGAATCTCTCGCCCTCAACAACATGGCAGGTGCGACGCAGCGATTTCGACACGATGATGCTCAAGGAAGCCGAGGCGCGCGGAGCGACCGTTATGCGGGGCACGGCGACAAAGCCGCTGCTGACCGATGACGGTGCGGTGCGAGGCGTCACGGTCCTCTGGCCGGACGGTAAGAGCGAGGACATCGAAACCCAGGTAGTGCTCGATTGCTCGGGCCAGGCTACCTTTCTCGCCAACCAGCGTGTTACCGGTCCGAAATATCTTGGGAACTACGACAAGCAGGTTGCGTTCTTCTCACAGGTGACCGGCGCCGTCCGTGGCTCCGGCACTTCGGGCGAAGAAGCAAGAGACAATACTCTGATTTTCTACGCGAAAAAGTTTCATTGGGCGTGGTTCATTCCGCTCGACAAGGACGTTGTCAGTGTAGGAATGGTCACGCCAAATGCGGACTTTCTGGCAAAAAAGCAAACTCCCGAACAGTTTTTTCGGAATGAGCTCTACGACATCAACCCGGAGCTTCGGAATCGCATCCCTGAGATGAACCTGGTTGAGAAGGTGCATGTTATCCCCAACTACTCCTACCAGGTGCGGGGCTTCTGCGGGAAAGGCTTTATCTGCATCGGTGATGCGCACCGTTTCATCGATCCGATATTTTCTTTCGGACTAACCGTGACCATGCGTGAAGCGGAATTTGCCGCGCCACTTGTCCGCGAATACTTAGAGGGCAAGAAGCGCAACGGGGCGAATCCATTTGCCGAGCACCAGGTTTTCTGCGAACAAGGGATCGATAATCTTGAAGAGATGATCGACGTGTTCTGGGAACAGCCCTTCGCCTTCGCGACCTTCGTTTATTATCGTTATCCCGACCAAATGAGTGACGCCTTTGCCGGACGGATTTATCCAACTGAGCACCAGCCTTCGCCATCTGTTCTCGGTTTCCGCAAGATGCTCAAGCGCACGCGCGAATATGACCAGGATGACTACTCTGTGCCAATCGGTTCCCGCTTTCACCCGGAGCGGGCGGCACTTTGGGAACCTGATTCCCCCGTCGGGACAACCGAGGAATGGCTGGGGGCGCGGTGATTTGCCAGTCTCTGGTAAATTGCTAGCAATAATTATCGGGCAAAAAGTGGATAATTTTTTGGAAAAATGGGTTAGCAACAATTCGCCTCTGGCCCGATATTGGACCAATGGAAATACCACAGAAACTCAAAGAGTACATAGACAACAATCGCGGTTCTCTGCCACCAATAACTGATCCTGACGAGCCGCTACAGATTGACTCCCTCGGCGTGATTCGCCTGGTCGCATTTTTGGAAAATGACTTAGGTTATCGAGTTGAGGACGAAGAGCTCATAGCAGAGAACTTCGCGACCCTGCGACGCCTGGGAGAGTTACTTGCGACCAAAACGCAGACGGTGCCGACGGCAGAAGTTAAACCTCCGCCCCAGGAGGGTATTCCCACGTTTTCGGCGAAACGCGAAAAGTGATCGCTCGGATTACCAGAGCTGTAATTTACGCGGGGCGCCAATAAAGCCGACGGCTTCTGTGATGCTGCCTTTTGCCAAGCCGGTCCGAGGCTGGCTCCCTAGTAAAATGACCTTTTCTCGAGCACACCCAAGCTTGATGACGAAGATCGAGTCGTTGAGGGGGCATGGGCTTTCTTTAATACTCATTCGTTCAATGTGACCCATGGAAAACTCCCCCAGCGATTGCATTTCAAGGAAGCACGTCATGACTCTTCCTTGGTTTAGTGTTTCCGGCTATACTGAGAGGATTGAACGGTAGCCGGCTGTGCGCCCAAGTGATAGATCGGGCTTGACGAGTTAAGCCGGAATCGCGCGGCGCTTACTTTTCTTCGCGACAATAATGAAAAAACTGGAGGATAGTCGAGACAGTCCAACCGATGCCGTTCGCGCGTTCGTACTCTGTGGTGGGCTGGGTATCCGACTGCGCCCGGTACTTGCTGACCGGCCAAAGTCGATGGCTCTAGTCTCGGGAACGCCTTTTCTCCAACTGTTGCTCGATAGGCTCAGGTCTCATGGAGTCCGTAACGTGATTTTGGGAACGGGGTACATGGCCGAGAAAATTGAAGGCTACTTCGATTGTGGGAACAAGTCCGCCATGTGTATCCGCTACTCCAGAGAGGACGAACCGCTAGGAACTGGAGGAGCCCTAAAGCTCGCCGAACCACTCATCAGTGACCCAGTTCTTGTTCTTAACGGCGATAGCTATGTGGAGTGGGGCCTTGTTCCAATGCTGGAACTGTTTACGGCCAAAGATGCCGTTTCGGTGGTCGTAGTGCAGGCGGTCGCCGATGTCACTCGCTATGGAAGTGTGGCACTCGCTCGCGACGGCCGCATCACCGAGTTCCTCGAAAAAGGTGTCCGAGGCGGTCCCGGCCTCATCAACGCCGGCGTTTATTTGCTTCGAAAGCAGATCGTTCGCGACCTGCCAGCGGGCACAGCCATCTCACTGGAGAGGGAGGTTTTTCCCCAGCTTCTCGACCGCGGAGTCTATGGGTTGGTTTGCACGGGGCTCTTCATCGACATCGGAATACCAGACGACTTCAAGCGGGCTCAGCTGCTGCTTGCCTCGCAGGTCAATGCCCTTTCTCAAGATTCGTCTCCTTAACGGTCTGCAGGCCGAAGTGCGCGCTCAGCTTTCCGGACAATGGGACATGTCGATCATGCCTGACGACAAATCGGCGACCATTCACCGCATAAGCTCGATCTTACATCACGGAATTTCATCGGTCGCATCCCCCCGGACAAACCGCCGGTGATTTGGAAGCGAAATTCCGTTGCCGAAGTGGTGGAATCGTCTGTTTCCACGTGCCGTGCCACGCGATTACCGCGTCAGGTTGAAGTGACAGAAGCGTTACTTTTTGCGGTGAAACGCGAGCGTTCAAACCGTTGTCTACGTTGACATGAACATGGAAACCACAAACTCGATACGCATTCGCGCTTCTCGTTTTTTCACTGATCGATATGCCTATAGGGCACAGCCCAATTATTTATCCGAGCTAATCGCCTTCGGGATAATTGTATCCATTGCCGTCTGGCCGATGGTTTTGTTGGCCAATGCAATGGCGGTGGCCCCGAAATAACCGTAAAGTGGGATCAAAGTCATGGTCGACCAAGTCCACACCTACGCGCACCTGCGGAAACAGATTCACCTTGACCTGCGGATCCAACATCCCGAATGGGTCCAAGCAGATGGCGAATCTCCCATGTGCGATTCTTATGAGGCCCGCCTGGTGGGATTGCTGGCGGGCTCGACACACATCAAACCCAATCAGTCTTGCGATCGCGATCGCCATCAACTGCAACAGCATCAGATTTGAATGATCCTGTTCTTGGGCATTTTGGCCATGGCACCATCATTTGTCGGGTTGTGAAGGAGCTGGCAGCACGCCGTAGAAATAATCGCCGTCGTGGTCTTGCTGTGGCGACTTCGTAAACACGTCCAAAAGATCAACCCCCGAAATCCAGTGTGATCCAGTTCCCGCCGCCGGCGCCCCCAAGCCACGCCAGATCCAGAAAGAAGATCGGGGCTTCGACCAGCGAGCAAAGTGGAACGCGTTGTCCTCAACGCGTTGACAAAATGCGGCCGTGCCGCCCAAATCGTTCTCGCACCTTCAGTGATTCGTTGTGCGATCGTCCTGCCGCGGCGGGGCGATCTCACCTTTGCTCAGCGCGAGTACACGAGGAACTCGCGAGTCTCTCTCGCGAGTTCCTCCTGTAAGAGTTGCTTTCGACTTATTGCTACGGGCGCGGACGCGGAGTCGGCTGGGGTCTCGGCGTCGGGGTCTGCCTAGGCGCAGGCGTTGCTGTGGGAGTAGACGTCGCTGTGGCTGTCGCTGTTGGTGTTGGTGTAGGACTTGCACAGGATGTGGGTATGTAGTCCACACGCAGGCCTGATGTCAGGGTGGCTTCCGTGCAAGAAAACGACGTGAACAGAGTCAGATCTTGCTGGATGCCGCTGGCTGCCGTCTCGCCGTTGTTGGCGCTCGCCCCGTAGATCACCGAAAGCGTATTGGAGCCTTCGGTCAGTAGTACCTCGTACTCGGCGGTCCCGGGAATGTTGAAGTAGGTGGTCTTCCACCTGATGACGAACTGCCGGTTGGGCGCAGTTCCCACCGTCTGGGTAAAGATACCGCAGTCTGGACAGGTTGTTAAATCATCGGTGCGCTGATCGTCATAGTATGGAAACAGGGTATTCAGGAACGGACCGCCCTGATCGGGATTTACCGGCACGCACTGTCCGAAATAGAACGGCTTGGGATTGGGCACGGCCGAGAACTGCAGCGAGCCGTTCGACCCGGCGTACGCCAGTGAAATCGGAGTGCCATATACGGTGACCGGGAACGGTAGATTGACCAGCGTGGCGCAGTCGTCGCAGTGATTGCCGCTGTCAATACCTCCGGCGGTTATGTTGCCAGTGCCAGTCGCCGTCATGTAGCCCGCCGCGCACGTGGGCGTGGGAGTCGGGCTTGGCGTACCTGTCGGAGTAGGCGTAGGCGTGGATGTAGATGTCGGTGATGGGCTTGCCGTGGGTGTGGGACTTGGACTCGCGGCACCAGGGAGAGGGTAAGCGTACGCGCCGCGACTGCGCGTCCACACCGAGAGCGTGGTAGAGCCACGGTCTATTTGCATGTCCCATACCATCGCATGCGAGATACCGTTCTCGAAGCGCAGCCATGTTGGAGAGGCAACCGTTATGTCGTCCGTGTAGTAAACGCCCCAGTCGGTGCCGGCAAATACTTGGTGTGCGTTGTTTGGATTAACAATAATCGAATCCACCGGAATGTCTGGCAAATTGCCGGTCTTGTTCGCCCATGTGAACGAGCCACAATCGGCAGCACAGGTTACTTGGAAAACATGACCCGGCGTGGCCGGGGTGTTAGGGTTAAACCCACCTACTGCTGCGTACCCCACAGGAAGATTCGCAGCCGCCACTGTGGGATCGAGTGCGATGCCCAGCACGGGACGCAAAGGCACAACAGTATTGCCTCCAGTAACATCCACCCAGTTGGCCTGTGCCTGAGTGCCGGTTCCGAGGTTAAACCCGATCCAGACGTTGGCGTCATTCGTGCCAACGATGGCCACGCTCTGATACTTCGGCGAGTACTTCACCTGATTGATGAACGAACGGTTGCCTAGGGTCTGCTTGGTCATGTTTTGAGTAATGGGATTGTTAGTCACGTACCAGTCGGCCGAGCCCAACGAAGCGTTGCCGCCATGAATTGTCTCCCAAACCCGGGTGGTTCCAGCGACCAGATGGCCGCAACCACCAGGAACACCCGCCGGAGGACAATCATCGCCGCCTGCAATACCGCCATGGAACAGGTCGTACGGCAGGATGAACGACTGCGTATCGCCTGACCAGAGGCCGCGGCAATTAGTCCAGATGGCGCCTGCTACCGTGCAGTTATTAACGCAACGGCTCATCCCACCGCTGTTGTTCCCTTGGAAAAATCGGAGGCTCGAACCTGTGCCCACGGGATCGATGCGCGAGTAGAACCCATCGCCGCCAATGCCCAACTGCCATTGCACAGGTCCCGTCGGCGCACCGGTAAACGTGACCGAACTCGAACCGTTGTCTTGCGCGCCGCCGCTTGCCTGTGGAGAAGCCGCGTTGGCGAAGTTGCCGCTGATGTCTCCGGAGTAAAACTCAATCGTGTTAATATCCGTGTCCATGTTAAACCAGGTCGGTCTCAACGTGTCATTCTGCGCCTGATCGGCGTTCAATGTCCCATGGAGACCGCCATCGTTACCCAAAAGTAACATGCCTGATGACCCAGGCACAAAGGCAAGCGCATGCTGGTCCACGTGGACTGGCTTGGGACTTACACCCGAGTACCCGCATGTGGTATCGTACCACGCCGTGCCCGTGCGAGTGGCCAGCCAAACTTCAAACGTATCGAAGAACACGCGGTCAGGGTTATTCGGATCGACTACTACGCCCTGGTCGTACCAGTTCTGCGGATAGTCACCGACACCGGGATTGCCTGAGCCTGGGCCGGACACTGCGCAGGGCCGGAGCAAGCCGCCCTGGGAGCCCTCCATGTAAGCCCAGGTGCCGCCACCATCTGTGCTTGCCCAGGCGCCTAGCTGGCAGCCGGGGGCGCTGCCGCAACCGCCAGCGCTGTTACCAACAATGGATTGGCCCTGTGCGTAAATGTAGTTCGCGTTGCTTGGTGCAACAGTAATGTCAATTCGGCCCAACTGATTGCCGGTGTTGATGTCAACAAAAGGTGAGCCGCTACCGGCGTTCATCGGCGCGCCAGTCGTGTACGGGCTGCCGGTGACCTGGTTGCCGAAGATGAACCCGTTAGCATTGCTGGAGATTGAAGTGAAGCTTGGACACCCGCTTGAGCCCATCGTGGCGCTGTAGAGGCCATTCGCGCCGTTGTTGCCCAAGTCATATTGGACGGTTGTGGCAAACCCGCGGGCGCCGATCGCCGCGACGATTCGAGTGTTGCCTCCACCCATGTCGCTTAGCTCAAGCCCTGTAACGTCCTGGCGTTGGGTGGTAAAATTGTTGGTGAAACACGGGCCGGTCCAGTCAATCCCACCATTATACGAGAAATAGACTCCCTGTTTCGTTCCTGCGACCACCTTGTTGCTGTTGTTCGGGTCCACGCGGACTTTGCCAACCGCGTTGTATTGTGGGAACTGCCCCGGCGGTTCGTTATAAATCATCCCAAACACGTCGGCGCCGAGCACTGTCCAGGTGGCACCGGCATCGGTTGATTTGAGAATGCCCTGGCTGCCCATGGAGAAGGAACCGAAATTGAGATCGCCGGTGCCTGCATAGACGGTGTTATGATTGCTGGGATCGATGACAATAGTGTCGATGGCTGTGGTGGCAATCAGCGGGTCATCGGTCACAGCAGTCCAAGTGGTGTTAGCGCTGCAGCAGTTGGTCGTCTTCCACACCCCGCCGCCTACCGGGCCGGAATAAGCCACGATGCTGCCATTGACGATGGTCGTTGGATCGACTGCAATCGCGTTAACTCGCCCTTCGGTCGTCGTGTAATCAAAACATCCGGAACAACCGGTCATTCGTTCCGGTTGCGGACCGAGCGCGGTAAAATTGGTCGTGCTAAGCGCGTTTGGGTTGGCGAAGTTAAGCTTGAGATGAAGTCCAGCCGGGACGCCACTTGGCATGCGCGCGTGCTGAGCGGCAGCGGCGCGCACCCACGCCGGGTCAAAGCGCCCGGTAGGATACGTCAGACGATCGTGCCAGTACTGTTCCAACTGTTCCAGACGAGCAGCTTCATTCTGTGAACTGGCGCCCGGTACAGGCATGTAGCGCTCGGGCTGAGAGGCGCGCTGCAACGCGCCGTCCCTCCCTGCAAAGATCGCGAGCGCTAGGCCGACGAAACAGAGAGTCAATCCGAGCAGTGCCCGAAGATTAAGGAACCCGCCTTCGGTGAGGCTACGGCGGACAAGTGCGGAGCGAGTGGATGATTTCTTTTTCATTTTTTTAGATCTGGAATTTAAGTGAGCGCAATCTTGAGGAGTCGAGACACTGCTGCCCGTCGCTATGTGCGCGGCGAATGCTTTGTTCAGGAGACCTCAAGATGCAGGAAACGCCCTTGTAAAGGTCTGGCTGGGATGCGGTCAAGCTTTTTCGAATGGCACAACGCAGCGGACTATGGCTTTCGCTGTGACTCGCTGAGCAATTGCAGCAGTTGGTCTTTCCACAATGCTGCAACGGTGTGGCTGCCGTGGCCGCGCGTTTTGTCGCTCATGGGAATCACAACAGCGCGACCTTTAGGAACGCGTTTTACCTCGCGCTCCAGAATCCCGAGTTCGGGCGGATTAATCAGGTCGTCGGCGGAATTGATCGCCAGAAGCGGCGCGCGAATTTTTTCCAGGTTTGGTCCGGGATCGTAATCGTGTGAAGCTTCGACCGCGAAAAGCACGTCGTTCGCGTCATCAGTTTTAACGATTTGCTGGACAAACTTGTCGAGAACTTCGTCGGTTTTCGCGAGCGTAGGCGCGTCCTTCTGGCGCAACACCGGGTTGCTGCTCATGAACCAAAGCATTTCCGCGGCGGTGCGCAGACTCGGCGGTTGGGTTTTGTATTCGCCCCCGCTCCATGCCGGATCGTTGCGGATGGCGTCGATAATCACGCGACGCCATGCGCGGTTTCGTCCGGAAATCTGGGTCGGCAAACTCGCCAGCGGCATCAGCGCGTCCATGAAATCGGGATGCAGTTCACCCCAGAGCCACGTGTGCATCCCGCCCATCGAAGTTCCCATCACCAGTCGAGCATGGTTGACGCCGAGCCCTTCGGTGAGCAGGCGATACTGCGCTTCCACCATGTCGAGGTAGCCGTAGTGTGGAAATTTCGCATGCAGCCCATCGCTCGGCTTGTTCGATTTACCGTGACCGATGCCGTCTGGCAGGATGATGAAAAACTTGGTCGCATCGAGCGGTTGACCTTTCGCGAATAGTTCATCCGCAAACTCAGGCCGCGGGACGAACTGCGCGCCACTGCCAGTCGTCCCATGCATGATGAGAACCGCGTTGGTCGTTTTGCCCTGCGCATCTTTTTCCGGCTTTCCGATGGTGCGATAATGAAGACGCAGCTCCGGCAAGGTTTCGCCGGAAGTAAATTTGAAGTCGCGAATCGTGTAATCGCCTTCAGTCGGCACGGGATAATCGGCGGCCGATGCAAAGCTCGCGGCTAAGATGGACAAGGAAAGTGCAAGAATTCGAAGTGTTGGACTCATGTTAATGATTCCGTTGACGTTCGGCTCGGATTCGTTTGAGCAGCTCGGTGTGGGTTCGTTCAAGGTCGTTAGCAAATTTCAATCGCGCGTCCAGGGCTTCGGGATATATCTCGAATCTATTACGCAATTTCTTTGTGGCCGGATCGTAAAAGAAGGAAATGTCCTGATCGAGATTCGGCACAATCAGGTCGTCGCTTAATTTTTGATAGCGCGCCATGCGGCTCAGTCCCCAGCGGATCACCGATTCGTCGTTGCGCAGCGCGGTGAGCGTCTCCAAGTCGAGCAGCTGGATGCCGCCGGCTTGCAGCATCGTGGCAAAGTCGCCGGGACTGTAGTCGGTCGTAAAAACAAACGGATGCAGCAGCGGCATCTCACTGGCGTCGAGTGCGCGGCGAAACTCCGCGGCTTCTTGTTTTTGTTCCGCGCGGTTAATTTTGTTGCTCTCGATTCCGTCACGCAAGGTTTGCTCGATCGATGCCAGGATTCGGTCACGCCGCTCTGCATCCTGCTGACGTTGCTGATAATTGTTGAGCCAAAAAGCGGCGTAAACGCCGACGAATACCAGGAGTAGTTCCGCCACCCAGCGTCCGAAACGCGACAGACGCGAATGTTTTTCGGTTGCATCGCTCACTTGTTTAACTCCGAATGCGTTATGCGATTCTCTTAGCATCATCGGCCCGGATGTTCCAGCGGGCTCAAGTGCGATTGCACGCCCGCGCACGCATTGCACTCGTTATCCAACTGAAGATTGGCAGCAGACGGCGCGTTATTCATTGCACAGCAGAATGGCATTCCTAAAGTAACCGCCTTGCAACAACCAATGGAACAACTGCAGTCAGTTAAAAACTTGATCGATTTCGCCGTGCGATCAATCCAAAGTGCGCAAGCGGATGATTCGCCGTTTTATCATTTGAGATTTGATCGCGTGTTTCCCGATGATTTTTACGCGGCGATGTTGGAAGCAATGCCGGTAGGGGCCGGCGGCTACCGGGCACTGTCTGGCAAAGCTAAAGTAAGGAATGTCACACCCGAGGGGAAGCCGACCCGCACCAAGATTGATCTTTTCCCCGAATACATCCGCCACTTGCCGCCGAAAAAACGCGAAGTCTGGGACGTCGCGGGCCAGATCCTTCGTTCCAAAGAGCTGGGAAAAGCTTTCGTAGAGCGACTTGCGCCCGGCTTAAAACGCCGGTTCGGAGCCGATTTCGCGAAGGTGCGAATGTATCCAGTGCCAATCCTGACACGCGACACTGCCGGATACTTCATTACCGCACATCCGGACACGCTCTGGAAGGGCATCACTGTGCAGTTCTACCTGCCACCGGATAATTCTACGCAGCAGATCGGCACGATTTTTCACGAGGCATTACCGAATGGCAAGAAGCCGAAAAACGCGCAGATGCTGTTCTCGCCCAATACGGGCTACGCGTTTGCCGTTGCCGATAATACCTGGCATTCGGTCGGTCTGGTTGGGCCGGAGGTAAAAACGCGGGACAGCATTCTGCTCACTTACTTCGTCGATGCCGGGCCCTGGAGATTTTTGCGCAATCGCGGCCGACGACTTCAAAACGTTTTGCTCAACGAGATGCGCAATTTGAAGCGCAATTGAATAGCTGGCCGGTAGCCACCGGCCTGTGGCCGGTCCGCTTCGGCATGCCTTTTCACACTAAGAGACGGCCCACAGGGCCGTGGCTACAGCCGCCGATCGAGCAGCAGATGATCCACCGTATCAACGAGGCCGCGGTTGTTCCATGTTTGCAAGCGCGTACGCAGCGACTGCGACGACAGTAGAATTTTCCGCCAATTCCTTCGGCACGATCTTGTCCAGCGTATCCGCGGCAGTGTGGTGATAATTGAAATAGAAACGGCTGTCTTGAATCGGACTAAAACAGGGCACGCCGGCTTTCTCCAGTGGCTCGATGTCAGCGCCACAGTGCTCGACGAGATTAAGAATGCCCGCGCCTGAGTCTTGCAAAATTGCCGCCACCGGCGCGAGCATCTGTTTCACTTCTGGTTTTCCCTTGATGTTGACGCCCAGTGGGTGACCGGCGCCCAGATCGGTCTCCATTGCCGCAAAATGATTCCCCCATTCTCGTTCGTGATCTTTTGCGTACTGTTTTGACCCACGCGATCCATTCTCTTCGTTCATCCACGCGATCACCCGAATCGTGCGCTTGGGTTTGAGATGAAGTTTTTGGATCAGATTCGCGGCTTCCATGGAAACCGCGACGCCTGCGCCATCATCGATCGCGCCGGTGCCCAAGTCCCATGAGTCCAGGTGACCTGAAACGATGACCACCTGTTCGGGATGTTCGCTGCCTTTGATGTCACCGATGACATTGTAGCTCTCGACATCGGGTAGCTGCTGCGGTGTGAGAACCAATTTCATTTTCACCGGTCCTTGCCGGACCAGATGGGCGATCAAATCGGCATCCTCCGCCGTGACTGCGGCGGCTGGAATTTTCGGCGCATCATTTGCGTAATTTGTCTGTCCAGTGTGTGGAAGGCGATAATCCGCGCCGCCTACGGACCGAATCAAGCACGCGACAGCACCCAGTCGCGCCGCGGCGCTCGGACTATCGCTGCGATAAACAACTGCTTCGCCATACGCTTCGCCGCCGCGATCTTCCGCGGCCATTTGTTTGTCGAAGGGATAATTGAAGAGCACGATTTTGCCCGCGACTTTTTCGCGGTCCAACGACTTGAGTTCATCAAAATTTTTTACCGCGACGACTTCGGACGTGAGACCCTCCGGCGGAGTGCCCACACTTGCCCCGAGCGCGCACAAAACAATTTTTTGCGTCGTGTTCTCCGCCTGTCCTGGAAATTGAACGAGCGCCGCCGTTTCTTCGCCGCGCACCCAATGCGGCACCATGACTTTTTCCAACTGCACTTCACAGCCGATCGCTTTCAATTCGTTCGCGATATATTCGACCGCTTTCGCCGCTTGTGCCGAACCGCTCAATCGCGGCCCGATATTATTCGCAAGATGCGCGACCTGCCGGTAAGCGTAGTCGCTGTTCAGGGCCGCCTGCTGCAATCGTTTCAGCTCCCCGAGCGTTTGCGGTGAAAAAACAACCGGCGTGGCGGCCGGCGTGGGTGGAGCTGGCGATGTTGGCGCGCCTTGGGCTGCCAATACACTCGTTAGGAACAACCAAGCCAAAGCGAAAATTCGCATCCGTGTGATCCCCGTAATCCGCGGTTAGCTCATTCGTCCTTCGTCGAAATCGATAAGGTCCGGAATAGTGCAAATATCGCCGCGATCGGCGATTCCCTGCTCTCGCTTCCGTTGCTCCAATCGAGGTGTCACCGAATCACGCCATCCGAGTTTCGATGCGAACCCATTCCAGACAAACAGGTCGCCTTCGTTGAGCCGGCGTCCCTTTTCAAAGCACCACTCGAGAATTTGTTTATCTGTTCCGCCTTCCAGCACATGATTCCGAAGATCGCGATAATGCACGCGCAGAAAATTGCAGCACACCCCATCTGCCGCTTTCACCGCGCCAAGGTTCTCGTGATAATCCTCATGCAGCTCGCCGCGGGCGTGCAGCCGAATCTTGTCCAGCATCCTCGGGAAGTACATCATACCGTCCGTCATTTCTTTCGGGCTTTTCGGATAACTCGTCATGCTCAAATGAATCGCATCATCGGTGGCGGTGCAATATTTGCGGCTCCAATTTCATAGAAAACACTCGGAAAGAGAGACAGGCAGCGTTATTGTTTGGTGTGCAGAGAACCGCACAGAAGTTCCGAAATTTCACAGAAGCAGAAAAAGCCGACCGCGAATTTTACAAAAAGCTTACCGGCAACGAACGGTTGCAGATTTTAGTCGATCTCCTCAATCATGGCCCTGAGCAAAGACTCGAGAGAGTTTCTCGAATCACTAAACTCCAGCGGGATTGATTACGTGATTGTCGGAGCGCATAGCCTGGCGTTCCATGGACGACCGCGCTACACGGGAGATCTCGATATTTTGGTTCGAGCGACACCCGAAAATGCCGCCAAGGTTGTCGATCTTTTGAATCACTTTGGTTTCGCGGATGCCAGCTTCAAGGAATCTGATTTCACTCAACCAGAGCAGTTGATTCAACTGGGCCGAGCGCCGAACCGAATTGATCTCTTAACAAGCATCAGCGGCGTAACGACTGAGGAAGCGCTTGCGGGTAAAGTGCAGGCTGAACTCGACGGCATTCCCGTTTTCATTCTGAGCAAGGATGCTCTTATACGGAACAAGCGCGCAGTCGGACGGCCCCAGGACATCGCCGACCTGACTATGCTCGAGAGATGATTGCCGGCGTAGTTGCGACTGCTACTTCTCCCTGTTGTTCATCAGCGCCAAGATCCTCCGCTGCTTGGCGCCGTAATCGAGAGAATGAAAACGCCGGATTTCATCGAGGCGCCGCACACCATTGAGTGTATCGAGATAACGCGTGTAGCTCACGGCGAGCTGGCTCGTCTCGAGATAACGGCCCCGCAGATTTGCGTCGCGAAATGCCTCCGGGGATTGCCGGGCGAAAAGATGAAAGCGCAGCCAGCGCCGGTCAGTTTGTGAAACCCGCTGCGATTTTCGGAAAAAGGCGACGAATAAAAGCAGAACAAGGTATGTGTCCACCTGTGCTTGCAGCTCGAGATTGCGCGCAAAATTTTCCGATGCGATTTCGCGGATTCCATTTTTGAACTGAAGCGCAGCATGCAACGCATGATTAAGTTCTTCCACGAACATGATCAGCGACCGGATATTGCGATCGCCCAATCCCGCGCGCGGATCGTGTTGCTCGAGCTGTTCAATTAGCCAGCGCGAATAATAAATTCCCACGCAAAGCTGGTCTCCCGTGCGGCGCAGGAACGTGCGCGCGAGCTCGCTCAATTCCCGCGCAGATTTCCCAGCCAGCATCGACAATTGCGCGCAACGCGTCCGATCAATCAGACAATCTTCCAGATTGATCCCGACCTGCGCGTACGTCCGCTCGAATAATTTCTGGATTTGGCTGAAGAGCGTCTCGTTCACAAGCAAAGCGGCGGACGTCCAGCAGCTGCCGGATCATCCAAATTGAGCAATTGATCGGAAAGCTGATTCAGCGCGAGCCGTACGTCGCGAAATCGATCGGCCAAGCCTTCGAACACGTCATCCAGTTCGCATCGGCGAGCGACGGCGTGTGAGGCGACAAGTTGATAATTCGTCCGGCCGACCTGCTCATAGAACTCGATGTCCGGTCCGCCGCGCAGACTTCGCTGTCCCGCGACTGCGGGATGAAAAATGCCGCTGATAAAAAGCGAGTAGTTACCAACGTGCGCCCGAAGCAAGAACGCTTGTTCAGGAGTTGCGCGGTTCAACGCGATCAGGATGTCGGAAATGTATTGTTCAGCCAGATGGTGAGTTTCATCGGAGATCTGCAACCGGCTCGCGCGCGAAAAGGTTTCGAGCAACGACGCGACGTAATCGCAAAGTTTGCGGTCGCCGATTCCGCCCTGTTGCAACACGTGCCGGGCAAGAACGTAAAAATAAAATTGGGACGAGATCCGCAAGTGTCCGCAATGATTCAAGATTGCGTCCACTAACCGCGGATGATCGAGAATGGAATCGCGCGTCTCGACATCGCTTAGCAGATCGACCAGCGAAATCTGATCGGTTTGCGAACGCGCCAGCGTGCGCACGATGAAGTCGAAATCAGCGGCGGTAAACCGCGCCCGACAATTCGCTCTGATCATCGGGAACTCATCATGCGCGATGCACGCGTATATGGCAAGTCAGATTTAAGTTAGCCACGGATCAACACGGATGAAGACAACCAGTAGTGGTTTGCTCTCGCGATACCACAATTTGGTGATTTCAGTCCTACTATTTTGATACCATTAAATACTAAAATAGTAGTTGTCTAGAACCTTGAAACTACTAATATAGTAGCAATTAGTAGCAAATTAGTATGAAATGTCCCCAACAGCCACCCACTGATGCGCAAACGCAGGTACTTGGGATGCCTCGCAATCGCTTAGCCGTGCTTCTTACGCAAGCTGTTAAGTCAGAGGCCCAAGGTAAGTACCGACACTGGGATATCGTCCGTCATCTGAAGCCGCCTGCAGGTTTTTCATGTACCGAATGGTGGGGGGCGACGAAGCTCGTACGCAGAGCGGGCCTCAAAGAACTGCCGTTGTTGGCGACAAACGGCGAGCCATTTAGGTATGCCGTCACTGACGTGATCGCTCGACGATTGCACGAAATCGATTTAGGCGCAGGTGGCAGCATCGGCTTGCCGGATCCAATAGTTAATCCACAGACGCGGAGCCAGTACGTTATGCGCTCTCTTTTCCAAGAAGCCGTGACAAGCAGTCAACTTGAAGGAGCTGCAACGACTCGCGCCGTCGCGAAGGAAATGATCCGTTCGGGCCGGCCGCCCCGTACCCGTGGCGAGCGAATGATCTTAAACAATTTCCGAACGATGCAGCGGATAGCCGAATGGAAAGAACGGCCTTTGGATAATGAGTTGATCTTCGACATGCACCGGATGGTGACGGAAAATACTCTCGATGATCCGACTGCAGCTGGCCGTCTGCGTTTGCCGCACGAGGAGGTAACGGTTCAAGACGACATAACCGGAGAGATTTTTCATAACCCGCCACCAGCACACGAACTTCCTAAACGGCTGGATGCTCTTTGCGCTTTTGCCAACGCGGGCGACACAGATAACTCAACTAGTCCGTCCGGGCAGTTTATTCATCCTGCTGTTCGGTCGATATTACTTCACTTCTGGTTGGCGTACGATCATCCTTTCGTCGATGGCAACGGCCGTACGGCAAGAGCGCTCTTTTATTGGTCTATGCTTCGCCGCGGTTACTGGCTTTTCGAATTCGTGTCGATTTCGGAAATTCTGGTTAAAGCTCCTGCAAAGTATGCGCTTTCGTTTTTGCACACCGAAAGCGATGAAAATGACGTTACTTATTTTCTGATTTATCAGTCAGAAGTTATCCGTCGCGCTATTAACAGTCTGCATGAATATATCGCGCAGAAAAGCAAGGAGCTTCGTACGCTGGAAGATACCTTGCGCCATGCTCCAGACTTAAATCACCGTCAGCAGGCGCTTATTGGTCATGCTTTGCGCCATCCGGGCACGCGCTACACTGTTGCCGGTCACCAGCGCAGTCATGGAATAGTATATGAGACCGCGCGGCGGGATCTTTTGGACCTTACAAAGGCTGGTCTCTTAGAAATGCGGCGAGACGGCAAAGCCTTCCTGTTTACTGCTCCATCAGATCTGCCGGAGCGAGTTCATCGTGCAAAAGGCACAATTCGTTAGGACAGCGGACGCGCCCGATCTCTGGCTTCTTGAGTTCTCGTACCAAGAGCTCGCGGAGTATTATCCCGGCATGACCTTTCCGCCGCAGCAGCGTGTTGCGTTCGCTGCCGAATTGTACGATGCACACACGGACCCCAGTAAGTCCTCAGGAGTTCCTGCAAACATTGCCAATAGTGAATTCTATGAACCGCCTCAGTGTTCCTCCACTCCGCGCGCGAACCGCAGTCGTTTTACGCACACGGCCGTAACGTCCACGGGCACCTAATGCAAAACAGCCGAGCCCTTGCGAGCTCGGCTGTTTGTTAATTGTTGTTTCGATTTCGGCTTAGTAATCCATGCCGCCCATGCCGCCTGGTGGCATTGGAGGAGTTTTTTCCTTCTCCGGAATCTCCGTGACCAATGCTTCGGTGGTGAGCAACAGGCCCGCGATGGACGCTGCGTTTTGCAACGCGCTGCGGGTGACCTTGGTTGGGTCGACAATGCCGGCTTTCACCAGGTCGGTGTATTGCTCGGTCGCGACATCGTAACCTTCGTTGCCTTTGCGCTTCTTGACTTCCTCGACAACGAGCGCGCCTTCCGCGCCTGCGTTATCGGCAAGTGTACGCGTCGGTTCCTCGATGGCACGGCGCACAATCTGCACGCCGATTTTCTCGTCACGTTCGAGGTTTTTGATGTTGTCGAGCGCCTTCTGCGCACGCAGCAATGCGACACCACCACCCGGGACGATGCCTTCCTCGACTGCTGCACGCGTGGCGTGCAACGCGTCTTCGACGCGCGCTTTCTTCTCTTTCATCTCGGTCTCGGTCGCAGCGCCGACGTTGATGACTGCAACGCCTCCGGCGAGTTTCGCCAGGCGCTCCTGCAGTTTCTCGCGATCGTAATCGCTGGTGGTCTCGTCGATCTGACGACGGATCTGTGCGACGCGGCCCTGGATGTCCTGGTTCTTGCCTGAACCTTCGACAATCGTCGTGTTTTCCTTGTCGATGGTAACGCGCTTCGCCTTGCCGAGATCTTCGATCTTAATGTTCTCAAGCTTGATGCCGAGGTCTTCGCTGATCAGTTTGCCGCCGGTGAGCACCGCGATGTCTTCCAGCATCGCCTTGCGACGATCACCGAAGCCCGGAGCTTTTACCGCGCAGACTTGCAACGTTCCACGCAACTTGTTCACTACCAAAGTCGCGAGCGCTTCGCCTTCCACGTCCTCAGAAATGATGAGGAGCGGCCGGCCGGCTTTCGCGACTTTCTCAAGCAACGGAAGCAGGTCCTTCAAGCTCGATATTTTCTTCTCGTAAATGAGGATGTAAGCGTTTTCGAGAATGGCTTCCATCGCCTCCGCGTTGGTCACGAAGTAGGGTGACAGATAACCTTTGTCGAACTGCATGCCTTCGACCACTTCCAGCGTGGTCTCGATGGATTTCGCTTCCTCGACGGTGATCGTGCCGTCCTTGCCAACTTTGTCCATCGCATCGGCAATGATCTCGCCGATGGTTTTGTCCCAGTTGGCCGAAACGGTCGCCACCTGCGCGATCTCAGTGCGGTCGCTGACTTTCTTCGAGAGCTTCTTCAGATCCTCGACGATTGCATCGACACCTTTCATGATGCCGCGCTGCAACGAAGTCGGGTTCGCGCCGGCAGTGACGTTGCGCAGACCTTCGCGGTAAATGGATTCCGCGAGAATGGTCGCCGTAGTCGTGCCGTCGCCAGCCACGTCCGAAGTTTTGGACGCGACTTCGCGGACGAGCTGTGCACCCATATTTTCATACGGATCTTCCAGCTCGATCTCTTTCGCGACCGTCACACCATCCTTGGTGATCGTGGGGCTGCCGAATTTTTTGTCGAGAATGACGTTGCGACCGCTGGGCCCGAGTGTGGCCTTCACGGCTTTCGCCAGTTTCTCGACACCGCGCAGCAACGTGTGCCGCGCATTTTCATCGAATTGTAGTTGTTTAGCTGCCATATTTTAAGTTGATAGTTGTTGGTTGAGAGTTGAGTGACGGGATTATCCAATGATGCCGAGGATGTCGTCCTCGCGCATGATCAGATAATTTTGATCGTCGATCTTGATTTCAGTGCCGCCGTACTTCGAGATCAGCACCTTGTCGCCCTTCTTCACCGTGAAATCGATTTTCTTTCCGTTTTCGTCGATTTTACCGGTGCCTAAAGCGACCACTTTCCCCTCTTGTGGTTTTTCCTTGGCGGTGTCGGGGATAATGATCCCGCCTTTTTTCACTTCCTGCTCTTCAATCGGCTGCACCAGCACCCGATCTCCGAGCGGTCTTACGTTAACTGTTGCCATAAGTTGTTGTATTTACTCCTTTTGGTTTGTTGTTGTGCCGGCGGCTCCGAAATTTTCCGGAGCCCGTCGGCAAATTGTTTCCGTTATTTCTTCTTGTCGTCGTCGACGACTTCGAACTCTGCATCGACCACGTCGCCTTCGCCCCGCTTAGCGGCGCCGGCGCCTTCTTCGGGACCCGGACGCCCGCCGGCCTCGGGCCCAGCTTGTGGGCCGGGTTGTGGACCGGCCTGCGCTGACGCTTGCTTGTAAAGGTCGGCGCTGATTTCCTGAAACTTGTTCTGCAACTCGTCGTAGGTCCGCTTCATTGCGTCGGCGTCGTTGCGATTGATCGCGTCACGCACCGCAGCAATGGCGTCTTCGACTTGCTTTTTCTTGTCGCCCGAAATCTTGTCGCCCAACTCTTTCAACTGCTTCTCGGATTGATAAGCAAGCATGTCGGCGTTGTTCTTGATCTCGATTGCTTCCTTCGCCTTTTTGTCCTCTTCGGCGTGCACTTCGGCTTCACGCTGCATTTTCCCGACTTCCTCCTTCGAAAGTCCAGAGCTGCCCGTGATGGA
>DASYDT010000061.1:0-31371 GCA_036499425.1 Candidatus Udaeobacter sp. | reverse complement strand
GTCGATCCAAAACTGCGTCGCGTTGTCTGGAGCGAAAGCGACGGACTGCCCGGCGTGATCATCGACCGCTATGGCAATCATTTCGTTTTGCAAACGCTCACGCTCGCGATGGACAGGCGAAAGGATTTGATTGTGGAGGCGATTGAAGATGTTTTTTGGGGCGCTTCGCTTGCCGGGGCTGAACGACTGGCAGACGGAGCGTCTGCCCTACAAGCATTCACCATCGTCGAACGAAACGATGTGTCAGTCCGCACAGCAGAGGGATTGGAAGTACATAAAGGCTTTTTGCGCGGAACGGCTTCGCAGGTCGCGATCGAAATCGAAGGCGTAAAGCTTGAACTCGATCTTTTGCATGGTCAAAAGACCGGTTTTTATCTCGACCAACGACATAATTATGGAATCGTCGCGGGATACGCTCGCGATCGGCGCGTGCTGGATTGCTTCACGAACCAGGGAGGCTTTGCGCTGACGTGTGCGCGTGCCGGCGCTGCGGATGTAACCGGCGTTGAAGAAAGTTCCGAGAACATCGCCGCCGCGAAACGAAATGCAGTCCGCAATGAAGTGAAAGCGCGATGGATCGAGCAAGACGTCTTTCAATTCGTGCGCGGGGCTGAAAAAGCAGGGGCACAGTATGATCTGATCGTTCTCGATCCGCCGTCGTTCACAAAGACAAGGAGCGGACTGCGCGACGCGTTGCGCGGTTATCGGGAATTGCACATGCGCGCGTTCAAGCTGTTATCCAAAGATGGGTTGCTGGCGACTTTTTCGTGTTCGCATCACGTGAGCGACGCGGCATTTTCCGAAGCGATCACGGATGCGCTTGTGGACGCCCGGCGTTCCGCACGACGACTGCGCCGGTTCGAGCAGGCACCGGATCATCCAGTTCTGCCTGCAATTCCTGAAACTGAATACTTCAAGGGTTTTCTTCTGGAGATGATGCCAGGGCGCTGAAGTGGAGCTCGGAAGTGAAGCTGCCAGCTGCACTCGGAGGACGAGCATCTTGCTCCTCTTAAAATAGCGTCGGGATGGGCAGCCCGACGGCCGAATCAGGCAAGATGCCTGATTTCCGATTACGCGGTCAACTCCAGCGGATCAGCCTTAAGCGCGATGTGCGTCCAAAATTTTCGCGTTTCATTAACGGAAATATCTGGAATTTTCAAACGAGCCATTTAATATCCGCTACGGCGAGCCCGGACGGCGTCGCGATTTGTCATGCCAGAAAAAGATCGACCGTTTGAACAAATGCTCGAGTTGAACGACGACGAAGCACTCTCTGCCGAGCATCTGGACTCGCAGGTGCAAAAAGCGCAGGATCAACTGCTGCAGCTCAAGCGCCAGCAGGAGCAGATCGAAAAGCAAAAACGCGAGCTGGAAGAATTAAGTCGTCGCCAGGAGGAATTGGAACATGGCCGGGCGGAAATGAGCGATAAACTGACGCGCGCACTGGTTGTGCTGGAACGCGAAGCGTACAGTGCGCAAAATCGGCTGGAGCAAGTTCGCGGAGCTCGGGAAAGTTTTGCGCAACATTTGGAGTTGATCGAAGCGATCGATCCCAGAAGCTGGAATCCGTCAGATTTGCACAAGGAACTGAGCAGGGCTTTGAGCACGGTGGACGACGCGCGCACCGAGTACAGCGACCAACGCAGCCGGTTGCAAGCAGCCGAAGCGGCCACTGGCGAGGCATCGTTGCCGGACGCCACGACTGATGCGTATCAAAGCAGCAATGGGCGCTCATTTCTTCACTGGTTGCAGATCGGTCTCGCACTCACCCTGCCGCTGATTATTTTCGGCGCGGTCGCCCTCCTCTTTTTCTTTTGGATGGCGAGCAAGTGATGGCGATGTTTCGGCGTCCGCGCAAATCGAGCCCGCCGCTTCGCCACAAGCAACAAGAGATAGCACGACAGGAGGCGGAGTTGCATGACAAGCTCGACAAGCTCGAGCGCATGGTTACAAAAGGACGGCCGATCCCGCAGAGCAGATCACGTCCGCAGGAGTCGGAAGAAGGCACAAGAGGCAAGACCGAAAAACGATTTCAGGTCTCGCTCGCGCTGGACGGTGGACAGTCTATCGAGGAGGGCCGACCCGCCCGGCGACCTCGTTCGATGCGCAAAGAACGTCGAGAAGGCCGGATCATGTTTCTGCTTCTTTTGGCCGCCCTTGCCGCGGCGGTCATGTGGCTCATCAGCCACCTGCATTCTTGAACGCTAACCATGGCTAGAACTTCCGACCTCGACGTCGCATATGTTGCCAGGCTGGCACGCATAAATCTGACTGAAGCCGAGGCGAAAGTGTTTCAAAAGCAGTTGGATGATGTGCTGCAGTACGTTAAAAAACTTCGTCAGGCAGATGTAAGCAATGTTGAGCCGGCTACGCATGCCCTTCCGATTTTTAACGTCTTCCGCGAGGACGCGCCGCGTGACTGGTTCACTGCGGAGCAAGCACTGAGCAACGCGCCTCGAAAGGCGAACGGTCTTTTTAGCGTTCCGAAAGTGGTGGAATGACGGAGCAAGATCTGACGGCGCTGAGCATCGCCGACCTGCAAGCACTCTTGCGTCGCCGCGAAGTCTCTCCAGGCGAAGTGATCGATGCTTTGCGAGCGCGCATTGAAGTGGTTGATCGCGAAATCGGCGCTTATCTCTCGCTCGACATTGACGCCGCTGCTAAGGAGGCAGACAAAGCGAATGTCTATCTTCCGCTGGGCGGAGTCCCGGTTGCAATCAAAGACATCATCAACGTGATGGATCAGCCGTGCACCTGTGCGTCGAAGATTTTGCAGGGTTATCGCGCCAGCTACGACGCCACCGTGATTCGGAAATTGCGCGCTGCGGGCGCGATTCCCTTTGGCAAAACTAACCTGGACGAGTTCGCCATGGGCTCGTCCACGGAAAATTCCGCAATGAAGCTGACGCGCAATCCATGGGACTTGTCACGCGTGCCGGGTGGATCCAGTGGCGGTTCGGCAGCAGCAGTTGCCGCGGACGCAGCGTTCGGCGCGCTGGGCACGGATACCGGTGGCTCGATTCGGCAACCAGCTGCGCTTTCGGGTATTGTCGGCTTTAAACCGACCTATGGCCGGGTTTCGCGCTTCGGCCTCGTCGCCTTTGCCTCGTCGCTCGATCAAGTCGGGCCATTAACGAAAACCGTCCGCGACGCCGCCCTGATGATGAACGCGATCGCGGGTTATGATCCGCAAGACACGACTGCTCTCAACGAGCCGGTGCCTGACTATGCCGCAAAGCTCGGAAAAGATTTGCACGGCGTCCGGTTAGGTCTGCCGAAGGAGTACTTGATCGAAGGCATTGATGCGCAGGTGAAAGCTGCGATCAATGCCGCGGTGAAACAGATGAGTTCGTTAGGCGCTGAAATTGTCGAGGTCTCATTGCCTGCTACCGAATACGCAATCGCCGTCTATTACATTCTGGCTACCGCGGAGGCCTCGGCCAATCTCGCTCGCTTCGATGGGGTTCGTTATGGATATCGAGCGGAAAATCCCAGAGACATGCTCGATCTTTATGGCCGCACTCGCGAGGAAGGTTTCGGGCCCGAGGTGAAACGGCGCATTATTCTCGGCACCTACGTTTTGAGCTCTGGCTATTACGACGCCTATTATTTGCGCGCGCAAAAAGTGCGCGAGCTGGTTCGCCAGGATTTCGCAAACGCGTTCGAGAAAGTCGATGCAATAATTTCGCCGACGTCACCGGTGCCGGCATTCAAGTTGGGCGAACGCGTAACTGAGCCGTTGCAAATGTATCTTGCCGACGTCTTCACCATTGCAGCTAACCTGGCAGGTATTTGCGGAATCAGTGTGCCATGTGGTTTTGCTGAAGTGGACGGGCATCGCCTGCCGATCGGATTGCAGTTGTTAGGCAAAGCACTCGATGAAGCGCGCATTTTGCAGATCGCGCACGCATACGAGCAAAGCACCGACTGGCACAAAGCGCGCCCGCCGATCGCTGCTGCAGTGTCCAAGGCGTGAACAAGTCAATCGTAGCCCCGAATACTTTCGGGACGCTCAACCAACGACTGAACAGCCAGCCCGGGCTTCGTGTCTTCCTGCTCATCTTTATCGCGGCGGCGACGGTGTTTTCCGCGCTGCCGCTGTGGCATTACTTTCGCGGCGGCCACCTCTTCGATTACAAGCTCTGGTACGACACGGGCCAACAGGTACTGGCTGGCGATGAAATTTTTTTCTTTCATTCCGGGAAGTACGATTTCATGTATCCGCTGCCCTGCGCAGTTTTTCTTGGAGGCGCGAGCTTGCTTGGCCAGGGAGGATTGATTTTTCTTCTGGTCGCGATCAACTCGGTCGCCTGGTTTTGTAGCGCGAAGCTGAGTGCCACTCTGGCTACAGGCGACCGACGCATCACAAATCCGTGGGTATATGTCGTCCCGAGCCTTCTGGTAATCGTTTATATCTGGTCAACTTACCACCTCGGTCAGCCTAACCTCGTTTTGCTTGCGCTGATGCTTGGCGCTTTTGTCGCGCTTCGCGCAGAACGAGAGATCGTCGCCGGCGGCCTGATTGCAGTTGCCGCGGCTATCAAGGCTTTTCCGGTAATTGCTATCGTTTATCTGCTTTACCGGCGTTACTGGACAGCGGCAGCCAGCCTCGTGGTGGCGCTGGTATTTTTACTGCTCATTCTACCTGCGCCGCTTCGAGGATTTGAGGGGGCGTGGCGCGATCTCGAGAAGTGGAGCGCCGGAATGTTGAAATATAGTGAAGTCGGTGTAGCGCAGCGCCCGAAGCGCAGTTACACATGGAAAAATCAATCGCTCGTTGGCGTCAGCAATCGTTTGCTTCGTCGCGTCGATGCGGACGCGGCTTCGGCTCCGAATCCGCCGGTTTATGTGAACTTCGTGGATCTCAAATTTTCCGCCGTCAACGCGATCGTCATTGGCATCGCGCTTGCGCTGGGCATAATCTTCATTGCAGTTATGCCTGAGCGCGGTATGCGCACGCCGGAGAGCGATGCGATTGAGTTCGCTCTGCTTCTCTTGCTGATGTTGATGATCACACCGCTTTCGTTCGGCTACTTCTTTTGCTGGCTCATGCTGCCTTTTGCTGTAGCAACGCAGCGACTGCTCGCTGGAAAAAGCTCTGCCATTTTGTGGTGGGGCTTGCCGGCGCTGGCGTTGCTCGCTCTCGGCTTAATCTTCCCGCGCGGCGCGCAGCTTTACGGCAATACATTTTTTGCCACGCTGCTGCTCTTTATCGGACTATCGATTGAGCTGTTCAGTTTCAGACAACAAATAGGTCAGCCGCGGCGGGTCGGCGATTTCGGTTCGCCGGGTTGAATTCGTATAACGAGAAATGGCTCAGCTAGCGCTGGTGCAACCGAGCGTGGCAAGCTTTCTGAACTGTTTCATAAAATCAAATCTCCGCATCCGACGGCCAGCGATGACTGGAGCGATCGGTTAGGCCTATTCCTGGCGCGAGAACACACTGATAAGAACTCCATAGTCTGGCTTAGGTGGACGTGACATAGCGGCGTCGTGACGAGGCGAACCGTCGATGTAGCGAATAGGTATCCTAAGGATCCAAGTCGTCTTATGTGGGTGGAAGCGCCATTGAAGGAAAGCGGTAGTAGCGGCGTCATCAAGGATCGGATGACCAATGCTCTGTATCATGTCCACACGCTCGACGTGCCCACCTGGCCGAATGTGAAGCGCGAAAACACCGCTGCCGGTGAAGTGACGTGCTTTAGCTTCCGCGGGATACTTCGGCCGCGGAGTGAAGACCGCATACTCCTTCGCGTTCGTGACGATCGGCGAAAGGAGCAGCGAAAATGTGGTGCAGAAATGCACAAAACGCTGCATAGGCCTAACAAGAATTATGCGAATGTCCGTCATTAAAGGCGAGTGTTTTTTCGCCTGATACCCAAGCTGAAAGATTTCCCGATGGAATCGGCCTGACAAATAGCGACTAAATCCCCCGAGTCCGTTGCCGTTGGGCTGATGCCGTCAGTCGTGGAAACTAAATATACTGGATTAGTTTCCGCGCCGTGATAAGACTACCCTGGATATGAAACCGGCGCACAAACCGTGGCCGCGAAGCCGAAGGCGCGATCTGAACCGGCAGCGAATTGTCGATGCCGCGCGAGTCCATTTTTTCAGCCACGGGTTCCGCAGCGTGACCATGGACGATCTGGCGGAGGAGCTGGGCATTAGCAAGAAAACACTCTACGCGCATTTCCCGGGCAAGTTCGATCTGCTCGAGGCTGTGTTGGCCGATAAATTCGCAAGCGTGGAAGCGACCCTGAAGGAAGTTACGCGCGCGCAGCCGCACGATTTCCCGACGACTTTGCGTGAGTTGTTGGCCGGCACGCAACGCGAATTGGATGAGATCAAGCCGCCGTTCGTGCGCGATATGCGCCAAAAAGCGCCGGAGGTCTTCAAACTAGTCGAACGCCGTCGGGCCACGCTAATCCAACACTACTTCGGAAAATTTTTTGTCGAGGGGCAACGGGCGAGAATGGTGCGCAAGGATGTTCCGGCCAAACTGATCATCGAAATTTTACTGGCGATGGTTCAATCGATCATGAATCCGCCGAAGATGGAGGAGCTTGGGATGACGCCGAGAGAAGGTTTCACCGGGATTCTCAAGATTATTCTCGAAGGCGCGCTGACATCAAAAGGACGGAAAGCGTGAATGCGTCATTCGTTCGGAAATTGGTGCGTGCAGCGGGAGCTTTGACATTGATTCTGTTATTCGCCGGCTGCAGCGGTCGAAAGAACGCTGTTTCGGGAACGATCGAAGTCGACGAGGCGCACGTGGGGCCGCGCTTCAGCGGGCGCGTGGAGAAAGTTTTCGCGCGGGAAGGCGACCGCTTACACGAAGGCCAGGTGATCGTCCAACTGGATGCGTCAGAGCTGCGGGCGCGTCGCGATCTTGCCGCCGCGCAAATCGACACGGCAATTCACGATGCAGACGCGCAAGAAGCGCAACTGGTGTTCTTGCGCGACGACGCGCGGCGCCAACAGGAGTTGCTGCAGCGCAGAGTCGTTTCGCCCACTGATGCCGAGCGCGCTGACAGCGCGGCGAAATCACAGGAGAAAAACGTTGCCGCGGCGAAGATGCGCGTTGCTCAGGCGCGTGCGCAACTGGCCGATATTGACGCGCAGTTAAAGGAGATGCAGGTGGTCGCTCCGGTGGATTCCGTGTTGGAAGTACTGAGCGTGAAGGTTGGCGACATTTTGGTGCCGCCATTCAATCAAGAAGTGGCCACGCTGCTGCTTACAGGACATCTCTGGGTGCGCGTTTATGTTCCGGAGTCCTGGCTGGGTTTAATCAAATTGGGCGAGCATGTTCGCGTTCGAGTCGATTCGTTTCCGGGCAAAGACTTCGATGGCGTCGTCGAGCAGATTAATCGGCAGGCCGAGTTTACTCCGCGCAACGTGCAAACGGTCGCCGACCGGATCAAACAAGTGTTTGGGGTGAAAGTCCGTTTGCCCAGCGACGACGATCGTTTGCGCGCAGGAATGGCGGCTGATGTTTATTTTCCCAATGTGAAATGATCGTTAACCACGAAGAGCACGAAGGTCACGAAGATCAGAATAGAATTTGGAGCGAACTTTGGATTTTTTCGTGTTCTTCGCGTCCTTCGTGGTGATTGAACATGGCGCTACAGCAACAGCCGATGATCGAAGTTGAAGGGCTGACGAAGCGCTTCGGCACGTTCACGGCTGTCGATCACGTTTCGTTTTCCGTCGGCAAGGGATCGATCTTCGGCTTTCTCGGTCCCAATGGCTCCGGCAAATCGACTGTGATTCGGATGTTGTGCGGAATTCTGGAACCGAGCGATGGAACCGCGCGAATCGGCGGGCACGACATCGTGCGAGATGCCGAGCCGATCAAAGAAATGATCGGCTATATGTCGCAACAATTTTCACTCTATGACGAGTTGACGGTGAACGAGAACCTCATCTTTGCAGGAAAACTTTATGGCCTGAGCGGCCGCGAATTAAATCAGCGGCGGGAGGAAATGATCGCCACGACGCATCTTGAGCCGTACATCGCCAGGCGCGCCGCGAAGCTTTCCGGTGGCTGGCGGCAACGTCTGGCCATGGCTTGCTCGCTTATGCACCGGCCGACGGTGCTCTTTCTCGATGAGCCAACTGCCGGCATCGATCCGGTCGCGCGACGCGAACTCTGGGATTTGCTGTTCGAGTTCGCCGGTAAAGGAATGACCCTTTTCGTGACGACTCATTACATGGATGAAGCGGAGCGCTGCGATCATGTGGGCTACATCTACATGTCGAAATTAATCGTATGCGGCGAGCCCGATGACCTAAAAAAAATGCCGGAGGTAAATCCGCCCGGCACGCGCCGGCTCGATGTGACCTGCGATCATGTCACCACGGCGCTACATGCCATGCACGAGATGCGCGGAGTGCGCAGTGCCACGGTTTTCGGCCAATCGATGCATCTGCTTGTCGATGAAAGCGTCAAGCGCGCCCAGATCGACGAACAACTACATAAAGTCGGCGTCGGTCACGCCGACATTCATGAAATCGGTCCTTCGCTCGAAGACGTATTTGTCGAGCTTTCGGCCAAGCACGCCGCTGAACAACAAAAGGCCGCGTGATCCAATGAATGTCATCCTGAGCGAAGCGAAGGACCTCACAGTTGGAATGCGCGTTTGCTGCAACCAGTTGAATGTTCACGAAGCGAAGATGATCCAGCGTAGTTTAAAAAAATTGCCCACCGATGAGAGGTCTCTCGCTTCGCTCGGGATGACAGAGTAGCGGCGAAGCACCCCACAAACCAATGAAGGCATTCTACGTTTACATGATGATCAGTCGCAGCCGAGTCGTTCTCTATACTGGGATAACCAACAGCCTCGTGCGGCGGGTCTGGCAACATCAGAACGGCGAAATAGAAGGTTTCACAAAAGCTTACCGGGTTTATCGACTGGTTTATTACGAACGTTTCAACGATCCTCGCGATGCGATCGCGTGGGAAAAAGAAATAAAAGGCTGGCGACGCGAGAAGAAGAATGCATTGGTCGAGACGATGAATCCGAAGTGGGCGGATTTATCGCCGATGCTCTTTCAACACACGCGAGTCATCCCGAACGAAGTGAGGGACCCCACATAAGGTGCGCGCAGTACGCAAATGTCCTTTGTGTGATCAAACACTCTATGAGAGGTCCCTCGCTTCGCTCGGGATGACCGCCGAAAAGACATGAAACACAAATTGTTTCGCGGGCTCGGCGCAATTTTGTTTAAGGAGTTCATCGTCGTCTGGCGCGATCCGCTGACTCTCTTTTTCTTTTTTTTCCCGCCGCTGATCGAGATGATCGCGTTCGGCTACGCGCTCGATAACGACGTGAAACACATGGCGATGCTCGTTCTCAACGAAGATCGCACCGTGGAGAGCCGTCAGTTGATCGACCGTTTCGTGAACACGGAGTCGTTTCGCGTAGTGGGCGAAGTGCAAAGCCTGGAGCAGCTCAAAAGCGAAATGCGCAAAGGTCGCGCCTACGCCGCGCTCGACATCCCGCCGAACTTTACTCGCGAACTGCTGGCAGGACATTCTGCGCAGGTCCAATTGCTTGTTGATGGGTCGAATTCAACCACGGCAATGCAGGCTCTTCAGACCGGACTCGGCGTGGCCTTAACGCAATCGCTGGAATCGCTTCTGCGTGAAACCGGCCGAGAGGGGATGCCGATCGATGTTCGGCCCCAAATGCTTTACAACCCGGCCATGCGCGCGCCGAACTTTTTTGTGCCGGGCGTGATCGGCGTTGTTTTGCAGATTGGGACTACAGTTGCTGCCGCCATGGCCCTGGTTCGTGAACGGGAACGAGGCACGCTCGAGCAATTACTGGTAAGCCCGTTAAGCCGCGCGGGCCTTATGCTCGGAAAGCTGGTTCCGTATTTGTGCATCGGCATGGCAATGGCGCTGGTCTTGTTCACGATTATGCGGTTTGTGTTTTTTGTTCCAATCGTAGGCAACGTCTTCGCGATGATGTTTTGCACGCTGGTGTATGTGTTTGCGTTGCTGAGCCTCGGTTTGCTCGTGGGGACGATGGCTACGAATCAAATGCAGGCGCTCCAAATGTCGATGGTGTTTCTGTTACCGAGCGTTTTCTTTTCCGGATTCATTTTCCCGCGCGAAACCATGCCGTGGATTTTCTACGCGTTCGGCGCGCTGTTTCCCACCACATATTTCATCGCACTCATGCGCGCGATCATTTTGCGCGGCGCAAATTTTTTCGAATACTGGCACAACCTTGTCGTTCTCATTTTGATGTCGAACCTGCTGTTCATTCTCTGCGCACTGCGGTTCCGGAGAAAAATCGCGTAACGTGGGACGCGATACGTTAAATTTGGTAGGGCGCGACCGCCGGGCGCGCCGAGGCACACGGACTCGGCGATCCGTCCCTACCATTTAGGAGACACCACTCGTGTCGTCAGTTGCTTTCTCAAAGATTCTTTTCAGCGCGCTACGTATTACCATCTCTGTCGCCGCGGTTTTGGCGTTACTTTGGTGGTTTGGAATGAGAATGCCGGGCAAAAATATTCCGACCGCAGCACCGCTATCGCCGGACGAAGTTGTCTTGCGCGAAGAGCTTCGTGCCAGTGTGCAGAAGCTGGCTGGAGAAATCGGCGAACGAAACATGTGGCATTACGCGCAGCTCAATGCCGCCGCCGATTTTATCGAAGATTTTTTTTCACAGGTTGGTCTCCAAACGCGTCGCGACAGTTACGACGTGCACGGCCAAGCCTGCCACAATATCGAAGCGGAAATTCCCGGCGCGCGTCCAGGGATTCTTCTGATTGGCGGACATTACGACTCGGTCTTTGGCTCGCCCGGCGCGAACGATAACGGCACCGGCGTGGCTGCAACGCTCGCCCTGGCGAAGCGCTTTGCTGGCAAAAAGCCAGAACACACATTGCGGTTTGTCGCATTTGTGAATGAAGAGCCGCCTTATTTTTTGTCGGATGAAATGGGCAGCTTTATTTACGCCGACAGATGTAAGGCGCGCGGCGACAAAATCTCCGCCATGATCAGTCTCGAAACGATCGGCTACTTTTCCGATGCGCCGCGCTCGCAAACCTACCCGTCGCCGATATTAGGCTTCCCGTATCCTAAAGTTGGCAACTTCATCGGATTCGTGAGCAACATTCACTCGCGGACGCTGCTGCGCCGTGTCATCGCGCTGTTTCGCAAACATGCAAAAATTCCATCGGAAGGCGCGGCGCTTCCGTGGTTTGTTCCCGGCGTGAGCTGGTCGGATCAATGGTCATTCTGGCGTCAGGGTTATCCCGGTATCATGGTCACCGACACCGCGCCGTTTCGTTATCCGTACTATCATTCATCGAGCGACACACCCGACAAGCTCGATTACGATCGGTTCACGCTTGTGGTCAGCGGCATGCAAAAAGTCATCGAAGATCTGGATAAATTGTAGCTGATTTACGAGTCGGCTTAAGCTCCTGAGGTGCATGATTGCGTGTGTAGCCGGAGCGATTCATAGCATCGTGCCGCGCATGATTACGAGGGCGATGCTGAAATAAATGATTAAGCCGGTCACATCGACCAGCGTTGCGACAAAAGGCGCAGACGAAGTTGCCGGATCGGCGCCGACTCGTCTCAGAACAAATGGCAACATGGAGCCAGAGAGCGATCCCCAAAGCACCACGCCAACCAGTGCAAGGCCTACTGTTATTGCGACGAGCGGCCAGTGGGGACCATATAGCTCATGATGAAAATATTTTTCGCCGATGATGGACCATAATGTGACGCGCAAAATGCCGATCGCGCCCAGAATCAAGCCTAACGACAGGCCCGCCCTGATTTCGCGCCCCGCTACGCGCCACCAATCGCGTAATGTCACTTGGCCCAGTGCCATGGCGCGCACAATCAAGGTAGATGCCTGTGAGCCGGAATTGCCGCCACTGGAAATGATTAACGGCAAAAACAATGCCAGCACTACGGCCTTGGCGATTTCATCCTGAAAGGTTGCCATGGCTGTCGCCGTCAACATTTCTCCGAGGAACAAGATCACCAGCCACCCGGCGCGTTTGCGGATCATTTTCCAGAGCGAGATGCGCATGTACGGTTCGTCCAACGCTTCCATACCGCCGAATTTCTGGATGTCTTCGGTCGCTTCTGCTTCGGCGACGTCGAGCATGTCGTCGATCGTCACAATGCCGACAACCACCCCGCTCGAGTCAATCACCGGCAGGGCTGTGCGATCGTACTTCCGAAACGTGTTGAGCGCGTCTTGCTGTGAATCGGTCACATTCAAGGCCACAAAAGTTTTTTGCATCAAATCGCGAACCGTTGAGGTGAGCGGCTTGAGCAGAAACTCACGCATCCGAATGTCGTCGACCAGCTTGCCGCGGTCATCGACGACATAGATGACGTTGAGCGTCTCGCTGTCTTGCCCGTGTTCACGGATGTAATCGAGCACCTGTTGCACGGTCCAATCTTCCTTCACGGCGATAAAGTCAGGTGTCATCAACCGGCCCACGCTGTCTTCCGGATAGCCAAGTAGCGCGGTCGCGACGCGGCGCTCCTCCGGCGTGAGTAATCGAATCGCCTGCCGCGCCGCTGCGCTTGGTAATTCTTCGAGCAGCGCCGTGCGATCGTCGGGCGACATTTCGTTCAGGATCGCCGCGACCTGCTCGTGAGCCATCGCGCGGAGCAGTTTCTGTTGCGCGTCAAAATCGAGATATTCGAAAACATCCGCCGCCAGCGCGTGCGGCAGAACCCGGAAGATGATGACCTGTTCGTCGTCCGGCAGATCAAGGATGACTTCGGCAACGTCGGCCGGCGGCCATTCACGAAATAACTCGCGCAACGCCGCGAAATTGCGGGCCTCGATCAAGCTCCTGATTTCCGGTTCTAAGATTTTGCCAACCACGCCGCGTTTCTACCACTCGTGCTCGATAGAGGCAATGGTAGGGTCATCGCGCTGCGATGACTCTCGAAGGCTTTCGGGACAGCGCGGCGTCCCTACCTCGGCATTTGCCGGAAACTGCCTCATCATCCTGAGCAAACTGCCGCTTGTCATTCCGAGCGAAGTCGAGGATTTTCTAACTATTGTTCGGGCGGTTTGCGTCTCCGCTTGGAATTACCTGGAAAAAGCACCAAGATAATTTCTATGCCAGCAGTTGCTACAGGTCCGATAATTCGGCGCGAGATTGGTGACGACCACATTTGCACGCTCACCTTCGATCGCCCCGAATCGGGCGCGAATATTTTCGACGCCGCCACGCTGGAGGAGTTAAATGAACATCTCGATTTCGTTGAGAGCGACGCCTCCTTGCGCGGATTGATCATCGCCTCGGCGAAGAAATCGATCTTCGTCGCCGGCGCGGATTTGAAGACATTGTTGCAGCAGGCGCCGTCTGGCAAGATGCGCGAATTCATTGCGAAAGGTCAACGGATCTTTAGCCGTCTTGCGGATTTGAAAATCCCATCGGTCGCTGCCATTCACGGGGCGTCTGCCGGCGGGGGATACGAAGTCGCGCTTGCCTGTGATTATCGTGTCGCAACCGACGATCCGGCGACGCGGATCGGTCTTCCGGAGACGACGCTTGGCCTCATTCCGGCCTGGGGCGGTTGCACGCGCCTGCCGCGCGTGATCGGCGCCGAGAGAGCCGCCGAAGTGATTTTGAAAGGAAAGCTTTATTCTGCGCAGGAAGCTTTAGGGCTTGGGCTGGTCGATGAAATTGTGCCGCGGGATCAGCTTATCGATCGGGCGCGAAAAAAGGCGCGCGCCGGAAAACGCAAGATGGAGGGGCCAGCTTCCGCGAGCCCGGCGTCGCAGGAACTCCGCCCTCCAAAACAACCCGGAAATGCGGCGCCAGAACGCGCTTGCCAAATTATCAATAAGACTCTTTCGATTTCGCCGGAACAATCCCTGGCGTTGGAGCTGGACGCGATTGTCGAACTTGGTAAGACGGAATCGACGCAAAACCTGATCCGCAATTTCTTTTTGGCGGAGAAATACAAAAAAGGGTCTTCGAGAACGCCGAGCGAAAGAGTAGTACACGCAGCGGTGATCGGTGCTGGCGTCATGGGCTCGGGCATCGCGCAATGGCTCAGCTCTCGCGGTGTCACGGTGATCTTGCGCGATATCGCGCGAGAACAGATTGATCGCGGTTTGGCGAACGTCGAAAAAATTTATGCCAACGCGATAAAACGCGGACTGACGACGGAAGCAAAAGCAAAAGAAGGCCGCGCTCGAATTTGTGGTTCGACCGCTCCCATGGAGTTGCGCGATGTGCGATTCGTAATCGAAGCCGCCTCGGAAAAGTTGAGCGTCAAAAAAGAAGTTTTTCGCGAGCTGGCGATGGAAGCCGGCCCGAAAACGATCGTTGCCACGAACACTTCGGCACTTCCGGTCAGCGCGCTGGCCGACGTTACGGTCTCGCCCGAGCACGTCATCGGATTGCATTTTTTCAATCCAGTGAGCCGGATGAAACTGGTGGAAGTTGTTATTGCCAAGGAAACATCAGAGGAAACGCGCGAGCGGAGCCTGGCCTTTGTGCGACAAATCGGAAAGCTGCCGGTGATCGTCCGCGACAGCCCCGGTTTTCTAGTCAACCGGGTTTTGTTTCCATACTTGCTCGACGCCGCTGAGCTTTTCGAAGCTGGCGTTGACGCGGAAGAAATCGACAGTGCGCTTGTAAAATGGGGAATGCCGATGGGACCACTGCGGCTGATCGATGAAATCGGCGTCGATATTGCCGTTGATATTGGCAATACACTTGAGAAAGCCTATGGGCGCCGCGATCACATTTCGGCCGTTCTGCTCTGGTTGCGTAATGGTCAGATGCTTGGTCGCAAGACGGGTGGCGGTTTTTACAAATATGAGGGTAAACAGCAATCGCCTAACGAAGCGATCCAAAAATGGCGCAGCGCAGTTGTAGCCGGGGGCGTTGACCCCGGCAGCATTGAAGGCGGAACAACACGCCAGCCGGCGTCACCCCGACTTGTCGGGGCTACAGCTGATGACATCGCGCACCGGCTTGTCTTCCTGATGGTGAATGAAGCGGCCCGTTGCGTGGAGGAGAAAGTCGTCGATTCGCCGGAAGATGCGGACTACGGAATGATTTTGGGAACCGGTTTCGCGCCCTTCCGTGGTGGACCGTTGCGTTTCGCCGAACATTTCGGACTGAGCAAAGTCGTCGATGAACTCGAAAGGCTGGCTCGAAGCGAAGAGAAATTTTTGCCCTGCGAGATTTTAAAGAAGCACGCCCGCGACGGCGCGAGGTTTTATGAAAACTGAAAGCGCCACTAGGACTTCTATTTTGTCAGGTCGAGCGAAGTCGAGACATCTTTATTTTCTCAGAGAATATCGAGAGATTCCTCAACTCCGCTCGGAATGACAGATTGACATGAAAAGCCCGCTCGAAGCGCCAGAGAAATCCCGCAGTCGCGGGACTGAGGAAACCAGCGCCAAAATCGTCGCGGAAACTGCCGTCATCGACACCTCGAAGATGGGCAAAGGCCAGCGCGAAGCGCTCGAATTGGCCGAGGCTGCGCGCGATCCGCTCGAGGACCGGGGCAGTTTTGCCAGCAACCTTTTCATCGGCCGTTACGACTTCTCGCGTATTCATCCTTATCCGGCGCAAGCGGCCGAGGACCGCGCGGCGGGCGAGGAATTTCTTGCCAGTCTGCAAAAATATCTGCGCGAAAATATCGATGCGGATGAAATCGATCGCACGGGCGAAATACCACAAAAAAACATCGATGATCTTTTCGCCATGGGTGCATTCGGGGTGAAAATCCCAAAGCAGTACGGCGGCCTCGGTCTATCCCAGGTCAATTACGGGCGCGCGGCGATGTTGCTTGGAAGCTGGGACGCAAACGTCACAGCGCTCGTTTCGGCGCATCAATCGATCGGCGTTCCGCAACCGTTGCTGCTTTTCGGGACTGAAGAACAAAAGAAAAAGTATCTGCCCCGCGTCGCGCGCCACGAGATCTCCGCGTTTGCGCTGACGGAATGGAATGCTGGGTCGGATCCGGCGAACATGAGTTTGCGCGCCGAGGCGACCGAAGGCGGCTCAGCATTCATCCTTAATGGCGAAAAACTCTGGTGCACGAATCTGATCAAGGCCGGCGTGCTCGTGGTGATGGCACGCACGCCGTCGAAAATGGTCGGTGGCCGGGAGCGCAAGCAGATCACGGCGTTTATCGTCGATGTCGATTCGCCCGGACTCGAGATCACCTATCGCTGTCATTTCATGGGGCTGCGCGCTCTTTACAACGGCATCGTGAGATTCACCAACGTCCGAGTGCCGCGCGAAAACATGATCGCCAAGGAAGGGCAGGGGCTAAAGGTCGCGCTTACGACCTTGAACACCGGCCGGCTAACGATTCCGGCCGCGTGTACCGGTTTGTCGAAAAGGTTGCTGGAGATTTGCCGCAAGTGGGCCAGCGAACGAATTCAATGGGGCGTCCCGATTGGTCAGCACGCTGCCATCGCCGGGAAAATCGCGGAAATGGCCGGCAACGTTTTCGCCATGGAAGCGATGACTTTTCTGACTTCATCCCTGGTGGATCGCAAGGTCGGCGATCTGCGAATCGAAACTGCAATGTGTAAGATGTGGGCAACGGAAACAACTTGGCGCATTGCTGATGACGCAATGCAGGTGCGCGGCGGCCGCGGTTATGAAACAGCGCAATCGCTTGCAGGTCGGGGCGAAGAGCCGGTGCCGGTGGAACGTTTCCTGCGCGATTGCCGCATCAACATGATTTTCGAAGGCTCGAGCGAAATCATGCGACTGTTCATCGCGCGCGAGGCGCTCGATCCGCATTTGAAAGTCGGCGGCGCAATTTTCAACACGCAACTGCCAATGTCGCAACGCGCGAAAGCGGTTTTGAGTTCCGGGAAATTTTATTCGGGATGGTATCCGCGCCAGTGGATGCCGTACGACGCCGGCAAGATCGACGATTTGCAAGAAACACTTCTAGATCATGTTGATTACGCCGCACGCACCAGCAAACGGCTCGCGCGCGGTTTGTTTCACGCGATGGCCCGATTCGGTCCGAAACTCGATCGAGAGCAACTGCTCCTTTCCAGATTTGTCGGGATTGCGACCGAACTGTTCGCGATCAGCGCGACATGTTCTTATGCGCAATGGCTGCTCGGACAAGGTAAGCCGACGGATGAAATTCTAGCTGTCGCGGATTATTTCTGCCGCTCCGCGCGAATGAGAATCGATCATCAATTCGCCGGCACCGCGCGCAACGCGGATAAACGCGGCTACGCTCTCGTGCAAGATCTGCTGGCCGGAAAACACGAACTGCTGCGTCAGGGGATTGTGTAGCGGTAGCGGCGATTCACCCGAACCGCCACGGCGATTGAGGTCAATCGCCCTAGCTCGGTTGACCAATTCTGTGGTCGCGGCTAAACTCAACAATGAGTATTCCGCCCGTGCTCGCGGAGGCGGTTTCACCTCGAAACCGAGCCGCAAAGAGCGAAAGACAAAAACAAATCGCCCCGTCGAAAGTGCTCGACACGATCGAGCAACACGTCTTGCTCGATGGTTTCAAGGTCGTTGTCGATCTCGACAAAAGCCGCGGCTCGTATCTGCTAAATGCAGTCGATGCTCGCCGATTGATCGATCTCTACGGCTTTTTCGGCTCGATGCCGGTGGGATTTAACCATCCGCACTTCGACAAACCGGAGGTGCGACGCGATCTGTTGCGTGCGGCGAAAGTCAAGATCGCGAACTCGGATGTTTATTCGGAGGGCTACGCCGAATTTGTAGCGACCTTCGAGCGGGTGATGGGGTTGCCGCCGCTGGAGCGTTATCTGTTTATCGAGGGCGGCGCGCTTGCAGTAGAGAATTGTTTGAAAGCCGCGATGGATTGGAAAGTCCGCAAGAATATGGTCCGGCAACTGTCGGACGAACGCGGCACACAGATCTTGCATTTTCGTCACGCATTTCACGGGCGCAGCGGCTACACCATGAGCCTGACCAACACCGATCCGCGCAAGACAGATTTGTTCGCCAAGTTCGATTGGCCGCGCGTGTCGTGCCCACACATCGATTTTTCATTACCAGAATCGAAGCGCGAAACGGACGTAATCGAGCGGGAACAGAAGGCCGAGCGCGAGATCCGTGATTTCATCGAGCAGCGCGGCATCGACATCTGCGCCATCATCATCGAGCCGATCCAGGGCGAGGGTGGCGACAATCATTTCCGCGGCGAATGGCTGCGAAAGCTCCGGGAGATTTGCGACGAACACGACATCCTTTTGATTTTTGACGAGATCCAATGCGGCATGGGTGTGACGGGCCGCAATTGGTGCTGCGAGCATTTCGATGTTGTGCCCGACCTGATGTCGTTTGGGAAAAAGGCGCAGGTCTGCGGCGTGATGGCCGGCCCACGCATCGATGAAGTGAAGGACAACGCATTTCGTTTACCCAGCCGCTTGAATTCTACTTGGGGCGGAAATTTCACCGACATGGTGCGCTCCACGCATTATCTGCGCATCGTCGAGGAAGAACATCTGGTCGAGAACGCCGCGAACGTGGGCGCGTATTTCTTGGACCAACTGCGCGACTTGCAACGCGAAGAGCCATTGATTTCCGCTGCCCGCGGGCGGGGATTGTTTCTTGCGTTCGATCTACCGGACGCCAAGACGCGCGAAGAATTTTGGCACGGCTTCTTCGACCTCGGCGTCTTGACACTTCGCTCGGGCGAGAGTTCAATCCGCTTTCGTCCGGCGCTGGATATCACCGCGGAAGTGGTCGATGAAGCGATGGATTTGATGCGCAAATTTTGTCGGCAACGACGCAAATGACCATTCTGTCATGTTGACCGAAGCGAAACATCTCTGATTGCTTCTTGAGATTCTTCGCTCCGCTCAGAATGACAATAGCGGTTTATTGAAGATGAAAACCGTGCTCGAAAAACTCGGTATCACCGACGAAAACGCCGGCGTCTTCGACGGTGAATGGCGCGGCGGCGGCGCGAAGATCGAGAAAATTTCGCCTATCGATGGGCGGCGAGTCGCCAGTGTGTGCACTGCATCCGCCGACGATTACAACAACGCGATCGCGCGAGCGCACGAAGCGTTCTTGAAATGGCGCGTCACGCCTGCGCCCGTGCGCGGCGACACTGTTCGTCGCTTAGCCAACGCCTTGCGGGAATTAAAACATGAGCTCGGTCAGCTGGTGACGCTCGAGACGGGAAAAATCATCGCCGAAGGCGAAGGGGAAGTGCAGGAGATGATTGATATCTGCGATTTCGCCGTCGGTCAGTCCCGCATGCTCTATGGTCTCACGATCCAATCGGAGCGGCCGAGTCATCGACTAATGGAACAATGGCACCCGCTTGGCGTCGTCGCAGTGATCACTGCGTTTAATTTTCCAGTCGCAGTCTGGTCGTGGAACGCTGCGCTCGCGGCAGTCTGCGGCGATGCAACTGTTTGGAAACCGTCGGAAAAGACGCCGCTCACCGCAATTGCAGTAACGAAAATTTGCGAGCGCGTCTGCCGTGAAACCGGCGCTGATCCCGCGATTTTCACGCTGCTAGTGGGCGATCGGAAGACAGTTGGCCAAAAATTGGCCGATGATGCACGGATTTCTTTGGTCTCGGCGACTGGCTCGGTCAACATGGGTTTGAATGTTGCGAAAACTGTTCATGGCCGCCTCGGTCGGACGATCATGGAACTCGGCGGCAATAACGCGCTCATCGTCACGCCGAGTGCCGACATCGACATGGCGACGCAATCGATCTTTTTCGGCGCGGTCGGCACAGCCGGGCAACGCTGCACTTCCACGCGGCGTGTGATCATGCACGAATCAGTCGCATCAAAAGTGCGGAGGAAACTTTTGGCTGCCTATCAGGGTCTGCCGATTGGAAATCCGCTGGACCGAAAAACAGTGATGGGACCGCTCGTCGATAAAGACGCTGTCGATATGGTTCAACATTCCGTCCAACGATTGAAAGATGAAGGCGGCGAAATTCTTCACGGCGGCGAACGGCTAACCGTTCCCGGCGATTGTTACATGAAACCGTGCCTGGCAACGGCAAGACCCGATTGTGACATTGTGAAGCACGAAACATTCGGTCCGCTGCTTTATCTCATGACGTATCGTGATTTCGATGAAGCGATCGCGATTCACAACGATGTGCCGCAAGGATTGACGTCATCTATTTTCACGAATGACGTACGCGAAGCGGAGAAATTTGTAAGCACCGTGGGGAGCGATTGCGGAATCGCAAACGTGAACACCGGTACCAGCGGCGCGGAAATCGGCGGTGCGTTCGGCGGTGAAAAACAGACCGGCGGTGGTCGCGAGAGTGGCAGCGATTGCTGGAAGAATTACATGCGACGCCAAACGAACACGATCAATTTCTCCAGCGAACTGCCGCTGGCGCAGGGAATTCAATTTGGCGCAGGCGAGGGGAGCGGGACCGCGTAATCTGGGGAGCGCAGGCGTCTCGCGTGCTGGTTGCGGCGTCGCGCCGCAACGAACTTTCCTTCGGCGCGCTACTCGGACAATACGCACGTCGTGAGGTAAGAGTCTCTTCGGAAAAGTCCACGATGGCGTGACGCCATCGCCAACACGCGAGACGCGTGCGCTACCCAAGCGTCGTCAGTTGCAGAAGCTCATCAACGGCGGTTGCCTTGTCGAGATTCATGATGCACTTCCGCAATTTCTCGCACTGATCTTTACCGATCACATCGCCGCCGAGCGCGTTAAACTTCACCGCGATCTCTTCTTCGGTCATGGGATCTCGCGGATCGCCCTTGGGCACATCGACCCGCGTCGAATATGATTTGCCATCGTTGGTTGTAATCGTTACGCGACTCGGCTGAAATTTGGGAAAGAGCCCTTCGAACTCTTCATTCGCAACAACTTTTATCTTATCCATGATTGGAATCAGCGATTGGTCGCGCACCCGTTCTTCGCGGAATTGCAGGGGAGTTACCATTCCATCGACAAGTCCGACCGCCATGCAATAGGGGAGCGAATGATCAGCGGTTTCCTTGGAATCCGGTCGATACTTGTGCGGATCACCCAAAATGTCTGCGGCGCGCGCGATCACTTCCACTTTGATTTCCTTCACGTCTTCGGCCTTGATCTTGTTTTTCTTGACCGTTTTCATCATTGCCGTGAGAGGGGCGTGACTCAGCGCCTCGATGGGGAAACTCTTCGTCCCGCAATCGAGAATTCGATAATGCGATTTCGAAGACGTGGGTAAATCTTTGACGAGTGCTTCGCCGTCGAACGTAGCCGGTTCGCCTTTGTATTGCACGTGCTTGAACACCGCGAACAGACCTTCTTTCCCGTCAATGATGTGCTCCGGCCCGGAAAATCCCCCGCGCGCGAGAAGCGCGCTCTCGGCGCCCATGCGTCCCGCCCAGGGATCGACCGCGTTTTTCATGTTGGTCAGTTTCCCCGCCGTCACTGCTCCCGGACAAAATGTGCGCGCCGCGCTGATGCCGATGGCGGAGACCATCTGTTCCGGTGTGATATTCAGGACGCGACCGGCCGCTACCGGAGCGGCGAACGCGCTCAACGTGGCGTGGTGCCAGCCGTATTCGCGCACACCTGGCCGCCCGATTTCACAAAGACGCATTTCAATTTCGTACGCGATGATTGTGGCAAGAATTAAGTCTTTTCCGCTGAGATCTTCGCTTTCACACAGCGCGAGAGGTGCGGCGATGAGATCGCTTGGATGGCATGGATCAGCTTTCCAATAGATGTCGTTGTAATCCATTGCCCGGATCATATGCCCGTTCAGAAATGCCGCATCGACCGGGTTGGTTTTGAATCCAGAAACAAACGCCGTCGCACTGCCATTACCGCCGCTCATCGCGCGATAATGGTCCAACAAGATCTTGGCATCTTCCTGCTGACTTCCACCTAGCGCGCAACCGATTGAATCGAACCAGAACAACTTGGCTGCTTGGATCGCCGCGGGCGAAAGATGCTCGTAATTCAGGGAGCAAGCCCACTCGGCGATGATATGCGACAAAAGACGCTTCCGTTCAGTTGGATGGTTTGACATGATGATCTCTGTTCCTTGGTTTATGAGCTTGATCGCGCCGTGGAGATTTTCAAGCCGCTTCCCCTCGGGGAGTGTAGCGGCAAATTGACCATGCCTTCCGAAGGCATTGAGCAACGCAGACTCGCTGCCATCATGTTTACAGACATGGTGGGCTACAGCGCGCTGGCGCAGCGCGACGACAGGCTGGCGCTGGAATTGTTGGAGGAACACCGCCAGCTGCTCCGGCAAATCTTTCCTCGCTTCAACGGCACCGAGATTAAAACGATCGGTGACGCTTTTCTGATCGAGTTCTCCAGCGCATTGGAAGCTGCCCAGTGCGCTATCGAAATTCAACGCGCACTTGCCCACCGCAACCATGATGTCCCGGCCGAGCGACGGATCGAACTGAAGATCGGTATTCACATTGGCGACGTAGTTCATCGCGGTGGTGACGTCTACGGCGACGGCGTGAACATCGCCTCGCGGATCGAACCGTTGGCGGGCGCGGGTGGTATTTGCGTTTCGATGGATGTGGAACGGCAGATTCGTAACGCGCTCGAGACGCGCCTTGAGAAACTCGCGCCCACGGAATTGAAGAATATTTCTGTGGCCATGGATTTGTTTCGCATTGTTCTGCCTTGGGAGCACAAATCAGAGGTCAGACAGCGGGTTGTCGTTCCTGCAAGGAAAAGGTTCGCTTTCATTGGCGGACTAATCCTTCTGGTGCTAGTCGGCGTCGGCTGGTGGTGGGTCGCCCATCAACCGGTCAAGGCGACGAAGTCACCGAACATTCCGAACGCAGCTCCCGCTGCCGACCAGAAATCAATTGCGGTCCTACCGTTTGTCGATCTTAGCCAGGCCAAGGACCAGGAATATTTTTGCGACGGCATCAGCGAGGAAATTCTCGATACCCTGGCGAAGGTAGAAGGTTTGCGCGTGGTTGCGCGTACGTCCTCATTTTCTTTCAAGGGAAAAAACGCCGATGTGGGCGAGATCGCGCAGAAGATGAAGGTGCGGAACGTTCTCGAAGGCAGTTTGCGTCGCGAAGGCAATCGCGTTCGGATCACGGCGCAACTAATCGACGCGCAAAATGGTTTCCATATTTGGTCCGACACATTCGAGCGCGAATTGCAAGGCGTGTTCGCTGTCCAAGATGAAATCACGCGCGCGATTGTCGATGCGTTGAAGGTCAAGCTTGAGATCGCAGCGCCCGCGCAACGACAACAAAACACGGAAGCGTACGATCTTTACCTGCAAGGTCTCTATTTTTCGAACAAGAGCGACGAAGAAAGCTTGCGGAAAAGTCTCAACCTGTTCCAACGCGTGCTGGATAAAGATCCAAATTCGGCGCGTGCCTGGGCCGGAATTGCAAAAGTATGGGACTGGCTGTCGGACGCATATGTGAAACCGCTAGATGCCTTTCCGACGATGAAAGCTGCAGCCCTAAAGGCGATCGCATTGGATGCAAACAATGCGGAAGCCCACGTTTACCTGGCGGATGCCAAGCGCGTGCTCGATTGGGACATGGCGGGCGCCAATGCAGAGCTGCGGCATGCGTTGCAACTCGATCCCAACTCGGCCTCGGCGCATTTATTCAGTTCACTGAACGACCTCACCGAAGGAGATCCTGAAGCAGGCGCTGCGCACATGCGAGAGGCCGTGAAAGCCGACCCGCTTTCGCCTCTCATCGCCAACTTCTCCGCGGAATCATATCTCCTACGGGGTCAATACGACGAGGCAATCGCGGAGGGAAAGCGGACACTGGAGCTCGATCCAAATTACATTTACCAAACTCCAGTTATTGCCGACGCCTACCGCGAGAAAGGAATGTACGACGAAGCGATTGCGCTGTTCAAAAAAGCGCAGGAAATGACCGGAAGACCGTAGCCCGGGCTGGCGATTACCTATGCGCGAATTGGCCGGCAGTCCGAGGCGCGCCAAATTCTTGAAGAACTTAAAAAAATCGCGGCGACCAAGTATCTGCCAAAAGAAGAAATAGCCGCTGTCTACGCAGCGCTGAGTGAAAAGGACGAAGCTTTCAAATGGCTGAATCGCGCATGCGACGACCACGGCGGCGCGCTCCAGGCGATTGGCATGCGTCCAGTGTTTCGCGCGCTCCATTCCGACCCTCGATTTGCTGATATCTTGCGCCGGATCGGACTCGATCCCGCGAAGGTGCTGTCACAGCCCACTCGGTAATGAACCTTTCGAATTTCTTCGCCGAGCTGAAGCGGCGCAATGTTTACAAGGTGGCGGTTGCGTACATCGTCGGCGGCTGGGCCCTTTCTCAAGGAATCGCGCAGGTGTTTCCAGTCTTCGACATTCCCAACTGGATCATCCGATTGATTGTTCTGCTCATAATAATAGGCCTGCCGATTGCGCTTGTGCTCGCATGGATGTTTGAGCTGACGCCCCAAGGCATTAAACGCACCGAAGATGTCGATCCTGCTGCCGTAGCACGGGCTCCGAAAAAGCACGCGTGGATTTATGTGGTCGTGGTCGGCGCCCTTTTGTCGATCGGATTATTTCTCCTCGGCCGGTACACAGCTTCGAATACTGCGAGTGCGGCTCGCGCGGAGCTGCCGGCAAAGTCGATTGCCGTTCTTCCCTTCGAAAATCTCAGTCGAGATCCGGACAACGCCTATTTTTGTGAAGGCGTGCAGGATGAAATTCTCACCCGGCTGGCGAAGGTCGCGGACTTGAAAGTGATCTCGCGGACGTCGACGCAGAAGTATAAGAGTGCGACCGATAATCTGCGCGAGATCGCAAAGCAGCTCGGCGTCATGCATGTGGTCGAGGGCAGCGTGCAGAAGGCGACCGATCAGGTGCGCGTGAACGTGCAGTTGATCAACGCCATGACCGACGCCCATCTCTGGGCCGACACTTACGACCGCAAACTCACGGATATCTTTACCGTCGAGACCGAGATCGCGAAAACAATTGCCGACACGCTACAGGCAAAGCTCAGCGGCTCGGAAAAGAAACTCATCGCCAAGGCCCCGACGGCAAATAGCGAAGCCTACGAGTTGTATTTGAAAGGTCGTTTCTTCTGGAACAAACGCACCCCGTCCGAGCTGCGGAAATCCATCGACTACTTCAGGCAGGCGACTGCCCTGGACCCGAACTATGCGCAGGCTTACGCAGCCGAGGCCCAGGCATGGGTGATCCTACCCTCCTACAATGGAGGCGCTCCGAAGGATTGCGGACCACCGGCTGAATCCGCAATCAAGAAGGCGCTGGCCCTCGATGAGACTTGCTCCGATGCGTACACCGCTCTCGGGAATTTTCGATCCGTTTACGAATTCAACTTCCCCGGCGCGAAGAAGGAATACGAGCGGGCGCTGGAGCTCAACCCTAACGATTCGACCGCCCATCACTGGTATGGTTCCGATGTGCTGGCCGCGTTAGGCGATAGCGAGAGAGAGATCGCGGAAATGGAACGCGCGCGCGAGCTCGACCCACTCTCGCTCGTCATCAACACCAACCTCGGCGTCGCCTTTGTGCACGCTGGCCGTTGGGACGATGGGATCAATCAATTGCGCAAAACCGTGGAGATGGACGAAAGCTTCTACTTTGCCCGCTGGTCACTGGGGGCGGCACTTGAAGACAAGGGAGAGCTTTCCTCGGCGATGGCCGAATATCAAAAGGCGATGGCTTTGGCCGATGATCCTATCGCCCCTGCTTACTCCGGTCACCTGAATGGCAAGCTCGGTCGGCAGGACGAAGCCATCAAGATCCTCGGGAAGCTCCTGGAGAGAAGCAAGTCTGAATACGTCGATCCTTACTACCTCGCGATCGTATATCTCGGCTTGGGCCAGCGAGAGCAGGCGCTCAGTGCCTTGGAGAAATCCTACGAGGATCGAAACGGCAACAACCTGGAATACATCCGCGTCGACCCGTTCCTCGGCCCACTCCGCGGCGATCCGCGCTTCGAAGCGCTGGCTGAGAAGATTGTTCCAGCCGCGGAGTTCAAATCATCAAGGCGAAGTGGAGCGGGGCGGTAAGACGCGACCATGTTCCAACACGTCACCGTCTTAGTCTCGTTTATCTTTGCCATTGCGCTGACCCATGTCTTCTCGAGCGCGTCTCAATTAATCTTGGCCCGCGACCGTGTCCGCTTCTCCTGGCTTTTGACTGTCTCGATTCTGAATGCTGCAGCGGGTGTGATCATTAACTGGCTGGGTCTTTGGGAACTTCAGAACCTCAAACAGTGGTCGCTTACGGAAGTGCTGCTTCAGCTCGGCTGGGTTGTCCCGAACTACTTTAGCTGTTCACTTGTCGCCATGCCTTACAGCGAAGCCGGACCACTCGACATGCCGGCCTACTTTGAGCGACAGCGCCGGGTTATTTTTTCTGCGACGATTGCGTTATGGGCGATGGGCTCACTCGCCACCTACGCTAATCGCAATAACTTTGGTTTGAAGCCTAACGAATGGATCGGCGCAGAACTTGCCGGGCTGCCGCTCGGCATCTCTGCGGTGCTTGCTGGTTGGGGAAAGCCGCGCTGGCTGCAATGGGTTGGCGTTGGCGGCATGCTCGCTCAGAACGCATGGTATTTTGTTTTCTACACACTCGGTTCCTAGACTTCCCATGAACAATCGCAACTTTTTCTCCGAGCTTAAGCGCCGCAGTGTTTGTGTATTCGCACCCGTTAAATTGTTACACCGTTAAATCGGGCAAGAAGCTAAGTCCCATGGAATCCGCCGCTTCTTCAGATGTAAAGTTTGAGATCGGGCACGTCTTATTCATCGACATCGTCGGTTACTCGAAGTTGCTAATCACCGAGCAGAGCGATCAGATTCAGAAATTGAAGGAAATCGTGCGCGGAACCGAACAGGTCCGTCTCGCCGAAGCGGAAGGAAAACTACTGCGTTTGCCAACTGGCGACGGAGGCGCGCTGGTCTTTCGCACCACTGCGGAGGCACCGGTTCTTTGTGCATTGGAGATTAGCAAAGAGCTGAAAAAACATCCCGCGCTTGGCGTGCGAATGGGAGTTCACAGTGGCCCGGTGAACGAAATCACGGACCTCGGAGCGCAAGCCAATATTGCCGGCGCTGGAATTAACATCGCGCAGCGAGTGATGGATTGCGGCGACTCCGGCCACATTCTTGTTTCGAAGCGGGTCGCCGATGATTTGGAACACTATCCACGTTGGCGGCCATACTTGCATGAGCTGGGTGAGTGCGAAGTAAAACACGGCCACAAGATTTCGCTGGTTAACTTCCACGACGATGAAATCGGCAATCGGGAGTTGCCGCAAAAACTCCGCCAGGCGAAAACGGATCGAGCAACGCGGCTCTGGAAGAAGATCGCGGCGGTTGTTCTCATCGCCATTTTTCTTACTGCGGGCGCCTGGTATTTTCTTTCGTCGAAAAAGAAACCTCTCACTGACAAAGATACGATTGTTCTGGCCGATTTTGCTAACACTACCGGCGATCCTGTGTTTGACGGCACATTGCGGCAGGGACTGGCGTCGCAATTGGAGCAGACGCCTTTCTTAAGTCTGATCTCCGATTCGCAGATTGCCCAGACGCTAACGTTGATGTCGAAACCGAAAGACGCGCGGCTTACGCCTGAAGTGGCGCGCGAAGTTGGTGAACGGCTGGGCAGTGCCGCCACCATCGAAGGGTCCATTTCGGCCTTGGGAACCCAGTATATCGTGTCACTGAAAGCAGTGAACTGCCGAAGCGGAAATCTGCTGGCCCAAGAACAGGAAACCGCAGCGGGAAAAGAACGCGTCCTTAACGCGCTCGGCCAAGCGGCAAGTAAACTGCGGAAGAGATTGGGTGAATCGCTGGCCTCGGTTAAGAAGTACGATGCCTTGCCGGAAGATATTACCACGTCATCACTGGAGGCGCTGCAAGCTTATGCCCTCGGGAACAAGGCAACCGATGTCGACAATGATTATCTGGCTGCGATTACTTTTTTTCAGCACGCCATCACTCTCGACCCGAACTTCGCCATGGCGTATTTACAGTTAGCGGAGTGCTATCAACCTCAAGGCGAGCTCGCACTCGCCGCTGAAAATACGCGCAAAGCCTACGACCTGCGCGAGCGAACGAGTGATCACGAAAAGCTCAGCATCGCGATCTTTTATGAAATCGCCGTTACCGGCAACCTGGAGGCCGCCCGGCGCACCGGCGAATTAATCGCGCAGACCTATCCGCACGATGAGAGTGTGCAGATCTATCTTTGGTACATCGCTCTCATATGCGGAGATTACGCCAGGGCGGACGCGGCGGCGAAGCGAGCATTTGAGATCAATCCCGACAGTTCAAACAATTATGTCAGTTTGATGTATTGCGACCAGTATCTGGGCCGTCTCGATGAAGCGAAAGCCGCGGCAGAGCAATCGCGGGCAAAGAAGCTCAATTCTCCCTGGTATCCGCTCATTCTGTACGTCGTCGATTTTCTCCAGAACAATCCTGCCGGAATGGCGCAACAAGCGGCCGCCACTCACGGAATCCCCGGCGTGGAGGATCAGATGTTTTTCGTCGAATCGGAAACCGCGGCGGATCACGGTCAGTTTGTCCAGGCTCGCGAACTCACCCGCCGCGCGGTCGACTCAGCGCGACGGGCGCAGGAAAATGAAACCGCAGCGGAGTACGAGGGGCACAATGCTCTTCGCGAAGGATTAGTCGGATTGGCCGACTTCGCCAAAGCGGATGCCCAATCCGCTCTGTCAGCAATAAAAGGAAAACATGGGGAAGGATTTTCCGCGATCGCTTTCGCCCTCGCCGGCGACATTGACAACGCCAATCGAGCGATTGAGGACCTAACAAAGCGATTCCCACAAAACACTGCTGTTCAAACTCGATATCTGCCGTTGGCTCGGTCGGCTCTCGCCCTCAACAGCGGAAATGCCCAAGCCGCCCTCGACGTTTTATCCGCCGCGGCGCCCTATGAACTGGGACACACCAACGAGGACTTCACCTTCGCCCTCTATCCCATTTATTTTCGCGGCCAGGCTTACCTGGCGGCGAAGAACGGCGGCGCCGCCGCAGGCGAATTCCAGAAGATTCTCGACCATGCGAGCATTGTTGGAAATGAGCCCATCGGTGCGCTGGCACATTTGGGACTTGCCCGCGCTTATTCGCTATCCGGAAATACAGCCAAAGCTAAGACTGCGTATCAAGATTTCTTCACTCTCTGGAAAAATGCCGATGTAGACGTTCCTCTCCTGGCGCAAGCAAGAGCGGAGTACACCAAGCTTCCGTGAATCCCACTTCCTCTCAATCCTCAGAATTAAAGTTCGAGATCGGGCACGTCCTATTCATCGACATCGTTGGTTACTCAAAGTTGCTCATCAACGAGCAGAGCGAGCAAATTCAAAAACTAAAAGCGATCGTACGCGGAACGGAGCAGGTCCGTAACGCTGAAGCTGAAGGTAAATTGCTGCGGCTACCAACGGGTGATGGCGACGCGCTGGTTTTTCGCGACGGCCCGGAACCCACCTGTTCTTTGCGCTTTGGAAGTTGCAAAAGCACTGAAAAGTCATCCCAAGTTGCATGTTCGAATGGGAATCCACAGTGGCCCAGTTAACGAGGTCACTGATCTCAATGCACAAGCGAATATCGCCGGTGCAGGAATCATCGCCTCCCTCGCGCCGAAAGACAATTAAACCGGATCACACGGATAACACGGACGAAGAGATGATTCACCAGGAGTTGAGTATTGCGCCCGCGAGAAGCTGGCGAAAAGACACACCTGATCTTCATGCCGGAGCCTTGCTTATCCGTGCTATCCGTTTAATCCGTGGTTCTTTTCAGACTTCGAGAAATCGTCTCTCCGCTCGCGTCAAAAGAATAGGCTAGAGACGTTTGCGCTCAGCCAGTAGAGTCCCGCTTCATGGCTGACGAGCACAAGGCTAAGCGCCTGGAGATCGCGCATGTGCTCTTCATGGACATCGTCGGCTACTCTACGCTGCTGACCGACGAACAATCAGAAGCGCTTCAGGAGTTGAATCAGATTGTCCGCAACACCGAGGCGGCGCGCGAGGCCGAGACTGCAGGAAAGCTTACCATTTTGCCGACCGGCGATGGCATGGCGCTGGTTTTCACCGGGTCAGTGGAAGAGCCGGTGGAATGCGCCCTGGAGATCAGCCACGCTTTGCGCGCGCAGCCCAGTCTGCCGGTGAGAATGGGAATCCACAGCGGCCCGGTTCATCATGTGAAGGATGCAAACGAGCGCGAAAACATTGCCGGCATAGGCATCAACATCGCGCAGCGAGTGATGGATTGCGGGGATGCCGGCCACATTCTTGTGAGTAAGCGCGTGGCTGACGATCTCGCACAACAGCGTCGTTGGCAGCCGTACCTTCACGAACTCGGCGACGTGGAAGTGAAACACGGAGTTGTTGTCTCGTTAGTTAATCTTTATGCCGAGACAATTGGCAATCCCAACACGCCGGCACGAATCGGAAAAGTGCGCGGCAGCATCCCCGGCTCCAGAGGAGGGACGCGCAAAGGACTCTCTCCGCTCGCCCGAGCGATCTTCATTATTGTGGGATTGTTCATCGCACTCACCTTCGTGCTTGCCATGGTGTCAGTGATTTTCGCGCCCGCGATCGTGCGGTCATTCGGAAAAGGCCCGGTGGCATCACCACCCCAGATTCCCGCCATCCCATCATCCCCATCGTTGGCCGATACCATTAAGAGCGCAGTCGCCAAGAAAATCACCGATGAGTTGAAGGACGAACTTTCTGGAAAGAAAAACGCCGCTGTCGAGCCACTCCCTACCGGTTCGCCGATTCCCGAAAAAAGCATCGCAGTTCTGCCCTTCGAAAACTTAAGCGAGGACAAGAGCAACGCCTACTTTTGCGAAGGCGTGCAGGATGAAATTCTCACGCGCCTGGCGAAGGTCGCCGACTTGAAAGTTATTTCGCGAACATCGACGCAACGTTTCAGGAGCGCGCCCGATAATTTACCGCAGATCGCGAAGCAGCTTGGCGTCACCAACATTCTTGAAGGCAGCGTCCAGAAAGCCGGCGATCAGGTGCGCGTGAACGTGCAGCTCATCAACGCCATGACCGACGCGCATCTGTGGGCCGATACTTACGATCGAAAGCTCACCGACATGTTTTCGGTCGAAAGCGAAATCGCAAAGGCGATTGCTGAATCGTTGCAAGCAAAGCTCAGCGGCTCGGAAAAAACCGCGATGTCGAAAGTGCCGACGGCGAATACAGAGGCATACGAGCTGTACCTCAAAGGCAGATTTTTTTGGAATAAACGGACCGGTGCGGATTTGAAACGCGCGATCGAGTATTTCAATCAAGCTATCGAGAAGGATCCAAACTACGCGCTGGCCTGTGCCGGCCTGGCCGATTCGTACACACTCCTCTCTGTGTTTGGTGCTGCTTCTCCGCAAGACTCAATTCCGCAAGCTCGAGCCGCGGC
>DASYDT010000060.1:0-14147 GCA_036499425.1 Candidatus Udaeobacter sp. | reverse complement strand
TCGTATTCGAACTTCTCTGGCAGAGCAGATCGCAGAGACTTCTGCCGATATCGTTGTTTTCAGCGATTTTCGTCACGGCATCTTCAACCGCGATACAATTCCCCAACTGACCAAGGCAATTCCGGAAGGTGTTTTCCGCGTGGCTGATAGCCAGGTGGCGAGCCGCTGGGGCAACATTCTCGAGTTTAACGGTTTCGATCTGATCACGCCGAATGAGCGAGAAGCCCGCTTCGCGCTTGGCGATCAGGATTCGGTCGTCCGGCCGCTCGGCCTGGAATTGTATCGCCAAGCGAAGTGCAAGACGTTGATTCTCAAACTTGGCGAGCGCGGTCTTTTGACCTTCCGGTCGATTCCGCAAAAGGTCGAGGATGTCCGGGCGTTCTTCACCATGGACAGCTTTGCTGATCGCGTTGTTGACGCGGTTGGCTCGGGCGACGGATTGCTCGCCTATGCGACTCTGTCTTTGTTTACCACCGGAAATAGCGTCATTGCGTCCGTGCTGGGGTCGTTGGCGGCTGCGATCGTCTGTGAGCGCGAAGGCAACGTTCCGGTTCGGCCCAAAGATGTTGTCGACAAGCTTGATAGGTTTGAGCGGTTCGTAAAATACCAGTAGTTAATGGTGGTCCCGCGGAATTTTGACGTACATGCGCGTCGTCGTCGTCGGCTATGGAGTTCAGGGTAAGAAGCGCTTGCGGGTTGCTGGCGCAGACGGAATCGGCTTTGTCGATCCCGTCTCAGCCGACGCGAACTGGTCCGACATCAAAGCAGTGCCTGTTGACCAGTTTGATGCCGCGCTGGTTTGCACGCCGGATGCCCCAAAAATAGAGCTTCTCCGCTATCTTCTCGGTCATGGAAAGCATGTTCTCGTAGAGAAGCCTTTGCATGCCGAGCGCGAAGAAGAGCTCTGCGAGCTTGAAAGTATCGGCCGCCGCACCGGCGCTGTCTGTTACACAGCCTACAATCACCGCTTCGAGCCGCATTACGTTCGCATGCGCGACCTGGTGCAGTCAGGCAAGCTTGGTAAGATTTATCGCTGCCGCATGTTCTACGGCAACGGTACCGCGCGGTTGGTGCGGGAGTCCGCATGGCGCGATCAGGGAGCCGGCGTGCTGCCGGATCTCGGCTCGCACCTTCTGGACACCGCGCGCTTTTGGTTTGGCGATCTTGGCGAAGATTTCCGCGTCTCTTCCGTGAGCCGGTTTGAGAATCGTGCGCCCGATCATGTGGTTGTTGCTTCGGAGAGCACTCAGCCAAAGCTAGAACTCGAAATGACCTTGCTCTCTTGGCGCAATCATTTCACGTGCGACATATTTGCGGAGAAGGGCACGGCTCATATTGAGTCATTGTGCAAATGGGGTCCGAGCACCTTCTCACATCGCACCCGTATTCTTCCAAGCGGGCGGCCGCCCGAAGAGTCGATTACGCTCGTGCAGGATGATCCGACCTGGGCTCTGGAGTACGAGCACTTCAAAAGCTTGGTCGCCAAGGGCGCGCCTACCGATCTCACAAACGATCGTTGGCTCCTGCGTGTCCTGGGCCGCCTCTCGGCCGAAGCGATCGATTCTTCTGTAAGTTATAAATCGCCGCAATGACTAAGGATAATTTGAAAAAGCTGCATTTAGCGCTGTTCATATATGGCGACGGCTATTTCGATCTTTGTACATCAATCGTTTTGCCCAATCTCGTCTCCTTGATCGGAGATTTGCCGGACGACATTCGCGTTATAACCGAGCTTCGCGTTCTCACTAATCCGACCGGTCGCGCTCTACTTGAAGCGGCTTCTGCGCTGACGACCATCAAGACCCTCATCCCCGTAAAGATCGCCGATACCATGGTGGACGGAGGCTACGACCTCTACGGTGGCTATGGTCCGATGATTCTCGGGCAGGCGAGACTGGTCCATGAGGCGAGTCTGGAGGGGGCGGGAATTATCTTCTGCCCGCCGGATCTGGTCTGGTCGAAAGGTTCATTCGCTACGATCGCCCGGCTTGCTCAGGAAGGCTATCGGGCGGTGATCGGCCCTTCAGCGAGAGGTATAGCAGAAGAGCTTTCGCCGATCCTGCAGAGCCGCATTAAGCTAGGCGGCGGGAAGTCGCTCGAAATCAGTTCGATTGATCTCACGAAGCTGATGTTCGATCACTGGCAGAAAATAAACGACGATTTCTTCTGGAACGACCCTACCTCGATCTTTTGGAAGTCATACGCGTATTGGCGCGTCGGCCATCGCCAGATTTTGATGAAATGCTGGCAGGGGCCGGCACTGTTCTTGTGGCCTTATCGCGAGGTCAAGGATTACGACGGGTGGATAGACCATCGCCTCGTCAAGTCTTGCGCTCATGGCCAACGTGAAATTTACGTGGTTCCGGACGCGCGCGAGATTCACACGCTCGATCTGACGCCGCGTGACCGGGTGACCGGACTTGCTCGCCAAGCCAGCAAGCGCTGGCCCTTGTTCAAGCAATTGCTCATCCGCAAACGCCATTGCCGATTCAATATCTTGTACGGCGAACCGAGCATCCGGATTTATGAAGAGCCTGCGCCCGAGACCGCGTGGCGCGAAGCCGACCGTCGATTCAATTGGGAGACGCGGCCTGCCATGTATGCGGCGGTTCTGCTGCGTCCGCCCATGGCTCTAATCGACGGCGCCTGGCGGCACTCCGGTCTTGCAGCTTTGGTGCCGCGTTGGCGGGCGCAAATGCCGGCGCTCCGCGCCGCTGTGAAGACGAGGCTGCTTGGCGGCCATGGGCCGCGTACGATCGTGAATCTTGCCCGCGCTCGATTCCAGATTGGTACACGGCTTCGTCGATTCCGTGCCGATGCGATGGCGTCGGCACGTGCGACCAATCTGCGTCCACGGTCGCGGCTCAAAGCCGCTCGGCAAAGACTGTATGACTACTTGCAACGGCGGCGCTAGCGGCCACTAAAGCCGGCAATGAGAAAAGCCAATGATCGCGCGCTGGGTGCCAGGAATTCATGAAGCGGGGCGCCGTTCGTCAGGCCGATACAGCATCCCTCGGTTATAGAGCCGACGTTGACGGATTGCGTGCCGTTGCAATTCTTGCGGTTCTTGGTTTCCACGCATTCCCACATTCAGTTCCCGGAGGCTTTGTCGGGGTCGATATCTTTTTTGTTATTTCCGGTTTTCTGATCAGCAGAATCATCTTTAACGGCTTGGCGGCCGGAAACTTCAGTTTTTTGGAGTTTTACGCGCGCCGCATACGGAGAATTTTCCCGGCGCTCATCGTTGTATTGACGGCGAGCTATGTTATCGGCTCGCGCACGATGCTGTCCGGCGCCTTCATGCAGCTAGGCAAGCATATCGCAGCGGCCGGTGTTTTTGTTCTAAATTTTGTTTTGTGGAAAGAGTCGGGCTACTTCGATACGGATGCGCTTGCTAAGCCACTTCTGCATCTTTGGTCTCTTGCAGTAGAGGAGCAGTTTTATCTGGTCTGGCCGCTTCTCGCTCTTCTTGCGTGGAAACGGAAGTTCAGCATCGGCCTTTGCCTTGCGCTGATTGTCGTTCTTTCTTTTTCTTACAATGTTGTCACCGCAAATTCGTCCGCTGTAGCGGCGTTCTATTCGCCGGTTTCGCGCTTCTGGCAGCTTCTTGCAGGCGGTGCTCTTGCCTATTCAGAGCTGCGATCCGGGACTGCGGCCTTTACCCGGATCAACGTTAATGCGCCGGCATTTGCCGGCGCGCTTCTGATTCTGGGCAGCGTGTTTTTCTTCAATTCTCATCTCGCCTATCCAGGCTGGTATGCGTTGGCGCCGACAATTGGCGCGGTGCTGATGATCGGTGCGGGCAAGTCTGCGTGGGTGAACGCGAATATTCTTTCATCCCGGCCTTTCGTCTGGATCGGTTTGATCAGTTATCCGCTGTACCTCTGGCACTGGCCGCTGCTGTCGTTCGCTTACATCGATGCCGGACAAACGCCGCCTGCCTGGCTGCGCTCCGCGATCCTAGTTGCTTCGTTCGTTCTGGCGTATTTGACATACATTCTGTTTGAGCTGCCGATCCGAGGGGCGCCGCGTTTCGGCAGCGCGAAGGTGGCTGCGCTTTGCGGTTTTGTCGCAATTCTTGTTCTTTTCGGCGGTAATATTTACTTGAAGAACGGCGAGGTCACTTCGTACCAACGCGCGTTCAATATCCACTACGTAGAACTGGCGCAGGAATGGCGAGGTGGGAAATGTCTGATCGGGCCCGATAGTGGATGGCCTGTCAGCCCTGACGCCGGGCTCAAGAACTTTGACGGCTGTGTCGAGGATGGCTCACAGCCGCTATTGGTATTGTGGGGTGACTCATTTGCAGCGCACCTGTATCCGGGCATAAAACATGAGCAATCGGATTATGTATACCGGATTGGGCAGTTCACATTTAATGCGTGTCCCCCGCTTACCACTTTTGACTATCCGGGCCGCGCCTATTGCCGCGAATACAGCGCAAAAACACTTGACCATATCGTGGCCTTAAAGCCGCAAGTGCTGGTCATTGCAGCTGCATGGACCGGGCCGCATCTTGCGGGCCACCTCGGTAGTGTCCTGCCTCAGCTCCGCGCCATCGTCGAGCGGATGCCGTCTACCAAGATTGTTGTCGTAGGGAGTCCTCCGATTTGGAGAGAATGGATCCCAAAGCTCATGCAGAGGCTATCAGTGGTGCGCGATGGGAAATTAGTATCGGTACCCGATGTCCGCTTGGCCGGCTTGCTGGATTCTGCTGGGGAAGAACGCCGACACTATTTTGAAAGTCTCGTCGCGCAGGTTTCGGTGACTTATTTCGCTGCATATGACGTACTGTGCAATTCGGAAGGTTGCTTGACGCGCGAGGGTCGCGATTTTCAAAATCTGTTTTCAATGGACGGTGGTCATCTCACGGTGACGCCGTCCATTATGGTTGGAAAGGCGCTCATGCGGAGTATCTACGACGGCAAGACACTACGGAAGCCCGCCCAGTAAGAACTCTTGCCATTCTAAGGACTTAGCTGCTATCAAAGATCGTCTGCCGTTTTACCCGGACCGATCTCTTGCATATTGCGCGGTTGCAATCGTTGCGCGGCTTAGCCGCTCTCGCGGTATTGGCCGGTCACGCGATGGCCGTGTTTCCTAATGGCCTGCCGCAACACCCAGGAATGACGTTTACTCTGGCGAGCATGACGGAGTTCGCGGGCATTCTTTTGTTTCAGCCCAATACGGCAGTTATTTTGTTTTACGTCCTGAGTGGGTTCGTTCTGGGATTGTCGCTTAGCCGGTCGCCGGCGGCAGATCCCAGAGGGTATCTATATTTTCTTGGCAAGCGCGCGCTGCGCATGGTGCCGATGATGTGGGGGTCGATCGTCCTCATGTCGGCGATACTTCTGATCTCCGGGCCGGCTCCGCAGTTTGGCGATCTGACGGGAACTTTCAAGAACGCCTATTTAGTCCCGGTCGATCCCGTCAACACTACGCTCAACCTTCTCGGATTTCGCGCCGACATCAACGGTGTGTTGTGGTCCGTCCAGGTCGAGCTTGCGATGGCGTTCGTGCTGCCCTTGTTCGCAGCAATGCAGCATCGCACAGGGGTTCTCGTCGATGTTACGATCGTCGCCGGGCTCTATTTACTAAGTCAGTCGCCGGTTGTCCCGCTCGGGTTTCAGTATGCTTATTGCTTCTATCTCGGTATGTTCTTGCACAAGGCGTTGCGCTTGCCTTCGTGCGCGCATTTCTTGCGAAGCGGTTGGCTGACGGTGGCTGCGCTCGCGCTTCTCGTCCCTGTCGATTTTGTCTGGAATTGGGGGTTGATCTCGGCCGCCGTAAAGTTTGCAGCAGATGCGCTGATCGCCGCTCAACTCATCGGCTATCTCGTTGCGAGGCCGGATGATGCCGGATTTCTCGATCATCGCGCGCTCGTGTATCTCGGTGATATATCCTATAGCCTTTACGTACTTGGTCAGCCGATGCTTATGCTGTGTGCATTTGTTTTGCTCCGCGATACGACCGGGAATTTCAGTAATGGCTTCGCTTTTGGCGTCTCACTTGTGATGATTGCCATCTGTGTTCCGGTAACGATCCTATTGGGGGGTCTTTCATTCCGGCGAATTGAAAGACCGTTTATAGATATAGCGCGCAAATTGGCGCGGCCAGATCGGCGATCAGCTGATACGCTGGCGATCGATGCGAATGCCAAAGGGTGAGAATTTAATGGAGCTGCGCGCCATAATTTGGCGCGTCAAAGCTTATAGGGGGGCCGCCGCACGTTGGCGGCGATGGGGAACTGACGCATGGTAATGAGTTGTGTAATGGTTCACTGGCTGGAACGGCTGGTGAAAATGGGTGCGCTAAAGCCCGGACAATCGATGATTGAGTTCGGCCCGCAAGATATGGATTTCCGTCCGCCATTTTTGTCGGCAGTTGCGCGCCGTCTGCATGGCGATGAGGAGGCGAAACGTATTCTTGCTGGCGTCGATGAAAGCAAAGATTTTAGTCCATATGCTCAGGAAAAATTCTACTCGGTATTCGGGATAACGAAATATCGTTCGTTAGATCCATTCGATGGCCGTTCAGAATATCATTACGATCTGAATTCTCACGTGCCAATTTTTTCACGATTCGATGTCGTGACGAATTTTGGCACGGCCGAGCATGTCTTCAACGTAGCTAATGTCTTTAAGGTTGCGTTTGACCTTTTGCCTGTCGGAGGTTTGCTTCTCAACGTAAACCCAACGAACGGCGATGTGGACCATGGCCTGTTCAACCTTCATCCGATTTTATTTCGGACCTTGGCTGCACACTCAGGCTTTGAGATGGTGGATTATCAGTTTATCGATGACATTGCTCTCAGGACAGAGCTGCTCCGTCAGAGTCCGGACGCAGCTTTTGATTTCGATCAGTTGCCTATAAAGTTGGCTGATATGGAAGACGAGGCGTCTTTTAAAAAATTGGTTTATGATCGCTTCTTGAAGAGCGCGACGGATCCTTCACGAGCTTCCAATTGGCCCGGCCGGCAGGCGCCGGCAGTGTTCGATTATAGTTTTGTCGCGCTTCGTAAGATGAGAGCGGGCAGATTCCGGCTTCCCTATCAGTACACAAATTCGCCCTTGGGAAGGTCTTACAATCTCTTCCGTTTTGCCCTTTCGTGGCTTGGCGGATCGTGGATGCCCCGCGGAGGGATCGGCGAAAAGCACAGAAGGCTGTGAGATTTGGCCGCAGGAGGCCGATTGAGCAGTCAATTTCGTAAAGATTTCTCGGTTCCAATCTAGCTTGCTAGCAACGAAAATGGTACGAGTCGGGCTAAATTGCCGCGAGCGGCGATTGCATCGCTTTGGCGAAAGTTTGGCTATAAATTCAGATGAAAATTAGATTAGTTACTGTCGTTTGGGGACGAGAGTATGTCGACACTTTTCTCCGAACTGGCCTGCGAACACTTGTTGCCGACGGAAATTGCCCTGGCCTCGCCCGGGCGCACGACGTCATTTATACTATTTACACCTCACAAGACACCGTCGAGCAAATAGAGGCTGCGCCGCTATTCGCGCTGCTGCGCGAAAAAATAAACGTTCATCTGCATGTTTTTAGCCCGGAAGAAATCGATGCGACGAATTACGGGTCGCACGGAGTTTTCTGGAATCGTGAACTCGAAGTGGCGCGGCATGAATCGGCGGTGCTCTTCTTCATCATTCCCGATGTTCTTTATGCAGAGAACGCGCTGACCCGATGGGCATCGCGATTTGAAGCAGGTGCTGGCGCAATTTTTACGATAGGCCCGCAGGTGGCTCTGGAAACGATTGTTCCCGAGATCGAAAGCCGGTTCGCGGGGAATGACAGTGTCTGCGCTCTAAGCCAAGATGATCTCTACGATCTTCTCTTCCGGCATTTCCATCCATTACACGTCGCTATGCGGCACGACAGTGATCGGCGTCCCTCGCATCCCGAATATGATTTGCGGCTCGTTCCCAGACACGGGTTCGTCATTCGCGAAATCGTGTCCCATCCGTTTTGCGTTTACCCGAAGCTCTTTAATAGCCTGCGCCACTATGGTCCTCGCGATCATCTCGACCGCATCGTTATCGAGCAGTGTCTTACGCTCAGTGTCGAGCCTATTATAAAGCGCGTTCATGGCTTTTATCGGCCTCGGCCGCTTGATGACGCTCGCCTATCTAATATGGCGGTTTGGTACAATTACTATGCGGTCGAGTCTTGCGAGTATGAGAGCACGTTCACTTATGAAATTTGTGCAAGCAAAGATTCGATGTGGCCCGTAGAGCGGCGTCGCGCCGTTGCCGGGGGGCGATTTTTTCGTAGCCAAATGATCAGCGCCGGCCGATTGTGCCAAATATTCGCTGACTTACGTCAGCGCCAATCGCACAAGGCTGCGAACATTTTGGCGCTCGCGGTTTATGCCGGCCGTCTGCGGCGCTGCCTGAGCATCCCCGAGGGAGCCACCATTCTTGTCCCAAGCGAGAGTGCCCTTGAGGCGGATGCTCGCGTGAACTCCTTGTTGGCCCTCGGCCAGGAAAAGGCTCTGGTCGATTTGATATCAGACCATATCATTTTCCAAAAACAAGATGCCATGAAGTCCGGCCGCTTGCGAAATTGCATCCGGCAAAACGAGCACGGGCTGGCGCCCGGCGAAGGCGCTCTTTACACGGCGCGCGGCTTGCCAGCGGAAAATCTTGTCGGCCACGCCGTTCGCTTGCAGGCTCCGTTCAAGGTTGGCTCTTTCACTGTTATAATGATTGACCGTGTACTATGGCGCGACGCAGTGCCTCCGCACCCCGTGGTATCGGAGGGTGTGTCGCCAGCTTTACAGCCTGACGTGCACGGTCAACCGCTCGCCGCTCCCGTCGTCACAGCAAGCACAGCGGAGCATCAAGAATCGCTTGGCGTCGATGCGAGTACATTCGTAGTGCCGGCGTGGGCCCAGTCGTCCAGTCTTCGTCGTGCAATATTTTACGCGGCGCACGTTCCTCTTCTCGAGCCATTGGTCGCTGCAGCATTCCATAGAAAATACTATCCGCGGGTCATGCCGTTGATACAGTACGAGAACGCGGCGGTCCATTTCGCTCGACGTATGCCTCGCGCGCTGTTGCGTCGGCTACGAGATGTTCCAGGTCTGGCTCCCATCATGCGCCGCGGCATCTATATCGCGCGACGCATTCTTGAAGAAATCAGACGCAATGGAGTCTCCCATCTTTGGCGTCTGGCTCTTTCTCGCCTGAAGCGAACGCTCGGCCCGAAGGCCTCGATAGACACGATTCCAAAACATAAGATTGAGCTCATCGACGAAATTCGGAACGTTCGTACGATGGAGGTCTGCGCGAACGTACTTGAAGACCTCCAGACAAAGATGGTCTCAGATCAATTTAAATCGGCGCCGCTGGCTTTGTTGCGAAATTTGCTTTCCGAAATGAAGCTGGATGTGAAGAAGTCCGACAAAGTCGAACGCAGCCTGATCAAGCTGACCCAGTCCGATCCTGAGTGGGCGGATCCCTGGCTTGAACTCGGTTTCCTGCGCGAAGACCAGGGGCGTTCGGAAGATGCCTTGTTGTGCTTTTCCCGGGCCATGAAAGGAAAAAAGGCGGGCGGCGGTTCTAGTCTCGACCCGCATCCGGCGGTGATGGCGGCGGTTCACCGCGGCCGCGCGTTGGCCAAGGCCGGAAATGACGAAGGCGCCCGTCAGTGTTTTGAAGCTGCACTCAGTCAGGATCCCGCCCAGCGACTGGCAGCCATCGAGCTGGCCAACGTCCTCCGGCGTCTGGGTCACATTAATGAGGCCCTGATGTTTTATTCCGACGGGATGTATTATCAGGAAACGCGATGGAGCCTGCCGGTCCCGCCGCGCAGTCTGGAGACCTTGAGATTACCTCATCTGACAGGCAGAATGACGGCAATTCTGGAACCTGGCTTTTTCCCCGCAATCTCTTGAAAAGCATCCCGCAAAGGGCTGCGACCGCGCCTAACGCAAGGGTGTAATATGTTGGATTCTGCTACCTATCGGGTCAACGAGCAGCTGGCGAAAGCAAGCCTGCCTGCATGGCAGATTGCCCAAACGCACAACGTCGATCATTTCGAAAAGGTCGGATTTCCGGTCCGCATTAATAGTGTGCAAGATCTCGGCCCTCTCCTGGATACGATGCAGGAGAACCGCTTTGAAAAGTACATGACCGAGCTCGGCGGGCTCACGCCGCAGGAATACGTACAGGTGATCGAGGCTTGCCGCCATTCGGTCCTGTTTCAACTGAATTTCTTTCCTGGACGTCAGCCCGTTCTTCCGGCGTCGACCTTGTTGTCGGTTTTCTGCCTCTACAAGAAACTGCGTGGCGTGAATCCGAGTTTCCGCTCGGTGCTCGAGATCGGTCCAGGTTGCGGTTACCTGTCCTACTTTCTGCGGCATCATCACGCTCTCGAGAATTACAGCCAGATCGAGGCGTGCGAGAGCTTCTACATTCTACAAAATCTGGTGAACTTGCATTGTTTCGGGCCGGATTTCGCGGAGCGTGCGTTCATGCCGGCGGGCTCGGACCTCAGCAATCATTACTCGGTCCCGAACGCGGTGACGGAATTCGCGCCGTTCGTCCATCTTTCCCGTGCCGAGCCACGTTGTACGCATTATCCGTGGTGGCGGATTGGTGAACTGACGACACGCAATATCAAGTTCGACATCGTCACATCGAACGCGAACCTTCTTGAATTCAGCCAGGCTGCGCTCCGTGACTATCTATCGCTCGTCCATCAGGTGCTTGCGCCGCAGGGTGCGTTTGTCGTGCAGTGCATGGGATATCCGTCGCACGGCTCAATCCAGTCGCTGATCGAGAAATTCCGCGAGACCGGCTTTGCCTTGCTGGCGATGCCGCAGGAAAACTTGACGACGCCGCCGCCGAAAATGGCCAGGCCGTCGAACCTGCTGACTGAGCTCAAAGGCGAGACGATGCAGAGCGATCCGGTCGTATTCACCGTCAACAACGCGTTGTTGGTGAAAGCCGGACATCCGCTGTACGAAAAGTACCGCGATCCAAGAAACTATCGCATGGAATTCGTCGGCGACGAGCCTTTGGTCAACGATGTATTCTTCTCGCGGCCGTCTCAGCGCCAGATGTATCCGCTACGCCAATTCATCGAGGATACTGAACGCGGTTTTCGGCGTGAGCCGGTCGAAGTAAACCCAGCTTTACCTGGCCGAGCTTGATCCAGTTTCGTAAACCTAAGGCGGTTAACTCCGTGGAACGCGGTGCTATGCCGAATGGCATTCACATCGCCATTGTCGTCTATGGGCATTTGTATACGGAGTTGCTGAGCGACATAACGCTTTGGAATGTTGCCGAACTGGTGCTCGAGATTCCCGAGGATTTACGCAGTCTAAGCCGTGTACGAATTCTCACGACCGAATCGGACAAGGCAACCTTGGAGGCCGCACCCGCACTAAAGTTGTTGCGCAGCCGTATCAGCGTTGACTTGCTGGACGGTGCAAGACTTGGCGGCTACGAAAAGCATAGTGAATACGGGCCGATGGTCGAAAGTCAGCGTTTGCTCGTGGCGGATGCCGCGCGCAATGAAGCGGCGCTGATCTTTTTTGGGCCTGATCTGATATATAGCCGTGGTTCTTTTGCCTTGTTCGTGGACTGCCTGCGCAAGGGATTCAGGCTTGTGATTGGGCCGGGGCCGCGCGTCAATCGTGAAGCGGCACGCCCGCTTCTGAAACAGATCATTGCGGAGTCGCCGGACGGCGGCTTTGCCTTCAATGGCGAACAGCAAGCGGATTTTCTTTTCAAGCATTGGCATAAAATCAACGATCAGTTTTTCATCGAAAATCCGGAAAGCCTTTGGTGGAAAGCTTATGTTTGCTACCGTCCCCGGCCGAATGAAGTGTTGTTTCGTTTCCTTCAAGGGCCAACGTTTATGGCATGGCCACGCAAGCCGAAAGACGACTTTGACGGCTTCGTCGATCATCATTTGCCGGACCTGTGCTGCGCCAGTTGGCGCGACATGTACGTGGTTCCGGACGGTAACGAATGCTTGGCGCTCGACCTCACCGACGACGATCGGATTGAAGTCATGGATATGGCGACTTTCCCGAAGGTATTTCTACTGTACAGCTTTTTTCAACACTCGGCGGTCAAAACGCTCAAGCTGTTATACAGTTTGCGGACATGCCGCGTAGGCAGGGGCGAGCCGGACAAAAAGCTGGTTGAAAAATGGAAGCGCGAATTCGATCGCGCCTTGGACCCGCTGATCCTGGTAGCTTTATTAGAGCGCAAGATTTCTCATCGCATAGGGCCTCGCGCAGCGGCGGTTTTCCGCGGTTTCTGCCTGCTCAATACACATACGCTCGGCTTTCTTTTTGGCTCGATTGCGCCGATCCTGCTGCGGAAGTGGAAATCAAACCGTCCGCCCAGGGGCTACGAGCCTGCCCAGACCGGACCGAACGCAACCCAAACCGTTCTCCCTAACCGATAAGGTTTCTCACTATGGCGTTACAAATCTGGGACAAGTTGCTTCCCGACCAGCCGAACAACAATCTGTATTTCAAGGGCAAGGATTACTTCCGCACCCTGTACGACATGATTGTCAGCACCGGCGGGCTGAAGTCGTCCACTGAGGAATTCAAACTCGTGCTGTCTGACAAAGTCAGCATCGAGGATATGGCTTCAAATCCGGTTCAATTGCGCTTTCTTGAACTTATGGTGCGCCTGACCAACGCCAAGCGCATTATCGAGATCGGTGCGTTTATCGGACTGTCAGCAATGACGATGGCGCGCGCCATGCCTGCTGGCGGCAAGCTGACGACGATCGAAAAGTTCGATCACTTCGCGGAGATTTGCAAAAAGAACTTTGCCGCCAATGGCGTTGCGGATCGGATCGATATCCTTCAGGGCGACGCTTTCGAAGTCATCGAAAGCCTGCCCAAAGACGACCTGTTCGACATCGCCTTCATCGATGGCAACAAGGAGCGTTACGCGCACTACTTCGAGGTTTTGGAGCCACGCGTTCGCTCTGGCGGTCTCATCATGGTCGATGACGTGCTGTTCCATGGTGATGCGCTCAACACCAAGTTTGAAACTGAAAAAGGTGAGGGCGCGAAGGCATTCCTGGACGTAGCCGCAAGCCGCAAGAATTATCCGCGCCTCGTGCTTCCGATCTGTAACGGAATCATGCTGTTGCAGAAGCCCTAAGAGCAACGCGACAAAAATAGGTCGCTTGCGGCCTGTTTTCATTGCGGACTCCGGCAGGATACATCCTTCCGTTTCGTGATATTTCTCGCTCGGTCCATCGCCTGAGCGAGGAGTGCTTGGCCAGACAGGCGCGATGGGTTTGCGACAGGGATATGCGACGATGAAAAAGGCCTTGGTCATTGGTGGCGGTTTCGCGGGCTGTGCGTCCGCGCATCAGCTGACGTTGATGGGAGGGTGGGATGTCACCCTCGTCGAGGCTGCGCCCTTTCTTGGCGCCGGCGTCCGTACGAACTGGTATGGCGGTCATCCTTATACCTTCGGGCCGCGCCACTTCCTGACGCAGAATCGGGAAGTCTACGATTACCTCGATCGCTACTGCCCGCTGCGCCGCTGTCTCGACCATGAGTTCCTGACTTACATCGAGCGCGACAACGCCTTCTATGGATTCCCGATCCATAAGGACGACATCAAGAAGATGCCGGACCGCGATCTCATTGAAGAAGAAATCCGAACCGCCAAGGGCCCCAAAGAGGCAAGAAATCTCGAAGAGTACTGGATCTCTTCGGTCGGTCAGCGGCTCTATGACAAGTTCATCGACAAATACAGCAAGAAGATGTGGCTGATCGACGACAACAAGCGCGTCGATACGTTCAACTGGTCGCCGAAAGGTGTGGCGTTGAAAGAAGGCACGCGCGCTGCCTGGGATACGGCGCTGTCGGCCTATCCGCATGCTCCGGACGGCTACAATGCTTACTTCGACATCTCGACAAAAGACGCAAAAGTGCTTTTGAACACGAAGATCGAGAAGTACGACATTCCGCACCGTACGGTCTGGATCAAGGGTGAGAAGATCACCTTCGATCTGATCGTCAGCACGATCTCGCCCGACCAGATGTTCGAGAACTGCTACGGTGAGCTGCCGTATATCGGCCGCGACTTCCACAAGCTCGTCTTCCCGACCGAGAACGTCTTTCCCGATCACGTCTACTTCCTCTACTACGCGAA
>DASYDT010000059.1:0-9677 GCA_036499425.1 Candidatus Udaeobacter sp. | reverse complement strand
TCAGGGACGCGCAAAGCGTAACTGGCCGCACGGATTGATACTGGCGGAGGGGGTGAGATTCGAACTCACGAGGCCTTTCGGCCTTCCGGTTTTCAAGACCGGCGCGATCAACCGCTCTGCCACCCCTCCTGAAAGAACCGTTATCGGTGGATCAGTGGATAGTGATCGGTAGGCAAGTATAGCAGGAATTGAAAGATTCGCTCGACATCGCCGTATGTTCACGTGAACTTAATGGTATGGCGGCCAAAAAGAAATTCCGGTCCGTAATTGAGGAGACGCCCCAAAGCTCCGTGCCCATACGCGGGCGTGGCGCATCCTGGAGCCCGGCGAATCGGTTCGAAAAGCTGCATGTCGATCTGACCGAAGTTGATTGTGTCGATGTTGATCCTGTCAGTGAGAAACAGCCGCGGCGCACGACGCAGTATTTTCGTGACGGAACCAGATCAATCATCACTCGGAACAACAGTCCGGACGTCGGTTTCGAAACGAGCTTGAATCCATATCGCGGCTGCGAGCACGGCTGCATTTATTGTTACGCACGGCCCACCCATGAGTATCTCGGCTTGTCCGCCGGCCTCGATTTCGAAAGCAAGATCATGGTGAAAACGAATGCGCCGGAGCTATTGCGCGCAGAACTGGAATCACCGCGTTGGCAGCCACAGACGCTCGTCATGAGCGGGGTGACAGATCCGTATCAACCGATCGAGAGAAAGTTGCGCATCACCCGCGGTTGCCTCGAAGTGCTGGCCAAGTTTCGCAATCCTGTGGCGATCATCACGAAGAACCGTCTTGTTACACGTGACATCGATATTTTGCGTGATCTCGCAACGTGCAATGCAGTAGCGGTAAACATTTCCGTGACTTCTCTGGACCCGAATCTGCAGCGAGTCTTGGAGCCACGCACGTCATCGCCTCAGGCTCGGCTCGAGGCGGTAATGCAACTTCGCCACGCAGGAATTCCAACTGGCGTGATGGTTGCGCCGATTATCCCAGGACTCACCGATCACGAAGTTCCGAAGATCCTCGATACATGCGCAAAAGCAGGCGCGCAATTTGCCGGTTACACAATTATCCGTCTGCCGTGGGCGGTAGCGCCCTTATTTGAGCACTGGCTTGACGAACATTTCCCGGACCGCAAAGGGAAGGTGCTCGGACGCATCCGAGACATGCGGGGGAGCCGGCTAAATAATTCTCAGTGGCACACGCGCATGACCGGGGAGGGCGTCTTTGCGGCCCAAATCGCCTCGCTTTTCACAGTCGGTTGTCGTCATGCCGGCATTGGCGAGCGACCGGCGTTGTCAACTGCGTCGTTTCGTAAATCGACAACACAACTGCGCCTTAAGTTGTAGGGGGAAGCTGACAGTTTTCCTACAGATTTGTTGTTAGAACGGACGGCGGTTCTGCCAAGCGGACCCCTCGTTTTGCAATCGCTGTTCGGCTTCAAGCGACTCTGTGATGTCGATCTGCGCGCTGGCGTCCTCAGTAGCAGGAACGGGCGTTTTGCGCGTTGTTGGCCACTCTTGGAAGTAGCCGGCAGCTATGGTAACTGGCGCTTGTGCATCGGAGGGTGCATTGACGTTTCCTTTCGCGCACGTTACGCGCGTCGTTTTGCCGTCAGTCCAAACACAAAACAAGCAGTCCGAATCAGGCTTGATCGTCAACTGACCCGTGGTCACGGCAAATTGGGATGCGCTTTTGTCACTTGGAGTGAACAGAACGATAACTTTTCCCCGGCTTAACCGAATGCGCGCGGTTCGATCGCAGATACCGCCGGCGGTTTGATTGCCATCCTTGGCGATGCTGAGTTCGTCAATTTTGATTTCAGAATCGCCGGCAATCTGTGCAAGGGCAGCGGGAATTAAGGCGAGGTCGATCGATGCGGCGCGCGACGACCGCACAGTATCGCTGCTATGAAGTCTGCTTTTAAGCGTGACCGGCTGAAGATCGTTTCGTTCCGAGTTTCCGAAGATAACTCTGCCCCTGACCGAAAAGACCATTGCGGAAGTTGGGCGACCGATACCTTTCGAGCAGCTGCTCGAAAGAAGTGAACAGAGCACAATGTAAAGAACGAGCAATGGAAGGCGCATTAGCCGGGATTCACGTTAGCGTGGCAGCGCGTACGGGAGTCGAACCCGTGCACCAGCCTTGAGAGGGCTGTGTCCTAACCACTAGACGAACGCGCCACAAAAAAGGTGCGTGTAGGAATACCGTATCGAACGCGAGCTGGCAAGATGCCGACAAAAACTACGCATGAAATTTCTTTTTGTGTTTGTGCGGCCGCTTTGTAGGTGCGGGCGAGCCCGAGGGCGTTGGCGTTGGCGTGGCGCCCTCTGGTGTAGGTGAAGGTCGCACTCGCGGTTGAGCTAACAAGTACTGGTGAGAGGCTCTGAGTACTTGCAACGCCAATTTGATTTCCGGCGTTGTGGCCAGGGCTGACATCCGCTGATAATAAACCTCGTAGTACGCGCTGAGCCGTTCTCGCTTTTCCAAATCGGTTCGGGCAGCCTGGGCATATGCTTTTGCCATCTGCACCGCTGGATCGTTCACTGTGCGATTTTTGAGTTGCCGCCATTCAATATGTACCCTGAGCGCATCAGCCTCCTTGCCCAGCGACTTTGGTTTTGAAAAAGTTTGGTCAAGCTGTGATATCTCCGGCAACTCGGGACCGTTGGGTTCGGAGGAAAGTGGAGCCGTAGCTTCGGGCTGTTTTTGCCCGGAATAAAGATCCACCGACGGCGGCGCGGCGTCTTGTGCATGGATGATCAGCGACACGCCGACGACCATCGTTGAGATCAGCGCTCCGCTTCGCAAAAAGTAACGATACAACATCCTTCGAGCTCGGTAGTTAATGTCGGGGCGAGAGGATTTGAACCTCCGACCTCGTGGTCCCAAACCACGCGCTCTACCAAGCTAAGCTACGCCCCGAATCGAGCGAAATCACTACCACGATTCGGTGCGTTGCGCATCCGCTAGTTTAATCGGAACGGCTCTGGCGCTAAGGTAAAATCAGATGCTGTAATCCAAATTCGGCGCGAGCAGTTTTTCGACTGCGGCGACTGCCTCGCCACGTCGGTTTGCGTAATCCATTACCTGGTCACGCCCGATCTGACCGACCCCAAAATATTTTGCCTCGGGATGTGAAAAATAAAGTCCGCTCACGCTGGCGCCCGGATGCATCGCAAACGATTCCGTCAATTTGATGCCTGCGTTCTTCTCTGCACGGAGCAGATCGAACAACGTTCGTTTCTCGGCATGATCCGGGCACGCAGGATAACCCGCAGCCGGCCGGATGCCGCGATATTTTTCATGGATGAGATCGGTATGCGACAATTGTTCGTCACGCCCGAATCTCCACGCAATCCGGGTCTGCTTATGGAGATATTCGGCAAACGCTTCAGCCAATCGGTCTGCCAGCGCCTTGGTCATGATTGCGTTGTAGTCATCGTGCTGGCGTTTGAATTCTTCGGCGAGCTCATCTGCGCCGTGAATTGAGACCGCAAACCCGCCGAGATAATCCTGTAGCGGCGGTGTATCACCGTCGTGACGCGGTGCAATATAATCGCTCAAACAGTGATTGAATTGTCCCGTCGGCTTCTGAATCTGCTGACGCAAGAAATAGAACGTGGCGATCTTTTCAGATCGCGCGTCTTCAGCGTAAAGGTCGATATCGTCGCCTGCGGCATTTGCCGGCCAAAAGGCATGAACGCCTCGCGGCGTTAGCAGATTTTTCGCGACGATCCGATCAAGTAGTTCCTGTGCATCACCAAAGAGTTCGCGCGCTTGTTTGCCAATTTTGGGGTCATCTAAAATCGCGGGGTAGCGTCCGCGCAATTCCCACGCATGAAAAAACGGTGACCAGTCGATGTATTCGATTAGTGTGCGCAGCGAAACATTCTGGGGAGCACAGGCTGCCAGCCTGTTCATCTCGGCAGCCTGCCGAGATGCTCGTTGCACTTTCGTCGCGCTTGATGTTTTCGAATCGTCCCCAGAGGTTGCCGGCAAGCTGCCGGCAACTGCAGGCTGGCAGCCTGCGCTCCCCGGATGACTTGCATAAACCCGCGCCCCCAAAAACTCCGGTTTGGGCGGGACATAGCTGCTCCAATCAATCGGCGTCCGGTTCGCCCGCGCCTCTTCGAGTGTCAGCAGCTTTTTCCTCTTCGTCTTTGCTACGTGTTCCTGGCGCAACCGCTCGTACTCTTCGCGCGTTTTCGTATCGAATTCAGATTTGAGCTCCTCCTTCAGTAGCGAATTCACCACCCCCACCGCGCGCGACGCGTCCAGCACATGCACGGTGCTTGCACCATAGTGCGGCGCGATCTTTACCGCCGTGTGCGCTCGGCTGGTGGTCGCACCGCCGATCAAGAGTGGCAAACGAAATCCTTCGCGCTCCATTTCCTGCGCCACATGGACCATCTCGTCCAGCGATGGTGTGATCAGACCGCTCAAGCCGATCGCGTCTGCGTTTTTTTCTCGCGCCGTTTCCAGAATCTTTGCGGCGGGCACCATCACGCCAAGATCGACCACATCGTAGTTGTTACATTGCAGCACGACACCCACGATGTTCTTGCCGATGTCGTGCACGTCGCCTTTCACGGTCGCCATCACGATGCGCCCCTGCGGCTTCGCCCCTGCAGATTTCTCTTCTTCCATGAACGGCAGCAGATAAGCCACAGCCTTTTTCATCACGCGCGCGCTCTTCACCACCTGTGGCAAAAACATTCTGCCTGAGCCGAACAAATCGCCGACCACGCTCATGCCGGCCATGAGCGGACCTTCGATAACATCAAGCGGGCGCTTGCATTTTTGGCGCGCTTCCTCGGTGTCGGTGTCGATGTAATCGGTGATGCCTTTGACCAGCGCGTGTTTGAGACGTTCTTCGACAGGCTCCTTTCTCCAGGCATCGTCGGCAACTCGAGTCTTGCCTTTCGCTTTTACGTTCTCCGCGAAATCGATCAACCGTTCGGTTGCATCGTCGCGCCGGTTCAACAGCACGTCTTCGACACGCTCTCGCAACTCGGGCTCGATTTCTTCGTAAACCGCGAGCTGTCCGGCGTTCACGATTCCCATGTCAAGGCCGGCGCGAATGGCGTGGAAGAGAAACGCGGCGTGCATCGCTTCACGCACAGTGTTATTGCCGCGAAACGAAAATGAAATGTTGCTGACCCCGCCGCTGACGCGGGCGCCTGGCAAATTGTTTTTGATCCACTGTGTCGCTTCGATGAAATCGACCGCGTAATTTCGATGTTCTTCCAAGCCGGTGGCAATTGTCAGAATGTTTGGATCGAAGATGATGTCGTTTGCCGGAAAGTCCGCCTGTTTCGTCAAGAGTTCGTACGCGCGCGCGCAAATGTCGATTTTGCGCTGGAAATTATCGGCTTGGCCTTGCTCGTCGAATGCCATGACAATGGCTGCCGCGCCGTAGCGTCGGATCAATTGCGCCTGCCGGAGAAATTCCTCTTCGCCGTTTTTCAGGCTGATAGAATTCACTACCGCTTTTCCCTGCACACATTTCAGGCCCGCTTCGATGACGCTCCACTTGGAGCTGTCGATCACAATGGGAATGCGCGTGATTTCCGGTTCGCTCCCGATCAAATTCAGGAAGCGAACCATGGCCGCTTCCGAATCGATCATCCCTTCATCCATATTGACGTCGAGAAGGTTCGCGCCGCTCTGGACCTGTTGACGCGCTACGACCAGCGCGCCGTCGAAATCGCCTCCCAAAATCAGCTTCGAAAACTTCGGCGATCCTGTGATGTTGGTGCGCTCGCCAATCACAACGAAGCCGAATTCCGGCGTAATGTTCAGCGCTTCAAGCCCGGAAAGTCGTAGAATCATGCGTAGTTGATCGTGGTCCCTACGACACGGGGCGAGAACTGACGCGCCAGTTTCGTCAGAACGCGGATGTGATCGGGTGTAGTGCCACAGCAACCGCCCACCACATTTACCCAGCCATTGTCTGCCCACTTCGCGACCTTGGGTGCAAATGTTTCCGGAGTTTCTGGAAAACCGGTTGGCGATAGCGCATCCGGTAAACCCGCGTTCGGATACGCGCTCATGTAATACGGCGAAGTGCGGGCCAACTCTTCCACAAACGGTTCCATTTCATCCGGACCGAGCGAGCAATTCAAACCGAGAATCAGCGGTTGCGCGTGCGCGAGTGATATGAGCAACGCTTCCACGGTTTGGCCACTCAGGTTCCGCCCGGACTTGTCGATCACCGTGCCCGAGATCATCAATGGCACGCGGCGTCCGGTTTTCTCAAATGCATCAATAACAGCAAACAACGCAGCCTTTCCATTGAGTGTGTCGAAAATGGTTTCGACGATGAGAAGATCGACACCGCCTTCGAGCAGTGCTTCTGCTTGATCGAAATACGTTTGGCGAAGTTGATCGAACGAGACCGCTCGAAACGCCGGATCGTTGACGTCAGGTGAAATGGAACCGGCAACAGGAAGAGGTCCCATCGATCCGCCAACAAATCGCCGCTGCTCGGTTTCATTCGCGACGCGATCCGCGACGCGGCGTGCGATCCTCGCCGCTTCAAAATTAATTTCATGAACGAGCGCGCGAAGATCGACATCGTCCAACACACGCTGAAAAAATTCCTGATCTTTGCGACCACGCGTCGGTTCACCTTGAAAAAGAAAATCATGCAAGCCGATCGTGGTTCCGCTGAAGGTGTTGGTCTCGATGATGTCGGAGCCCGCATCCAGATAAGCCGCGTGAATTTCCTCGACGGCTTGCGGTCGTATTAGATTGAGTAGTTCGAGACTCCCCTTGAGGTCTTTCCCTTTCCAACTAGCAAATCGCTTTCCGCGATAATCCTGCTCGGACAATTTGTAACCCTGGATCATCGTCCCCATGGCGCCGTCCAGCACGACGATGCGTTCGCGCAGAAGCGCTTCCAAAGGATGGAGGTTATTTGCGGCCATGACTGTCCGGGAACTTAAAGGGCGTTTGCCTGGTGAATCAAGAAACAAATTGACGCATCATGATGCGTAGATGCGTTGCTAAACTCCAAATGCCGGCGTCCAAGCTCCAAAGAATCACGCTGAACTTCGAGCTTGAGATTTCTTTAGACGTTGGAGCTTGGAATTTTGGAGGTTAAGAGGACGCGCGTTCCCGTACACGCAGCGATTCAAGAAACGGTTCGTCTTGCACTGCGAGTCGCTCTTCGAGCCTTTTGGTGCAGTCACATTCGCAACAGGCCCATGGCTCGGTTCCGTTCTCATGCCGGCATGTGCGGCGCGAGTGCGCGTCCTTCACGCTGAGCAACTGGAAATACTCCTGCCAATAGGGGCGTTCTTCCGCGAGCGGCTGATTGCAAAAGCACGTTTCAACCCAAGTCGCGACACCCTGGTTGTTTACCCGCGCCTGCTCCATGTCGTGCAGGTATTCCTCGCCTGCAATTGAGCCTTCCCCGAGCGTGCCATTGGAAATTGCGCGAGCCAGATCGCGCGCTTTTCCAGATTTCACGCGTGCTTTCACAAGGTAACGCATCCATAAAACGTAGCACTAACTGCGAATCTCGCGACGACGGACGATGGCACACAAACTTTGTAGGGCATCTGTGTCAGACGCCGACATAGAACCGGCGTTTCGCAGAACGCCCTACACTTGTATCGCCCTTACGGCGCGATGCGGTCGGTGAGCGTGTCGGTATGAAAAGCAGCGTGCTCGCGCAACTGGTACCAAGGACTTTCCTTGTTCGTCGTCGTCGCGATACTGTTCTTCTCACCCGTGGCGAAATCTTCCCATGAATTGTAGCGAGCGATGGTCAGGAATGTCCAGGCAGCGCCCTCCAGATGCTGCATCAACACATTCCCTGCGGTCGTGTCGCCTCGGCCGCCCACCGGTTGGCTGAGCATCTTCTCCAATTGCTCTCGATGACCGGGAGCAGGGCGATAGTAAGAGACCGAATAAGCTGAGCCCGTCGTCTTGGATTTCGAATCGGCGTCAATGCCCATGGCGCGCGTGAATTCCTCCCATGACGGACCGTTCACAAACGTGTCTGTATGCCACTCGCTTAAGTCGCGTTTATCCGGCGGCACAGCCGTCCCCGCAGCTTCCACATTAGCTTTTGGCCCGAGATGCGTGATGACCACGTAATCCCACGCGTCGCCATCTTGATGGCGAAGGACAATAAAGTGATCAGGCATCGGGTTGCTGCGATCCGGTGTCTTGAGCCAATCACCTAACTGCACCGCTTTGCCGAGAGCAGCCTTGGTGAAATGGACATGATAAACGTCGGTTCGTTTGCCGGCCCCAGCGGGCGCGCTCTTTTCACCGGCAGCGGGCTTTGGTGACCCCTGGCCGTGAACGAACGCAACTGGCAGCAAGGCAAACAATGTGATGGCGACAATAGTGGTGATTGATTTCATGATAATTTTCTAGTTTAGGTTGAATGGAAAGAGGCGCTTATGCGTGCAGCCGTTTCGGATGTCAACTTTATTTAAAGAGGGATCGCGGCTTCCATCGCAATCTTCACGGCTTCGCCGATACTACTCAACAGCGAGCGCGGAACGCTCTCTGTAGACGATTTCTCCTCGGCCAAGTCTCTGTGTGCTCTGTGGTAGAAACAAAGTGCGGAGATTCCTCGACTTCGCTCGGAATGACAATTAGTTGAATGACGCCGTGGAAGCGATCCGGCTTTTCAAATCACTCGACCGCAATCAACGCAACACGTTCATCGCTTGTTTTTTCGGCTGGGCGCTGGACGCGTTCGATTTTTTTCTGCTGACGTTCGTCATCGTGCCGATGGCGCACGATTTCGGCACGAGCATCACCCATCTCAGTTACGCGATCACGCTGACGCTGGCGACGCGCCCCGTGGGCGCGTTCATCTTTGGGCTCCTTGGCGATCGATTCGGGCGGCGCATCCCGCTCATGATCGACATCATCTTTTTTTCGCTCATTGAATTGCTTACGGCCTTTTCTCCGAACTACACAACGTTGCTGATTTTCCGCGCGCTTTATGGAATCGGCATGGGCGGTGAATGGGGGCTCGGGGCGTCGCTGGCGATGGAAACCCTGCCGACGGAAGCACGCGGATTGTTTTCCGGGATTTTGCAGCAGGGATACGCATTCGGTTACCTGCTGGCGGCCATTGTGTATTGGGCCGTGTTTCCGTTCTTTGGCTGGCGCGGCCTCTTCATCGCGGGCGCGCTCCCGGCATTTCTCGTGCTGTACATCCGGGCGCGCGTGCCGGAATCGCCGGTTTGGTTGCGTCGCGAGGCCAGGACCAATTTTTGGAGCGACATGCTGATTGCTATGAAACGCCACTGGGCACTTTTTCTTTATGTCGTTTTACTAATGACAGCGTTCAACGCGATGTCACACGGGACCCAGGACATATATCAAACGTTTCTCGGCGAACAACGCCACTATGGGGTCACACAAAAGGCGGCGACCGGGATCATTTATGCTTTCGGCGCTATCTGCGGTGGAACGGTGGTTGGCCATCTCTCGCAGAATTGGGGGCGGCGTCGCTCGATAATTTTGACTGCTGCGTTCGGAATCGTGCTGATTCCTTTGTGGATGTTCTCAGCGGGCTTTGCTCTTCTGGTGATTGGCGGGTTCGCCATGCAATTTATGGTGCAAGGCGCCTGGGGCATTGTGCCCGTGCATCTCAATGAGCTTTCACCGAGCGCGGTGCGCGGAACTTTCCCTGGGTTTGC
>DASYDT010000058.1:0-3142 GCA_036499425.1 Candidatus Udaeobacter sp. | reverse complement strand
CTCAGTAAAGTCATCCTACACATCGTCTTTAGCACGAAGAATCGCGAGCCTTGGCTCGATTCAGATGTGCGGCCCCGCATGCACGCTTACGTGGCGACAATTTGCCGCGATCTCGGCGCGGACTTCGTCCACGTGGGCGGTGTCGCTGATCATGTTCACATTCTCACCACACTGCCGCGAACGGCTTCTCCGGCTCAACTGATCGAGCAGATAAAGAAAGCGTCTTCGAAATGGATCAAAACGCTGGACTCGGGGTATCGCGGTTTTTTCTGGCAGCGCGGATATGGAGCATTCTCAGTAAGTCCGAGTCAGCTCGATGCTGTGCTGCAATATGTAGATTCGCAACAAGAGCACCATCACACTCGCACGTTTCAGGAGGAATACCGTGAGCTGCTGCGCACGCACGGGATCGATTTCGACGAGCGTTATGTCTGGGATTGAGAACACGCGGTCAACTGAAGCGCGCTTTCAGCGCTTGTTTATATGGATTGAATCCCTGGGGCGTTGCCCCAGGCTTGCAATGAGAAAGCGCCGTTGGCGCTAAACAAATACAGGCCGTTCCCACATTGGCATTGATCTTTTCTCAATTGGCAAGCTGCTGTAAGTCTTGGCTTGTGGCTATTCCAGACACCCTCGGCATCATCGCCGGAAACGGCGTCTATCCTCGATTGACCGCTGATGCAGCGCGAAAAGCCGGAGTTAAAAAAATCGTCATAGCTGCTTTCACGGACGAAACCGACCCGGCGTTCGAGCAATACGTCGACGTAGTCGAGTGGATGCGCGTGGGCCAACTCGGGCGGCTAGTAAAATTTTTTCGTGAACAGGACATTCATCACGCGATCATGGCCGGACAAATAGCGCCGAAAAATCTTTTCAATCTGCGGCCGGATTTGAAAGCGCTGATGCTGCTGGGAAAGCTTAAACAACGTAATGCCGAATCGATTTTTGCAGCGATTGCAGACGAGCTCGCGAAAATTGATGTCGATCTTTTGCCGGCCACAACGTTTCTCGAAGATTCGCTTGCGCGGTCAGGATTAATTGCGGGACCAAAATTATCGCGCCGTGAAGAAGACGACGTCGATCTCGGTTGGCATGTCGCCAGGGAAATTGCGCGACTGGACATCGGACAAACGGTCATCATCAAGAACGGGACGGTCGTTGCCGTTGAAGCTCTGGAAGGAACAAACGAGGCCGTCAGACGCGGCGGCGCATTAGCACGCGAGGATGCAGTCATGGTCAAAGTCGCGAAGTCCAATCAGGACATGCGCTTCGACGTGCCTGTAATCGGTGTCGAAACGATTCGCGTCGCTGCCGAAGCGCATCTGCGCGTCATCGCTGTAGAATCGGGAAAGACTTTATTGCTCGAGCGGGGCGCGATCATCGATTGCGCTGGTCGCTCGAAGATTTCGATTGTTGCTCGTTAGCCGCATTTTAGGAACTTCACGATCTGATTCATGCCGCCCATTCGGCGCAGAGGAGCTCGACTTGTTGCAAAACTAGCTTTGTTGCTTCGTCTTGCAGGTCGGGCGGGGTAGCCGTGTCCGCCCAAAGGACGGACTCGTCCGGCTGGCGAGCTTGCGCAAGATGCGCTTGACCCAAACTTTGCTTTTGGCGCAGGCGTTTTCGCGAAGAGTCCAATCAATGGTGACGCTCTTGCGAAGTTGGGTGACAAGCTCGACCGCGATCACCCTCAGGTCGTCGCCTGCTCGCGAAAACTTTCGGAGTAGCTGTGAAGGCGGGGACCTTTTCAGTCGCTGTCTTCGAGCTCTTTCTTTTTGCAAGTTCCGTCAAGAACTGTTGCCGTCCCCGTCTTGTTAGCTGCGATGAAAAGCCAAATATGGAAAGTGAAGATCAGACCCCAATCGCCTGACCCGCCCTTTAGATTTGACCCCCGTCTGGCCCTGTAAGATTTCGCGCTGCATCACGGCTTCTTGCGAGAAAACTTCATCTGTACACTTTGAGTGATCGCTTCGAGCGCTTGAAGGAGCGGGAGCCAGCGATTGGCGTCCTGCGGCAACAAGGTTTGCACAAGCTTCCATACCGCACGCTGCTGGCGAAATAACGGTTCGTTATCTTTTAGCATCAGGTCCAGCACATTAAGATCGTAGGTAAGCTTTTGGTTGAGAACTTTCAGGGCGAGCCAGTCGCACAAATCGACGAGCTGGTTAGGATGCGCTGCCATTGCCGCCGGTTGAATCGCATACCATCGAAATGGCGGATCTCCGCACTCTTTCCGGAGCCACTCTCCCAGCGGGTGTGAAGGCGTCGCCCCAACCAGCGATTTCGCTGATCCGATGGCCCAGGCAATCGCTTTCTCAAACCACGGGTCGGAAGGTAGGAGCGCTTCGCCGCGCTGTTCAAGCACCCAATTCACGAATTCTTTCGATGGCGGCAAAAGAATCCGCACACAAACTTCGCGCAAATCGACATCACTAACCGTAGTACAGTCGACAAATACGCCCCGTTGAAGCCAGAGGCGTCTCAACCACGGTGGCGGCAGGATAATCCGGCCACCGCTTGCACCTGAGACACCGAGCGGCATTGCGTAAAGGACAACCTCCGTTTGTTTGGAGTCATCAGCACCAAGACACGCGAAATATATCGCTACGATCGGGTCGGGTGTGAAATCGAGTAATGGCGTAGGAAGCTCATCGTGCGCGGCACTCTTGCCTCCATAATGTTGCGCGCCGGCCATGTGTACGAAGCGCCCGTTCATTGGGTTTTCCTGGTAGTCCATCAGCTCGATCATTGCGTCGATGAACAGCTCCAGCGCCAAAACGACGTGAGGCGGCGATGAATCGCTTCGGAAGATCGAGGCGACGAGCTTCCATGCCGGATCCCGCTGACCTCTAAATATCGGCGCGCCGAGCTTGGGTTGATACATTGCTCGGAGGCCGCTGGACCCATCGACATTGGCCACCTGTGCAATCAGAGTTGCTTGATCCAACATCCATGCTGCGGCATGCCACGCACTGGCTGCGCGGTAGGTGCGTTCGTCAACCTGGCTTACTCCAGCATGAACCTTCGGAGCCAAATTCTGCAAAGGCTGCGCTTCTTTAGGATCGCGAAATAAACGTAACGGTCCTCGATGCTCAGTTGCGGTTGACTTGATCAGCCGCAGGTACTCTTTCGCGTCGCTGAC
>DASYDT010000057.1:0-23701 GCA_036499425.1 Candidatus Udaeobacter sp. | reverse complement strand
ATTCCGGCGCGCCCGGCGGTCGCGCCCTACCATTTGCGCACTCATGTTATTCCTTCCTGCGCGTGACCGTGGATCTTCTCTCCGCCCTTGGCCGCGCCGAGTGGCGGTTGGTCAGGATGCAGATTCGGCGGGCCAGCCTGCGGCGCATATTTATTGAGAAACTGGGCGAATGCTTGTCCGTGCGGAAGACGTCCGGGCACGATGTTGCACGTGAGCGCCTTGGCCTCCATAATGGTGACATTCGGTTCGCCGGAGATGGTGAGAAGATCGTTGGCCGCGCCGCCGCGCACTAGGCCGGCTGTTCCGTAATGATAAGGTAGCGCGAGCTGGTGCACTCGTTTCCCATTGATGCGCAATGGGCGAATCCGGCGACTAACGAGTGCGCGTGCCTCAATCGCGCCGCGCAGAGTGACAATACAAACGAAATCGCCATTGTTGATCTTGAGCTCGCTCGCGAGTTCGGGCGAGATTTCGGCGAACATTTCCGGCTGCAATTCGGCGAGATGACTGAGAAAGCGCGACATGCCGCCAGCCGTATGATGTTCGGTCAGGCGATAAGTGGTCAGAACAAATGGAAATCGCGCATCACCCGGCGGCGCGAACCGATTCTCGTTGCGCGTAAACCAGTTCACCGCGGGATCGGTTGCGTGCGAATACAGGTCGTTCGATACGGGGGACTCGAGCGGTTCGTAATGAGTCGGGAACGGGCCGTCATGCAAACCTTTTGGCACGTAAATCCAACCCAGTCCGTCCTCGTGCAGAATAAACGGCGCATCGCCGGGAATCGCGTCGAGGCCTTCTGCGCCTACCTCTGGCTCGTAATCGGGCGCCTTGCCTTTTACAAAGCCGGGCACGTCGATGCCGGTCCATTTTTCCGAATCCCACCAGATCAATTTTTTTCGTTCACTCCAAGGTCTTCCGTCCGGCCGCGCACTGGCGCGATTGTAAATGATTCGACGATCGCTTGGCCAACTGAAGCCCCAGCCGTGACCGAGGTAATCTCTGGATTTTCGTAAGTTCGCCTTGTTCACGCCATCGCGGCCAAAAACTCCGGAGTAAATCCAGCAGCCGCATGCGGTCGATCCGTCCGCTTTTAATTCCGCGAAAGCATTCACTTGTGGGCCGTGATGTGGTTTGCCATCGCGATCGAGGCCGAGCACTATGCCGGGTTCTTCAGTTGGACGTTGGGCGTTGGACGTTGAGCGTTGGACGTTTTCTTTCTCGTCCAAAGTCTTCCAGCCGTTGATCTCTGCGAGCACGGCTTCCATCTTCGGTTCGCCCAGTTCGTCTTCCGGATACCACCAGTCCAGAGCGCGCAGCGGCTCGTCGATCGGATCATCCGTTGCTTTTGCTTTCGCGATCAAACGCAACGCGAGTTGATGAACGAACCACGCGTCGGACCGACAATCCCCCGGCGGATCAACGGCCTTCTCGCGCCATTGCAATAGTCGCTGCGTATTGGTGAACGCGCCTTCCTTTTCAGCATGGCCTGCCGCCGGGAAAAAGAAAACTTCGGTCTCGATGTTCTCGAACTTCAATTCGCCGCGGGCGATCTCGGGCCCGGCAGCCGCCGGACGCCAGAAATTCGCCGATTCGATTTCGACCATGTCGCGAACGACCAGCCATTTCAGTTTCGACAGCGCCTTTCGCTGGAGTCGCGAATTGGGCGCGCCAACGGCTGGGTTCTGTCCCATCAAAAACATGCCCTCCATTTTTCCGTCGAGCATGTCGTAAAGGAATTCGAAGAACGAATGGTTCCCTGTGAGTTTGGGAAGCCAACTGTAGCCGAAATCGTTTTGTACCGTCGCGCGCTTTCCGTAATAGGCCTTGAGTGTGCTGACGATGTATTCCGGGTAATGCGCCCAGAGACCGCTCTTTTTCGTGTAGTGATCCAGATACTGCTGAAGCGTCTCGTCGCCTTTGTGCGGCATCGTGAGGTAGCCTGGAAGAATGTCGTACAGCGTTGGAATATCGGTCGAGCCTTGGATCGAAGCGTGACCGCGTAACGCCAGAATTCCGCCGCCAGGCCGGCCGATATTGCCTAACAACAATTGCAAGATCGCCGCGGCGCGAATGATCTGCACTCCCTTGGAATGCTGTGTCCAACCGACAGCATAACAAACTGCCGCGGTGTGTTCCGGGCCGGATGCGGCGACGAGAGCGTCAGCGACCTTGTGAAAAAGCTCGGGCGGGATGCCGCAGACTTTCTCCACCATCTCCGGCGTGTAGCGGGAGAAATGTCGTTTTAGTTTCTGAAAGACGCATTGCGGGTCTTGTAAGGTGAGATCGCGCTCCGGCCGACTCAGGTCGCCGCCTTTGTAGAGCCAGCTCTCGCCTTCATATGCGCGCTTCTCTTCGTTCCACCCGGAGAAATAACCATCTCCGTTGTCCTCCGGATCGCGATATTCGTCGCTCAAGATGCAGGACGCATTGGTGTAATAAACGACGTAATCGCGAAAGAACAGATCGTTCTCAATCAAGTGCCTGATGAGTGCGCCGAGAAAGACGATGTCGGTACCGGCGCGAATCGGCGCCCAAATATCAGCCAGTGCGCTGGTGCGCGAAAATCGTGGATCAACATGGATGATGGTCGCGCCACGTTCCTTCGCTTTCATCACCCAACGGAACCCGACCGGATGTGCCTCGGCCATGGAGGAGCCCTCGATCAAAATGCAATCCGCGTTAGCGAGATCTTGCTGCGCGGTCGTAGCTCCGCCCCGGCCAAACGAGGTGCCCAGACCGGGCACCGTGCTGCTATGTCATATCCTTGCCTGGTTGGACACACAGACCATCCCCAGGCCGGCGGTAAAAAGTTTTTTTATGAGATAATTTTCTTCGTTATCGAGCGTGGCGCCGCCGAGATGGCAGATCGCCGTGGTGTGATTGATATTCAATCCGTCGATTTGCCTAACGAACGTCCGTTTACGCGATTCCCACACGCGCTCCGCGACCATGTCTATCGCGCGCTCGAGCGAAATTTCCGTCCACTCTTTCGCGCGCGGCGCGCGATATTTCATTTTCGTTTCGCGCCGCGAATGCGTGAGCAACTGATAGGATGCGGCGCCTTTCGGACAAAGATTGCCCTGACTGATCGGCGATTCCGGATCGCCCTCGATCGAAATCAGCTTTCCGTCTTTGTGATAGATGAGCTGGCCGCACCCGACTCCGCAGTAGGGGCAAATCGAGCGCGCAACCTGCGCGTCGTCGGTGCGCGCATGCATGGCGCGCGTCTTTTCCGACATCGCCTCCAGCCCAGTTCCATCTTTCCGCTCGCGAATTTGACGAACAAGCGGCCATTTCGAGAGCCAGCGAAACATCGGAGTCATCTCACCAGATATCGCCTAAGCTGACAACTCTGGTTTCAAGAAATTGCAGCGACGCGGTTGGTTTGACGGCGAAAACCTCGTTGTAAATCTTGCGGAAGAGCGTGGTAGGGCGCGACCGCCGGGCGCGCCGAAGGGGAGACGGCCTCCCGCGACGGCGGGATCCCTACCTTCACGCAGCCGATTTTTCAGCAGCGTGCAGGCGGATATTGATCTCCGATGTGAGCGTGCGATGGACGGGACACTTTGCTGCGATATCCATCAGCGCCGCGTGCTGTTCTGCGCTCAACGCGCCGGTCAGTTTCACTTCGACGTCGATTCTGTCCACCATTCCTTCCCTGGTTTCGCACTCCTGGCAGTCTTTCGCGTGAATACGCGAATGCCAGAGCGAAAGGGTGATGTTCTCGAGCGGAATTTGTTTCCTGCGCGCGTAAAAGCCGACGGTCATTGAGGTGCAGACGCCCAGCGCCGCCAGCAAGTAATCGTACGGATCAGGCCCGGCATCGCCGCCGCCTGCGCTCACGGGTTCATCAGCGACAAGGCGATGTTTACCCGCGGAGATTTCCTGTTTGAAACTATCGGCGTGGCCGCGCACGACGATGTGAGGTGTTTTGTCGTGGTTTTCTGTAGCCATAATTTGAAATCAGGGGCGCACGATACCCGCGAACGCGTCACGGTAACGCCACACAAGAAATAATTCGAGAACGGTAACGACAATTGCTGGCTCAAAGCCCGCGGGCGCCAGCAAAATGTGAAAAGCCCAAATATTCACGATCATGGCGCCGAGAATCGTTAGGCCGAGCGGAACGAAGCGTCCGATCAATAGAAGCAATCCGCCAATGAACTGGAACGCGCCGATGACGTAAATGTAGCCGCTGGCCGAAACAGCGTGCAAATATTCACCGGCAAGACCCGGCGGTGGCGGCGGGTTCCCGAGGAAATGCAGAAAAAAGTTGGAACCAAAAAAAACGAAGATTAATCCGAGAAGAACGCGGGCAATGATGGTAGCGATTTTCATTCGCGCATGGTGGCTCGATTGATTGGAAATTCCAATGTCGAAGTTTCACGGTTAACAAAGATTGCTGGGCAAGTCGCGCCGATGTGCGCGGGATCGCACGACGTCGGCTTAGTTTTCAGCTACGCGGTTGCTGCGACTTCTTCCGGCTGCACAAATGGCGGAACCGGGCAGCCGAGTGCATCGGCAATCGCGCGCAGTAGCTCTGCTTCACCTTGTTGGATGACGCCATCGGCAGCGACCGTTTGCGCGCAGGCGCCGAGGAGATTTTTCTTGATCTGCGGTACTGCCTGGCTGAGACGCTCGAGCGCCGCGTCCATGTTCGGCAGATTGCAGTCGTCTGGCGGCAACAACCGGATTTCGCAGTGCGCTGCGTGGCCTAACCATTCCGCTCCCTTAGCAAATGCAGCGGAGAGCTCGGTTGCAGTTTCCTGTCCCGCATAGGCAGTTGCCGACAGCAGCACGCCACAGTCGTGCGCCAATGGATGCAAAGCATAGAATTGCGTGACCGGCCTTCGTTCGGGAAGGAAATAGGTATCGAGATGCCGCGCCACGATTTTTTGCAGCATGTATGCGAACAAATCAGATTTGGCGTTACTCGCTGCGAGGGTTCCTATCGCTGCGCGGAACTGCTGAAATTGCTCGGGAGGAAGGCGGCGCAGAGCCGGCAGTGCGAGATCAAGCGAAGGAATTTTGGCCTGCACCGGCATGACTTGAACTTCCGGCCAGATTTGCGCGGTTTCGTTGAGCATGGCTTCGGATGTGACGCTGGCGAGAACTTCGAACTGTTGCTCCTGCATCGATGGTTCGCTCGCGAGCAGAAGTGCGCAAACTAGTCCGCTGGCCGCGAGCGGATCGCGCGCAGCAGCTTCGATTGCCGGCGGGATCGCGTCGCGAAGATCGGCCGCGTAAGCCAGATGCTCCGTTGTCGCCTGGCCGATGTGTGCAACAATCGCGTGCTCTGCCACGAACGGCGCCACGAATCGACCCATTGCAGCTTGGGCCACGGGAATTTCAGGTGTCGCAGATACCCGCGGCGCAGGCGAGATCGCCGAAGCCGGCTCTTCTGTCACGCGTGGAAATTTTCCGTCAAAGCTCGGATCCAAAGCACGAATGCGTTCGGTTAACGGGGGATGCGTAGCAAAAAATGAGTTGCCCATACCGTTTGCGAAAAACAAGTGGCTGGCTTCTTCAGCATGCGGCGATTCGATGCGGGAACCGTAAGCGAGTCCGCCAATTTTCTTCAGCGCGCCCGCCAATCCAGCGGGATTGCGTGTGAATTGCACGGCCGCGGCGTCGGCCAGCATCTCACGCTGGCGGCTAACCGCAGACTGGATCAATCGTCCGAAAAACACGCCTGCCCAGCCAACGACGATGAGCGCCAAACCAACCAACGGTAGCGGATTTTTGCGTGCACGCGTCCGGATCAGCACGCGACCGATAACAGTCAGGCAAAGAATCCCAAAGACGAGGCCCATGAGGCGTAAATTAAGCCGCATGTCGCCATTGAGAATGTGGCTGAACTCGTGGGCAATGACTCCCTGAAGCTCGTCACGCGAAAGTAGTTTCATGCAGCCGCGCGTCACGCTGATGGCCGCATCGCTTGTGGAATGCCCCGCAGCAAATGCGTTGATTCCCGCCTCATCGTCCATCACGTAAACCTGCGGGACGGGCACGCCGGACGCGATGGACATTTCTTCTACGACGTTCAGTAGTTTGCGTTCGTCGGTGTTGCTTGTGTTGGAATTAATTAAGCGCCCGCCCAGCAATTCGGCGACCACGCTGCCGCCACTAGCCAGTTGCAATGTTTTGAAAACGCTCCCGGTCAGAATCACGGCGAGCGTAGCAAGCGTTATCCAGAACAGCAGTTCGGACTTTGATCCGATTACCAGGGCTCCGAGGATCAGCGAGGCCGCAACGTTGATGACGACAACGAGAGACAAAACAGCGAGAACAAAATAAACTACCAGGAGCTTGGTATGTCGTCGGGCTTCATCCTGGCGTTCAAAGAAGTCCACGGGTCGATTTTGGCGGAGCCGAAACCTAGAACGCGACTGTGGGCGCTTCTTTTTGCTCCGGCTTTTCGATGACGAAAAGTTCAGCCGGCCCGAAATTGAATGTGTTCGCGATAAAGTTGGTCGGAAAAACCTCGCGGCGCGTATTGTAGGTCATCACCGCATCGTTGTAAGCCTGGCGCGCGAAAGAGATTTTGTTCTCGGTAGAAGTCAGTTCTTCCATCAAACTCATCATTGTCGTGTTCGCCTTGAGATTCGGATACGCCTCCGCCAGCGCAAACAACCGGCTCATGACGCCGGACAATGCGCTTTCGGCCGAAGAAATCTCTTTCATGGCGGAAGCGTCGCCCGGGTTTTGCGCGGCGCGAGTATTGGCCGAGACGGCAGCATTCCTGGCAGTGATGACTGCTTCGAGCGTGCCGCGCTCATGTTGGAGATAGCCTTTGGCGGTCTCGACCAGATTCGGGATGAGGTCGTAGCGGCGTTTGAGTTGAACATCAATCTGCGAGTAGGCGTTTTTATAGCGATTGCGCAATGTGACGAGCGCGTTGTATCCGCCGATGACGAAGATGAGCACAAAGATCCCGATTAGAATAACTGCGCCAATGAACATCAGGCCGATTGTCATAGGGATATTCTTTTAAGCTCGTTCATTGCTAGGGCAAAGCCGCTGCGCCGACAATGACAAAATCTTAGAAGCCGACCAAGGTCGGAGGAGTACTTCCGGGAGAACTGACGATAGCGATCAGGGTTTCTTCCGAAACAGTTCGTTCAGATCGGCGGAAGCAGCGTTATCAGCCAGGAGATTGAATGTGCCGTTTGTTTTGATGTCTTGCGCGGCGCGGAGAAATGCGCCCCATGCAGCGAGAGCAAGGCCGGAGCCGACGGAGATGCGGCGCACACCGAGATCAGCAAGCTGGGAGACTGATAGCTGATGATTGAATCCAGAGACGAGGACGTTGACAGGTTTCGGCGCAACCAGTTTCACGATCTGTGCGATCTCAGCAGGATTACTGACGCCCGGCGCATAGAGACAGTCGGCGCCGGCTTCTGCATATGCGCCCAGTCGTTCGAGAGCGGTGTGCAATGGGTTGGGATCTCGAACCAGCCACGCTTCGCAACGACCGGTTAACACGACGCCTGTTTTCGAAGCGTCAATCGCGGCGCGGGCGGCGTGAATGCGCTCAACCGCCATTTGCTTTTCATACAGCGGCGAATCCGTGCGACCCGTATTGTCTTCGATCGACAGACCAGCGACACCAGTTGCGAGGCAGAGTCGCACGTTCGCTGCGACGTCTTCGGGTTCATCGGCGTAGCCGGCCAGGAAATCTGCGTTCACGGGCAACGCGGTTGCTTCCACAATTTCACGGATGTGCGCCAGCATCTCGTCCCGCGGAACGGCGCCGTCGGATTTCCCGCGCGAAAACGCGAAGCCTGCCGAAGTGGTGGCGAGTGCTTCGAATCCGAGGCGTTTCAGATAGATCGCCGTTCCGATATCCCACGGGTTTGGAAGCACGAAGCATCCGGATTCGTGAATCGCGCGAAACTTTGCAGCGGCTGAGATTTGCAATGATCTCATCTCCTGACATTACACTTGCTCTGGCGAGAGAGCGATGCCGAGCCTTCCATTCCGGAGGCAGAGGACTACCCGTGCGCGCTGACTACTTATTTTCCCGCGCGGCTTTCCAAATCTGTCGCAGCGGGCCGTCAGCGCCGTAGATCGGATCGTTATCAGGAATTGGCAGAGCCGCGATGCTGTGATCGGATTTCGGCCGCTCGCCCGGCCGACCTCGAAGCAGGTCCCACTCGCGCCCATCCGGGTAAGCGCCAACAACAGCAAAATTCTCGCTCGCGCTGATTTTCTGGTGCGGTACACCTGCTGGAATTACGATCACGTCCCCGGCATACACCTTGACATCGCTACTGTGCTCGCCGCTAAGTCGCAGAGTCGCAGCACCGCAATAAACTCCCAACGCTTCATGCGTTGTGCTGTGATAATGAGCGAAGGAATAGACGCCGTTTCGCCACGAGTTCGTCCAATCGTTCTCAGCAAAGCATTGTTCAATGATGGAAGCGCAATCCTCCGCCTCCGTTGTGAACGCCTGCCGATAAACCAGCAAAGGCAGGTCGCTGTTTGGGAAGACGCCGTCGTCCTTAAAACGGAACTGCTCAGGTTCAACTAAATCCCGCTGTTTAATGGTCGGATGGGCTTCCATATGCAATGCAATATCGCGTGAGCGCAGAGGAGTAGTCGTATTCCGTCAGACATTTATTCAAAACAATCGCCCTATTGCGTTTGCGAATGGCGAGCGTATGGCAGACGCGTGATGTTCACAACGAAAAAGGAATTAAACAAGATGCAAAAAATAACTCCATTTTTGTGGTTTGATCATCAGGCCGAAGAAGCGGCGAAGTTTTACGCGTCGGTTTTCAAAAGTTCGAAAGTCGGAAGAATTTTCCGGTACAGCGAACAAGCAGCCGAGAAAACCGGAAGGCCGGTTGGGTCGGTGCTGACCATTGAATTCGAGATCGAAGGTCAGAAATTCGTGGCGCTGAATGGCGGTCCTCTTTTCAAATTCAATGAATCGATTTCGTTCGTTGTGAACTGCGATTCACAGGAAGAAGTGGATTATTTCTGGGAGAAACTCACCGCCGACGGCGGCGAGGAATCAGCCTGCGGCTGGCTCAAGGACAAATTCGGTTTGTCATGGCAGGTCGTCCCCACTGTTTTGATCGACATGTTGCACGATGAAGATTCCGAAAGATCTGAACGAGCTACGAACGCGATGCTTCAAATGAAAAAGATCGACATCAAAACGCTACAGAAGGCGTACGCGGGAAAATGATTCGGTAAATCCGTGTGTGCCGTTGTCATGTTGAGCGAAGCGAAACAGCTCTGGTCTGTTTCCGTACGGGAACCCAGAAACAATCCGGAGATTGACTCGCTCGCTCCCGCTCTCTCGGCCTCTCGGCCTGCCCGTCTATGTCGCAGCCTCCCGACTCGCTCCATTCTTCGCTTCGCTCAGAATGACAGCGATGCAATCCGCGATTAGAAGTTTAGATCATGAGCAAAGTTCGAGTTTTAGTTGGCACAAGGAAAGGCGCGTTCACCCTGACTTCAGATGGCGCGCGGAAACGATGGAAAGTCAGCGGCCCGCATTTCGCGGGCTGGGAGATTTATCACATGAAAGGTTCGCCGGTTAATCCCGATCGAATCTATGCATCGCAGACCAGTGGCTGGTTTGGGCAGATCATTCAGCGCTCGGATAACGGCGGCAAAACCTGGAACACACCCGGCAGCAATCCGGAAGAATTGAAAAGCCCGGACGGCATGGCCAAAGGGGAAAGTAACAAGTTTGTTTACGACACTTCGCCTGAAACCGGGAAGCCGCTCACGACCCATCAGTGGTACGACGGAACACAGCATCCGTGGGAATTCAAGCGTGTCTGGCACTTGGAACCATCGCTTCACGATTCCGATCACGTTTACGCAGGCGTAGAAGATGCCGCGTTGTTCGAATCAAAGGACGGCGGGAAATCGTGGCATGAATTCGCGGGACTGCGCGGCAGCGATACGGGTCCGAAATGGCAGCCGGGCGCAGGCGGCATGTGTTTGCACACAATTCTTCTGGATCCGAATAATCCGAATCGAATTTCCATCGCGATATCCGCTGCCGGCACGTTTCGCACAGATGACGGCGGCAAAACCTGGAAACCAATTAATCGCGGTCTGCATTCACAATTTCTTCCGGATCCAACAGCGGAAGTTGGCCATTGCGTGCATCGGATCGCGTTCCATCCTTCGCGCCCGAACACGTTGTTCATGCAAAAACACTGGGACGTGATGCGCAGCGACAATGCCGGTGATTCATGGCAGGAGGTGAGCGGAAATTTACCAACCGATTTCGGATTCCCGATCGATGTGCACGCCCACGAACCTGAAACGATTTACGTCGTGCCGATCAAGAGCGATTCCGAGCATTATCCGCTCAAGGGCAGATTGCGCGTGTACCGGAGCAGGGGAGGCGGTAATGAATGGGAAGCGCTTACCAAGGGCCTGCCGCAACGCAATTGCTACGTGAACGTGCTGCGCGATGCCATGTCGGTTGATTCGCTCGAACCGTGCGGCATTTACTTCGGAACGACTGGCGGCCAGATTTATGCGTCGGCCGATTCGGGGGACAAGTGGAAGGCGATCGTGCACGATTTACCTGCCGTGCTTTCCGTTGAAGTCCAAACACTATCGTGAAGGAGAAGCACGAAATAGGAATATCGAAATCCGAACAAATTTGAATGATCAAAATCTCAGGTTCTCGCGCGACGCCAGGGTTTGGAGTTTTTGAATTGAGAATTGCTTCGAGCTTCGGATTTCGGATTTCGAATTTTGAACAATGATTCGCATCATTCTTCCGCCACACTTGCGCACGCTCGCTCACGTCGATGGCGAATTGGAACTAAAGGTTGAGACTCCCGTGACTCAGGGTTCCGTGCTCGACGCGCTCGAAGCGAAATATCCGATGCTTCGGGGAACGATACGCGACCACGTTACGCAAGTTCGCCGGCCAATGGTTCGATTTTTTGCCTGCGGCGAAGATTTATCTCATGAATCACCCAACGCGCTGCTGCCGGATGCAATTGCAAAAGGATCCGAACCATTTGTCATCATCGGGGCAATTGCTGGTGGTTAGGGCAGGGACGGCGCGCTGCGCCGTCTCCCGAAAGCTTTCGGGACAGCGCGGCGTCCCTACCAACCGGTGAAAATCATCCAACGCCACTTTCGGGGCAAGAGACCGTCGGGATCTCGATTGCCTCGCGAGCGCGCACTAGATATGCTCGCGCCGATGTCTGTGAAGAAGCGACGGGATCGGCAGCCGAAGAGCGCCCCGCATTTGGGAAGCGCGATTAGAAAGGAATTTGCGCTTGCAATCGCTTGGGGAACAGCAGCGATTTTTTTTGCAACTGGAAATCGGTTGGTCGAAATCGTTGCCCACCCAGTTGCACTGATCGTCGTCTTTCTCTGGCTTTTTGTCATCATTCTTTGGTCAGCAATTTGTGTGGCGCGCCATGCCGACTGCCTCGCCATCAAACTGGGTGAACCCTACGGAACCCTAATCCTGACGCTCTCGGCGATTAGCATCGAAGTGGTCATGATCTCGACGGCTATGTTGCATGGCGCGAATAATCCAACGCTCGGGCGAGATTCGATTTTTGCCGTAATTATGATCGCGCTTAATGGCTTGGTGGGACTGTGCCTGTTGCTGGGCGGACTGCGTTATCGTGAGCAACATTACAATCTCCAAGGGGTCAACGCATACCTGAACGTGATCATGTCCCTGGCCGTGCTCGGTCTGGTCCTGCCAAATTTCACCACTTCAACGAGCGGGCCTACGTTTTCTTTTGAACAGGCAATCTTTCTCGCCGTCGTGTCGCTGCTGCTTTACGCAATTTTTCTGTTCATCCAGACCATGCGGCACCGTCGCTATTTTGTGGATTCCAGTGACAACGCAGTGGGGACAGGCTCGGTTCATCATTCGCTCCAGACACGCTCAACATCTTTTCATGCCACGATGCTCCTCCTGTATCTGGTTGCCGTTATTTCTCTCTCGGAAAAGTTCGCCATCCCGTTGGATAACAGTATTGAGAAATTTCATATGCCGCAGGCGTTTGGCGGGGCGATCATCGCCGCGTTGGTGCTCTCTCCGGAAGGGTTCGGCGCCATCGACGCGAGTCTGCGCAATCAATTGCAGCGTTCGATAAACATTCTGCTCGGCTCGGTATTGGCCACGATTGGGCTTACGATCCCGGCCGTCCTAACGATCGGGTTGGTCACAAAACGATCGGTCACACTTGGTGTGCAAGGCGGAAATCTTCCGCTGTTGCTGTTAACGCTGGCTGTGAGCGTGGTTACCTTTAGCAGCAGAAAGACGAATATTTTACAGGGCTGCGTTCATTTGCTGCTGTTTGCTGTGTTTGTGCTGTTGATTTTCGTGCCGTGAGCTTAGGCGCGCAAGACTTGGTTAGCGCCAAAGGCGCTATCTTAACTTCAGCCTGGGGCATCGCCCCAGGCATTCGATCTACAGCGCTAACCCCTCACGATTGCATGCAACCTGGGACGTTGTCCCAGGCTGCGAGTTGAATGCCGCGCCTTTGGCGCTAAGCAGAAACGGCGCGGAGCGCCGCGGCTACAGAGCTGCGTATTTATGCAGTGACGTCTCACACGTCTCTATGCATCAGCACTGCGTCCGGCTTTTGGTCGATGACCTTGAATCCGAACCGCTCGTACAGGCGCAACAGCGGTTTGCCAGCCACGAAGCTCAGCGAGATCGTTGAATGCTCAGGATTAGCGCGGACCAACTGCGTCAGGAGGGCTGCGCCGATCCCGTGCCGGCGATGCTCGGGTTTTACGGCAAAAGCGAGTTCCGGTGGCGCGTGAGTCTTATCGATCGGTCGCCGCAGCCAAACTGCGCCCAGCAGTGAGCCATCTTTTTTATCATGCGCGACAAATCCAGTGTCCCCGGCGCGGCCCCAGCCTTCAACGTAACGTGAGAACTCCGGCCGGCGCACGATGTTGCGTGAAGGCCGCTCCATTTTGCCGAGAGAAGACAGGCCTTGGTACAACATCTCCCAGAGAAGCGATTCATCTTCGGGTTGCAACGGCCGAATCACGTAATCCATGGCGACGACTCACGATAGCGGAACAGGAACGGTTTCCAATGGCTGGCGGCGATTTCCCTGCACAAGAACGAATGTGAACTCCTTCGCTCACCGCCAACGAATGGAATGCGAAATCTTGATACAGGCATCGCTTTGGATTTCTGGTTGAGGTTTGGACAATGCGCGATATGCCGTTGTAATGGAAACAACGGCCTCAATCAATCCCGATTGTGATTACGTGTTGGGTACGCACGAAGAGGAATTGGCGAGACTGGGATTGCAACACCGTGTTTGGCGCCCCGTCGTTCTAGATTGCTGGCAACGCGCAGGCCTCACAGTCGGCAAACGCGTCCTGGACGTGGGCGCCGGCCCTGGCTATGCGACTGTCGATCTTGCCGAGATTGTCGGACCGACAGGTGAAGTCGTCGCGCTCGAACGTTCGCAGAACTTCATTCGCGCCATGGAAGCAACGTGCCGCGCGCGCTCGCTCACGAATGTGAAAATTCACGAGCTGGATTTGACGACTGACGATTTGCCCGCAGGCGATTACGATTTCGCCTGGTGCCGCTGGGTGATGTCGTTCGTTGACGATCCTCCATTGCTCATTCGAAAACTTGGCCGCGTCATGCCAAAGGGAAGCTTGTCCATCTTCCACGAGTATGGCCATTACGAGACCTGGCGCTTTTTTCCGCGGCTGCCGATGCAGGAGCGTTTCCGCGAACATGTGATAGCGACCTGGCGCGAATCCGGTGGCGAACCCGACGGCGCAGCGAGTCTGCCGGGGCTACTTGCGGACAACGGTTTTGTGATTCGCTCAACTCGGCCACACGCCTTTTGCCTGCGGCCGAACGATTACATGTGGCAGTGGCCGACCACATTCATTGAAATTTATCTTCCACGGCTTATCGAGATGGGACGAATCGATCAGAACTTCGCCGACAAAGTTCGCGCCGATCTGGCGAGCGCGGAAAGGAATCGCAACTCATTTATGCTGACGCCGCTGGTGCTCGAAATTATTGCTGAAAAAATGGATTGAGCGATTCAACGCGGACGCAAATACATCGTGCCGCTGACAAAATCGAAGATAGCGCGATTTATCGACAGGTACTCGACGCCGATTATTCCAGCGACGAGAGAATGCGACCCCAATATTTCCGGATTAAAGCGAACCACTGATGCGCTTCCATTTTGGATTTCGTAATTGCCGATCCGTAGCGAAGGAAACGTCGTGATTCCCACTGAGCTCGAACCGCTGAGACCTTGGGCGACGAGCCGCGTTGTCGCAACTTTCAACTTTGTGCGTGCGGCAAAATCGACATCCAACGTGGTCACGTAGCCGCCAGTATCGACGATGAAATAACATGGAAAGCCGTTCAATGCGCCGCTAACAAGGACGTGATGACCTTTAAGCAGAAGCGGCACGGCCGTGTAACCTTGCCCCGAGAGGATTGATTTGATTCCGGGGCCGACGCTGTTGCCTGGCCGCGACGGTCGCAGATAGACCAAATGATTTCGCAGATCGAGAACGCCGCCAAATCTGATCAACTCACGCAGCCCAAGCAGGCCATTTGAATGTGCGCGGCTGAACGCGGTATCGGCACTACCCGACGCCACCGCTACTGGCACATTGGTCAACGTGCAATTGCCGGCGGATAGCGTTTTGATCGTTGTCAGGCCGTAAACATCGCGGCCTCGCCCGAACGCTCCGTGAACAAGCTCGGCTGTCGTTGATTCATTTAGATTCAGCCCCTTTAGACTCGATCGAAAGATCAACGTGCTTGGCGAGCCGGTATCGACAACAAGATTGGCCGGCTTGCCGCTGGACTGAATGGGCAAATGAAAAAAATTTCCGAGCTGAACCAGTTGCGCTCCACCGTATCCATTCTTCGTTAGATAATTGCCAAGGGCATCGAGTGTGATCGCGCCGTGGCCGATACCGAGGTCTAACAGTAGAATTATCGCCGCGAAAAGGACGCCCGTGCGCGAGGTTAAGCGCATGAGGGCATTACTAGCATCCAGTGCCAGTCAAGCCAAGCCGTAATGCGTCTGCCTTTAGCGCAGCGATTACGTTTGTAATTACATCGTCGAGCGGCATGCCGAGCGCTTCCGCGGCGCGGACGATGTCGTCACGATTTACGGCGCGAGCGAAGGCCTTGTCTTTCATTTTTTTTTTCACCGCTCGAACATCGACCTCGTGAATACTTTTTGTTGGCCGAACCAGCGCGACCGCGACGACAAAGCTGCTTAGTTCATCGACCGCGTAGAGAGTTTTCTCGAGAGAGGTCTCGCGCGAGATGCCTGAATAATCGGCGTGCGACAGGATCGCGCGGCAAATTTCTTCGCTCCAACCGTGCGCGCGTAACCATGCTACGCCCACGAACGGATGGCCTGCTGTAGCCGGGAGCGATGATCCCGGCTCCCTGGGTTGTGGCTGCTCCGAACTGCCGGGGTCACCGCCCCCGGCTACAGGCAGATTAGGATGACGCTCATAATCCATGTCGTGCAATAAACCGACTGCCTCCCAAAGATCGGCGTCTTCACCGCGCAATTGCGCGAAATGCTTCATCGAATCTGCCACCGCGTAGCAATGTTTTCGTAGGCTCTCGGATTGGACCCAGTCGTGCAGAATATTTAGTGCACGCGCGCTGAGCGTTTCGTTCATCCCCTAAACTTTAATGAATAGAGACGTTGTCGCCTGGTTTTATTTTTGTCGCGAGACGAACGACGTCCCAATTGGCCAGACGAATGCAGCCGTGGCTTGCAGCACGGCCAATTGAATCGGGATCATTCGTGCCGTGGATTCCGATGCCCTTTTTGTTGAGCGCGATCCACATCACGCCCACGGGATTACGAGGCCCGGGCGGAAGCAAATGAAAATTGCCGCTCCGCGTCCCATGTTGGAGCATTTCCTTGTCGTAACGGAAAGTGGGCATCTTCGTGATGCGGCTCACTTTCCATTCGCCAACAGGCGACGCCGTATGCGCGGAGCCGATCGTGACTGGGTAAGCAGCGATCAGCTTATCGCCTTGAAATACCCCGAGCATGTTGATTTTGGTATCGACCTTAATGACGATCGGCGTTGATGCTGCTTCCTCTTTCTTCGGCCCGTTGTTCTTGTCGTCGCTTTCGCTTTGCCCTTCGGGCTGATATTCGACGTCGTTCGCAGGCTGCGCGTTAAGCTCGCTGCCAGGCTTGATCTCCTTTACTGCACCGAGCTCAAATGGTTCGACATTTGGAACTTTGAGTTGATCCCCAGCTTTGATCGTTTTCATTTTGCCTGGGTTAAGTCGCTCCAGGAAATGAACGTCGCTGTGGAATTTTTCGGCGATGGCGTCGGCCGCATCGCGATAAGGAAGGAATTTCAGTTTGGCCTGCGCGGCAACGCTGCTCGGCAATGGACCGATGCTGGCCAGATCGGCATCCGTAACGGTGTACGGAACGAACACAGGGCCTACGCTGTCGAGATCAAGGCCAGTAACGTCGGGTGCGACATCCGATTTAATCTTCCCTTGTGGTGGAAGCACTTGTGGTTGTTCGCCACGCGATTTCCGATAGAGCGCCAGCGCTTTCCAGGTGAACTCGTTATAAGTTCCATCAAGCTTACCGGGACTGAAGTTTGCTCGATCAAGAAAAATCTGCAGACGAGTGGCTGCTTCAATTTTCGCCTTATTCGGAGCTTGCGTGCGTGGCTTTTTTCGCGCTGCCGCTGGGAGAATGCCACTCGATATCAAGGCAACAATTATTGCAAAACGAAACAGAATCTTCACGTGGTGTGATTGTTGACGAAGAATTGAGCAGTTGTTCGAAAAATGACGAGAGCTTTGGTCACCTCGCGGTTGTTTGATTGCAATGCGGACATTTCCCGAAAACAAACGCGCCTTCACTGCTCCGCCGTTTGAGGCAGAGCAGTAAGGCGCGATGGAGACAAACGAGACTAGATCTTAATCCTCATCGAGGATCACGCGATCAACCGTCATGTCAGGAGCTGTGCCGGTGTAATGAACGCGGACGGGAACCCCTACTTTGACCTTTTCTTTCACGATGGCCTCGTCCAACGGTTTGCCGCTTCGGCTCACGTATGTGACGTGCCTGCCGAAGCGATAGCGCACCGGACCGCTAGTTTCCTTGAGAACGATCGCGCTACCTGGCGTGTACTCCGTTATTGTTCCATTGGCATCAGTTGTCGTCGTTGTTGTGGTAGTTTGAGAAACTTGTCCCCACGCAAACGGCGTCACACATGCCAAGGCTATACTCAGAAGTAATTTCTTCATGATTTCCCCTTTCTTGTTTCTTAATTCCGATGGCAATAAAGCTCCCTCTTCCGGTTAATTTTGAGCCGGGCGAGAGAGCTTACCGCCATATTGGATTCGGATTCGGCCCGCACGCCGGACGTTTGAATTTGCGCCTATTGTAGGGCAGGCGCTCCGCCTGCCAACTTGAGCAATCGATGCGGTTGCCCTACAAAATATCATCTGCGACATGCGTGCTGTCCGCGATTATTCTGATGTTCGTGAAATTCTGGATCGGCACCTCGGGTTTTCAATACGCGGAATGGAAAGGAAATTTTTATCCCGAGGATTTGCCCGCGGTGAAAATGCTCCCGTTTTACGCGGAGCGATTCTCGACCACTGAGATCAATTACACGTTTCACCGCATTCCCGCGCCGAAAACGATCGACAACTGGAAAGCACAAACGCCGGAGAAATTCCGGTTCGCGCTGAAAGCCCCGCAGAAAATCACGCACTGGTCGAAGTTGCGCGATTGCGCGGATACGGTGGAATACTTTTTGAAAGTTGCAGGTGCCCTCGACGAGCGACTCGGTCCTGTGTTGTTTCAATTGCCGCCGACTTTCAAAAAAGATGCCGATGTGTTGAATTCATTTCTTCGTGAACTGCCGGACATGCGCGCCGCGTTCGAGTTTCGCCACGAATCATGGTTCGACGACGAAATTTTCAGCCTGCTCCAGTGTCGCAACATCTCGCTTTGCGTCGCCGACACCGATGCGTTGAGCACGCCGAAGAAAATTACCGCCGACTACGGTTACCTCCGCCTTCGCCGTGAAGATTACACGGACACGGACGTAAAACGCTGGACCGATTTCGTCCGCGAACAAGAAGCAGTGTGGAAAGATGCGTTTGTTTATTTCAAGCATGAGGAGAGCGGGATCGGTCCCAAGCTCGCCAGGCAAATGATGGAATTGCTCGGGTGATGCTCTAAGGCTAGCGGCCAATCAGGATAAAAATTCCTGCGAGTAGAGCCAACACGCCAGTGATAATGCCAATGCCAAGTCCGGTGAGAGTGAGGATTCCTACCGCAATAAGATAAATCGCGAGCAGAAGCATGCCGATGTTTCTTGTAATGTTCATGTCGAGAGTATCCATAAGTGTGCCTGTGCTTGACAATCCTTAAGGCACTTGATCAGCCGCTACTCTTAGCGGCGAAGGAACGGCGGTCTCTATTCGCCCAAATCCATCAGGACGAATTGAAAATCGCCTCTCCTTGATTTTGAATTGGCAGGCGAAGCACCTGCCCTACAGTTCCGCATGCTCTCGATCGCGGAAAACCTCGAACGCGTGCGCAAACAGATCGCGCACGCCGCAGCGAAAGCTGGCCGCGCTATCGATGAGATCGAGTTAGTCGCGATCACGAAAACGCATCCGGCCGAGAAAGTGCGTGAGGCGATTGAAGCTGGGCAGACGTTGTTCGGTGAAAGTCGCGTGCAGGAAGCGCGCGTTAAGATTCCGGAACTTCCGTCGAACTTGCATTGGCATTTCGTCGGTCATTTGCAAAAGAACAAAATTCGCCACGCGCTTCCACTGTTTGAACTTTTTCACGGTGTTGATTCTCTTGCATTGGCGCAAGAGATGAACCGGATCGCGGCAGATGAAGGAATGCATCTGCGCGTTTTGCTGGAGATAAATGTGGCAGGCGAGGGGAGTAAGTTCGGGTTTTCGCCCGATAAGTTGCGCGAACAAATGGAAGAGCTGCTCGCGCTGCAACGATTGTCGATCTTGGGGCTAATGACCATCCCGCCGCAGGCGGATAAAGCAGAAGCATCGCGCAGATATTTTGCCCAGCTACGCGAGCTGCGCGATCGCCTGCAAAAGGAATTTCATGTCGATCTTCCGCAGCTTTCGATGGGCATGACGCAGGATTTTCCAATTGCCGTAGAGGAAGGTGCAACACTGTTGCGCGTCGGCACGGCGATCTTTGGCGAACGGACGCGGCCAAAACGTGAATAAGACATCATGCGTTTGGAACCTATCAACATTCAACAAATCGGAGACGAGCTCGCGATTGCCTGGAACGACGGCACCGAATCGTTTGTGAAACTCGAAATGTTGCGTCGCGCGTGCCCGTGTGCGGCGTGCGGTGGCGAACCGGATGCGCTGGGCCACGTCTCGCGGCCACACGTCAATTATACCGATAAAAGTTTTCAGCTTGTCGGCTTTGATTCGGTAGGCGGTTACGCGGTGCAGCCGCGCTGGGCGGATGGACACAGCTCGGGCATTTATAGCTTTACTTACCTGTGCCGCTTGGGGCAGGCTGCTGACTGAAAAACGGCCGATAAAGCTTGGAATTGACCCATGAGTTTACTGACAAAGATCGCGATCGTTTTGCTCTGCCTTTCGTTGTGCGGAGCGGGCACTTTCATTGCTTCGACCCTGCGGGAAGAGAGCGCGCCACAAAAGACGAACATAATGCCGGTGAAAAATCGTGAAGTGGTCCGGCGGATTTGGATTTTAGCATAGCTGTAGCGGTGTCTCTGACCGCCGATCAACCAAAATGTTCGGCGCTCGGAGAGCGTTTCCTACACGACTGGAATCATCACCCGCAATAGGCTTGTTTGCGCGTGGAGAGATTTCAGTTGCCGGTCCTGCAACTGAGCCGGGACCAGAAAAAATTGTCCCGGGCCGAGATCGACATTGGCGCAGCTAAGCTTTCCGCTTAGACAGCAAATGATTGCGAATTGCCCAAATGGCGCGACCGCGCGCGGCCGGTCAAGATTCCATTTTTGAACTTCGAACAACTCGTGGCGGACGAGTAGTTCGCCTTTCGGTTCGATCAACTTCGGAGCGATATCGTTGAAGTCGATGGATTGCAGCGCTTGCTCGGCGTGTAACGGTCGCGGTTTGCCTCTGTCATCCACCCGGTTCCAATCGAACACGCGATAAGTGGTGTCGCTATTCTGTTGGATCTCAATCAAGAGATTGCCTGCACCCACCGCGTGAAGACGCCCAGCCGGAAGAAATGCGGCGTCGCCTGGCTTCACGATGATTTTGTGACTGTAATTGCCAGCTGTTCCCTCACGCAGTGTGCTTTCGAATTGATCCCGCGTAATCGGTTTGCGAAAGCCGAGCAAAAGTTCGGCGCCTGGATCGGCGTCGGCAACGTACCAAAATTCAGTTTTTGGTTCGCCGCCCAGTTTTCCGGCGAATTGTTCGGGAGGATGCACTTGCAGCGAAAGCTTCTCGTGTGCATCGAGAAGTTTGATGAGCAAGGGAAATCGCGGAGCGTCGGGAACCTCGCCGAAAATCGATGAACGATCCTCGGTCCACAGTTCATGCAGACTCTTGCCTTTAAGCGGCCCACGCGCGACGACACTTTGTGCTTCGGGACGGTCAACGATTTCCCACGACTCACCAATTCGCGTATTCGGCGGGATTTTTTTTCCAAATCTCGATTCAAGCCATCGACCACCCCAAATTCGCTCCATGAAGATTGGCTCGAAGGTGAGGGGACTGACGATTTCGGATTTCGGATTTCGGATTTCGGATTTCAGATTAGTAAATTTGTAGGGCGTTTCTGTGAAACGCCATTTATTTTGGCGTCCGACACCATTATGACTTCATAGATGGCCGTTCGCTCAATGGTAAAAAACAATTTTTCACCAGGATCCGTCCTTGGACCGGGCACATGCTGGCCGATCGCCAGAGGCCGGTTATTCGTGCGCGCTGCTGTGATGGCAGCCTTCTTGGGGGCGGCGAGTATCGGGCAATTAGCCGCGCAAACTGCCCCCGACACCGAGTCAAATCAGACCTCAGATATTCCGGTCATCACAGCAAAGCCCGAACAGGTCGCGGTCACGGAGGGGCGTGGCAGCACTGAGATTCACTGGGACACCGGGAACGGTTCGATGGGTTTTGTCTTCGTAACAGAGACTGGCCAAAAACCCGTTCTCTTTGCTTCGGGCACAAAAGGAAGCCAACTGGTTCCGTGGATTCAAGCAGCTAGATATGTGTTTGAGCTTTTCAGTGACAACGACAGGCGGACCTTACTGGCCACGGTGACCGTTACCGGAAGCGTCAAAACGGCGGCCGTTCGGCAAACCACCTTCTGGCGAGGCAAAGCCCGTTGGCTGCTAGTCTTGGTGCTTTTTGTAATTGTATACGTCGCAGTTTACCTGAGCTCGACAGGAAAGTTGCGCACGAGCTTTCCGACCGAGCCTACGAGGTCGGATCGCGCACTGCATGTTACACGGAACCTTCTGTTAGGTTTAACCGCATTCGTTTGTGTCGATGGCATGATTTTTCACAGTGGATTGTACGTCTCGATCCTGGCTCCCGATTCCTACGCTGGACGATTGGAGGTGCTTACCCGAGGCGAAAAACAGCGTTCTGCGTCAGGCCTCAAGGAGGTGTTGGTTCTTGGCGATTCGAGAATGGCGGAAGGATTCTCTACCATGGTGGCTAACGAGCTTGGTTCGGCCGCAGGAATCAAGTTTGTAAATCTGACCGAACCAGCCTCAACTGTCAGCAGTTGGTACTACATGCTTCGGGACGTCGATCCGACCACGCGACGCTATTCGGCAATTGTAGTTCCTTATGGGATTGGCTATGAGCCAAGCACGGCCGATCTTCTACGAATTTCCATGGCTGCTCCACTTTTGCGTTATGGAGACTGCTTTAGTTTCGCCTCGGCTTTTCAGCGATGGTCTGGTCGGTTCAGAGCATTTACCGCGTGCATATTGCGAGGTTCAGCATACCAAAGCGATGTTACTGATCTTCTCGAACATCCCATTACGCGTCTAAGAAGCGTTCAACAAGGAGCTGAGAGAATACGCTCCCGCGACGTGTATAAAGGCAGGGACTACGATCTTGTGGGCACCTCTTACGATCCAGCGACAGGACAGGTAACGTTCGCGCCAAAATTAACTGAAGCGCAAAGACAAGCCGTTCGTAAGAGCCTGCTACAGCCGTCGCAAACGGACACTGAATACTCCCTCAAGCTGCAACGTGAATGGATTCCACGGATCCTGAGTCGTTATTCGAATAGTTCCACCGCAATTGTGTTCACGCCCGTGCCTCGAGGCCCGTTTGTAGAGCTTCCCGGGTTCTCCAAGGCAAATCATTCTATCCTTCCGAACAGCGTAATCCAAAGAACGGCTTTTTCCCTACCAGAACAAACGTTCGATTTTCTTGAGAGACCCGAGTATTTCTTCGACGCATTCCATCTGAACTCGAAAGGCCGGCAACGATTCACAGAAACACTCGTGTCCGAGCTGGTCGACCATCTTCGGTCAGCTGATTCGAAACAGGACTTCAATTCCGGGTCTCAACTAACTGCGAACCGACTGGGCGGACGGATGTGGCGAACTAGCTTCTAACCTAACTATCCCTGATGTTATTCAATAGCTTTCAGTACTGGATCTTCTTTTTGATTGTGGCTGTGCTGTTTTACAGCATGCCATTTCGCGTGGGGAAAGTGCTGCTTCTATGTGCGAGCTACGTGTTTTACATGTGGTGGGATCCACGATTTATCGTGCTCATCGTGACCTCCACCATAGTTGACTACTTCCTGGGAATTTGGCTGGAGATCACAGGTGGTCCGCGCAAAAAGCTTTTACTTACGATTAGTTTCGTAGTTAATCTCGGGATTCTAGGCTTCTTCAAGTATTACGACTTCTTTGCCGGCTCATTAGCCGCTTTGCTGCACATCTCCAAGTCATCGGTTGTATTGCAAGTTGTTCTCCCTGTCGGAGTCAGCTTCTACACGTTCGCCAGCCTTTCTTACACCTTCGATGTCTATTGGGGAAAAATGAAGGCGGTCAGAAACCCGATCGATTACGCGCTCTTCATTGCGTTTTTTCCGCATCTTATTGCAGGTCCAATCATTCGTGCCCGGCAATTTATCTCTCAAATCTGGACATGGCGGCGCCCGGCGGCAATTGTGATTCAAAGCGGAATCATTCTTGTCCTGTCGGGTCTTTTGAAAAAGATGGTGTTTGCCGATCGCTTCGCTGTGGTCGCCGACTCCTACTTCAAGGATCCGGCCGCGCACCCGGGCTGGCTGGCTGCGTGGTCGGGTTGTCTTGCCTTCTTTATGCAGGTGTTTTTCGATTTCTCTGGTTATACCGACATCGCTCGCGGTTGCGCCAAGCTACTGGGCTTTGAGTTCCCGCTTAATTTTGCCCGGCCATTTTTGTCCAGGAATCCACCCGACCTCTGGCAGCGATGGCACATCACACTTTCCACATGGGTTCGGGATTATTTGTTTATGCCATTTAGCCGGGGAAGAAAAGGCCGCTTCGTGTTGTACCGCAACATGCTGGTTGTGATGGTACTCATAGGGCTATGGCATGGAGCTAATTGGACATTTGTAGCCTGGGGCGCCTACCACGGTCTGTTGTTAATCGGCTACCGTCTTTTCGATCGGGCAACGGTCGGCACGGTTATCGACAGAGTGATGAAAAA